>JAJPES010000006.1 GCA_021166725.1 Burkholderiaceae bacterium | reverse complement strand
GGCGCGGGCCGCCTGCCGTGGGCGCGCCTCTGCGCAGGCGAGAAGCGCAGCAGCGCCGGCGCGCGCGCGGATCGCGCGTCGTCCTCATTATTTCGGGCGCAAAGTCCGAGCGGTGCGAGGGAAGCTCGCGCAGCGAGTTCGGCCGCGCAGCCGGCGATGCGAGCATCGCAGCGAACCCCCGCGAAGCGGGGGCTGCGCAGTGGTGCGCCCACGGCAGGCGGCCCGTGCCTTTGCCCGCGCCGCCCCGTCAATCCGCCGGCAGCCCCACCTTCCGATAGCGCCCGTTCACGTACAGCAGCGGCGGACGTGCGAGCACGTCGACGCGCTCGACCTGTCCGACGAACAGCAGGTGGTCGCCGCCGGGTTGCGCCGAATGAACACGGCATTCGATGTGCGCCGAGCAGCCGTCGAGCAGCGGCACGCCTTCGATGCCCGTACGCAGCGGGACGCCGTGGAACTTGTCGCGCGACTTCGTTGCGAAGCGACGCGACAGCCAGGCCTGGTCCTCGGCCAGCACATTGACCGCGAAGTGCGTCGCTGCCTCGAATGCGCGCAGGCTGGCGCTGTCCGAGGCGAGCGCCCACAGCACCAACGGCGGGTCGAGCGACAGCGAGGTGTACGAGTTCACGGTCAGCCCGGCGAAGCTGCCGTCGGGCGCGCGCGTCGTGACGACGGTGACCCCGGTCGGGAAGCAGCCGAAGGCTCGGCGCAGCATCAGCGAGTCGGGAGGGGAATGCGCGGGCATCGTCGTTCGGTTTCGGCCGATACTACATGGCGGCATGGCCTGCGGCGGGGCCGGGTGGCCCGGACGCGGCAGCCGCGCAACCCTACACTACGGGTTCGCAGGCATTTCCCCGGGGATTCGCATGACCGACCTGTCCGACCAGAAGCAGCTGGCCGACTACCGGCTGAAGAACAAGGTGCGCTTCGTCACCGCCGCGTCCCTGTTCGACGGCCACGACGCGTCGATCAACATCATGCGTCGCATCCTGCAGGGGCTGGGCGCCGAAGTGATCCACCTCGGCCACAACCGCTCGGTGCACGAGATCGTCAACTGCGCCCTGCAGGAAGACGCGCACGCGATCGCGGTCTCGTCGTACCAGGGCGGCCACGTCGAGTATTTCGAGTACATGCTCGACCTCCTTCGCGAGGCGGGCGCGGGCCACGTGAAGGTGTTCGGCGGCGGCGGTGGCGTCATCGTCCCCGACGAGATCGCACGCCTGCACGACTACGGCGTGGCGCGAATCTACAGTCCCGAGGACGGCCAGCGCATGGGGCTGCAGGGAATGATCCGCGACATGCTCGCGCGCTGCGACGAGGATCTGTCGAAGTACGCGCCGCGCACCGTCGACGAGATCGCCGGCTCCCGGCGGGCGCTGGCGCAGGCGATCACCGCGCTCGAACTCGGCCACGCCGAAGGGCGCGACGAGTCGCAGTTCGCCGCGTGGCGCAACGATCTGCACAAGCGCGCCGACACGATCGCCACGCCCGTTCTCGGCATCACTGGCACCGGCGGCGCGGGCAAGAGCTCGCTCACCGACGAGTTGGTGCGCCGCTTCCGGCTCGACCAGGACGACCGCCTGAAGCTCGCCATCCTGTCGGTCGACCCGACGCGGCGCAAGAGCGGCGGCGCGCTGCTCGGCGACCGGATCCGGATGAACGCGATCGACCACCCGAACGTCTACATGCGCTCGCTCGCCACGCGCGACGCGGGCAGCGAGATCAGCCCGGCGCTCCCGGACGCGATCGCGGCCTGCAAGGTCGCCGGCTTCGACCTGATCATCGTCGAGACTTCCGGCATCGGGCAGGGCGACGCGGCGATCGTGCCGCTGGTCGACGTGTCGCTCTACGTGATGACGCCCGAGTTCGGCGCCGCCAGCCAGCTCGAGAAGATCGACATGCTCGACTTCGCCGACTTCGTCGCGATCAACAAGTTCGACCGCAAGGGCGCGGTGGACGCGCTGCGCGACGTCTCGAAGCAGTACCAGCGCAACCGCGAGGCCTTCGGCAAGCGCCCCGACGAGATGCCGGTGTTCGGCACGCAGGCCTCGCGTTTCAACGACGACGGCGTCACCGCGCTGTACCAGGCGATGCTGCCGCGCCTGGTCGAACTGGGCTTGAACGTGCCGCTCGGCGAGGACGGCACGGCGCAGGGCAGGCTGCCGCGCGAGAACGTGCGTCACTCGACGAGTCGGGTCGTCATCGTTCCGCCGGCGCGCGTCCGCTACCTCGCCGAGATCGCCGAGACGGTGCGCGGGTACAAGAATCACGCCCGCGAGCAGGCGCGTTGCGCACGCGAGGTGCAGCAGTTGCGCGCTTCGGCGAGCCTGCTCGAGGCCGACGATGCCACGCACAGCGGCGCACGCGACACGGTCGCGGCGCTGGCCGACCGGCGCGAGCAGGCGCTCGATGCGGCGTCGCGCAAGCTGCTGGCGATGTGGCCGCAGATGCGGCAGGCGTACTCGGGCGACGAATACGTCGTGAAGATCCGCGACCGCGAGATCCGCACGAAGCTCACCTGGACGTCGCTGTCGGGCACGAAGATCCGCAAGGTCGTGCTGCCCACCTGGGAAGACCAGGGCGAGCTGCTGAAGTGGCTGCTGCTCGAGAACGTTCCGGGCTCCTTCCCGTACACGGCCGGCGTGTTCGCCTTCAAGCGCGAGAGCGAAGATCCCACGCGGATGTTCGCCGGCGAGGGCGATCCGTTCCGCACCAACCGGCGCTTCAAGCTGCTCTCCGAGGGAATGCCGGCCAAGCGGCTGTCCACCGCATTCGATTCGGTGACGCTGTACGGCAACAATCCCGATCCGCGGCCCGACATCTACGGCAAGGTCGGCAACTCCGGCGTGAGCATCGCGACGCTCGACGACATGAAGGTGCTGTACTCGGGCTTCGACCTGTGCGATCCGGCCACCAGCGTGAGCATGACGATCAACGGACCGGCACCGACGATCCTCGCGATGTTCATGAACACGGCGATAGACCAGCAGGTCGACAAGTTCCGCGCCGACAACGGCCGCGAGCCGACCGACGACGAACTGGCCAAGATCCGCGCGTGGACGCTGTCCACCGTGCGCGGCACCGTGCAGGCCGACATCCTGAAGGAAGACCAGGGCCAGAACACCTGCATCTTCTCCACCGAGTTCAGCCTGAAGGTGATGGGCGACATAGCCGAGTACTTCGTTCACCACGACGTGCGCAATTTCTACTCGGTGAGCATTTCCGGCTACCACATCGCCGAGGCCGGAGCGAACCCGATCAGCCAGCTCGCGTTCACGCTGTCGAACGGCTTCACCTTCGTCGAGGCGTACCTGGCGCGCGGCATGCACATCGACGACTTCGCGCCGAACCTGTCGTTCTTCTTCTCCAACGGCATGGATCCCGAGTACAACGTGATGGGTCGCGTGGCACGGCGCATCTGGTCGGTGGCGATGCGCGAGCGCTACGGGGCGAACGAGCGCAGCCAGAAGCTGAAGTACCACTGCCAGACGAGCGGGCGCAGCCTGCATGCGCAGGAGATCGCGTTCAACGACATCCGCACGACGCTGCAGGCGCTGATCGCCACCTACGACAACGCGAACAGCCTGCATACCAACGCCTACGACGAGGCGATCACCACGCCCACCGAGGAGAGCGTGCGCCGTGCAATGGCGATCCAGCTGATCATCAATCGCGAATGGGGACTGGCGAAGAACGAGAACCCGATCCAGGGTGCGTTCGTCATCGACGAGCTCACCGAACTGGTAGAGGAGGCGGTGCTCGCCGAGTTCGAGCGCATCTCCGAGCGCGGCGGCGTGCTCGGCGCAATGGAAACCGGCTACCAGCGCGGCCGCATCCAGGACGAGAGCCTGTACTACGAGTCGCTGAAGCACACCGGCGAGTACCCGATCATCGGCGTGAACACGTTCCGCAACCCGCACGGCGAGCCGGTGCCCGATCACATCGAGCTGGCGCGCTCCACCGAGGAGGAGAAGCGCAGCCAGCTCGATCGGCTGGCCGATTTCCATGCTCGCCACGCGAGCGAGGCGCCGGCGATGCTGCAGCGGCTGAAGGACACCGTGATCGCCGACGGCAACGTGTTCGAAGTGCTGATCGACGCGGTACGCGTGTGCTCGCTGGGGCAGATCACGAATGCGCTGTTCGAGGTCGGAGGGCAGTACCGGCGCAGCATGTGAAGTCGAGCGGCCTCGCCGGCGGCGTTTCGGTGAGCCTCAGCGCCAGATTTCCTCCGAGCGCAGTGAGAGCTGCGGTAATGCGGAGACGTCGATGACGAACGGGGCCTGCAGTTCGCGCACCGCGGCGTAGCGCCCTTCGCCGGGCAGCGGATCGCGAAACGAATGCAATCGCTTCCTTTCGACCTCGACGACCCAGTATTCCTGCACGCCGTGCGAGGCGTAGACGCGTGCCTTGGTGACGCGGTCGTACCGCAGCGAGGTGTCCGACACCTCGACGGCCAGCAGGACGTCGCCCGCGCCCGGATGTCTGCTGGCATAGTCGTCGGCGCGCGGCTTCAGTAGCAGGAAATCGGGCTGCGGCATCGACCATGGCGGCAGCCGCATCGGGTTCGTCACCGAGACGATCGCGTCGTCGCCCGCGCGGCGGACGAGCAGGCGGGTCAGGCGCATGCTGACCGACGCATGGCCGGGGCCGATCGGGGGCATGTCGATCAGGTCTCCTTCGATCAGCTCGACGCGGCTGTCCTCTGCGAGGACGCCGGCCGCCACGAGCCGCTCGAAGTCGTCGATCGACAACCTGTGACGAGTGGGTTCGACGATGGCGTTCACCGGAGGGGCCTCCGTGCACCGGCGCGCAAGCGGACCGGAGAAGGATGCTCCAGTGTAGCCGCGCGCACGATCGACCGGACGGCTTACGCCGGCTGGCTGCGCGCGTTCGCCCGCTCGCGCAGGCCGCGCCCCGCAAGCGCCATGGTCGGGCGAGCTACACGCCGGCGTGAGCTTTACGCGCGCGTGAGCTTCATGCCGGCGCCGCCGCTCCGGGTTTCGCCGCTTCGCCGCTCTGCGCAGCCGACAGCGGACCGAGCGCGACGAAGCCACCGGCAGCGAGTTCGGCTGCGGAGGGCGTTTGCTCGCCAGTCGTTGCCAGGCCGCTGCGCGCCTCCATCGAGGCCAGGAAGCGCCAGACGAACAGCAGTGTCGTCGCGAGCAGTCCCGGGTAGCCGATGAACGCGAGCACCTGCGGCAGGTACGACTCGCCCGAGCGCACGCTCGGCAGGTTGAAGGCCAGCAGCCCGAGCGTGATGATCGCGCCGAAGATCCACATCGCCAGCAGCCAGGTCCCTGCCTCGAATCCGCCGAGCTCGCGCGCCCATCCGGTAGCCGCCCGCGCGGGGTGCGGAGTGCCGGGCAACGCGTGTCGCGCGACGGGAGCGGAAGCGCCTACCCGCGGCGGAACGGCAGGAGCGGCCGACGCCACCTCGTGCGCCGAAGCTCGCGCCGCCAGCGTGTACAGGTCGTAGACGACGACGATCGCGCCGATGGCGAACACGAAGCCGAACACCGGCACGAGGATCTGGTACGGCATCATTGCCGTGTAGACGTCGCCGCCGAACCAGTCGAGCCCGAGCGTGCGATAGACGTGCACCTGCACCGTTCCGCCGAGTGCGAACGACAGCGACATGCCGAGCATGCCGGCGAACAGCAGCCAGAAGCCGAGCTTGCCCAGGCGCTGGTCGAAGCGCTCGATGCCGCGCACGAGTGGAATCGCGTAGTAGGCCGCGGCCAGGCCGAGCATGCCGAAGGTGCCGAACAGAGCGAGGTGCGCGTGGCTGGGCGTGACCCAGGTGCCGTGCGACCACGCGTTGGTGAGCGCGAAGGTCATCGTGAAGCCGAGGATGCCGGCGCCGACCTGCTCGAGCACGACCGAACCGAGGATGAAATAGAACGCCGGCGCGTTGGCCAGCGGCTTGCGGTTCAGATGGGCATCGAGGTAGATGTGCCAGAAGCAGAAGACCAGCGGCAGAGGCTCGAGTGCGCTGAACAGCGAGCCCCAGAACTGCCAGAAGTCGGGCGTGCCGATCCAGAAGTAGTGGTGCGCGTTGCCGAGCAATCCGGAGAGCCAGACGAAGGTCACGCCCCAGAACACGGCATAGCCGACGGTCTTCACGTTCGCGCCGAACATCAGCACGATGAGGAAGCCGATCAGGCTGATGTGGATCACTTCCCAGACGCCTTCGACCCAGTAGTGAACGACGAACCAGCGCAGGTACTCCTGGCCGTCGATGCGCGCGACGAAGAAGAAGCCGAAGATCCAGACGACCGTGAGCGCGGTCACGCCGATGCCCAGTCCCCAATGGATCTCGTTCCACTGGCGTATCGGCGGGAAGGTGCGCAGCACGATCGTCGCAAGCATCGCGAAGCCGATCAGGATCACGACGTCGGCGCCTCGACCGGCATCGATGTATTCGAGTCCTTCCTGCAGCCACGGCTGTCCGGCCCACCAGCCGGCGATTCCGCGTTGCGACAGTCCGAGCGTGAAGACGTTCCAGGCCACCACCGCGGCGAGCGCCCAGAACAGCGTCTTCACGAGCCAGGGCGAGGCGAGTTCGCGCTTCGACAGCAGCGGTCCGACGAAGAGGATCGTCCCGATGAAGCCGCACAGGATCCAGAGGATGCCCAGGTTCGTGTGCTCGCTGCGCGCGACGTTGAAGTTCAGCGTTCCGGCGAGCAGCGACGGGTCGACGCGCTGCGCGGCGATGATCAGCCCGAAGGCGACCTGCACGACGAACAGCGCGAGCATCAGCGCGAAGAAGCGGTAGCTCAGGCGCTGCGTGGCGTATTCGATGCGCATCACTTGCTGCTCCCCAGGCTGCGGATGTACGCGACGATGGCATCGCGTTGTTCGGCGGTGGTGATCGCCTCGTAGCTTGGCATCACGCCGGGCGGGTAGTCGCGCGCAACGTGCGCATCGGGATGCACGATCGAGTCGACGAGGTACGCATCGTCGGCGCTCACCGAGGAACCGTCGGCGAGTGCGCGCTGCGAGCCGTACAGACCGGCCCAACCCGGGCCGACGACGCGCTCGGTACCCTTCGAATGGCAGGCGAGGCAGCCCAGCTCGCTGGCCAGTTGTCCGCCCTGCGCGGCGAGGTCGGCCGTGGCCGCCGAGGGTGCTGTCGCGACTGCTGCAGCGGTCGAGCCGCTTGCCGACGCGCCGTGTGCGATCGCGGTCGTGCCGACGCCGGCGCCGGCGCCGGCGTCGCGCGCGGCAGCGGCCGCCTCGCGCACGCCGGGCATCGGCACCGGCGGCCAGCCCTCGGTATGCAGCTCCGAGGTGTAGCGCAGGAATGCGACCAGTTGTCCGATCTCGTCGCGCGTGAACGGAAGCGTCGGCATGTGCGTGCTCTTGCCGCCGCGGCGCTCGATGCGCTCGTGCGCCGCCGGATAGCGCTCGAGATAGGCGTCGAAGTCGTCGGTGCCCGCGGCTTCGGCAACGGCGGGATTGCGCAGCTGCAGCCGGATCGCGGCAGCGGTGGGCCACGCGTTCGCCGACGGCAGGAACGCGGCCAGCCAGGCCGGTCCGGTGCGCCTGTACAGGTCGGTGAGGTCGGGGCCGAAGTAGGCGCCGTTGCCGACGATCGTGTGGCAGCCCATGCAGTTGTACGCCTGGAAGACGCGTCGCCCGTCCACTGCGGAGTGCCCGTCGAAGGACACCTGCTGCGGCAGCGCCTGCTCGCGCGACCCGGTGAACGAGAAGACCGACAGCAGGGCGAAGAGGAGGACCATGAAGCCGAGCACCGCCAGCGCGGTGCGCCGCTTGCGCGGCTCGTCGTTGCACATCGCTTCAGCCCTCCTCGTGCTCGAAGAGCTCGCGCAGACTGCCGAGGAAGGCGTGGAAGACGTAGACGGCCAGCACGAAGCCCAGCGCGAAGTAGACCTGCCATGCCCACTGCGACTCCGGCCAGAACTGGTAGTCGCGCCAGTAGGGCCAAGACAGCAGGACGCTGACCACGCTGGCCAGCACCGAAATCGACAGGTCCGTCCAGCGCTGCGGCATGCGGATCTCCTTCCCTGGAACCGTTTCGTATAGATATATTCCAGATATAGATTAAAGGCGGCCGATGGTGGCTCGAGAATTTCCCTCCTGCCGTCAGGGGTTCGTCGGGCGCGTGCCGGGGGTCTTCGCCGCTGCGTCTGCGTTGCCCGACGGGAGGCTCTGCGCCGACCCGGCTTCCGGGACGTAGACCATCGACCCGTTGCGCAGCCGGTAGGCCGTTCCGGCCTTCGCCCCCTCGCCTTCGCCGATCTGGCCCGAAGATCGGTACTCCTTCAGTTCCTTGCCTTCGCGCACGAGCATGCTCATGTCGGGCTCGCCCGGGTTGCGCAGCACGACGACGTCCTGCGTCGAGAACGGATTCAGCGGGTTCTCCATCAACGCGATCAGCAGCACGGCGATGACGACGAGGAAGACGTCGACGATGTTGACGATGCTCAGGATCGGGTCGTCGCCGTCGTCGTCGGACAGGATGTCGATGCGGATGCGGCGCTCACGCATGGCCGGCTCCGCGCGCGCCGATCAGCCCGTCGAGTTCTTCGAGCAGCCAGCGCCGGCGCACCGCTTGCACGACGAAGGTGATCGACGCCGACAGCAGCGCGACGATCACCGCGGCGAAGGCGACCACCAACTGCTGCGCCATGCCTTTCGCATCGCCCGAGGAGACCGCGACGAGCGCCGGACCCATCGGAATCATCGTCGCGACGAGTCCGAGCATCGGCGCGGTGCGGCTGACGATGCGTTGCAACTCGAGGCGGCGCAGCACGTGCAGTTCGAGACGCTCGGGGCTCGCGTCGGGACGCGCGTGCAGCCAGCGCGCGAGCGGGCGGCGCCCATGTCCGCGCAGCCTGCGCAACACGGCCTCCGCGAGCAGCGCTCCGAGGCAGTACAGCGCGTAGCCGAACATCGCCGCGAGCAGGATCAGTACCGGCGTCAGGAAGAAACGGGAGATTTCGTGGAGGAAGGCTTCGATCTGCATGGGAGGGGAAGGGGGAAGGTGGAAGGCAAGGGGGATGGGGAAAAACCTGGGGAACGGCGGGAGCGGTGCACCGCGTCAGTTCGAAGGAATCGGCAGGCGGCGGTCGCGCCACGTGCCCAGCGTCTGCGCGAGCGCGCCGGCGGCGACGATCAGCGCGATGATCCAGGCGGCGTAGGGCCAGGCGACGGGGGTGTCGGTCGGCGGCTCGTGCGGGACCTCGCGCAACTCCTGGCCGCGCACCTGCTCCAGCGGCACGTCGGGGGTCGCTTCGGTGGCGGGGGTCGCCGCCTCCGGTTGCGGCCCGGGGCTCGCCGGGCTCGATGTCTGCGTGGCGGCCTGGGTCGGTGAAAGCTCCGGTGCCTGCGCACCGTCGAGGCCGTAGCCTTGCCCGAGTGCTTCGACGTGCGCGACGAAGGTCCCGTTGGCGGTGTGCACGTCGTGATGCCGGGCGATTTCCTGCCAGGCCTGCACGAGCTCGCGTTCGGTCGCTGCGTCGGCGTGCCAGTAACCCTTGCGGATCGCTTCGAGCATGCGTTCGACCATCTGCGCGAGCGCCGCGGGGTTCGCCGTCTCGAACCATTTGCGGATGCCGAGACGGTAGCGGTCCTTCACGTAGATCTCGTGGAATGCCTGCCACTGGTCGTCGCGCACGACGTTGCGGTCCATGGCCTGCCAGCCCCAGAAGTTGTTGACCGCGTTCAGCAACTGCAACGTTCCCGCGTAGCCCTCGTCGCGCATCTGCGCGATCCAGTTCGGGTGCTGGTAGACCGAACGCAGTTCGGTGGCGAGGAAAGTCGACGCGTTCTGCAATCGCGCGCGCTTCGCATCGCGCAGGTTCGAGATGTACAACTGCGGGTTGCGCCCGTCGAGGAAGCGCACGGCGCTCGAGATGCCCCCCAGGTATTCGAACGGGTGATCGGTGTCGAGCAGGCCGCGCAGGTTCGACGAGCGCGAGAACACGGCGGCGTCCGTGCCGCGCAGATGCTCGGCGTACGCGTCGACGGTCCCGCCCGCACCGTCCTGCGGCTTCGTGCTCCAGCGCGAAGTGTCGGGACCATAAGCCCACGACATGCGCGACAGGTACAACTGCTCGAGCCTGCCGTCGCCTTCTTCCCAATGGTTCGACGCCAGCGTCGCCTCGGGGACGTGCGTTCCGTAGTCGCCGCTCTCGTTGCCGAAGATCCGCGTCAGCGCCGAGTCGCGTGCCGACTGCGGATCGACGCCGCGCGCGAGCAGCAACGCCGCGATGCGCTCGACATTGGCGCGCACCGGGTTGTCGTAGGGTTGCTCGTCGAGCGATGCGGCGAGCACGACCGCGCGCGACAGAAGTTCCATCACGTTCGGGAACTGGTCGCGGTACAGCCCGGTGATCGAGATCACGGTGTCGATCCGCGGCCGGCCGAGTTCGTCGAGCGGGATCGGCTCGACGCCGGTCACGCGACCGCCCGCGTCCCATTGCGGGCGCATGCCGAGCGCGTAGAGCACCTGCGCTTCGAGCATGCCGAGGTGGCGCATCGTCTCGGTGCTCCACAGCGTGAACGCGAGCTTGCGCGGTGCACTGCCCTGGCTCGCACGATGCGCGTCGATCAACTCGTCGACCGCGCGCATGCCCGCTTCCCACGCTGCGCGCGTCGGGATGCGCGACGGGTCGAAGCCGTAGAGATTGCGCCCGGTGGGCAGCGCGTCGGGGTTGCGGATCGGGTCGCCGCCGTAGGAAGGATCGACCCAGCGCGCCGACAACGCGCGCACGACGGCCTCGATTTCGCCGTCGGCGCGCAACGACTCGCGATAGCCGCGTCCGCGCTCGGCCAGTTCGCGCAGCACGGCATCGTCGATCGTCTCCGGCGCGCGCGTATCGTCGAACACGATGTCGTCGACGAACCGGTACGGCGCGCTCCGGGCCAGCTTTCGGTAGTCGCCGTGCAACGCATCGCCGCCGCCCCCGGGCACCGTGTGCGAGAGCAACGGCTCGCCGAGCATCTGCATCACGTTGCTCACGAGGTGCTCGCGCGGCGCATCGCGGCCCAGTGTGTGCAGGCCGAGCGGCTGCATCGCGCTGCCGAGTTCCTCGAGGTGGTCGCGCAGCGCGCGAGCAATGCGGTCGAAAGCGGCGGCGTCGGCGTCGATGCCCAGGTCGGCGAGCAGATGGGCCTCGCGCGCCGCCTCGACGACGCGCTCGCGCAGCCGTTCGCGCACCGGGCCTTCGTCGACCGCGTCGAGCTCGCGCAGCAGCTCGTCGAGTGCCGCGTTTTCGTCGGCGAGCCCGGCCGGCGAGAACGGCGGCGTCTGGTGGCTGACGATCACGCCGCGCCCTCGGCGCTTCACGTGGATCGCCTCGGCGATGTTGTCGACGATGTACGGATAGATGACCGGCACGTTGCCGACCAGCAGGTTCGGGTCGTCGTAGGCCCACAGGCCGCGCTCCTTTCCGGGCAGCCACTCCTGCGTGCCGTGCGTGCCGAAGTGCACGATGGCGTCGGCGGCGTGTCGCTCGCGCACCCAGAGATAGGCGGCGAGGTAGAAGTGGTTCGGCGGCATCTTCGTGTCGTGGAACAACTTCTTCTCGTCGCCGCCGGCCGCGGTCTCGGCGCGCATCGGCTGCGGCAGCACGACGAGTGCGCCCAGATCGAGTCGCGGGATGACGAAGCCGCGTACGCCGTCGCGCTCGGCGATCCACGCGCTGCGCTCGGGCGAGCCCCAGGCTTCGCCGATGCGCGCGCGAACGTTCGCCGGCAGCGTCGCGAACCAGCGTTCGTAGTCGTCCAGCGGCAGGAACGCCCAGTACGGCGTCTTCGTCAACGAATCGAGGCTACCCGGGCGGTACGCGGGCCGCAGCATCGCCGCGCTCGCGTCGATCAGCGCCTGCTCGCTCGCGGCGTCGATCGCGTAGCCGAGCGCGCGCAGACGCTCGACGAGATGTTCGATCGAACGCGGAACGTTCAGGTTCGACGCGCCCTGGTTGGTCTCGCCCGGCGGATGGTTCCAGTAGAAGAGCGCGACGCGCTTGTCGACGTTGCGCATCGCGCGCAGCTTCGCGAGCCGCAGTGTCTTGCCGACGAGCATGTCGAGCTGCTCGGGGATCGGTACCAGTTCTCCCCCCTCGTTGGCCGCCAGCACCACCGGATCCTGCAGTCCGGCGTACTCGGCGTTCGTCAGCGTGAACGGCAGCTCGAAGCGGCTCACGCCGACCGGATCGGCGAGGTAGTCGGCGCGACTGCCGTTGCGATAGGCGAGCATCGGAATCGCAGGGACGTCGAGCGAGCGGTGCCAGGCCTTGCGCGCATCGGGATCGATGCCGAGGAAGGTGTGCACGAGCATCACATCGACGATCGGGCGGCCGTCGAGCAGCACGAGCGGCTCCGGCCGGGGTGCGCGATCGTCGCGCTTCGGGTTGGGGAAGCCGTCGTCGCTCGTCGATGCCGTGGGCCCAGCGGCCGGCTTCGCGGCATCGGCGCGCGCGCGCGCAACGCGCGATGCACGATAGAACGCGATCGGCAGCGCCCCCGCCGACTCGATCGCGCGCATCGTCTCGTCGACGGTGCGCGTCTGTCCGTCGGACAGGTAGCTGGACGAGATTTCGATGCCGATCACCGGACGGTGTCGCCACGATCGTCCGAAGCGGCGTTGCCACCAGTCGAGATACGCGGGCAGTGTCTCGATCACGCCGGTGTCGTGCTGCGGGTGGTAGATGCCGGCCGCCGGCAGTGGGATCGGCGGCTCGATGTGCGCAGCGCTGCCGTCGTCGGCGGCCAGCGCGCGCAGGTAGCGGAACAGCCGCTCGTGGTTCTCGCGCATGCCGCCGACGTAGTAGTCGAAGACGCGCTGCGCGGTGTCCGGTTCGACGCCGATCGCCCGCAGGCGGGTGGGAGGACTCATCACGTGGATGCCGACGCCGGGCAGCGCCGCATCGCGCAGGCGCGCGCCGGCCACGCGCTCGACGAGCGCCTGGTCGTCGGCGCGCGGTGCGTCGATCAGCACGAAGGCTGCGTCGTCGAGCGCGCGCGCCACGCCGGCCTCGCCTTCGACGTCGACGCGGGTCCAGGCGAGTGCGATGCCCTGCGTGCGCGCGGCGTCCTCGAGCAGCCGGAACTTGCGTTCGAGGACCATTTTCGTGGAGAGCAGCGCGACCCGGATCGGCGCATTGGCGGAGGGTTGGGCCGCTTTCGTAGTCGACGCAGAAGCAGCGAGTGCAGCGGCGGGCGAGGAAGCGAAGAGCGCGAGCACAGCGGCGCTGGCGGCGAGGATTCGGAGGAGCTTCATGTACCGCGTCCGTTCAGTTCGTAGGCGATCGGGATGCGCACCTGCGCCCGGCTGCCGGGGGCGCCGCTCGCGCGCAGTTGTGCGGCGGCGATGCGAACGAGTTCGACCGCGGCTTCGTCGAGCGCACGAAAGCCGGAGCTGGCCGCGACCTCGCAGCCGAGCAGTTCGCCGTCGGCGGCGAACTGCGCTTGAACGGTGACGACGCCCTGTTGTCCCAGGCGTTGCGCCTGGCGCGGATAGCTCTTGCGCGCGAGGAGCAAGGCCTCGAAGTCGCTGCGCCAGCGTGACGATTGCGCGGGGAAGGAAGCTATCGGGGGAAGCGCCGCGGCCGTGTCCCCAGTGGCGGCGGGCGCAGCGGCGGCGGGAGCAGGCGCGCCGCGCGCCGGCGCGATGTCGGCGCCATCGGCAAGAGAAGCTTCGGAGGCGGCGGCGGTGCGCAGCTCGACCGCGACCGCAGGCGCAGTAACAGGCACAGTAACAGGCGCAGTAACAGTCGCGGGCGCAGCGGCGGGCGCAGGCGCAGGCGCAGGCGCGGGCGCAGCGGCAGGCGCCCGCGCCACTGCGCGCGCGGTTGCTGCGACGGGGCGCTCGCGCGGTATGCGAGGCGAGCGGACTCGGTGTGCCGGGACTGCCGGTGGCGAAGGCCGGGCAACGGGCACCTCGGCAACGGGCGCCGGGTCGACGATCGGTGCGGCGGCTGGACGTGCATCCGCGAGTGGAACCGCCTCGACGCCCGGCGCGGCCGGTACTTCGGCGACGGCGCCGACCCAGCGAATCGGTATCGGCGCCGGAGATGCATGCGGATCGCCGACCGATGCCGCCCACCCGGAGAGCGCCGCGAGCAGCATGCCGTGCGCAGCGACAGAGGCCAGCCAATCGCGCGCGGCAATCGGCGCCGGCGCGCGACGGCCGAGCGCAATCGCACTCACGGGCGCCGCACTTCGACGCTGACCCGATCGAAGCCGAGCGAGCGCACGCGGTCGGCGAGTTCGACGAAGGCCGACAGCGCGAGTCGCCCGTCGGCGCGCACGACGACGTTCTCGTCGCGCGCATGCGTGGCGAGCGCCGTCGGCAGGTCGTCCACCGGTACGTCGCCCAGGTACAGGCGCCGCTCGTGCGTGTAGGTGAGCACCAGCGGCGATGACTGCGCGGACTGCGCGCTGCGCGCCTCGGCGAGCTCCACCGGAATGCGTCCGCTGGCGACGAAGCTCGCCGTCGTCAGCACGATGGCGAGCAGCACGAGCATCACGTCGACCAGCGGAACGACGTTGATCTCGTCGAATTCGCGCTCGTCCATTCGCTCAGCCTCCGCGCGCTTCGTCGAAGTCGACGAGGCGCTCGCGCACGCGACGGCGCAGCAGGTTGTTGGCGACTACGCAGGGGATCGCGACGGCGATGCCGGCGGCGGTGGCCTTCAGCGCCAGTGCGAGCCCGCCCATGATCGTGCGGGCATCGAGGGCATCGCCCGCGCCCAGCCCGTGGAAGGTCAGCATGATGCCGAGCACGGTGCCGAGCAGGCCGAGGTACGGCGCGTTCGACGCAATCGTCGCGATCCAGTTCAGGCGCGCGGTCAGGTCGGCTTCGAGGCGTACGCGGCTGTCGTACGAAGCGACGTCGACGCGACCTGTGTAACGCCAGCGTTCGGCGGCCACGGCGAGCGCGACGACGCTCGCCACGACGAGCGTGCCGATCACGCCCCAGTCGACCAGTGCACGGATCGAATCCATCGGAAGCTCCACGTTCAGTAGCGAAGCGACAGTCCGACTCGCCAGATCCGTCCTGGGTCGGGGACGATCGACAGGTCTTCGCGGTCGTAGCGGCCGTCGTAGTTCGCATCGCCGGTGCCGCGCGCGATCAGCCAGTGGCGCTTGTCGAAGACGTTCTCCACGCGCGCGAACAGCGTCAGGCTCGTTCCGCTGGGGCCGGGCAGCTTCGTTTCGTAGCGCGCGCCCGCATGGAACAGCGCGAAACCGGGCCAGCGCTCCTGCTCGAGCTCGTCGGCCCACGAGCGCGCACGTGCGTCGAGCTCGCCGGTGAACGCCCAGCCGGGTGAGGGAAACCAGTGCGCGCGCACGTCGAGCCGGCGCGGCGGCGTGCGCGGGATGCGGTTGCCGGTGTTGTCGTGCGCGACGACCGTGTAGTTGCTGCGCCAGAACGCCGGGTTGGCGCGCTGGGCGGCGCTCGGATCGGCGACGAAGGCTCCGTTCGCGTTGCCCAGCGACAGGAAGAAGTTGTCGTAGCGCGTAAAGCGCGCATCGAGCAAGGTCAGCGCTGCCTCGAAGGCCCAGCCGGCATGCGGCGAGGTGCGGGCCTCCAGCTCGAGTCCCCGGCTGCGCGCACCGCCCACGTTGCGAAACTGCGAGCCGCCGCCGGTCGTCGTATTCGTCGCCGCGTACTGTCCGTTGGAATCGAGGATGAAGTCGTCGCGATCGATCTGGAAGATCGACGCGGCCAGGCGAGTGTCCCAGCCGGCGAGCGAAGTCCGATGGCGCGCTCCGAGCTCGACGCTGATCGCCTGTTCGGGCCGCAGGTAGTGGTTGCTGCGCACCCACGCGTTGGTCGTCGTCTCGCCCCGATACAGCTGCTCGGCGCTCGGCAGCCGGAAGCCGGTGGATGCGGCGGCGAACAGCGTGCTCGAGGTTCCCAGCGCATGCGTGACGCCGGCACGATAGCTGTCGACCTCGAAGGCGCGGCCGGCGGAAACCGCGCGGTTGCCGTTGCCGATCACCGGTGCGGCGTCGAAGTCGACGTCGGCGCGGTCACGACGTACGTTCACCGTGCCCACGGTCGCCTGGCCGAGCGCGAACTTCGCCTCGCCGTACAGCGCGCGCATCCGTTCGCGGGTTTCGTCGTCGGACAACTGCGTGCCGGCCTCGGTGACGGCGCCGCGCGGCGTGGTGCGAAAGCGGTTCAGCGCGCGGTTGTCGTTGTCGAAATCGTTGCGGCGCAGGTCCAGGCCGGCCAACAGCGCGATCTGCTCGAGGTTCACCCGGTACTCGGCCTTGGCGCCGCGCTGCGTCTGCCGGTAGTCGTTGAAAGTGCTGTAGTCGTTCACGCCGGCGACCGGGCGGCCGGCCGCGTCGAAGCGCATCGGCGCCGACCAGAACGTCGTGTCGTCGCGGTATTCGTAGACGACGGCCATCAACTGGCTGCGCTCGTCGAGGTCGCGGGAGTAGCGAAGGTTCCAGCGCGACAGATCGACGTCGAAGTTGCGCGTGTATCCGCGGCCTTCCTCGCGTCCGGTCGGGTCGAGCGACGCGGCCGTCGCGCCGGTGACGCTGCCTTCGCGGTCGCGAAATCGCTCCGATTTCTCGAAACCCAGCGACAGGTCGCTGGACGCATCGAGCGCGTATTGCAGGTGTCCCGACCAGGTGCGCGAGTGCGTCGACGACAGGTAGTAGTAGCCGTCCTGCTCGCGCTCGCTGTACTGGATGTGGCCCGATACTGCGTCGCCGGCGAATCCCGCGTGCAGCAGATGGCGCCGATAGCCGAAAGCGCCGCGGTCGGCATCGAGGCGAAGGCCGCGCTGGCCGGCCCCCCGCCTGGTCGTGACGATCACTGCACCGGCGAGCGCGTCGTCGCCGTACAGGTACGAGGCGGCGCCCTTGAGCACCTCGATGCGCTCGATGTTGTCGAGGTCGATGTTGACCTTGCCGGTGCGCTCGAAAACGGGAACGCCGTCGACGACGATCGCCACGCCCGGCTTCTCGCCCATGAAGCGCTGGTTTTCGATGCCGCGCAGCTTGATCTTGATCGTCTCGCCGTCGCCCTGCAGGTCGGCGGTAACACCGCTGGCCGAGCGCAGGATCTCGACGAGGTTCTTCGCGTGCTGACGCTCGACCTGCGCTTCGTCGAAGCGCGCGCGCGACGCGGGGTCGGTCGTTCCCGGATCGAAGCGGTCCTCGATTGCCGAGTCGGTGACGGTGATGCGGTTCAGCGTGGCCGGTTCTTCGCTCGCCCCGGCCGGCGTGACGGCGCAAGCGAGCGCGCACAACGCGACGCATGCCGTCGATTTTCGTGATTCGAGCAGCACCCGCAGTGCTCCTGGAGGAAAAATGCGCGAAGCCTTCGGGCCTTCGCAGGGGCGGGCAGTGCGGCTCCGGTGCACGGGACGTCTCGCCGGGATCGGGCGTCTCGTCGCGTGTCGCGGAGCGCGCAGGCGCGCGCCGGAGGATCGGCCCTCTACGAGGCCGCGGGCGGGGTCAGCCGAGCGGTGGCGGGGCTCGGGGCTGCGCGGGAGTGCGTGATGGGCACGCGGAGGAGACCGGCTCGGCGGACTGTGGCGACGGTGCCGCCGCCGGCGGACTGCCGAATGCGATGCGCTGCATCGCCGGAAAGACTGCCGCGTGCGCGCCCGACAGGCAGAAAGGGCATGCATCGCGGCTGGCACGCGCCTCGTCGCCGTCGGCCGGATCGCCGACCGCATCGGCGGCGACGAGTTTCGTGCCGCCCGGCGCGCAGATCTCGAGCCAGGGATCTGGCGCCTGGGCGAATGCGCGCGCCAACCCGGGCACGAGCGCGCCGTAGAGCATCGTCACGAGGACGATCAGGCTCCACAGTCTCAGGTGACGCGTCGACAGCCGCATGCCGCGGATGCTAGGCGGGGGGCCGCGTGCGGCAATACGATCTGGATCAAGCGAATCGATCGTCTCGCGGTTGACCTTGCGCGCAGGCAGGGGCGAAGATCGCGCGCGCGGATTGCCACGGAGGCACCTGCGCCCGACCCCCACCGAGACGCCCCGCGCAGTGACCACCCGCAGCCTGTCCAACCGCGTGATCCTCGGCCTCCTGCTCGGCGGGCTGCTGCTGCTGGCGTACGCCGTCGTGCGGCCGTTCCTCGCGCCGATCGCCTGGGCGCTGATCCTCGCCTATGTGACCTGGCCACTGGTCGTGCGGCTGCGCCGGTTGCTCGGCGGACGAAACACGCTCGCCGCGCTGGCGATGACGCTGCTGCTCACCGCGGCCTTCGTGCTGCCGCTGCTGTGGGTCGGGCTGCTGCTGCGCGGCGAACTCGCCGACTTCTACACGAGCGCGGCGAGCCTGCTGTCGCGCGGCGAGTTGCGGTTGCCCGAGGTCGTCGCCGACCTCCCGCTGCTCGGTTCGTGGCTGCAGAACCTGCTCGACGAGTTCGCGCGCGATCCGACGGCGATCCGCACGCAGGTCGCGGGCTGGGTCGAGGCGCGTGCCGCCGAGTCGCTGAACGTGGTCGGTGGCGTGGGGCGAAACGCCGCCAAGCTGGGCTTCGCGCTGGTCACGGTCTTCTTCCTGTACCGCGACGGGGAGCAGGTGCTCGCGCAGGCGCAACTCGTCCTGCATCGCTTCCTCGGCGCGAGAGTCGATCCGTACCTGGCGGCGGTCGGCAGCATGACGACGGCAGTGGTCTGGGGGCTGCTGCTCACCGCGCTGGCGCAGGGCCTGGTGGCCGGCGTGGGCTACTGGTGGTTCGGGCTGGAGGCCCCGGTGCTGCTCGGTGCGATCACCGCGGCGATCGCGCTGATTCCGTTCGGCACGCCCTTCGTCTGGGGCGCGATCGGCATCTGGCTGATCGCGCACGAAGACCTGTTCAACGGCATCGGACTGCTGCTGTACGGAACGCTGATCGTCAGCTGGGTGGACAACCTCGTGCGTCCGCTGGTGATCAGCAACGCCACGCGCATCTCGTTCCTGCTGGTGATGTTCGGCGTGCTCGGCGGGCTGGCCGCCTTCGGGCTGGTGGGTTTGTTCATCGGCCCGGTGATCCTCGCCGTGCTGATGGCCGTCTGGCGCGAGTGGATCGAGGAATCGAAAGCCGATCAGGCTCGGCTCGCGCGTTCCGTGTGCGCGGTTGCCGACGATGAGCAGCAGGCGCATCGAGCGGTTTCGCGCGACCCCTGTCCATAGTCCGACAGACTCCTAGAGGCGCGACGGCGTCACGCTTCCCGATCCGACGCCGAAAGCTCCGGCCACAACTCGTCCGAGCGCAGCGTCAGATCGGGCAGCGCCAGCGGGGCGATCATGAACGGTGCAACGAGCGCACGCACTTCTTCCCAGCCGAGGCCATCGGCACGGCGATGTACGTTCAGCAGGCGGGAGGCGACGTCGACGACCCAGTATTCGGCGATTCCGTGCTGCGCGTAGATTCGCGCCTTCTTGCCGAGATCGAAGCGCAGCGAGGATTCCGCGATTTCGATGGCGAGCAGCACGTCGTCGGCATCCGGGTGGCGAGTCGCATATTCGTCGCGACGAGGACGCAGCAGCATCAGGTCGGGCTGCGGCATCGACCACGGCGGAAGAAGCACGGGGTTGCCCGGCGACACGATCGCTCGGTCCTGGACGCGGGTGACGAGCAGGCGGTTCAATCGGCTCGTCATCGAAGCGTGCCCCGTTCCGATCGGAGCCATGTCGATCAGTTCTCCGTCGATCAGTTCGACGCGGCTGTCGGGGGCAAGGATGCCGGCCTCGCCGAGCCGTTCGAAGTCTTCGATCGACAGGCGATGCCGCGTTGGTTCGAGGGACGCGTTCATGACGGTTCGGCGCGTGCCGCGCCACGTCGGAAGGTTGCCCCAGTGTACGTGCCTGCGCCATCGGCCGGAAGCACGAGCCGTACGACCGACGACCCGCCCGTCACGGTGACCGTCGCTGTCGCGGGGCGGCTTCGATCTTCGCGCTACCCCGTTGCCTTTCGCAGCAGTGCCCGCGTCGCGAAGCGGATCCGCTGCGACAGCGGGAAGCGCCGGAAGGTGGACGCCGCCGTGCCGGTGGTGAACGCGGTTCGCTTCGAGTAGTCGATGCGCACGTCGACGATCGTCGGGCGACCCTCGCGCGCCAGCCGGCGCGCCTCGTCGATCGCCGGGCCGATGCGCGATTCCGAATCCATCGAGACGTACGCAGCACCGGTGGCGAGCGCGACGCCCTCGATGTTCAGCGCGCCGAGCGCCGTGCACGGCTTGCGGTTGTACGGCATCTGCTGCGCCTGCGCGATCTGCGACAGTTCGCCGTCGGCGAAGACGTACCAGACGATGCCCAGCGAGCGCACGGTGGCGGTGACGATCTCCATGCAGGTCATCATGAAGCAGCCGTCGCCGACGATAGCGAACACTTCCTTCGACGGCTGCGCGAGCTTCGCGCCGATCGCTGCCGGCACCGCGTAGCCCATCGCGTTGAAGTCGGTGGGCACGAGCAGCCTGCCGCCCCGGCGCAACGGGAACAACTCGGCCGTCAGGTAGGTATGGTTGCCGTCGTCGAGCACGGTAACCGCGTCGTCGGAGGCGCGCAGGCGCAGTTCGTCGTAGAAGCGGATCGGATTGATGCGATCCGCGCTGTCGTGGCGCAGCCATTCGTCCCGGTACGCCTGCTTGTCGCGCGCGATGCGCGCGGCGAGCGCCTCGTCGGCAGGCCGGCCGCCGAGCCGGCGCAACTCGGTGGCCAGCGCGCCGAGCACGGCCTTCGCGTCGCCGGCGATCGCCACGCGGGCCGGATGGTTCGCATCGAACACCGACGGATCGATATCGACGTGCACCAGCGCGTGCGGCACCTTTGCAGCGAAGCTGCCGGTGGGAATCTCGGCGAAGCGCGTGCCGACGGCGAGCATCGCATCGCAGTCGCGAAACGCATTGCGCGCGGCAGGTACGGCCGAGGCGCTGAAGCCGAAGCCGGCGTGCAGCGGATGCTCGGCCGGAAACGACGCGAGCCCTTGCAGCGTGGTCGCCACCGGCGCCTGCAGCAGCTCGGCGATCCCGGCGAGTTCGTCCACCGCGTGGCGGGCGCCCCAACCGACGAACAGCCCCGGGTGCGATGCGCTCTTCAATAACGCAGCCGCTTCGCGGATGAGCGCCGGATCGGGCGGCGAGGCCGGCTCCGGCGCCCGCCACGCAGGCAACTCGTCGATCTCGCCCGGAAACAGCTGCAGGTTCACCGGAAGCTCGACGAGCACCGGGCCGGGCAGGCCGCCGGTCGCGATCCGGTACGCCTCGAAGATCGTCGGGACGACGTCTTCGTGGCGCAGTACGCGAAACGCGGCCTTCGTGATCGGACGCGCGATGGCGAGCTGATCGATCTCGTGCAGCTTGAAGCGATGCTCGGTGTCGCTGCGAATGCCGCCGGTGAGCACCAGCATCGGAATGCCGTCGATGAAGGCTTCGGCGATTCCGCTCGCCGCGTGGGTGAGCCCGGCCGCGGGCACGATCGCCAGTGCGCCGATCGTGTCGTCGGCGGCGCGGCTGACCGCATCCGCCATGAACGACGCGCCGCCCTCGTGCGTGACGAGCACCGGCGCGAGTGCGTCGGCGTTGTTCAGCTCGTCGTACAGCTCGGTGTTGTGCACTCCCGGTATGCCGAAGGTGAAGCGGATGCCGAGCTGCTGCAGCGCATACACGGCGAGCCAGGCGGCGGTTTTCTTCATGCGGAGAGTCTCCCGGGGATGCCGGTCAGCCGACGATCGCGCGAGCGGCCCGGCGCGCGCCGTAGATGCAGCCGCCGAGGAAGCTGCCTTCGAGCGCGCGCAGTCCGTGCATTCCGCCGCCGCCGAAGCCGGCCGCTTCGCCCGCTGCGTACAGCCCGGGAATCGGCGCGCCCCGTGCATCGAGCACCCGGCACGAAAGGTCGGTCTGGATGCCGCCGAGGCTCTTGCGGCTGATGACGAATTCGCGGATCGCGATCAACGGACGCGCGCGCGCGTCGTCGATCGGCTGGAAACGGCAGGTACGCAGCCGATCTCCGCGCCAGTGGCGAAGGTGCTCGATGCGACGCAACTGCTCGTCGTTGTGCAGCGGCCCGCGCGCCACCTGCGCGTCCCAGGCCCGGACCGTCTCGCGCACGGCGCCGAGCTCGACCGCGGCGTCGCCCTGCAGCTCGTTCATCTTCGCCACCAGCGTTTCGATCGAATCGGCGGTGACGACGTCCTCGCAGTGCCGCGTCAACTGCTCGACGAGCCAGCGGTTGCCCAGCAGCGAATCGCGCGCGAAGCCGGCGACGCTGCGCTCGCGCAGCGTAGGGTTGAACTCGGCGCCCGACACCGCGAGCTCCTTGCGCGCGATGCGCTCGTTGAGCACCTGCCAGGAATACGCGCGTTCCTGCGCGCACACCTGCGTGACGAGATCGCGCGTGTCGTAGCCGCTCACCAGCGGCATCGGGCCGATGCGCCGGCCGCGCCAGTCGAGCCACAGCGCCGACTTCGGCGGAACCAGCGACAGGCCATGCAGCGGCTTTCGCGGCGCCCAGTGATGCACGCCGGCCGCGTAGTTCCACATTCGGTCCAGGTTCGTCACGAGGCCGCCGATCGCGTCGACCGCGTCGTGCAGTCGGCCGTCGGCATAGCGGTGAGAACCGTTCAGGATCGTCTCGGGCGGGCGACGCCAGTCGGCGTGCCAGTGCCGGCGCACGCGCTCGAGACTGCCGTTGATGCCGCCGGTCGCCACCAGCACGGAATCGGCGTGGGCGACGAATTCCTCGCCCCCCGCTTCGGTCGCCCCGCGCGCGCCGGCGATGCGCCCGCCCGTTTCGAGCAGCGACTCGACGCGATGCCCGAAGCGCAGCGTGAGCGCCTGCTGCCTGGGGTGCGCTCGCAGCGCTTCGACCAGCCGCGCGGCGAGCCGCTCGCCGCTGCCCCAGGTGACGTGCCAGCGCGGCACCGAGTTGCCCTCGCCGAAGAGCCCGCGCTCGACCCACAGCGGAAGCGGCAGGAAGCGGATGCCCAGGTCGAGCAGCCAGCGGTAGACGTCGGCGTTGCAGTCGTTCAGGTACGCCTCGGCCCATTGCCGCGGCCAGTGCTCCGCCTGCGGGTCGGCGCCGAAGTTGCCGAAGGACAGCCAGTCGCGCAGGGCCAGCGGCACCGAATCGCGGATGCGGGCGCGGCGCTGCTCGCGCGTGTCCACCAGCAGGATGCCGCCGAAGCTCTCGCGCGCGAGGCCGCCGAGGTTCGCCTCGACGTCGCGATCGAGCAGCGTGACCGTGCGACCTGCAGACAGCAACTCGAACGCGGCGACGATGCCGGTGAGCCCGCCGCCCACGACGAGGACGTCGCTTCGATACGCGTGCATCGCGCCTCCCGGCGCTGCATCGCGCCCCGGCGCGGATGCTACCGACCGGGTCGGACGCTGTAAACGGCCGCAAGGCACGGCGCGACACCGGTGCTGTCGGAACATCGGCGATTCGCGCTACCCTGTGCGATTCGGCGAGACGACCAGCGAGGAGAACGAAGATGAGCGCACGCACGACGCCACCCTTTCGCGCCGACCACGTGGGCAGCTTCCTGCGGCCGAAATACCTGCTCGAGGCGCGCGCGCAGGCGGCCGCCGGCGAGATCAGCGCGCTGCAGTTGCGCGCCGTGGAGGACAAGGCGATCGCCGAGATCGTGCAGTTCCAGGAAGACGTCGGACTGAAGAGCATCACCGACGGCGAGTTCCGCCGCACGTACTTCCACATCGACTTCCTCCAGCAGTTGGGCGGCGTCAAGACCGACATTCCGGTCACGGTGAAGAAGCCCGACGGCTCCGAGGAACTCGCCCCGCCGGTCATCCGCGTCGTGGACAAGGTGCGGCACGTGAAGGACATCCAGCGCGCCGATTTCGAGTACCTGAAGAGCCGCGTGTCGGCAGGGCATCTCCCGAAGGTGTGCATTCCGTCGCCGACGATGCTGCACTTCCGCGGCGGCCGCGCGGGCATCAGCCGCGAGCACTATCCGGAGCTCGAGCCGCAGTTCTACGACGACGTCGCCCGCGCCTACGGCGAGGAGCTGCGTTCGCTGTACGACGCCGGCTGCCGCTACGTGCAGATGGACGACACCAATCTCGCCTACCTGTGCGACGACAAGATGCGGGAGGCCGCGCGCAGCCGCGGCGACGACCCCGACGAGCTGCCGCATCGCTATGCGGGGTTCATCAATCGGGTCGTCGCGTACAAGCCCGAGGGAATGACGCTCGCCGTGCACCTGTGCCGCGGCAACTTCAAGAGCACGTGGGCGGCGCAGGGCGGCTACGAGCCGGTCGCGCAGGCTTTGCTCTCCGAGATGAACGTCGACGCCTATTTCCTCGAGTACGACGACGCGCGCTCGGGCGACTTCAAGCCGTTGCGCTACCTGCCCAAGGGCAAGTTCGTCGTGCTCGGGCTGGTCACGACGAAGCTGGGCGAGCTCGAGTCGAAGGACACGATCAAGCGGCGCATCGACGAGGCAGCGCATTACGCGCCGCTCGAGCAGTTGTGCCTGTCGCCGCAATGCGGCTTCTCGTCCACCGTGCACGGCAACGCCATCGCCGTGGAGGCGCAGCGCGCGAAGCTCGCGCTCGTCATCGAGACGGCGCGCGAAGTGTGGGCCGACGCATGAAAACCGGTGATCGCGTACTCGCGCTGTGCGCGGCGCTGCTCGTCGCATCGGCGCCGGCGCCGGCGGCGGCCGCAACGGTGAAGGTCGGCGTCGTCGCCAGCTACTCGGGCCCGGGCGCGGAAGTCGGG
This sequence comes from Burkholderiaceae bacterium, assembly GCA_021166725.1. GTDB lineage: Bacteria > Pseudomonadota > Gammaproteobacteria > Burkholderiales > Burkholderiaceae_E > Zeimonas. The sequence continues at coordinate 13,298 of JAJPES010000006.1, read as the reverse complement.
CGCGATCTCGACCGCGGCATGGCGCTGTTCCGCAAGCTGCATCCGGAAGCCTTCGGCGGACACACGGTGGAGCTGATCAAGCGCGATTCGCGAGCGCCGAACGGCGAGGCAGCCAAGACCGCGGTGCAGGAGCTCGTCACGCGCGAGCGCGTGCAGCTGCTCGCCGGCTTCGCCTACACGCCCGATGCGATCGCCAGCGCGCCGCTGGCCACGCAGGCGAAGACGCCGATGCTGCTGCTGCAGGCGGCCACCGCGTGGCTGCCGCAGCTCTCGCCGTACATCGCGCGCCTGTCGTTCACCATGTGGCAGTCCGGCTACCCGATGGGCGACTACGCCGCGACCAAGCTGCAGTGCAAGACCGCGGCGGTCGGCTACACCGACTATCCGCCGGGCAAGGACAGCCTCGACGCCTTCCGCATGGCCTTCGAGGCGGCGGGAGGAAAGGTCACCGACGCGATCCCGATGGGCGGAGCGGTCGAAGTGCCCGACTTCACCCCGTTCCTGCAGCGCGTGAAGGACGCCAGGCCCGACTGCCTGTACGCGTTCATCCCGGCCGGCAACCACACCTCGTCGTTCCTGAAGACGGTGGGGCACCTCGGCCTGAAGGCGGCGGGCATCAAGCTGATCGGTCCGGGCGAGCTGGTGATGGACGACAAGCTGCACCTGCTCGATGCGTCGGCCGCGGGCCTGGTGACGATGTCGCACTACTCGTCGTTCTACGACACGCCGGACAACCGCGCCTTCGTGGCGGCATGGAAGAAGGAATACGGCGCCGACAGCGTGCCGAACTTCACCGGCGTCGCCGGCTACGACGCGATGGCGCTCATCGCGCATCTGGCGAAGAAGCTCGACGGGCGCATCGACGGCGAGCGGGCGATGAAGGAGATCCGCGGCTGGAGATTCGACAGCCCGCGCGGTCCCATCCTGATCGACCCCGAAACGCGCGACATCGTGCAGGACGAGCACGTGCAACTGCTGGTGGCCGAAGGGGGAAGACTCGCCATCGAGGTGCTCGACCGCATCCCGCAGGTGAAGGATCCGTGCAAGGCGCACAAGGTCGGCAAGTGCGGCGAATAACACGCCCCTTCCGGGCCGCACGCGGCAGGTGAGCCAAAGGCGGGCTGTTTGTCGGACAGGGCACTGGCCAGCATCGTCTTCGACGGCACCGCCTACGCCATGGTGCTGTTCGTCATCTCGGTGGGCCTGTCGGTGACGATGGGCCTGATGAACGTCGTCAATCTCGCCCATGCCGCGTTCGCGATGGCCGGCGGCTACGTGGTGGTTGCCGCCGCTTCGGCCTTCGGCCTGCCTTTCTATGCGGCGCTGGCCGTCGCGGTGCTCGTGCTGGCCGCGACGAGCGCCGTGCTCGAGCGGCTGCTGTACTCGCGTCTGTACGACGCGAGCGAACTGGACCAGGTCGCCGTCTCGATCGGCGTCATTCTCTGTGCAGCGGCGCTGCTGGTCTTCGTCTACGGTCCGACGCCGCAGACCGTCCGCCTGCCCGAACACCTGCGCGGGACGGTGGAGATCGGCTCGCGGGCGGTTCCCGCCTATCGGCTGTTCCTGATCGCCATCGGCTTCGCGTTGTTCGCCGCGCTGCGCCTCGGCATCGAGCGCACGCGCGTCGGCGCGCAGTTGCGCGCCGCGGTCGACAATCGGCACATGGCGACGTCGGTCGGCGTGAACGTGCGCCGGCTGTTCACGCTCGTCTTCGCATTGGGCGGTGCGCTGTCGGCGCTCGGCGGCGGCCTGGCGATCGAGGTGCTCGGCATGGGGCCGGGCTTCGCCACGCAGTACCTGGTGCTGTTCCTGATCGTCGTCGCCGTCGGCGGACTGGGCAGCGTACGCGGAACCTTCGTCGCTTCGCTGGTGCTCGGCATCGTCGACACGGGCGGCAAGTACCTGTTTCCGGCCGCGGGCGGCTTCCTCGTCTACGCGCTGACGATGGCGCTGCTGTTGTGGCGGCCCGAAGGCCTGATGGGGCGCGTCGCCCGATGAGCGCGGTCGCCAGGGCCGCAGCGCCGGCACGATGGCGCGCGCCGGAGGCGCTGCCGTGGCTGTTCGCGCTCGCGGTGCCGTTCCTCTTCCCCGGTTACGTGGGGCTGGGCGTGCAGGTGCTCGTCGCGGTGCTCTTCGTGCTGTCGCTCGATCTCGTGCTCGGCTACGCCGGCATCGTCACGCTCGGTCATGGCGCCTTCTTCGGCATCGGCGCCTACACGGTCGGCCTGCTGTCGGTGCGCGCCGGCTGGACCGAGCCGATCAGCGGGCTCGTGCTCGCGGCGCTTGCGGCCGCGGCCTTCGGCTGGCTCACCGGCTGGTTGATCCTTCGCTTCCACGGCCTCACCGTCCTGATGCTCACGCTCGCCGCATCGATGCTGCTGCAGGAAGCGGGCAACAGCGCGGCGGCGATCACCGGCGGGCACGACGGACTCGCCGGCATCGCGATCGCGCCGATCCTCGGACGCTTCGAGAACGACCTGTTCGGCGTGCACTACTACGCGTACTCCCTCGTTGTCGTCTTCGCGGCCTTTGTCATCGTGCGGCGCATCGTGCATTCGCCGTTCGGCCGCTCGCTGGTCGGCATCCGCGAGAACCGCACGCGAATGACGGCGCTCGGCACCGACGTGCCGGCGCGACTGGTGCGCGCCTATACGATCGCGGCCGCGCTCGCCGGCATCGCCGGCGCGCTCCATGCGCAATACAACGCTTTCGTCACGCTGTCCCTGTTCGGCTTCGAGCGCTCCGGCACGGCGCTCGTGATGCTCGTGCTGGGCGGCGTCGGCCGGCTCTACGGCGCGGTCGTCGGCGTGCCGCTGTACATGCTGCTCGAGGATCGCTTCGCGAAAATCAGCCCCGAGTTCTGGGGCTTCGGCATCGGCCTGCTGCTGATTCTCGGCGTGCTGTTCCTGCGCGGCGGATTGGCCGGCTCGCTCGCGGCGCTGTTCGGCGGCGTGCCCGCTTCGCGCGGCGCGCAGAGCGCGGACCCTGCGCGTTCCGGTCGCGGCCAGCGCGGATGAACGCGCCGGCGCCACTGCTCGAAGCCCGCGGCCTGCGCAAGTCCTTCGGCTCGCTCGTCGTCACCGACAGCGTGGACCTCGTGCTGGAGGAGGGCGCGCGCCACGCGCTGATCGGCCCCAACGGCGCCGGCAAGACGACGCTGGTGAACCTGCTCGCCGGCTCGCTCGCGCCCGATGCCGGCGCGCTGCGACTCGACGGGCACGACGTGACGCGCTTCGACGCCGCACGGCGGGCGCGCGCGGGCGTTGCGCGCACCTTCCAGATCAACCAGCTCTTCGAGCGGCTGCCGGTCTTCGACAACGTCGCGCTGGCGGTGGCCGAGCGCAACGCGGCGGCGCGCTCGATGTGGCGCGCGCTCGGGTCGCGCCCGCGCATCGTGCGGCGCACGAACGAACTGCTCGACGCCTTCGGGCTGGCCGACGTCGCCGGCGAGCCGCTCGGGCAATTGCCTTACGGCCGACAGCGCCTCGTCGAGATCGCGATCGCGATCGCCATCGAGCCGCGCGTACTGCTGCTCGACGAACCGGCCGCCGGCGTGCCATCCGGCGAGACGCAGGTGATCCTCGACGTGGTCGACGGGCTGGATGCGCGCATCGCCGTGCTGATCATCGAGCACGACATGGACGTGGTCTTCCGCTTCGCGCGCGAGATCACGGTGCTGGTCGACGGGCGCGTGTATGCGCGCGGAACGCCGGCGCAGATCGCCGCACACGACGGCGTCAACGAGGTCTACCTGGGCGCGCGCAGCCCGGTGCTGTCGGATGGCTGAGGCCTTGATCGAACTGCGCGGCGTCTGGTCCGGCTATCGCCGCACCACGGTGCTCGAAGGCATCGACCTGTCGGTGAACGCCGGCGAGGCGGTCGCCATCGTCGGGCGCAACGGCGTCGGCAAAACGACGCTGCTCGAGACGATCATGGGGCACCTGCGGCTGGCGCGCGGAACGATGCGACTGCGCGCGGTGGATCTCGCCACGCGGCCGCCGCACGCGCGCGCTGCGCTGGGAGTCGGCTACGTCCCGCAGCAGCGCGAGATCTTTGCCTCGCTGTCGGTGCTCGAGAACCTGCGTATCGCGCAGCGTCCCGGCGAATGGACGATCGAGCGGGCCTTCGAGCTCTTTCCGCGCCTGGCGAAGCGACGCGCGAGCGGCGGCACGCAGCTGTCGGGCGGCGAGCAGCAGATGCTCGCCATCGCCCGCGGGCTGGTGGCCAACCCGTCGCTGCTGCTGATGGACGAGCCTTCCGAAGGGCTGGCGCCGACCATCGTCGCGGAACTGGCGCGCGTGCTAGCGCAGGTGCGCGCAACGAGCGCGATGGCAATGGTGCTGGTCGAGCAGAAGACGGCGATCGCCTTCGACTTCGCGCCGCGCTGCATCGTGATGGATCGCGGCCGCGTGGTGTACGACGGCGCGAGTTCGGCGTTGAGCAGCGATGCCGGTCGGCTGGCGCAACTGGTGGGTGTAGGAAGGCCTACGTAGGCGTCTCGGGCTTGCCCGGATACCAGCGCGCCGCCCGCTTCTCGCGAAACGATGCGAAGCCCTCGGCGGCCTCGTCGGACTGCCTGCGCGCGGCGTGTTGAGCGACCAGGCGCGTGAACCTCTGTGCGCTAAGGTCGCCGTGCGCCTGCTCGAGGATCGCGGCCTTCGTCTGTGCGGTGGCCTCGGGCGCGTTCTGCAGGAGCTGGTCGACCAGGCGCTCGCCGGTGTCGGCCAGCGCCGCCGGCGCTACCACCTCGTGCACGAGTCCGATGCGCAACGCCTCCACCGCATCGAAGCGCTCGCCGGTGAGCGCGTAGCGGCGTAGTTGCCGCACGCCGATCGCGTCGGCAAGTTGCGGCACGATGATGTTGGCGATCAGCCCCCAGCGCGATTCGGCGATCGCGAAGATCGCGTTCGAGGCGGCAACCACGATGTCGCAGGCCGCGATGATCCCCGTGCCGCCGCCGAAGCATGCGCCCTGCACCAGCGCAACGGTCGGCAGCGCAAGGGTGTTCAGGCGGTGCACGACTTCGGCGGTGCGGCGCGACGCGCGCACGTTGGCCGCTGCGTTCTCGCCGGCGACCCGCGCCAGCCAGCCGAGGTCGGCGCCGGCCTGGAAATGTCGTCCGTTGGCCTGCACGACGACCGCACGCGCGGAGTCGAGGCCGCCGAGATGGTCGATCGCTTCGAGCACGGCGTCGATCAGCGCGTCGTCGTAGGCGTTGTTCAGTTCGGGTCGATTCAGCGTGAGCGTCACCACGCCGCGTCGATCGATGCCTTGGAGAATGGTCTGGTTCATTGCGTCATGGTAGTCGAGCCGCAAAAAAAAGAGCTGCCGGTTTCCGGCAGCTCCGTACGAGGGAAGTCGAAGAACTCAGGAGCGGGGCGAAGCGCTCGAACGCTGCGAGGTCGGTGCCGTGCTGCTGCTTTGCGATTGCGCCGCCGAGCTTTGCTGCGCCCACGCCGGGTCGCGGAAGTCGGGCCAGTGGTTCGACGCGAACGCGTGCGACATGTCGATGCGATCGGGCGAGGTCTGGATCACCAGCTTGTCGTTCTTGTCGCCGCTCACCGTGATGTTGCTCAGCGGGATCGCGACCAGCTTGCCGTCGGTCTTCTTCGCCCACGAGTCGTCGAAGTCGACGACCGCGTACTCGATGTTCCCGTTGTTCGAGTTGACGATCAGGTCCTCGATTTCGCCGGCGTCCTTGCCCTTGGTGTCGTCGAAATTCTTGCCGATCAGGTCGCTTGCGCGAACCAGGCGGCCTGCCTGTTCGCCGTCGTGGCGACTGCTCGCGCCGTAGTACTTGTCGACCTCGGCGCCGTATTTGTCGTTGCCGGCAAAGTCGGGCCACTTGTCCTTGTCGAAGCCGGGCGCGTTCTCGAGCTTCTCCTCGTTCACGTTCATCACGAGCTTGTTGCTGTCGCCGCTCTTCGCGTGGACCATCGACATCGGATAGGCGAACAGCTTGTCGCCGATGCCCAGCACTCCGCCGTGCGACAGGACGACGTAGCGCACCCGCTCGTTGCGCGTGTCGACCATCATGTCCTTGATTTCGCCGATCTCCTCGCCTTTGGCGTTCTCGACGTCGGCACCGATGATCTTGCTCGCGCGCATCGGGTGCGCTTCGGTGATCGCGTTCGCGCTGACGCTGTTACCGGCCTTGTCGTTCGCTTGCGTACCGGCCTGTGTGCGATGCGCATTCGACGAAGCCTGCGTGCTGTCGGACATTGCGCTGCCGGCAGGCGTGGCGGTGTTCGTCGTGCTGCTCGACTGAGCGAAGGTGGCGCCGCTGAAGGCCAGGGCCGAAAACAGCACGCCGGTGGAGATGAGGTGTCTTCCTTTGGGATTCATGAATTGCTCCTGTTGTTGCGCCGGGGGCGAATCCCGGACCAGACCCTCGACGACGCAAGGTCCGTACCCGGGGTCCTCGCCGGAGCCAGGCAAGCATTACGAGATCGAGGCAGCGATTGCGTCGTTTTCTTGCCCAGGCGTTCCTGGGCCTGACCGCGGCGTCATCCGCAACGGCCCGAAGCTGCCTCGATCGATCGCAACTATCGTCACGAATTGACAATGAATTGCGCTGAAGAATAAGATGCACGCCACATAAATCTTTTGGCGATCCACGGGAGCGCATCAATGACCCATGTCGTCACCGAAGCCTGTATCGCGTGCAAGCACACGGATTGCGTCGACGTGTGCCCCACCGACGCCTTTCGCGCCGGCAAGAACATGCTCGTCATCGATCCGGACGAATGCATCGACTGCGCCGTCTGCGTCCCCGAATGCCCGGTCGAGGCGATCTACGCCGAGGAAGACGTCCCGCCCGACCAGCAGGAGTACCTGCAGTTGAACGCCGACCTCTCGAAGATCTGGCCGGTCATCTCGCGCAAGAAACCCGCGCTGCCCGAAGCCGAGCACTGGGGCAAGGTACGCGACAAGCGTGCGCTGCTCGATCCGCGCGCCGAGAACGCGGCAACGGACGAGAGCCAGGTGGCTTGAGGAAGAAAGAGAAGGGGGAAGGGGGAAGGAGGAAGGGAAACACCCAGGACGCTACGGAATCGCGCCTGGTTGCCCCTTCCCCTTCCCTCTCCCTCCTTCCCTTCGATAAAAAAGGAGACACCTTTGGATAGCGCAGTAGCCAGCCTGCTGGCGGCTTTCGTTCTTTCGATCCTGGGCCTGTTCGCTTTCATCTGGTCGTTGCGCAAGGGCCTGCTCGTCGAGAATCCCCGGGCGGCCAGCGTCATCTTCGCGCGCGGGGAGATCGGCCGTGCCGACGACCCGGCGCTGGACGACAGCGGACAGGACGCGCTGCAGCAGCAGATCGGGCGGCTCGAACCGCCTCCGGAAGCGACCGACGCCTCGCAGCTGAACGACCGGATCGAAGCGGATCGATCGAGCGCTTTCCCGGTGTTCCTCTTCATCGCCTTCGCCTGCCTGTGGCTGCTGGTCGGCTCGCTGGCCGGCGTCGTCGCGTCGATCAAGCTGCACCAGCCCGACTGGCTCGTCGATGCAGCCTGGCTCACCTTCGGTCGCATGCGCACCGTGCACCTGAACGCGGTGATCTACGGCTTCTCGTCGAACGGGTGCCTCGCGATCATCGTCTGGCTGTTGCCGCGCCTGCTGCGCACGCCGCTGCGCGGCGCAAGCTGGGCAATGCTGGGCGGCGCCTTCATCAACGCCGGCGTGGCCGCGGGCATCGGCGCCGTGGCTTCGGGGTGGTCCGACGGGATGGAGTTCCTCGAGATCCCGTGGCAGATCGACATCTTCATCTTCGCCGGCTTCGCGATGATCATCCTGCCGGCACTGTTCACGCTGGCCAACCGCAAGGTCGACCACCTGTACGTCAGCGTCTGGTATTTCGGCGCGTCGCTGTTCTGGATCGCCGTGCTGTTCCTGGTCGCCAATCTGCCCGACGTGCATTACGGCGTGCAGCAGGCGACGACGAACTGGTGGTACGGCCACAACGCGCTCGGCCTGTGGTTCACGCCGGTGAGCATCGGCGCCATCTACTACTTCCTGCCGAAGATCATCGGACGGCCGATCCGCTCGTACAACCTGTCGCTGCTCGGCTTCTGGACGCTGGCCTTCTTCTATCCGCAGGTCGGTGCGCATCACCTGATCGGCGGACCGGTGCCCGGATGGCTCACCACGTTGTCGATCGTGCAGAGCGTGATGATGGTGATCCCGGTGATCGCGTTCACGATCAACCAGGGCGGCACGCTGTGGGGCCGCATGCATCTCGCGCGCTGGTCGCCGACGCTGCGCTTCATGATGTTCGGCGGACTCATGTACCTGGCTTCGTCGGTCGAGGGTTCGCTCGAGGCGCTGCGCAGCGTCAACGCGGTGGCCCACTTCACGCACTTCACCGTCGCGCATGCGCACCTGGGCATGTACGCGTTCGTGTCGATGGTGCTGTTCGGCGCGGTCTACTTCATGTTGCCGCGCGTGCTCGCGCGCGAATGGCCGTACCCGCGATTGATCGACGTGCACTTCTGGCTCGCCGCCATCGGAATCCTCGTCTACGTCGTCGGCCTGTCGATCGGCGGCTGGCTGCAAGGCCTGGCGATGCTCGACGCGACGCGCCCGTTCATCGAGTCGGTCACGCTGACGATGCCGTGGCTGCAGTTGCGCAGCGTTGCCGGCACGGCGATGACGGTCGGTCACTTCGTGTTCGTCGGTCACGTGCTGGCGATGGCAATCGGTTTCGGTCCGCAGCGCGCCGGTGCAGCGCGCTTCTGGGATCCGGTGGGGAGGCTCGTCCATGGAAAATGAAGCGAAACTGGCGGCGGGCGCGGCCGTCTCGCTGGGCATTGCAACCGCCGCGCTCGTCGTGCTGCCCTACGTGCAGGTGCGCGACGTCGAGCCGCCGGCCCAATTGAAGCCCTACACCGAAGCGCAGCAGCGCGGGCGGCAGGTGTACATCGCCAACGGCTGCGTCTATTGCCACAGCCAGCAGCCGCGCGACCGCAACCTGGCGCCCGACGCCGAACGCGGCTGGGGGCGCCCTTCGGTTCCGGCCGACTACTCGTACGACCGGCCGCATCTGCTCGGCACGATGCGCACCGGCCCCGACCTGCTGAACATCGGCGCGCGCCAGCCGAGCGCCGACTGGCACCTCGGGCATCTGTACCAGCCGCGCGCCTACGTCGGCGAATCGAACATGCCGGCTTATCCGTTCCTGTTCGTGCAGCGCGACCGCGCGCGCGACGACGATCGCGTCGTCTCGCTGCCGCCGGGTGCGGCGCCGGCCGGCAAGGTGGTGGTCGCCACGCGCGAGGCGCTCGATCTCGTCGAATACCTGCTCTCGCTCGATCGAACCTATCCGATCCTGCCGACGGCCAGCGCCGCGACCGAATGAGGCCACTTCCATGCTGACCGATCCGCAGGCGCTGCCTCGCGCCCAGCAGCGCGAGCACGAGGAACCGTCCGAAACGATCCGCCCGATCCCCGCCGTGGCGGCGCTGCTCACGCTGATGGCGGTGCTGTTCGGCGCAGGCTATATTCTGTTTTCCGAACCGTTCGGCAACGCCGAGTTCGGCGATCGTCGAACGCTCGCGGATCTCGCCCCTGCCCTTGCCGCGGCCGGCGCCGCGGTCGATGGCAAGGCGTTGTACGCCGCGCAGTGCGCCGCCTGCCATCAGCCCACCGGCAAGGGAGTCACGGGGGTGTTCCCGCCGCTGGACGGTTCCGAATGGGTTGCCGGCAACCCGCGTGTCCTCGCCAACATCCTGCTGCATGGCATCGACGGAGAAATCGAAGTGCTCGGCACCACGTACAAGGGCTCGATGCCTTCGTTCCAGCGCTTGTCCGACGCGGAGCTGGCCGGCATCGCGAGCTGGCTGCGCAGCCAGTGGTCGAATCGCGCGGAGCCGGTCGATGCGTCGCTCTTCGAGCAGGAGCGGGCGGCGCAGCGGCGGACGGCGCCCTTCGAGAACGGCGGGCAACTGAAGGCGCTTGCCGCCGGTAGCTAGCAAGGAGAACGCGATGCGGCTGACGATGATGACCGACTACGCGATGCGCCTGCTGATGTACGTCGCGCAACGCCCCGAGCGCCTGTGCACGATTGCCGAGGTGGCACGCGCCTACGACATCTCCGAGGCGCACCTGATGAAGGTCACGCATCAGCTCGGGCTCGCCGGCTGGATCGAGACAGTGCGCGGCAAGGGCGGCGGCATGCGGCTCGCCCATCGGCCCGAGGACATCAATGTCGGCGCGGTCGTTCGCCGCATGGAGTCCGATTTCCAGATCACCGAGTGCTTCGGCAAGTCGAGCCGTTGCTCGCTCACCGGAAATTGCGGACTCACCGGCATCCTGAACGAGGCGCTGCAGGCCTTCCTCGAGCGTCTCGATGCCCATACGCTGGCCGACGTACTGCCGCCGGTCACCGGTGCTCCGTTGAGTGTGGGTGAGCGCCCGCTGCGGCGCGTGGACCGCGAGCGAGCGGCGTAGCCCCGGCGGGCGGCGACGCCATGCTGCGCACCGCGCTCGCCAGCTGCCTTGCGCTAGTCCTCGCCTGGGCAGCGGCTGCCTGGCTCACGCACGATTTCCGCGTCTTCACCGCCGAGGGCGCGCGGCGCATCGAGGTGCGCGACAACCCGGTAGCGGCTCCGTCGATGCAGGTCGCGGGTCCCGGTATCGGCGCCATCGACCTGGCGGCGCTGCTGAAGGAACACGGCGGACCGACCATCGTGGATTTCGTCTACACGCGCTGCGTCAGCGTATGCGCGGCGCTGGGCAGCGGCTTCCAGCAACTGCAGCGACGCATCGTCACCGGTGACGCCGCACGCTCCGGGTCGGGAGATGCCCCGGTGCGCCTGCTGTCGGTGAGCTTCGATCCGGAGCACGACGACGTCGCCGCGCTCGCGCGCTACGCGCGCGACCTGCAGGCCGACCCCGGCATCTGGCGCTTCGTCACGGTGCCCGACGCCACGGCGCTGGAGCGCCTGTTGCGCGCGTTTCGCGTCGTCGTCATTCCCGACGGCTTCGCCGGCTACGAGCACAATGCCGCGCTGCTCGTCGTCGATGCCGATGCGCGTCTCGTGCGCGTCTTCGACTACGACGAACTCGACGAGGCGCTTCACTTCGCGCGTTCGCTGCCGGCGGCGAAGACCGCGTGGGCGACGCAGTGACGGCGGCGCGCGCGCACCAGGTCGGCGGTGCGCTGCTCGCCGTCGGCTGCGTCTCGTGGCCCCTGGGCAACGTGCTCGAGGCGGGGATGGCCACGCACATGCTCGTGCAGTTCCCGCTGCTGTTGCTCGCCGGAGCGTTGCTGCAGCCGGCGTCCTCGGCGGGGAGCGGGACAGGCGTCCGCTTCGGCCGCGGGGCCGACTGGAACCGGCTCGGCATCGCCGGGCTGGCTTTCGCCGCCTGCGTTCTCGCGTTGACGATGATCCCGCGCCTGCTCGACCTCGCGCTGGTCGACGTGCGCGTCGAGGCGGTGAAGATCGTCGCGCTGCTCGCCGCCGGGGCGGCGTTGCGCGCGTCCTGGCAGCGCGCCGGCCTCGTCGTGCAGGGTTTCTTCCTGGGCAACGTGCTGCCGATGACCGCCGTGGTGGGAACGCTGTACCAGGACGCTCCCGAGCGGCTGTGCAACGGCTACCGGCTCGACGAGCAGGTGCTGGTCGGCACGCTGCTCGTTGCGCTGGCCGTCGCAGGAGCGCTCGGCTGGCTCGTCGCCGCCGGAATAAGGATGCATCGCGCCGAGAATATGAACGCGCCCGCGTCCGGCATCGCGTTACCCTCGGAAAACGCACCGGCACCGCGGCTCGCAGCGTTCGTCGCGGGCGGCTCACTACACGAGGAACGATCATGGCCAGAGGACGCATCTACGACGACATCACGCAGACCGTAGGCAACACTCCGCTCGTTCGCCTGCGGAAACTGGGCGAGGGCTTTCCCGGCGCCGTCCTCGTCAAGCACGAGGGCTTCAATCCGTTCTCGTCGGTGAAGGACCGCATCGGCAACGCGATGGTCGAGGACGCGATCCAGCGCGGCGTGCTCAAGCCGGGCATGGTGATCGTCGAGCCGACCAGCGGAAACACCGGCATCGGGCTGGCCTACACGGCGGTGGCGCGCGGCTTTCGCTGCGTGATCACGATGCCCGACACGATGACGATCGAGCGCCGGCGCATGCTCGAGGCGCTCGGCGCCGTGCTCGTGCTCACCGAGGGCGCGAAGGGCATGAAAGGTGCGATCGCGCGCGCCGAGGAGATCCTCGCGAAGCTCGGCCCGCGCGGCTGGATGGCGCGCCAGTTCGACAATCCGGCCAATGCCGACATCCACTACCGCACGACCGGCCCCGAGATCTGGGAGGACACCGCGGGCAGCGTAGACGTCCTCGTCTCGGGCATCGGCACCGGCGGCACGATCACCGGCGCCGGGCGCTACCTGCGAGAGAAGAAGCCGTCGGTGCGCATCGTCGCCGTCGAGCCGGCCGAGAGTGCCGTGCTCTCGGGCGGCAGCCCCGGTCCGCACAAGCAGCAGGGCCTGGGCGCGGGCTTCGTGCCCACCGTCCTCGACACGAAGATCTACGACGAGGTCGTGCGCGTGACCAACGACGATGCGATCGACACCGCGCGCGTGCTCGCACGCGAGGAAGGGATCTTCGGCGGCATCTCGGGCGGTTCGATCACCTGGGCGGCGCTGCAGGTCGCCGGCCGCGCCGAGAACCGGGGCAAGACGATCGTCTCGATCATCCCCGACTTCGGCGAGCGCTATCTGACGAACGCGGTGTACGCGGACATGCCGAAGCCCGACGCCTCCGACCTCGCCGACGCGCTCGCCGAGGGTTGACGATGGACGTGCGCGCCGCGATCGCCTGGGAGGCCGGCAAGCCCCTTTCCGTCGAGACCGTGCAGCTCGACGGTCCGCGCGCCTTCGAGGTGCTGGTCGAGGTGAAGGCCACCGGCGTCTGCCACACCGACGAGTACACGCGTTCGGGAGCCGACCCCGAGGGGCTGTTCCCGGCGATCCTCGGTCACGAGGGCGCCGGCGTCGTCGTCGACGTCGGACCCGGCGTGACCTCCGTGCGCAAGGGCGACCACGTCATCCCGCTCTATACGCCCGAATGCCGGCAGTGTAAGTCATGCCTGTCGCGCAAGACGAACCTGTGCACGGCGATCCGCGCCACGCAGGGCCGCGGCGTGATGCCCGACGGCACCAGCCGCTTCTCGATCGGCGGCAAGCCGCTGCATCACTACATGGGCTGCTCCACCTTCTCGAACTACACGGTGCTGCCCGAGATCGCGGTGGCGAAGATCCGCGAGGATGCGCCCTTCGACAAGGTCTGCTACATCGGCTGCGGC
>JAJPES010000001.1 GCA_021166725.1 Burkholderiaceae bacterium | reverse complement strand
GACCTCTGCGGCGCCGAGCAGCGCAGCCTCGGGGTCGGCGCGCGCAGCGCGCTTCGTACCTCTGACTCGCGGCCGCATGTCCGAGCGCAGCGGGCGAAGCCCGCGCAGCGAGTTCGGCCGCGCGACCCCGAGTCGAGCAGCGGAGGGCAGTCGGCGCGCAGCGCCGACCGCCGCAGCGGGAGCGTCGGCCATCACGCACGCAGCGCCCCGAGCGCAGCGCGCCGCCGCTGCCCGTCCGCGCACGCCTGCCGCGAACGCGCCGACGACGGAAGGATTACCGATGCGCATCACGTCAATCGCGAAGGTCGCGGCCGGTGAGCTTCAGGAACACGTCCTCGAGGTTCGCCGGCCGTTGCAACGGTTGCAGCACCGGCGCCGCCGCGGCCGCATCCACGCACGCCTGCCGCGCGCTGTCGACGTCTCGACAATAGAGAAACGCCGTCTCGCCGACCAGCTCGACGCGCGCCGCGAAGCGCGGCGCCGAGTCGCGCGCCCACTGCGCCACCCCGTCGCCGGTCACCTCGATCACCTGCGGCTCGATCTGCTCGCGGATCAACGCGCGCGGCGAATCGAGCGCGATCAGCGTGCCGTGATCGATGATCGCGATGCGGTCGCACAGCCGTTCGGCCTCCTCCATGAAGTGCGTCGTCAGCACGATCGTCTTCCCGCCGGCGGTCAGCTGCCGCAGCCGCTCCCACATCAAGTGGCGCGCCTGCGGATCGAGACCGGTGGTCGGCTCGTCGAGGAACAGCACTTCGGGGTCATTGACGAGCGCGCGGGCGAGCGTAAGTCGCCGGCGCATGCCCCCGGAAAGCTCGTCGATGCGTGCGTGGCGCTTGTGGGCGAGCCCGGCGAATTCGAGCAACGCATCCAGGCGCGCAGCGACCGCGGCGCGCGACAGGCCGAAATAGCGGCCGAAGACGAGCAGGTTCTCGGCGACCGTGAAGTCGGGATCGAGCGAGTCGCTCTGCGGAACGACGCCGACGCGCGCACGCGCCTCGCGCGCGCGCATCGGAATCGGCAGGCCGAGCAGCTCGATAGAGCCCGCGGAAGGCTCGACCAGGCCGAGCGCGACCTTCAGCGTAGTGCTCTTGCCGGCCCCGTTCGGCCCCAGCAGTCCGAAGCACTCGCCGGTTTCGACCGAGAAATCGAGCCCGGCGATTGCCTCGAAGCCGCCGAAGCGCTTGCGCAGCCCCCGGACGGTGAGGACTTCGGCCAAGCCGGAAGGATCAGCTCGCGCCGTCCTCGTCGCTCTCGACAGGCTCGGGACGATCGACGAGTTCGATCAGCGCCATCGGCGCCGCGTCGCCCACCCGATAGCCGAACTTCAGGATGCGCAGGTAGCCGCCGTTGCGCGTGGCATAACGCGGGCCCAGTTCGTCGAAGAGCTTGACGACCATTTCGCGGTCACGCAGCCGATCGAAGGCCAGGCGCCGGTTCGACAGCGACGGCTTCTTGCCCAGCGTGATGATCGGCTCGACCACGCGGCGCAATTCCTTCGCCTTCGGCAGCGTGGTCTTGATCAGCTCGTGGCGCAGCAGCGAGTTGCACATGTTGCGCAGCATCGCCTCGCGATGGCTGCTCGTTCGATTCAGTTTTCGTAGTCCGTGACCGTGACGCATGACGGTTCCTCGCGCTCTCGGCTTCGTTCGTTTCGATCAGGGGCGCTCGAGCCCGGCCGGCGGCCAGTTCTCGAGCTTCATGCCGAGCGTCAGTCCACGCGACGCGAGCACTTCCTTGATCTCGTTGAGCGACTTGCGCCCCAGGTTCGGGGTCTTCAGCAGCTCGTTCTCGGTGCGCTGGATCAGGTCGCCGATGTAGTAGATGTTCTCCGCCTTCAGGCAGTTGGCCGAGCGGACCGTGAGTTCGAGGTCGTCGACCGGACGCAGCAGCAGCGGATCGATCTGCGGTCCGCGCATGCCGCCGATCGTCGTCGTCGGCTCGGCCGCCGGCTCGGCACCGCCCTCGAGCGCCGCGAACACCGACAACTGCTCGACAAGGATGCGCGCCGACTGGCGCACCGCTTCCTCGGGCGCGATCACGCCGTTCGTCTCGACGTCGACGACGAGCCGGTCGAGATCGGTGCGCTGCTCGACGCGGGCGCTCTCGACCTGGTAGCTCACGCGGCGCACCGGCGAGAACGACGCGTCGAGCACGATCTTGCCGATCGTCTTCGACTCGGCGGGGCTGCGCAGGTTGCCCGGCAGGTAGCCACGTCCGCGCTCGACCTTGATCGACATGTCGAGCTTGCCGCCGTCGGTGAGCGTGGCCACGACGTGCTCGGGATTGATCACCTCGACATCGTGCGGCACGTCGATGTCGCCGGCGGTGACCGGGCCGGGCGAGTCCTTGCGCAGCGTGAGGAACACCTCGTCGCGGTTGTGCAGCCGGAAGGTGACGCCCTTCAGGTTCAGCAGCAGGTCGACGACGTCTTCGCGCACGCCGTCGATCGTCGAGTACTCGTGCACCACACCCGAGATCTGCACCTCGGTGGGTGCGTAGCCGACCATCGAGGACAGC
>JAJPES010000046.1 GCA_021166725.1 Burkholderiaceae bacterium | reverse complement strand
CTGCGCGTAGCGCGCCGCCGCCCCCCGACCGGCCGAGGGCGAGCGCCGTGCGCGGCGGTGCGACTTCTGCGGCGCCGAGCAGCGCAGTCTCGGGGGCGGCGCGCGAAGCGCGCTTCGTACCTCTGACTCGCGGCGGCATGTTCGAGCGGAGCGAGCATAGCTCGCGGAGCGAGTTCCGCCGCGCGACCCCGGAACGAGCAGCGCAGGGCAGTCGGCGCGCAGCGCCGACCGCTGCAGCAGGAGCCGAGCCGCGCGAGCCCGCGGCCCTCCGAGCCCCCTGCGGCGCGGCCCGCCCCCAGCGCCCAGCGACGCAGCCCGGCGCCGCTGCCCCACCCGACGCCACGCGGCCCGGGCGCGAACAAACCCCCGCTACAACCAGTAGACGACGACGTAGAGCCCGAGCCAGACCACGTCCACGAAGTGCCAGTACCACGCCGCCCCCTCGAACGCGAAGTGGTGCTCCGGCGTGAAATGCCCCTTGATCGTGCGAAACAGCACCGCACTGAGCGCGATCGCCCCCACGCAGACGTGAAACCCGTGGAAGCCGGTCAGCAGGAAGAACGTCGAACCGAAGATCCCCGAGGTCAGCTTCAGGTTCAGCTCTTCGTACGCATGCGCGTATTCGTAGACCTGGAAGCCGAGGAAGGTGAAGCCCAGCAGCACCGTGACCGCCAGCCAGAAGATCGTCGACGCGCGGCGCGCCTCCTTCAGCGCGTGGTGCGCGATCGTCAGCGTCACGCCCGAGCTGAGCAGCAGCGCCGTGTTGATCGTGGGGATCGGCCACGGGCCGATCGTGTGGAAGGGCTCGATCGTGCCGGCCGGGCCGGTGTTGGGCCACACCGCCTGGAAGTCGGGCCACAGCACCATCTTGTGGTCGAGGTCACCGAGCCACGGCATCGAGATCGTGCGCGCGTAGAACAGCGCACCGAAGAATGCGCCGAAGAACATCACCTCGGAGAAGATGAACCAGCTCATCGACCAGCGGAACGACACGTCGACCCGGTCGCTGTACAGCCCGCGCTCGGACTCGCGCGCCACCGTGCCGAACCAGCCGACGAGCATGTAGATCATGATCGCCACGAAGATCCAGAACAGGTACGGCCCGAAGGACGCGCCGTTGAACCAGCTCGCGAGCCCGAAGCCGAAGAAGATCAGCGCAAGCGCGCCCACCGCGGGCCACTTCGACGGATGGGGGATGAAGTAGTAAGGCGCCTGCGTATGCGCACCCGAAGCCATGTCCAGTCTCCCGTATAGATCCGTTGTTCCCACCCGTCAGCCCGCAGCGAAGCGGGCGATCGTCACCAGCAACCCGACGAACACGGCAGCGAGCAGCAGCCCGACCAGGACGACGTGCACCGGACTGAGATGAACGTCGCGCTCGAAGGAGCGCCGCTTGCGGATGCCGAGGAACGCCCAGGCCACCGCCCGCAGCGCATCGCCGAAGCCCGTCTTGCCTGCCGGTCGCGGCGCGTCGTCGCCTCGGTCGTCTCGCGGAATCGCGCTTGCTCCCGCACTACCCGCCACTGCCACCGCCCGTCACCGGAATACCTGCCGTCTTTCCGCCCCGACCGGCCACCTCGAAGAACGTGTACGACAGCGTGATCGTGTTGACGTCCTTGGGCAGCTTCGGATCGATGACGAAGACGACCGGGAACTTCTTCTGTTCGTGCGCGCCGAGCGCCTGCTGCTCGAAGCAGAAGCACTCGAGCTTGCGGAAATACGGCGCCGACTGCTGCGGTGCGTAGCTCGGCACCGCCTGCCCGACGGTCTCGACGTCGCGCGTGTTGACGAGGTCGTAGACGACGGTGACGAGTTCGCCCGGATGCACCTCGAGCACGTTCACCTCGGGCTTGAAGCGCCAGGCGCCGCGGCCGTTCGCGTCGAACTCGACGATGACCTTGCGCGTGCTGTCCACCTGCGTATTGCGGGCGAACGAAGCGGCGCCGCGGTCGGCCTTCACGAGGTTGTTGATGCCGGTGACTTCGCAGAACGCGTCGTACAGAGGAATCAGCGCGAAGCCGAACGCGAACATCACGGCACAGACGATGGCGAGATTGCCCACCAGCCGCAGGTTCCGACGGCCGGCACCCGCCGGCACGCCTTCGCCGTCGACGCGCTGCTGCCGGCCTTCCTCGTGTTGCTTCAGCTCAGCCTCCGTTCAGCCAGTGATCGACGATCACGCCGACGAACATCGCGATCGCGATCGACGCCAGGATCAACGCCGTGCGCAGGTTGCTGCGTTCGCTCACTTCAGCACCGGGGGCGTCTCGAAGGTGTGGAACGGCGCCGGGCTCGGCACTGTCCACTCGAGGCCGTGCGAGCCCTCCCATACCCGGTCGGTTGCCTTCTCGCCCTGGCCGCGCAGGCACTTGATCACCACCCACGGAAGGATCAGCTGCGAAATGCCGAAACCGAACGCGCCCACCGTGATGATCGCGTTGAAGTCGGCGAACTGCATCGGGTAGTCGGCGTAGCGGCGCGGCATGCCGGCCAGGCCGAGGAAGTGCATCGGGAAGAACGTGAGGTTGAAGAACAGCATCGACAGCCAGAAGTGCCACTTGCCCAGCTTCTCGTCGTACATGCGACCGGTCCACTTCGGCAGCCAATAGTAGGCGCCGGCGAACATCGCGAACAGCGAGCCGGCGACCAGCACGTAATGGAAGTGCGCCACCACGTAGTAGGTGTCGTGCAGCTGCAGGTCGAGCGGTGCGACGGCGACGATGACGCCGGTGAAGCCGCCGATGACGAAAACGAAGATGAAGCCCACGGCCCACAGCATCGGCGTCTCGAAGGTCATCGACCCGCGCCACATCGTCGCCGTCCAGTTGAAGACCTTCACGCCGGTGGGCACCGCGATCAGCATCGTCGCGTACATGAAGAACAACTGCCCGGTAACCGGCATGCCGGTGGTGAACATGTGGTGCGCCCAGACGATGCACGACAGGATCGCGATGGCCGCCATCGCGTAGACCATCGACGCGTAGCCGAAGAGCTTCTTGCGTGCGAAGGTGGGGATGACCTCGCTCACGATCCCGAAGGCGGGCAGGATCATGATGTAGACCTCGGGGTGCCCGAAGAACCAGAACACGTGCTGGAACATCACCGGGTCGCCGCCGCCGGCCGCGTTGAAGAACGACGTTCCGAAGTGCCGGTCGAACAGCACCATCGTGACGGCGCCGGCCAGCACCGGCATCACCACCAGCAACAGGTAGGCGGTGATCAGCCAGCTCCAGCAGAACATCGGCATCTTCATCAGCGTCATGCCGGGCGCGCGCATGTTCAGGATCGTGGTGATGATGTTGATCGCCCCCATGATCGAACTGGCGCCCAGGATGTGGATGGCGAAGATGGCGAGGTCCATCCCCGGGCCCATCTGCACCGACAGCGGCGCGTACATCGTCCAGCCCGCGGCGTTCGCGCCGCCGGGAACGAAATACGAGCTGATCAGCAGCAGCGCGCCAACCGGCAGCAGCCAGAAGCTGAAGTTGTTCATCCGCGCAAAAGCCATGTCGGAGGCGCCGATCATCAGCGGCACCTGCCAGTTCGCGAAGCCGACGAACGCGGGCATGATCGCGCCGAAGATCATCAGCAGCCCGTGCATCGTCGTGAGCTGGTTGAAGAATTCGGGCTCGACGATCTGCAACCCGGGCTCGAACAGTTCGGTTCGCAGCATCAGCGCGTTGATTCCGCCGACCAGGAACATCGTGAACGAGAACACGAGGTACATCGTGCCGATGTCCTTGTGGTTCGTCGCGAACAGCCACCGGCGCCAGCCGTGCGGATGCTCGTGCGAGTGGTCGTGTGCCGCGCCGCCGTGCTGACCGAGGACTGCACTCATCTCTTCGTACTCCTGACTCGCTGCGTTCCGTTCGGCGCGCCGCCCGTGCTGGCCCGCCGTGCCTTTCGTTCGTTTCCGTGCGCTGCGCCGGCGTGCGTCACTTGCGCGCCGAGGCGATCTCGGCGGGCTGCACGAGCCCGTCCTTCGCCTGGTTGCCCCACGCATGGCGGGTATAGGTGATCACCGCCGCCAGGTCGGTGTCCGACAGCTGCTTGAACGATGCCATCGCGGTGCCGGGCCGGCCGTGCAGCACGACGTCGATCTGTCCGTGCGGATCGCCCAGCACCACCTTGGAGCCGGCGAGCGCCGGGAAGGTGCCGGGCACGCCCTTGCCGTCGGCCTGGTGGCAGGCGACGCAGTTGGCCGCGAACACTTCTTGTCCGCGCGCCTGAAGGTCGGCGACGTTCCACACCTTGTCCGGATCCTCGGCCTTCGCGCTGATCGCCGCCTTCTTCTCCTGGACCCACTTCGCGTAGTCTTCCTGCGAGCGCACGTCGACGACGATCGGCATGAACGCGTGGTCCTTGCCGCACAGCTCCGCGCACTGTCCGCGATAGACGCCGACCTTCTGCGCGCGGAACCAGCTGTCGCGCACGAAGCCGGGAATCGCGTCCTGCTTGACGCCGAAGGACGGCACCATCCACGCATGGATGACGTCGTTGGCGGTGATCACGACGCGCACCTTCTTGTTCACCGGCACGACGAGCGGATTGTCCACTTCGAGCAGATACGCGTTGTTCGCCTCGCGCCGCTCCTTGGCGCCCGGGAACAGGCGATCGTCGATCTGGTCGCGCGGGGTCTTCAGCGTGGACAGGAACGAGATGCCCTCGCCCTCGCCATTCAGGTAGTCGTAGCCCCAGCGCCACTGGTAGCCGGTGGCCTTCACCGTGAGGTCGGCGTTGGCGGTGTCCTTCTGCTCGACGACCATCCTGGTGGCCGGAATGGACAAGGCGACGACGATCAGGAACGGGACGATCGTCCATGCGATCTCGATGGCCGTGCTCTCGTGGAAGTCGGCAGCGCGGTGGCCCTTCGACTTGCGGTGGTGGATGATCGACCAGATCATCACGCCGAACACGAGGACGAAGATCGCCACGCAGACCCACATCACGTACCAGTGGATCCAGTGCAGATCGGCCGCGATCTCGGTGACCGGATCCTGAAGGTTCAGGCCCCAGCGTTTCGGCCCTCCAGGCAGGTCTTCGATCGCAAAGGCAACCGACGACCAGGCGCCCAAGCAGCCCGAGGCCAGAATGCCTGCGGCACGTTCGAGTCTCATCCGTACGCTCCGTCTCCCGATCTTCGTTCTTCACCCGCCGCTTCGGGCCCACTGCCCGGCGCCGAGCGCCCCTCTCAACTGCTGCACCAGCATCGCCTTGCGATCGTCCGGCACGTACCGCCCGATCGCGATCGTGACGCCGCCGGCGACGAGCCGGATCGGTTCACGGGCGTTCCCGTCGTATTCGACCCGCACCGCTCGGCTCCCGTGCTCGAAGCGATCGATGCGCGAACCGCTGCCGGACTCGACCACCAACCGGCCATTCGTCGCCTCGATCCGCTCGTAGTCGGCCGCGTGGCGCGCGTAGGCCACGAAGGCCGCGGCTACCGCGACCGCCTCGACGATTGCGAACGGGATCACGAACCAGGCCCCGCCCGCGGCACACACCACCGCAATCGCCAACGCGGCGAACACTACGGTGAAGAACCACGCAGCGAGTTGCCAGGGACGCAATGCGCAGTTGCGCTTGAGCAACCATTGGTGTCGGCCGGAGTCGACGATGTAGGACCAGCGGTAACCCATGCGCCTTTTCCTTAATCAGGATCATGGCGCCCCTTGGCGGCCCGCATTATAGGAGCCAGTCCGAAGACCGGCAAATCATCCTTCGTCGACATCGCGGCGACGCGGCTGGAACTCGATCGACGCGAGGCCGTCGCTGCGGCGCTTGCGCTGCGGGCACCAGGCATGGCCGAAGACGAGCTCGACGGTACAGCGGATCACGCCGTCGCTGCCGCGCAACGACTCGAGCGCGTGCAGCCATTCGTCGCGCGAACGACGACCGAGCAGGCCGCGAAAGCGGCTGCGCAACGCGTTTCCGCCGAGCGCGTGCGCGTCGTCGAGCAGCGCCTGCGGCGTCTTCCACGACAGCGTGATGCGCTGCGTGTCCATCACAGGTTCGGAGAAGCCGGCTTCCATCAGCGCGTCGCCGATGTCGTGCATGTCGTGAAACGACATCGTGCGCGCGCCCAGTGCGCGCAACTCGACGAAGGTGTCCACGCCGAAGAAAGAGAAATCGAGCAGCGCGCCGGGTCGCATCACCCGATACCACTCGGCGATCGCATCCTGCGGCGACTCGAACCAGTGCAGAGCGAGATTCGACCAGACGAGGTCCACGCTGCCGTTCTTCAGCGGCAGCGCGTGCGCATCGCCGACGACCAATGCCGCGAGCGGACTCGCATCGGCGCGCAGCATGCGGGCGAAGAAGCCGCGCGACGGCGCCGCCAGCGACTCGCTCGCGCGGCGAATCGCGCCGAGCGAGGCATCGACGCCGACCAACCCGGCCTCGGGATACTGGCGCTTCAGCGCGAGCAGTCCCTCGCCGCGGCCGCATCCGACGTCGACGATGCGCTTCGGTGAGAGGCGAACGAGCGGCAGGCGCTCGAGCATCCGCGATTCGACCTCGCGCAACAGGAAGTCGGCGCGCGGCGCGTGCCGTGCGCGGCGCGAGAACTGTAGTCGTACCGCCGCCGGATCTATGTCGGGAGGGCTAAGCATCGAGCCCAGTATAGGCGCCGGTCGGGTTCAATGGGCGCATCCCGGCTTCGACGCAGGTTTCTTCGATGCGCGCTTTGCACACCCTGTCGCGCCGCCTGGTGGCGCTCGCCGACGCCTGCCTGCCCGCGACCTGCATCGTCTGTGCCGGCGACGAGCCCGCCGGCATCTGTGCCGCCTGCGAGAACGACCTTCCGGGCTCGCACGCGCGTCGCTGCATCCGTTGCGGATTGCTCGTCGATGCCCCCGGGGAACGCGGCGCGAACGCCGAGCGCAGCGCGAGCAACCGACACGAGGCGAGCCTCGATTGCAGCGCCTGCGTCGCCGCACCGCCGGCCTGCGCGCGAACGATCGTGTTGGCCGATTACGCAGCGCCGCTGGATCGCGTCGTGCATGCACTGAAGTTCGGCCGCGATGCGTCGATCGCGCGTCCGCTCGGCAGTCTGCTCGCCCATCGCGCCGACGAAACGATCGATTCGCTACCCGCCCGCCTGCAGTCCACGCTCGTCGTCACCGCCGTTCCGCTCGCCACGCGACGCCTGGCGGCCCGCGGCTTCAATCAATCGCTCGAGATCGCGCGCGCGTTCGCACGCGCCCGCTCGCTCCCGCTCGAACACCGTTTGCTCGCGCGGCGCCGCGACAGCGCGCCCTCATCCACGCTGCACGCGCACGAACGACGCGCTGCGCTGCACGGCGCCTTCGATGCGCCGCAGCGGCTCGACGGTCGGGTCGTGATCGTCGTCGACGACGTCATGACGACCGGTGCGACACTCGAAGCCGCGGCCGACGCGCTGCTGCGCGCGGGCGCGGCATCCGTGATCAACTGCGTCGTCGCCCGCACACCCGATCGATGATCCACGTCGTCCTCGTCCACCCCGAAATCGCGCCGAACACCGGCAACGTGATTCGCCTTTGCGCGAACGTCGGTGCAACGCTGCACCTGATCGAACCGCTCGGATTCGCGCTCGATTCGGCGAAGTTGCGCCGCGCGGGACTCGACTACCGCGAGCACGCTACGATGCGCGTGCACCGCTCGTGGACCGCCTTCCTCGAGCAGGCGCGGCCCGCACGGTTGTTCGCGTTCACCACCGACGGGTGCCGTTCGCCCTACGACACGCGCTTCGCGCGCGGCGACTTCCTGGTGTTCGGCAGCGAGTCGAGCGGGATGCCACCGGAGATCCTCGACGGTTTCGCACCCGAGCGCCGGCTTCGACTGCCGATGCGTCCGGACAACCGCAGCCTGAACCTGTCCAACGCCGTGGCGGTGGCGGCGTTCGAGGCCTGGCGGCAGTTCGGCTTCGAAGGCGCGCGCTGAGCGCGAAGGCGCGCGCTGCGCGGCGCAGCGCGCCAGGCGCTCAATCCGCTTCGATTTTCGGTTCGCGCGACAGCAGCGACACGACCGCCTCGCGCGGGCCGAGCGCGCCGCGCAGCACTGCGTTCACCGCCTCGACGATCGGCATCGAGACGCGGTGTTCGACGGCCAGCGAATCGGCGGCTGCCGCACAGGCGACGCCCTCGGCGACGTGGCCGAGTCGCGCAACGATCGCCTCCAGCGGCTCACCGGACGCCAGCGCAAGACCGACGCGCCGGTTGCGCGACAGATCGCCGGTGCAGGTGAGCACGAGATCGCCCAGCCCGGTGAGTCCCATGAAGGTTTCGGCACGCGCACCCAGCGCCGCGCCCAGCCGCGCGATCTCGGCCAGCCCGCGCGTGATCAGGGCCGCTCTTGCGTTCTGGCCGAGCGCCAGGCCGTCGCAGATGCCGGCGGCGATCGCCATCACGTTCTTCAGCGCTCCGCCCAGTTCGACACCGGCGACGTCGTCGCTTCGATAGATGCGGGCAGCCCCGTGGTGGAAGGCCTGCACGGCCGCCGCCTGCAGCGAAGCGTCGAGCGACGCGACGGTGAGCGCCACCGGCAGCCCGGCGGCCACCTCCTGCGCGAAGCTCGGCCCCGACAGCACGCCCCCCGGCACCGATCGCAGCGTCTGCGCCGCCACCGCATGGGGGAGCAGTCCGCTGTCGGCCTCGAGTCCCTTGCACAGCCAGACCACGCCGGGGCAGGCGGAACCCAGCCGAGAGTCGAGCGCAGCCAGCGTAGGACGCAGTCCGGCGACCGAAGTGGCGACCACGGCGAGCGACGGACCAGCCTGGCCCAGCCATCGGCAGGCGGTATCGAGATCGGCTTCGGCGCCGATGCGTTCGCCCAGCGCGAAGCCGGGCAGGTAGCGCTCGTTGCGCCGCTCGCATCGGATCGTCTGCACAAGCGCCGGCTCGCGCGCCCACAGCAGCACGTCGTTGGACGACGCTGCGTGGCAGGCGAGCGCGGTTCCCCAGGCGCCGGCGCCGAAGATCGCTATACGCACGGGGTTGACTGCACCGGGCTAGCGTCCCCAGACCTCGGCAGCGTCGACGTAGCCCGCTGCGCCGCCGGGATACCGGACGTGCACCCATCCTGCCGGCGCATCGTCGTCGACCACCTCGAGCAGCACGCCGCGCTCGACCTGCACGAGCAGCTCGCCATTGCGCTGCGGCGAGCGCCGCACCGCGGCCAGCGTGCTGGCAATGACGTGACGGGCGACGCCGAGCTCGCCGCGCTCGATCCACAGCACGTCGCCGGACAGATCACGCACCTTCACCCAGCCCGGAACCGAGGAGACGAGTTCGAGCGGCGTGCCGCGCGGCACCAAAAAAAGCTTGCGGGCATGCTCGGAGGGACCGTCGTACAGCACGCCGGCCGCACTGCTCACTTCGCGGAACTCCGCAGCACGCGCGTCGCGCGCCGAAAGTGCCTGCGCGAGAACGATCGCGACGACGGCGGCAAGCCCGACGACGAAGGCGTTGCGCTGCCGGCGAAGGTCGGCATGCAGAGCCGGTCGCGGCCGGTGCGCGGTCGTCGGCATTCAGTGCGCGGCGCCGCCGGATCCGTTGCCCGTGCCGGCGCTGCCGCTACCCGGCGCCGCGGCCGCCTGCGCCTGTTCGGCCTGCATCTGCTGCAGCCGCTGCTGGTACAGCCCCTCGAAATTGATCTCGGCAAGGTGGATCGGCGGGAAGCCGGTGCGCTGGACGGTGTCGGCGACGTTCGAGCGCAGATACGGATAGACGATGTTCGGGCAGACCACGTTGATCAGCAAGGGCATCTGCTCTTCGGGCACGTTGCGGATCTCGAAGATGCCGCCCTGCTTGGCTTCGATCAGGAAAGCCACCTTCTCGGCGACCTTCGTCGTGATCGTGATCGTCACAGTCGATTCGAAGATGCCGTCGGCGATCTGCTCGCTGCCGACATCCATCTGGATTTCGACGCCGGGCTGCTGCGTCTCGAGGAAGATGCGCGGCGCGTGCGGGATCTCCACCGAGAGATCCTTCAGGTACACGCGCTGGATGGCGAAGACGGGGGCTTGCGCCGTTTCGGTCATGAGTGGTCCTTTGGAGGCCGGCACGCCGCCGGCCGGTTGGAGACAAGCAAAGCGAAGCGCGGCGCGTACCGCGCTTCAGCTCTGCAGCATCGGGACGAGCTTGCCGGCGCGGTCGAGCGCGGCCAGGTCGTCGTAGCCGCCGACGTGCTGTTCGCCGATGAAGATCTGCGGAACCGTTCGCCGGCCGGTGCGCTCGATCATCGCGTCGCGCTGGGCCGGATCCTGGTCGATGCGCACCTTCTCGATGTCCTCGACGCCGCGCGCGCGCAGCAACTGCTCGGCACGCTGACAATATGGACAGACGGCGGTGCTGTACATGACGACCCTGGCGTTCATCTGGAAACTCCCTCCACGCGACGACGCGCGCAACTGCGTGACTACCGGCAGCCCTACTTGACGACCGGCAGTCCTGCCTGGCGCCAGCCCTCGAGCCCGCCGGACAGGTTGAAGACGTCCGTTCGACCTGCCTTGCGCAGCACGCCGGCCGCCCGGGAAGACGTCATTCCCGACGTGCAACAGACGAGGACCGGCTTGTTTGCCGGCAATTCGCCGGCGCGCTTGTCCAGTTCGGCCAGCGGAATGTTGCGCGCATTCGGCAGGTGCCCGGCGGCGAACTCGGCCGGGGCGCGCACATCGAGCACGACGGCGCCGGAATCGTTGATCAGCCGGGTCGCGCGCAGGGTGTCGAGCGACGACCCTCCGGCAGCGCCGCGCGTGAGCAGCGGCCACAGCAGCATCGCGCCGGAGACGACCGCGATCAGGATGAGGACGATGTTGTCGAGAACGAAATCCACGGAAGACCCGGCGCCGCGCGACCCGCAAACGGCGGATTATAGAATAGCGGTCCTCCCCGGCCGCCCCGACCTCGCCCCATGACGCACCGGATCGTCCTCCTTCGCCACGGCGAGAGCCAGTGGAACCTCGAGAACCGCTTCACCGGCTGGACCGACGTCGACCTGACCGACACCGGCCGCGAGGAAGCGCGCCGCGCCGGCGAGTTGCTGAAGGCCGAAGGCTTCGATTTCGACCTCGCCTTCACGTCGGTGCTGCGCCGCGCGATCCGCACGCTGTGGATCGTCCTCGACGTGATGGACCGCATGTGGATCCCGGTCGTGCCCGACTGGCGCCTCAACGAGCGACACTACGGCGCGCTGCAGGGGCTGGACAAGGCCGAGACGGCGGCCCGCTTCGGCAACGAACAGGTGCTGGTCTGGCGCAGGGCCTACGCCACCGCGCCCGATCCGCTGCCCGACGGCGACCCCCGGCTGGCACAGAACGACCCGCGCTACGCGTCGCTGCGGCCCGACCAGGTCCCGCGCACCGAGTGCCTGCGCGACACCGTCGCGCGCGTCGTGCCGTACTGGAACGAGGCGATCGCGCCGGCGGTGCGCAACGGCCGCAGCGTGCTGGTCGTCGCCCACGGCAACTCGCTGCGGGCTCTCGTGAAATACCTGGACGGCATCAGCGACGAGAAGATCGTCGAGCTGAACATCCCCACCGGCCGGCCGCTCGTCTACGAGCTCGACGATGCGCTGCGTCCGGTCGGCCGGCGCTACCTGGGCGACGCAGCCGAGATCGAGGCGGCGATGGCGGCGGTCGCCGCCCAGGGCAAGGCGCGCTGAGCGCAAGCGCTGAGCGGACGCACCGAGCGGACGCACTGAGCGGAAGCACCGAGCGGACGCACTGAGCGGACCACTGAGCGGAAGCGTTTTCCCGAGGGCGAACCAGCCGAAAAAATCGCCTGCTGCGAGACGGCTGCGGTTTATACTCGTTCGCGCTCGCAGACGGCGTTTTTTCGTGGCGTGTTTCTTGCGCCGGTCGCTCTGCCCCGAAGGGAATCCAATGAAGGGTACGTTCAAGCCTCTGGGCCTACTGTCGGCCGGCGCCATCGCAGGCGTGCTGATCAGCCTCGGCCTGACCGCCGTGGCGCAGCGCGAGCCGGTCACCGCGCTGCCGCTCGACGAGTTGCGCCAGTTCACCGACGTCTTTGGCGCGATCAAGGCCAATTACGTCGAGCCGATCGAAGACAAGCGGCTCATCACCGAGGCGATCGGCGGCATGCTGTCGGGTCTCGACCCGCATTCCGCCTACCTGGATGCCGAAGCGTTCAAGGAACTGCAGGTCGGCACGCAAGGCGAGTTCGGCGGCCTGGGCATCGAGGTCGGCACCGAGGACGGCTTCGTCAAGGTCGTCGCCCCCATCGAGGACACGCCCGCTGCGCGGGCCGGCGTCAAGGCGGGCGACCTGATCGTTCGCATCGACGACAAGCCGACCAAGGGCCTGTCGCTGAACGACGCGGTGAAGCTGATGCGCGGCAAGCCGCAGACCACGATCACGCTGACGCTGTCGCGCAAGGGCGAGAACCAGCCGCTGATCGTTCCGATCGTGCGCGACGTCATTCGCGTGCAATCGGTGAAGTCCAAGGCGCTCGACAACGGCGTCGGCTACGTCCGCGTCACCCAGTTCCAGGAGCACACCGTCGAGAACCTGGTCAAGGCGCTCGATGCGCTGTCGGAGAAGAACTCGCTGAAGGGCATCGTGCTCGACCTGCGCAACGACCCGGGCGGCCTGCTGCACGGCGCCGTCGGCGTGTCGGCCGCGTTCCTGCCGCCGAAGTCCACCGTCGTCACCACCGACGGGCGCACCGAAGACGCGCGCCGCAAGTACATCGCCAGCCCCGAGGACTACCTGCGCGGCATGCGCG
This sequence comes from Burkholderiaceae bacterium, assembly GCA_021166725.1. Lineage (GTDB taxonomy): Bacteria > Pseudomonadota > Gammaproteobacteria > Burkholderiales > Burkholderiaceae_E > Zeimonas. The sequence goes on along the minus strand of JAJPES010000046.1, from coordinate 5,900 downwards.
AGGACGTCGTCGCCAAGGTGCCGGCTGCCGCCAAGACGGCGCCGATGGTCGTGCTGGTGAACGCCGGCTCGGCGTCGGCCTCCGAAATCGTCGCCGGCGCGTTGCAGGACCACAAGCGGGCGGTCGTGCTGGGTACGCAGACCTTCGGCAAGGGCTCGGTGCAGTCGATCCTGCCGCTGTCGAGCACCACCGCGATCAAGCTCACCACGGCGCGCTACTACACGCCGAACGGGCGCTCGATCCAGGCCAAGGGCATCACCCCCGACTACGTCGTCGAGGAAACGCCCGACGGCGACCTGAACGCGTTCCGGCTGCGCGAGGCCGACCTGAACCGGCACCTCACCAACGAGAAGGACACCGAGATCCGTTCGGCGATCCCGAATCCGGCCGAATTCGCGGAGCAGAAGGACCGCAAGCCGATCGAATACGGCTCGAACGACGACTACCAGCTGCAGCAGGCGCTCACCTTCCTGAAGGGCGGCCAGGTCGTCGTCGCCCATAAGGACGACGCGGTCGCCGCGGCGCCGACGCAGAAGGAGCCGGCCCGCTGAGCGCACCGGCGCGGCCACCGGCTCGCTATCATCGAAGGCCGCGCATCGCGCGGCCTTTTTTCTTTCGATGAACGACGAACAACTGCTCCGCTACAGCCGGCACATCCTGCTCGACGAGATCGGCGTCGAGGCGCAGCAACGCCTGCTCGATGCAACGGCGCTGGTCGTCGGCGCCGGCGGCCTGGGTTCGCCGGCCGGGCTGTACCTCGCCGCAGCGGGCATCGGTCGCATCGTCCTCGTCGACGACGACGCGGTCGATCTCACCAATCTGCAGCGGCAGATCCTGCATCGGCAGGACCGTGTCGGCGAGCCGAAGGCGCAGTCGGGCCGGCGCACGATGCTCGAACTGAACCCGGGTATCGAAGTCGAGCCGATCGTGCAGCGGCTCGACGACATCGCACTCGATGCGCTCGCGGCACGCGCCGACGTCGTGCTCGATTGCTGCGACAACTTCCCCACCCGGCAAGCCATCAATCGAGCCTGCGTGGCGCACGCCGTTCCGCTCGTATCGGGCGCAGCGATCCGCTTCGACGGGCAGGTCGCGGTCTACGACACGCGGCGCGACGATTCGCCGTGCTACCACTGCCTGTTCCCCGAGGGCGAGGAAGTCGAGCCGGTGCTGTGCGCGACGATGGGCGTGTTCGCGCCGCTCACCGGCATCGTCGGCACGATGCAGGCGGCCGAGGCGCTCAAGCTGGTCGGTGGCTTCGGCGAGCCGGCGGTCGGTCGGCTGCTGTTGATCGATGCGCTGACGATGCAGTGGCACGAGGTGCGCGTGCCGCGCGATCCTTCGTGCGGCGTCTGCGGCGAGCGCGGGCGCCCGGCACGCAGCGCTGCGCGGCGGGCCCCGAGCGCTTCGCGCGACGCCTTCACCGCGTCGCCGACCGCCTCGACCGAAACGCAGGGCATCGAACCGAAGACCTAGCGTCGGTGGGAGTCGAATCCGGCGCGCGCCGGTACACTCGACCCGGCAATGCAAACCGATTCTTTTCTCCTCGACGCAACACCGGCGCGCGATGCACGCACCGTCCTGCGCGACGTATTCGGCTACGACGCGTTCCGCGGCCACCAGGCAGCCGTCGTCGACCACCTCGTCGCCGGCGGCGATGCGCTGGTGCTGATGCCCACCGGCGCCGGCAAGTCGCTGTGCTACCAGATTCCGGCACTCGTGCGCGACGGCACCGGCGTAGTCGTCTCGCCGCTGATCGCGCTGATGCACGACCAGGTCGAAGCGCTGCGCGAACTCGGCGTGCGCGCGGCATTCCTGAATTCGTCGCTCGGCGCGCGCGAAGCGGCCGCGGTCGAACGCGCGCTCGTCGCCGGCGAACTCGACCTGCTCTACGTGGCACCCGAGCGACTGCTCACGCAGCGCTGCCTCGAACTGCTCGATCGTTCACGCATCGCGCTGTTCGCGATCGACGAGGCGCACTGCGTATCGCAATGGGGCCACGATTTCCGTCCCGAGTACCTGCAGCTGGCCGTACTGCACGAGCGCTTCCCGCGCATTCCGCGCATCGCGCTCACCGCCACCGCCGACGCGCTCACGCGCGCCGAGATCGTCGAGCGGCTCGCCCTCGGCAACGCGAGCAGCTTCGTCTCGAGCTTCGACCGCCCGAACATCCGCTACGGCATCGTCGAGAAAGGCGACGCACGCCGCCAGCTGCTCGCCTTCCTCGCCGGCCACGAGCGCGAGGCCGGCATCGTCTACTGCGCCACGCGGGCAAAGGTCGACGACACCGTGCAGTGGCTCGTCGAACACGATGTCGATGCGCTCGCGTACCACGCGGGCATGGACGCGGCAGCGCGCAGCGCGAACCAGAGGCGCTTCCTGCGCGACGACGCAGTCGTCATGGTCGCGACCATCGCCTTCGGCATGGGGATCGACAAGCCGGACGTGCGGTTCGTCGCGCACCTCGACATGCCGCGCAGCGTCGAGGGCTACTACCAGGAAACCGGTCGCGCCGGCCGTGACGGCGAGCCGGCCGAAGCGTGGATGGCCTACGGACTGGCCGACGTCGTCCAGCAGCGCCGCTTCATCGACCAGTCGGAAGGCGGCGACGCGTACAAGCGCGTGGCCACCGGCAAGCTCGACGCGATGCTCGCATTGGCCGAGACGATCGGCTGCCGGCGCGTGCAGTTGCTCGGCTACTTCGGCGAGGCGAGCACGGCGTGCGGCAACTGCGACAACTGCATCGAGCCGCCGCAGCCGTGGGACGCCACCGAAGCCGCGCGCAAACTGCTGTCGTGTATCTACCGGGTGCGCCAGGCGAGCGGCTTCGGCTTCGGCGCGCAGCACATCGTGTCGATCCTGCGCGGACAGGCCACGCCGCGCGTCGTGCAGCATCGCCACGACGCGCTGAGCACTTTCGGCATCGGCGCCGACCTCGACGAAGCGGCATGGCGCGCGGTACTGCGCCAGCTGATCGCGCAGAAACTGGTATCGGTGGACCACGCCCGACACCAGGTGCTCGTGCTCACCGAAGACAGCCGTTCGCTGCTGCGCGGCGAGCGCGCGCTGCAGATACGCAGGCCGCAGGCGCCCGGACGCGCACGAACGAAACGTGCGCGGCGCGGCGGCGCGCCGGGCGACCTTCGCGCAGAGCTTGCTGCGCACCCCGCCACCGACCCGCACGACGAGGCATTGTTCGAGCGGCTGCGCGAATGGCGCCGCGCGCAGGCCGCCGAGCGCGGCGTGCCGCCCTACGTGGTCTTCCCCGACCGCACGCTGCGCGAGATCGCGCGCAACCGACCGCAGTCGGTGCACGGACTCGCGGCAATCAACGGCGTCGGCACGCACAAGCTCGAAACCTACGGGCAGGCTATCCTCGATCTCGTGCGCGACGAAGCGCCGCCCGTGGCAGAACCGACCTGAGACGCAACGGAGAAGACCGATGCGAAGCGATCGCCGACGATGGGTTCTCGCTGCCGCGTCGATTCCGCTGGTGGGCACCGGCCGGGCGCACGCGCAGGCTGCGGCCGTCGTGCCGCAGGCGCTGCCGGTAGAACGGATCGCCGCCGAACGGCTCGGCGAAAGCGCCGACGCACAGCCGCTGCGCAAGCCCGTTCCCTCCACCGGCGAACTGCTGCCCGTGGTCGGGCTCGGCACCGCGCGGCGCTACGACGACGCAACCCCGGCGCTGCGCGAAACGCTCGAGCGCTTCGTCGAAGCCGGCGGACGCGTCGTCGATACGGCGCCGTCGTACGGAAACGCCGAAGCGGCGGTCGGCGAACTCGTGGAGACCACCGGCCTGCGCGGGCAGCTGTTCCTTGCGACGAAGGTCGGCGCCGACGGTCGCGAGGCGGGGCGCGCACAGATCGAGGAATCGTTTCGCCGTTTGCGCACGCCGCGCATCGACCTCGTCGCCGTGCACAACCTGCGCGACGTCGACACGCACCTGGCGACGCTGCGCAGGTTGAAGGACGAAAAACGCATCCGCTACGTCGGCATCACCACTTCGTTCGACGCGCAGTACGCCGACTTCGAACGGGTGATGCGGCGCGAGGCGCTCGACTTCGTTCAGGTCGACTACGCGCTGGACAACCGCGGCGCCGCCGAACGACTGCTGCCGCTGGCGCTCGAACGCGGCACGGCGGCGATGATCAACCTTCCGTTCGGCCGCGGCCGGCTGTTCCGCGCTGTGCAGGGCAAGGCACTGCCGGAATGGGCCGCCGACATCGGCTGCACCAGCTGGGCGCAGCTCTTCCTGAAGTACATCGTCTCGCACGAAGCGGTCGTCTGCGCGATCCCCGGCACGGCAACGCCCGAATACGCGCGGGACAACGCCGCGGCGGCGCGCGGCCCGATGCCCGACGCTGCCGAGCGTCGGCGCATGGAACGCTTCGTCGATGCGCTGTGAGGCAAGGCCGCGGATCGAACGCGCGAGCGTGACGTCCGAAGCCGCCGGCCGAGCGCGCGCGTGACGGCCGAGGGCGACCGGCCCCGCTCGCGCGGCGCCCTCGCCCGACTCGCCGACGTGCGGCCCGGCGAGCGCGCCCCGCTGGCGTGGTCGCTGCTGCTCGTCTTCTCGCTGCTCGCGGCCTATTACGTGATCCGCCCGATCCGCGACGAGATGGGCGTGCTCGGCGGCGTCGAGAACCTGCAGTGGCTGTTCACCGCCACACTGGTCGCGATGCTCGTGCTCAACCCGGCCTTTTCCGCGCTGGTGCGTCGAATGCCGCGCGAGCGCTTCCTGCCGGCGGCGTACCTGTTCTTCGCTGCCGATCTCGTCGCCTTCGCCGTCGTGCTCGAAGCGGCGCCGGCATCGCTCGAACCGTGGATCGGCCGCGTCTTTTTCGTCTGGACGTCGGTGTTCAACCTGTTCGTCGTGTCGCTGTTCTGGGCGCTGATGGTCGACGTGTTCGACAGCGAACAGGGCAAGCGCCTGTTCGGACTGCTCGCCGCGGGCGCGACGATCGGCGCCATCGCCGGGTCGTCGTCGACCGCATCGCTGGTCGGCACGCTCGGCGCGACGCGCCTGATGCTCGCATCGGCGGCGATGCTGATCGTGGCCTGCGTCTGCGTGCTCGCGGTGGCCAGGGGCGCGCGCGGAATACGGAACGACGCAGCCGACCGCGCGCGCGAAACCCCCGGCGACGAGGTGCCGATCGGCGGCAGCGCCTGGGCCGGCCTCTCGCGCGTCGCCCGTTCGCCGTACCTGCTCGCCATCTGCGGCTACATGCTGCTGTTCTCGATCACGTCCACGCTGCTCTACTTCCTGCAGGCGGAGATCGTCGCGCAGCAGTTCCACGATCGAGCGGCGCGCACGCGCTTCTTCGCCTCGGTCGACCTGATGGTCAACGTATCGACGCTGCTCGTGCAGCTGTTCCTCACCGGGCGCGTGCTGCATCGCTTCGGCGTCGCGCGCACCGCGTCGATCCTGCCGGCGCTGTCGGTCGTCGGCTTCGGTGCGCTCGCGCTCGCGCCGACCGTGGCCGTGCTGGTCGGCGCGCAACTCGGACGGCGCGTACTGAACTTCGGCCTGGCGCGACCGACGCGGGAGCTGCTCTTCACCGTGCTGTCGCGCGAGGACAAGTACAAGGCGAAGAACGCGATCGACACCGTCGTCTATCGCGCCGGCGACCAGGTCGGCAGCTGGTCGTACGCGGCGCTCGCCTGGGCCGGACTGGGCATCACCGGCATCGCCCTGGTGGCGCTGCCGTTGTCGGTCGCCTGGCTTGCCGTGAGCTGGTGGGTCGGTCGCCGCCAGGAGAACCTGGCGGCGCTCGCCGCGGAAGCGACGCCCGCCGCCGGATCGGCGTCCGATCGAGGATCAACGCCCGCGCTGGGTCGCGCGTCCGCGCACGGCGCCGACGCCCCGTGATGCGGGCGCGCCGTGCGGGCCGCGCGGC
>JAJPES010000019.1 GCA_021166725.1 Burkholderiaceae bacterium | reverse complement strand
CAGGTTGCTCCCCTGGGGGTTCGTCCGGTTTGTGGTCTTGGCCCGGGTGTGTTTCGCTTACGGGTTTTAAAGGGGGTGGGTGTGGGTGGTGTACCGGGGGGCGGGGGTCTGTGGGGGGGGAGCCGCGCCCCCGGGGCGTGGGCCCCGGGCCCCGCCCCGTGGGCCCTGGGCCCTGGGCCCTGCGCCCCGCGCCCACGCCGGGTGCGCCCCTGCGCGCCCCGTGCGCTACGCAACGCCCGCCGCGAGCCCGCCCGCTTCGGGCAACGCGCGGTTGCTTTTCCGCGCGTGGAATGCATTCCTCGCGGCGTAACGCCACGATTCGTTGCCCGAGGAATGCGGCGCGGTATCGTGCGGGAGTCCGAGGAGCTTGCGTGAACCCCTACGACCCGCAGCAACCCGATGCACTGCCCGAACGTCCTGCGCGCCGACGCCTGCTCGTCGGCTCCGCAGCGGCCCTGTTGCTGTCGGGTTGCGCAACGCAGCGCTTCGAACCGCCGCCCGCGGGCGCCGTTGCCGCCCTGCCCCCGCGCGTCGGGCAGCAGTGGCGTTATGCCGAAGTCGATCTGTATCGAGGCACGACCCGCGCGGAACTGACCGCGCACTGCGTCGAATCGGGTGCGCAGGGCATCCGCATCGCTGTCGCCCAATCGAACGGAAAGCCGCGCGACGACGAGATCTGGGCCGATGCTTCGCGCATCGTCCAGGAACCCTCGTACGACATCACGCAACATTTCGAGACGCCGGTACCGGTGCTGCCGATTCCGCTGGCCGCCGGCGTATCGTTGCGCACCTTCACGAACTACCGGGTCGCCACGAGTCCGGACTTCCCGCTGTGGTGGGGCGACTGGCTCGTCGCGCCCGGTTGGCAGCGCGTGCGCGTTCCCGCCGGCGAGTTCCTCGCGCTGCGCGTGGACCGGACGATCCGCTTCCGTCACGCCGACATCTGGCGCGAGGACTGCCGCCGCTGGGACACGGCGTGGTACGTGCCCGAGGTGCGGCGCTGGGTGATGCGCGAGTGGACCGGGCAGTGGCTGATGCCGGACGGGCCGCAGCGCACGGTGGTCTATGAAGACCGCGTGCGCTGGGAGTTGATCGGCACGGATATCGGCCCTCGGCGTTCATAGGCCGACAACGGCCGCTCATCGGGCGCCCATATCGAAGTCGATCCCCCCACCCTACGGTGACGCGACGAGTTCCCTTTCTCGTCGCCATGAAAACCCGAATCGCAGGATTCAGCCTGCTCGAATTGATGATCGCGGTCGCTGTAGTCGCGATCCTCGCTGCTGTTGCCTATCCGAGCTATACCGACTACATCCGTCGCGGAAACCGGGCGGCTGCACAATCCCTGTTGCAGGACCTGGGACAGCGCCAGCAGCAGTTCTTCACGCAAAGGCGCAGCTTCGCATCCACGCTCGACGACCTGGGCGTCACCGTTCCCGCGGACGTCGAGCGCACTTATACCGTGACCGTCGCCGCCGCCGCCGGCACGCCTCCGACGTTTACCCTGACTGCCTCACCGAAAGCCGGAACCGTCCAGGCGAGCGACCCCGTTTTGACGCTCGACAGCACCGGTGCAAAGGCACCGGCAGGCGTCTGGTAAAGGGACAAGTGCCATGTTGCCGGCATCGATCGCTCGCGAGCGAAGTCGCGGATTCACGCTGATCGAGTTGCTGATCACGATCGTGATCGTCGGCATCGTTGCGATGATCGCCATGCCGTCTTTCACGGAGACGGCTGCCAGACAACGAGTTCGCAGCGTCGCGTCCGACCTGCATACGACGCTGCTGCGGGCGCGCAGCGAAGCGATCAAGCGAAACGCCGACGTTCGGGTCGAACCTCTCGCAGGCGGCTGGACGAACGGTTGGCGAGTGATCGATGTCTCCACCGCTGACCCCGAGACGATCGAAGTGCGCCAGGACGTACCGAAGGCGTTGTCGATTTCCGGCGCGGCGAGCTTGACATACCGGAGTTCCGGCCGGCTGTCGGCCGCGGCCACCATGGAAATCGCGAGTTCGGTCGTAAGCAGCGTGAGCCGCTGCCTGCGGACCGACCTGAGCGGCCGCCCGGCGATCACGGCGGGAGCGTGCTGATGTCGGCCACCCGCTCCCGCTTGCTCCAATCGCGGCGCCTCGCGTTCTGCGGAGCCAGCGAAGTTCGCCAACGCGGCTTCACGCTGCTCGAGATTCTCGTCACGCTGGTGATCGTCTCTCTCGGGCTTCTGGGCGCCGCTGGCATGCAGATGCGCATGATCGGCGAGGACCAGGAAGGTTTCCAGCGAGCGCAGGCGCTGCTGCTCCTGGACGACATCCAGAATCGAATGGCGGCGAACCGCGCAGATGCGGCTTCGTACGCGTCGGCGACGGAGCGTGGCACCGAGGATCCCACCGATTGCACCGCGCCCGACACGATCACGAAGCGGGATCTCTGCGAATGGAGCGATGCGCTGCGCGGAGGCATCGAAAAAATCGATGCCGACGACGTCGGAACGATTCTCGCCGGGCGCGGCTGCATCGAGCAGATCGATGTTGCACCTCTCACTTTCCGGATCACGGTCGTCTGGCAGGGGATGACCCCGTCCGCCGCTCCGGTGCTTACCTGCGGCAAGAACAAGTACGGCGACGACGCTCTTCGCCGCGCCGTCTCGACCCGCGTCGCGTTCGGAGTGCTGGGGTGAGGAACACCGCGAAACTCCGTTCGGGGGAGCAGGCGAATGCGCATGCGCAGCCCCTCGCGGTCTTTTCGACACGCGCGTGCCGTCGCGGCTCCGGCTCCATGCGCGCATCGCGCGGAATTACGTTGGTCGAAGTACTCGTCGCGATGTCGCTCGGGCTTTTCGTCATCGGCGGCATCGCTGCGGCATACGTGAACAACCAGCGTACTCGTGCGGAGTTGGAGCGCAGCAGCCGCCAACTCGAAAATGGTCGCTACGCGGTGCAGCTGCTGTCCGACGAACTGCGCCACGCGGGATACTTCGGCGAATTCGACCCGCGCCCGTTGCCCTCTCCCCCCGATCTGATCGCCGCCTGCGAGACCGACCTCGACACGCTGCGTGCTTCGCTGCCGGTCGCGCTCGTCGGGATCGACGACACCGCCACGACACCTTCCTGTCTGAGCGACGTGAAGACGGGGACCGACATTGTCGTGCTCAAGCGAACGACAACCTGCGTTGCCGGCGCGCCCGGCTGCGAAGCAACTGCCTCGGGCGAACCGTACCTGCAGGCGTCGCTTTGCAGCACCCAGGCGGAACTCGAATCGCCAGCCGTCGAAAACCGCTTCCGCCTTTCGACGTCCGCCGCCGCGCTCGATCGCCACGCGCGGGATTGCTCCACGACAGCACCGCTGCGTCGCTTCGTCGTGCGCATCTATTACATCGCGAACAACAACGAGGCAGGCGACGGAATTCCCACGCTCAAGCGAGCGGAGTTGAAAGCCGGCTCCTTCGCCGTCGAGCCGCTGGTCGAAGGAATCGAGGATCTGCAGTTGCAATACGGAATCGATTCGGACGGCGACAGCGTCCCGAACGCGTATTCGACGAATCCGTCGACCTACGACGGCTGCGCAACCAACGCATGCAAGGTGCAGAACTGGCGCGACGTAACGGCCGTGAAGCTTCATCTGCTTGCGAGAAACATCGAATCGTCACCCGGATTCAAGGACTCGCGGACGTATCTGCTCGGACACAACGACGACGGCAGCCAGGTCTCCGTTGGCCCGTTCAACGACGCTTTCCCGAGGCACGTTTACAGCACGAGCGTTCGGGCCAGCAACCTCGCCGGGCGCCGCGAATGATCCGCCGCCACCCGAGATGCGCCGGGCCGGACACGCGACACCAGCACGGGGCCGTGCTGCTCGTCGGACTCGTGATGCTCGTCCTCGTCATGATCGCCGCGGTGACCAGCTACAACCTGGCGCGCAGCGGGATGCAGGTGGTCGCGAACATGGGTTATCGAAACGATGCAGCAGCGGCGGCGCAACAGGCGATCGAAACCGCGATCAGCTCGATCACTTTCGCCGAAAAGCCCGACGCCGTATTCGCAACATCCGGGGCTTGCGGCGACCCGAACAGCTTGTGCTACGACATCGACGGCGACGGTGCCGACGACCTGACGGTTTCGCTTGCGCCGAATCCGATCTGTCGCACCGGACGCGTTCTCAGCACGCAGGAGCTGGATCTGACGAACACCGAGGACCTCGGGTGCAGCGTCAGTGCCGCCCAGTCGTTCGGTGTGGTCGGCACTACCGCTCCCGCGTCGCTTTGCGCACAGACGCAATGGGATATCCGCGCTGTCGCGCGCGACGAAGTGACACGGACGCGTGTAGCGATCACGCAAGGCGTGGGGCTTCGCGTCCCGTCCGGAGACATCGCCAGCGCGTGCCCTTGATCCGCCGACAGGAGTCGACAATGAAGCTGCAATGGAAGAGGCTCGTCCTCACGCTTGCGATCGGCGCTGCTGCGCAGGCGCCTGTGCTCGCCGAGGACATCGATCTGTTCGCCGGCGCGAAAAGCGGTTCCACGGGAAGCCCGAATATCCTGTTCATCATCGACAACACCGCAAACTGGTCGGAGGCCAAGCAGCAGTGGCCCGACGAGCCGACGCAGGGCCAGGCCGAACTGATCGCGCTCAAGGACGTGCTCGGGACGCTGGACGGAAGCGTGAACGCGGGCTTGATGCTGTTCGATCGCGATTCGAGCGGCGGCGGCTACGTCCGTCGCCGAATTCTCCCGATGAACGAGACAAACAAGAAGGATTTTCAGGATGAACTGCAAAAAATCTACAACAATGTAACGGCCCCCGCGGAGAAAGTCCCAGCGGGCAAGCATTACAGCGGAGTGCTGTTCGATGCGTTCAAGTATTTCGGTGGAGGCACAGGCACCCCTCGGAATGCGACAACATTCGGTCCGGATGTCTACACCGCACCCGACGTCAACCTCGCGGATCCGCATGCTTACACCAACAATTTCAAGACCTACGTCCCCCCGACCTCCGTCGGTGCGGACTGCGGGCGAAACTACATCGTCTTCATCGGAAACGGATTCCCCGATGCCAAATCGCAGGAGCTGAAAGCGAAGATCGACCAGTACCTCGCAGGAGTCGGAGGAGATACGACGCAGGTCCCGAACGTCCTTCCGGACAATAAGCAGGTCTACGCGGACGAATGGACTCGCTTCCTCTACCGTGCCGATGCGAGCACGGTCGAAGGGCAGCAGAACATCATCACTTACACCATCGATGTGTTCAACGCGAAACCGGACGCAAACCAGAATTCGCTGATGACAAGCATGGCGCGCGTGGGCGGCGGAAAACCTTTCCAGGCGAAGAGCAAGAAGGCGATCGAGCTCGCGTTGAAGGAAATCCTGATCGAAATCCAGGCGACCAACAGCGTCTTCGCGTCGGCCGCATTGCCGGTCAGCGCCAACAGCCGTGCCGAGAACGACAACCTCGTCTTTCTGGGAATGTTTCGTCCCGATCCCAAGGCAAATCCGCGCTGGTTCGGAAACCTGAAACGTTATTCGCTAAAGGACTTCGGCGGCTATATCGAGTTGGCGGACCAGCGGGGACGCGCCGCGATCAATACGCAAACGGGCTTTTTCTCGGATTGCTCCGTGAGTTACTGGACCGAGGACTCGGGCAACTACTGGGAGAGCGCCGACGTCGATCCCCTCCCAAAAGGCACTTGCACGCTGACCGATTTCGCCGCTTTCGACGCATATTCGGATCTCCCCGATGGATCGTTTGTCGAAAAAGGCGGCGTATCTCGCGTCCTTCGGTCGGGCAACGGTTCCGGCGATGCCAAGGTTCACCGGACCATGTACACGACGAATGGCGCGGGCTCGTCGCTCGTCAAGATCGAATCGGCCGGGCTCGACAACTCGAAGAAACTGGTCGATTACGTACTCGGACAGGACGTGCTCGGTGAGAAGAAGAACGACAACGTCGCTTCCACCGACGCGCGTCCGTCGATACACGGGGACGTGGTCCACTCGCGGTTGCTGCCGATCACCTACGGCGGGACGTCCGGAACAATCCTCTACTACGGGTCGAACGACGGCGCGCTGCGCGCAGTCGACGCCGAGACCGGACGCGAGCGCTGGTCGTTCGTCCATCGCGAATCCTTTACTCGACTTGCGCGGATCAAGGACAACAGCCCGCGCGTGCTCTTTCCGACCACCGAAGATCTAGACTTGGACCCCTCGCCAACACCCAAGGACTACTTCTTCGACGGCCCGATCGGCGCGTACCAGGCAGCAGACGCGTCGAAGACATGGATCTACCCGTCCATGCGTCGCGGCGGCCGGATGATCTACGCATTCGACGTCAGCAATCCCGACAGCCCGACTCTGCTGTGGCGCAACGGCTGCGCGAATCTGGACAACGACACAGGCTGCACCACGGGCTTCACCTCCATCGGCCAGACGTGGTCTACACCCGTCGTTGCTTTCATCAAGGGCTACAACGCGGGAAGCAAGCCGGTGATCGTCGTCGGCGGCGGATACGACCGCTGCGAGGACGCGGACACTGCGGCTCCGAGTTGCACTGGTGCGAAGGGAGCTTCCGTTTTTGTGCTCGACGCGTACAGCGGCGCAGTACTCCAGCGCTTCACCGCCGCAGGCATGCGCCCGATTCCCAGCGACGTCTCTCTTGTCGACCTGGACTTCGACGGTCTCGTGGACTACGCATACGCGGCCGATACCGGCGGCAATATCTGGCGCATCAACTTCGTCGAGCCGGAGACCAACGCGCCGCTGACGGACACGTCGTCATGGAAGATCACGCGCGCGGCATACACCGACGGAAGCGGCCGAAAGTTTCTGTACGGTCCCGCACTGCTCCCGACGAAAGGAAAGGTCTACCTCGCGTTGGGCAGCGGCGACCGCGAGCATCCGCTGAAGACCCACTACCCTTTCACGAACCCGGTTAAGAACCGCTTTTACGTTTATCTCGACGATCCGACGAAAGCGGAGGCGCACGACCTCGACGGTACAACCACGTCGGTGCTCGATGCGACCGCGCCCACGTCATGCGAAACCGAGGGCGTCATCCCGGGTGGAACGAAGAAATCCTGGTTCATGAACCTCGACGCGAACGGCACCGGGGAGCAAACGGTCACGTCTGCGTTAATCGCCGGCGGCATGATCGCCTTCAGCACGAATCGCCCGGAAGTCACGACGAACTCGTGCAGCTTCTCCCTCGGCGAGGCGCGCGGCTACTGGGTGAACCTGCTCAACGGATCGGGGACGATCGGCGTGCCGGGCTCCTGCGGTGGCCAACGCTCGTCGATATTCGTCGGCGGGGGCCTGCCGCCCTCCCCGGTCCGCGGTGTCGTCCGAATCGACGGACATGCGCACAACATCGTCATCAGCGCCGCGCAGCGCGACGGCGCGGTGAGTTCGTCGGTCGGTGGGCAGAAACTCGTGCTGCCGATCAAGTCGCGCCGCAACCGGATCTACTGGTTCCAGGAAGGCGAGCGATAAGGCAGCCGGGCCGCGCCCTCACTTGCGCGGCCCCAACGCCTCGTCCACCCACTCCACCCAATGCCGCACCGGCGTGTCGGTGCCGGCCTGCAGATGCGCGATGCAGCCGACGTTCGCCGACAGCACCATCGCCGGCGCTTCGGTATGCAGCGCCGCCAGCTTGTTCGCGCGCAACTGCTTCGACAACTCCGGCTGCAGCACGGAATAAGTGCCCGCCGAGCCGCAACACAGATGCGAATCGGGCACCCAGGTCGGCGCGACGCCGATCGACGCGAGCCAGGTCTCGACGGCGCCCCGGATGCGCTGGCCGTGCTGCAGCGTGCACGGCGGATGGAACGCCACGCGTGCCGGCGCCGCTCCCGCGCGCACTTGCGCGCGCAGCGCTTCGGCATGCGGCGCGAGCTCGCCCGTCAGCCACTCGGCCGGATCCCTCGTCGCCTCGACCACGCGCCTGGCCTTCTCCGCGTACGCCGGATCGTCCCGCAGCAGATGCGCATACTCCTTCACCATCGCGCCGCAGCCCGATGCATTCACCAGCACGATCTCGACGCCCGCGTCGAGATGCGGGATCCATGCATCGATGTTGCGCCGCGCCTGTGCGAGCGCGCCTTCGGTGTCGTTCAGATGGTGGCGGACGGCTCCGCAGCAGCCGGAGCGGCGCTCGACGATCGCTTCGATGCCGAGCCGATCGAGCACGCGTGCGGTCGCGGCATCGATCGACGGCATCATCGCCGGCTGCACGCAACCGTTGAGCAGCAGCACCTTTCGCGCGTGCGTGTTCGCGGGCCATGTTCCCGGGTCGCGCCGCTCGGGCACCTTGTCGCGCAACACCGCCGGCAGCAGCGGTCGTACGAACTGCCCGATGCGCATCGCCGGAGCGAAGATCCAGCGTCGCGTCATCCCCTCGCGCAGCAGCGCGCGGACCACGCGTTCGCGCAGCGGACGGCGCACCTGCTCTTCGACCAGCTTGCGCCCGACGTCCACCAGGTGCCCGTACTCGACGCCCGACGGGCACGTCGTCTCGCAGTTGCGGCAGGTGAGGCACCGGTCCAGATGTTGCAGCGTGGCGAGCGTGGGCGTGGCGCCCTCGACCACCTGCTTCATCAGGTAGATGCGCCCGCGCGGGCTGTCGCGCTCGTCGCCGAGCAGCTTGTACGTGGGGCACGTGGCCAGGCAGAAGCCGCAGTGCACGCAGCGGCGCAGGTTCAGTTCGGCGTCGTCGCCGTCGGGCGTGCCGACCAGTCGGTCGACGAGATGCGTTTCCACGGTCGGTGCGTCCGGCTCGGGGTTCTCAGAAGCTGTGAATGAATCCGACGTGCCCGAGCGGGCCGCCCCGGCGCGGCCAATCAAGGCGCAAAGCGCAGCCGTAGCTCGAGCTACGGCGAGCATTTGCAACGCAGAGTGGGCGCGCCTGGGCGGAACGAGCGGGCATGGCGGATTCGTTCACAGCTTCTCAGAGATCGGGGTACATGCGACCGCGGTTGAACAGGCACGCCGGGTCGAATGCGCGCTTCAATTCACGGTGCACGCGCCGGTTGGCTTCGGGTAGCGGATGGAAGACGCCGACCGAGCGCCGACCGCCGCGGAACAGCGTCGCCGTGCCGCCGACCGCTTCGCAGGCGGCGCGGATGCGCGCGGCGTGGGCGTCGCCGCGCAGCCAGCGCTGCGCGCCGGACCACTCGACGAGCGTGCGCCCGGGAAGATCGAGCCAGGGTGCGGTCGACGGCAGCGACAGCCGCCACAGCGCCTCGTCGCCCGCGAAGAACGCATCCTCGTGCTCGCGCAACGCGCGCCAGCGATGCGCGGCCTCGTCGTCGTCGATGCGGATCGCACCGCGCTCGCGTGCGAAGCGCGCAATCGCCGCTTCGACGGCGGGCGTGGCGCCCGAGAAGCGCAGCCACGCCTCGCCCTCCTGCCAACGCGTAGCCGAGATCGGCAGCGGCTCTGCACACCAGCGGTTCAGCGCGCCGATCGCCTCGTCCGCCGCGAGCGCCAGGCGCACGCTCGCCTCGCGCATCGGCCGCGGCACCACCTTCAGCGATACGTCGACGATCGGCCCGAGGATGCCGAGCGATCCGCACATGAGCCGCGATAGGTCGTAGCCGGCGACGTTCTTCATCACCTGTCCGCCGAAGCTCAGCACCCGCGCCTGCGCATCGACGATCGTCGCGCCGAGAACGAAGTCGCGCACCGAACCGGCGCTCGCGCGGCGCGGGCCCGACAGCCCGGCCGCCACGACGCCGCCGATCGTCGCTGCCTCGCCGAAGGCGGGCGGCTCGAAGGCGAGCATCTGGCCGTGCCCGGCGAGCGCCTGCTCGACTTCGACGAGCGGCGTGCCGCAGCGCACCTGCAGCACCAGTTCGGTGGGCTCGTACGAGACGATGCCGCGCAGGCCGCGCAGATCGAGCGCTTCGCCGGTCGGCGCCTCGCCGTAGAAATCCTTCGTTGCGCCGCCGGCGAGACGCAGCGCGCGACCGTCCGCGGCGGCCGCGCGGATCGCCTCGCGCACCGTCGCGAGCGCGCGATCGACGTCGCTGTCGATCACCGTGCTCACCGCTGTCCCTCGATTGCCGCAACCGGCTTCCGGCGCATCGTCACGAACACCGTGCGCATGGCTCAGAACCTCGGCAGTTCGGGAAAGCGCACCCGCCCGCCGCGCACGTGCAGGCGCCCGTACTCGGCGCAGCGCGCGAGCGTGGGGATGGCCTTGCCCGGATTCAGAATGCCTGCGGGGTCGAACGCACGCTTCACCGCGAAGAATGCCGCGCGCTCCTCGGGCGTGAACTGCACGCACATCGAGTTGATCTTCTCGATGCCCACGCCGTGCTCGCCCGTAACGGTGCCGCCGAACTCGACGCACAGTTCGAGAATCTCGGCGCCGAAGCGCTCGGCACGCTGCCACTGGTCGGCGTCGTTGGCGTCGAACAGGATCAGCGGATGCAGGTTGCCGTCGCCGGCATGGAAGACGTTGATGCAGCGAAGCGAGTAGCGCTCCTCCATCTGCGAGATCGCCTCGAGCATGCGCCCGATCATGCGCCGCGGAATCGTGCCGTCCATGCAGTAGTAGTCGGGCGACAGGCGCCCCGCGGCCGGAAACGCGTTCTTGCGCCCCGACCAGAACAGCAGGCGCTCGGCCTCGGAACCGGAGACGCGGATCGCGGTGGCGCCCGCTTCACGCAGCACGCGCTCCATGCGCTCGATCTCGTCGCCGACTTCCTCGGGCGTGCCGTCCGATTCGGCGAGCAGGATCGCCGCCGCGTCGAGATCGTAGCCGGCGTGCACGAACTGCTCGACGGCGATCGTCGCCTTGCGGTCCATCATCTCCAGCCCGGCCGGAATGATGCCGGCGGCGATGATCGCTGCCACCGCATCGCCGGCCTTGACCACGTCGTCGAAGGAAGCCATCAGCACGCGCGCCAGCGGCGGCGTCGGCACGAGCTTCACGGTGACCTCGGTGACCACCGCGAGCATGCCTTCGGAACCGATCGCCAGCGCGAGCAGGTCCAGGCCCGGCGTGTCGAGCGCCTCCGAACCGAACTCGATCGGCTCCCCGGCGCTGGTGAATCCGCGCACGCGCAGCACGTTGTGCACCGTGAGGCCGTATTTGAGGCAATGCACGCCGCCCGAGTTCTCGGCGACGTTGCCGCCGATCGAGCAGGCGATCTGCGACGAGGGATCGGGCGCGTAGTACAGGCGGTGCGCCGCCGCGGCCGCGGAGATCGCCAGGTTGGGTACCCCGGGCTGCACGCGTGCGATGCGGGCGACCGGATCGATCGACAGGATGCGGTCGAATTTCGCCATCGACAGCACGACGCCGGCCGCGTGCGGCATCGAACCGCCGGACAGGCTGGTGCCGGAGCCGCGCGCGACGACCGGAACGTCGAGCTCGCAGCACGCCTTCAGGACGTCCCGCACCTGCTGCTCGTTCGCCGGCAGCGCGACGGCCACCGGCAATTGCCGGTATGCACTCAGTGCATCGCACTCGTAAGGGCGCGTGTCTTCGGTCCGATGCAGGAGACAGTGCGCGGGAAGGAGACCTGCGAGCCGCTCGACGATGGCGCGACGGCGGTGAATGTCGGGCGCCGCGAAGGGATCGGCATGACGCGACTCGCGATCGGCGGCAGGCGAGACTGCCTGCAAAGCTTCGCTCAAAACCCCGCTCCCCCGGCGTTCGCCCGCTTCAGGAACTTCCACAGCGTGGTGCGCGACATGCCCAGCCGTCGTGCCGCTTCGGCGCGGTTGCCGCCCGCTTCCCCGAGCACGCGCAGGACGCGACGCGCCTCGTCCGCCGGCGCGAGCGCGCTGCGGTAATAGCGCGCGGGAGGTGGGTGCGGAAACGCAGGACGCGTCTCGGCGCCCGGAGCAAAAGCCGGTTGCGCCTGCGCCCATTCGGACCCACCGGGCGAAGACACGGACCTCGTCGACGCCTGCTCGAACGCGGCTTCGCAAGACGACGCGCGCGCCTGGCCGACCTCGGGCAGCAGATGCCAGCGCTCGATCGTCGAACCTTCCGCATGCACGACCGCGAACTCCAGCGCGTTCGACAACTGGCGGACATTGCCGGGCCACGGATAGCTTTCGATGGCGGTCATCGCATCGGCGCTCAGATGGATCGGGCCGCGTCGGTAGCGCTCGCCCAACTCGGCGAGCATCTTGCTCGCGAGCAGTGGAAGATCGGCGACGCGCTCGCGCAGCGGCGGCACGTGCAACGGAAGCACGCGCAAACGATAGTACAGGTCCTCGCGGAAACTTCCGTCCTGCACCATCCGCGCGAGATCGCGATGCGTGGCGGCGACGACGCGCACGTCCACCTTGCGCGGATTGTTCTCGCCCAGCCGCACGATCTCGCGCTCCTGCAACACGCGCAGCAGCCGCATCTGCATCGATGACGAGATCTCGCCGATCTCGTCGAGCAGCAGCGTGCCGCCGTTGGCCGCTTCGAAGCGTCCGGTGCGCGCGCTCGTCGCGCCGGAGAAAGCCCCCTTTGCGTGGCCGAACAGCTCCGACTCGAGCAGCGCTTCGGGCAACGTCGTGCAGTCGAGCGGAACGAAGGGACCGCCCGCGCGCGGAGAGTTGTCGTGCAGCGCACGGGCTACCAATTCCTTGCCGGTGCCGCTTTCGCCGATGACGAGTGCGTGGGCGTCGCTCGCGGCAGCGCGCAGGATCCGTGCATACAGCATCTGCATCGCCGGCGTTCGCCCGACGAGCCCGCCCAGGCCCCAGCGTTCCCGCCCGGCGTCCTCGAGCGCGATCTCGGACGAACGATCGCGCAGCACGACCGAGCAATGCAGCCGGGAGTCGTTGGCCGGCAGCAGCATCGCGCGCATGCGCAGCATCACCTCGCTGCCGTCTGCGCGTCGAAGCGTGAGGTCCTGCGTCTTGCGCATCTCGCCATGCGCCCCGGGCAGCGAACACCGGCCGGTGCGCCGGCAGGCATCGGCGCACGGCGTGCCCTCGAACAGCGTCGGACACAACTGGCGCACGAACTGCCGACCTTCGAGGCCCAACAGCCGCTGCGCTGCCGCGTTGATCTGGACGATGCGCCGTTCCTCGTCGAGGACGAGGACCCCCTCTTCGAGATCATCGAGCAGCGCTTCGAGCGTAGCGAGTGCAACCACGTGTTTCGTCGTTCAATTGAACGTTCAAGTGGACGCAGCGATCATAACTTCTAAACCGGAATCGTCGATCAATTTTTTTCATTGTCGAAACGAATCAGCGGTTTAGATCGAACGGCAAGGAAGTTGCTTTGAACTTCGCCAACATCCACCGATACCGAGGATTCGGACATGCAGGACACCGCCTGGCTCGTCTCGCTGACGCTGATGGGGCTGCTGCTGGCCGTCTTCGTCTTCGTCTGGTCGCAGTCCTCGGTTCGCGAAGAGGACTTCACGCCGCTGCAAAAGCGCGCCTATCGCTTGCGCGCGCGCCTGTTCTGGCTTCTCGTTTTGACGCTCGGACCGGCAATGCTCTACAACCTGATCGACCTGCCCTACGCCACGGCCGACGCGCGCCAGCGCGACGCGCAGGTGATCGACGCGGTCGGGCATCAGTGGTACTGGCAGTTGAGCCGCAACGAAGTGCAGGCGGGGCAACCGGTGCTGTTCCGCGTGACGAGCGCCGACGTCAATCACGGTTTCGGCATCTACGACACCGGGTTGCGGCTGGTTGCGCAGGTGCAGGCGATGCCGGGCTATACGAACGTCCTGCGCCACACCTTCGCGCAGCCGGGGAAGTACCGCGTGCTCTGCCTCGAGTACTGCGGCCTCGTCCACCACAACATGATCGCCGAGATCGACGTCGTCGACTCGCGCGGCGCGACGAAGGAGTGAAGCGATGGCAGGCCACGAAACGACGATCGACCGCGGCGCGCATCCGGTCGTGCTCGCCTACCTCGCGGTGGCGATGCTGGTCCTGCTGCTGATGATGGTGTTCGGCGTGCTGATGCGCATGGAGCAGGCCGAGTTCATCGCGCTGGGGCCGATGTGGTTCTACGAACTGATGACGCTGCACGGCGCCGGCATGGTCGGCGTCGCGGGCATCGCCGGCATCGCCATCCTGTGGCACTTCCTCGGCCAGTACGTCCGTCTTTCGGCGCCCGTGTTCGTCGCCAACCTCGCGCTCTTCCTCGTCGGCGTGGCGATGATCCTCGTCGCGGTGCTCGGCGGGAACTTCCACGGCGGCTGGACCTTCCTGCACCCGCTGCCCTCGAAGTCGATGGGCACGTGGAGCCCGAATGCCGCGGCGTCGTTCCTCGGCGGGATGCTGGTCATCGGCACCGGCTTCCTGCTGCTGCACCTGGACATGGCCCGCGCGATCCTTGCGCGCGAGGGCGGCTTCGGCCGCGCGCTGGGCTGGCCGCAGTTGTTCGGCCGCGACGAGAGTCCGCCGCCGCCGCCGACCATCGTCGCCGCGACGATGGCGACGATCGTCAACCTGATCGGCATCGTCGCCGGCGCGGCGATCCTGACGATGATGCTGGTGAACCTCTATTTCCCCGGCTTCGGCGTCGATGCGCTGCTCGCGAAGAACCTCATCTATTTCTTCGGGCACGTGTTCATCAACGCGACGATCTACATGGCGGTGATCGCCGTCGACGAGATCCTGCCGCGCTATACGCAGCGGCCGTGGAAGGCGAATCGCGTGTTCCTCGCTTCGTGGACGGCATCGACGCTGATGGTGCTGTTCATCTACCCGCATCACCTGCTGATGGACTTCGCGATGCCGAAGTGGATGCTCGTGATGGGGCACGTGATCGGCTACCTCAACACCTTCCCGATCCTCGTCGTCACTGCCTACGGCGGCCTGATGCTCGTCTACCGCTCGGGCATCCGCTGGGACATGGCCTCGGGGCTGCTGTTCGTGTCGCTGTTCGGCTGGGCCGCGGGTGCGATGCCGGCGTTCATCGACGGCACGATCCGCGTCAATTACGTGATGCACAACACGCTGTGGGTGCCGGGCCACTTCCACACATACCTGCTGCTCGGGATGATGACGATGGTGTTCGGCTTCCTCTACTACATCGGCAAGAGCGCGCGCGAGACGCGCGAAGGCATGCTCGACCGCGCGGCCTTCGCCGTGTTCGTCGTCGCCACGCTGGGCTTCACGCTGAGCTTCCTGTACTCGGGCCGGGTCGGAGTGGCACGCCGCTACGCGGCGCATCTTCCCGAATGGGTGCCGTACGATCGCGTCGCCGCCGTGTTCGCCGTGCTCATTGTCGCCGCCGTCGCCGTGTTCGCGATCCGGTTCCTGCTGCGCCTGCCGGCCGCGTCGGTCGATGCGCCGCGCGCTCGACTGGCCGTCGGGACTCCCTGACGACGACGTCGTGAGCGGACTTCCCGCCGCGTTGCGCGATCCGGCGCATCGACTGCACGGCGAGCCGGCACGATGGCGCGCGGCGGCCATTGCGCTGCTGCCGTTGGCGCTCGCCGCGCCGTCGCTGCGCAGCTGGCTCGAGTCGTCGATGCCGCTGCACATGCTCGTGCAGATGCCGCTGCTCGCGGCTGCGGGATTCGCGGCCGCCGCAGCGCTGCCGGCGCGCAATTCCGAGGCGCTCGCCGAAGCGATAGGCGGCGCGCTGCCGTGCCTGCTCGTCGCGGCGCTGGCTTCGACCTTCTGGATGATTCCGCGCGCGCTCGACCTCGCGCTGTTCCAACCCGCCGTCGAGGCGGCCAAGTTCGTCACGCTGCCGCTGCTCGTCGGCGCGCCGCTTGCGCTCGCCTGGCCTCGTCTCGGCGTGCCGGGCCGAGGTTTCGTCTGGACCAATTTCGCCAGCATGCTCGCGGTGCTCGGCTGGCTGTATCGCGCATCGCCGTTGCGCGCGTGCAATGCCTATCGCGTCCCGGAGCAGCAATTGACGGGCGAGTGGCTCGTCTTCCTGGCGATCGTCGTATTCGTCGGCTGGCTGGCAACGCTCTTCGTCGAGCGGCCGGCGCACAAGGTCGCGCGCTAGGAGGCTGTCGGACTATGGACAGCCTCCTAGGAGGCTGTGGTCCCGAACACCGACGCGAGCCATGCGGCAATGTCGGCGATCTCCTCGGCACAAACCGCATGTCCCATTCGATACTCGCGCCACTGCACCGGGTAGCCCAAGTCCTCGAGCACCGCGCGCGAGGCGCGCGCACGCTCGATGCCGACCATTTCGTCGTGAACACCGTGCGCGTAGAACACCGGCACCTGCGCATTCGCGTCGCTGCGCTCGGCGCCGAGCGTCTCGTGCAACGGCAGCCAGGTCGACAGCGCGAGGATTCCCGCGAGACGCTGCGGATATCGCAGCCCGGTCTGCAACGCGATCGCGCCGCCCTGCGAGAAACCGGCAACGACGATCCGATCCGCCGCGATGCCTCGCGCGTTCTCCCGCTCGACGAGCTGCACAAGGCTGCGTTCGGACGCGCGGATGCCCGCCTCGTCCTGTCGCGCGCCACCGAGTTCGGCGATGTCGTACCACGCGCGCATCGGCATGCCGCCGTTGATGGTCACCGGTCGAACCGGTGCGTTCGGGAAC
The DNA here is from genome assembly GCA_021166725.1 of Burkholderiaceae bacterium. Classification (GTDB taxonomy): domain Bacteria; phylum Pseudomonadota; class Gammaproteobacteria; order Burkholderiales; family Burkholderiaceae_E; genus Zeimonas. Next base: position 3,412 of record JAJPES010000019.1, on the reverse strand, counting down.
ACGAAGCGCACCGAGAGCCGGCGCGGCAGCCGCAACTCGGGAACGATCGGCTCGAAGTCGTGCGCGTCGGCGCCCAGCCCGTGCAGCCAGATCACCGCGGCATCGGGCCGCTCGCCGGTCTGGATTTCGACCGCGTCGTGCGTCGGGTTCATCGTCGCATTGTATGGTGAGCCCCGTGCGCAGCCCTTCGCGCACGGTCTTTCGGGAGGAAGCGCCGCGATGAACGCGAAGATCGTCGACGGGTTCGTCGGTGCCATCGGGAACACGCCGTTGATCCGGCTGCGCAAGGCTTCAGAGCGTACCGGATGCGAGATCCTCGCGAAGGCGGAGTTCCTCGAGCCGGGCGGGTCGATCAAGGACCGCACGGCGCTGTTCCTGATCGACGATGGCGAGCGGCGGGGGCTGCTGCGACCCGGCGGCGTGGTCGTCGAAGGAACCGCCGGCAACACCGGCATCGGCCTGACGCTGGTGGCCAATGCGCGCGGATATCGCACGATCATCGTGATCCCCGAGACGCAGAGCCGCGAGAAGAAGGACCTGCTTCGGCTGTACGGCGCCGATGTGCGCGAAGTGCCGGCCGCGCCGTTTCGCGAGCCGGGCAACTACGTGCACGTCGCCGAGCGGCTGGCGGCCGAGCTGGCCGAGCGCGAGCCGAACGGCGCCTTCTATGCGAACCAGTGGGAGAACCTGGCGAACCGCGAAGGGCATCGCGCGAGCACCGGTCCGGAGATCTGGCGGCAGACGGGCGGGCGCATCGACGGCTTCGTCTGTGCCATCGGCACCGGCGGCACGCTCGCCGGCATCTCCGCCTACCTGAAATCGGTGCAGCCGCGGATCCGAACGGCGGCAGCCGATCCGCCCGGCGCGGCCATGTATTCGTGGTTCAGGCACGGTCGCCTGGAGTCCTCGGGCAACTCGATCACCGAAGGCATCGGGCTCGGTCGCGTCACGGCGAACGTCGATGGCGCGCCGATCGACGACGCCTACCGGATCGAGGACGCCGAGGCGCTGGAAATCGTGTTCGAGTTGCTGCGCGACGAGGGCCTGTGCGTGGGCGGCTCGAGCGGCGTGAACGTGGCCGGCGCGATCCGGCTCGCGCGCGACCTCGGCCCCGGTCACACCGTCGTGACCGTGCTCGCCGACTCGGGGCACCGCTACCGATCGAAGCTGTTCGATCCTGCGTTCCTGAAGGCGCGCGCGCTGCCGGTGCCGTCGTGGCTCGACGGCGGCGCTGCGCACTGAGCAGCTGGCCGACGAGCGCGGGCGGTCTCAGAACGTGTGAACCAATCGGCCGTGACCGGAAGGCGCGCCAGGATGCGCCCGCTCGAGGCGCGAAGCGCAGCCATATCGGACGATATGGCGAGCATTTGCAACGAAGAGCGGGCGCATCCTGGCGTGCAAGACGGGCATGGACGATTGGTTCACACGTTCTCAGCCGGCGGGCGCCGAAAGGCGGATCTTCTGCCCGATCTGCAGACGACGCGGATCGTCGATGCCGTTCCAGCGCGCGAGATCCTTCGCATCGAGCCCGTGCTTCTTCGCAATCGATGCCAGCGTATCGCCGCGCCGGATCGTGTATTGCGCTTTCGATGGCGCGCTATCGCGCGACCGGGCACCAGGTTGGGCCGACGCGGCCTTCGTGCCGCCGGTCTGCGGCATGGCGTCGGATGCCGGCGCCGGCGACGTCGAACTCAGGCGCGGCGACGAGCGAGAGCTCGACAACGGCTCGCCGCCGGTAGACGCTGCCGCGGAAACGGCGTCCTCGGCCCGCGGCACGACGGGGTCGGCCGCGGCGTTCGCCGGCGCTGCGCTCGATGCGGGGACGGCGCTCGACGCCGTTGCACCCGCTGAGGCGTCGCTTGCCGCGGCCGGCGGCGCATCAGCCGCGCTCGTTTTCGGCTCGTCCTTGCCGCAGCCGAAGAGGAACAGGGGCACCAGCACCGACGCCATCACGACACGCATATCGACTCCTTCTTGCTTCGTTCCGCTTCGTTCCGGGCCGGTCCGGAACACCGTCCGCGGGTATGGGCATTGCACGACCGGCCGACCGGCGCGTCCGTGCCGATCGCTCCGCGAGGAGCAAACGTATCACCCGAAAGGAAGCGAGCATGCGCAGCACATTGATTGGAGTCTTCGACGATCGCCGAGCCGCGGAACGCGCGCGCGATGAACTGCTTCGAGCGGGGTTCGCCGACGACGAAGTGGATCTGCGGACCGGCACGGAGGATCGGGCGTGGCGCGCGTCGGACGACCGGCGCCTGGCGACCGATCGTCGCGCCACCGACGACGAAACGGAAACGTCGATCGGCGAGACGGTGTCCGACTGGTTCCGTTCGCTGTTCGGCTTCGACGACGAACAGGACATCGGCGTCTATACCGAGGCGATGCGACGCGGCGAAAGCGTCGTCACGGTAGACGCCGTCGACGGCGATCGGCTCGATCGCGCAACCGACATCCTCGAGGATTGCGGTTCCGTCGATATAGACGCAATGGCCGACGAGTGGCAGCTGCAGGGCTGGGCGCGGCCGTCCGATACCAGCGACGCGCGCCATGTGGGTGACGGTCTCGACAGCGGGGCTGCGCCGGTCGCCGAGGGGTCGCCGCCTTCGCCGGCCTCGCAGGCCTCGTCGGCCCCGTCGGCCCCGTCCGTCTCGCCGTCGGCTCCGCTCGGCGCTGTCGCCGAGAGCGCCGGCGCGATGGGTGCGGCGTCGACACGCGACGCCGGCGAAGAGCTCCGTGCCGGCGAGACACGCAAGGTCCCCGTCATCGAGGAACGATTGCGCGTCGGCAAGCGCGTCGTCGGCCGTCGCCGCCTGCGCGTCTACACTCAGATGGTCGAGGAACCGGTGGAAGAGAACGTGCGCCTGAGCGAGGAACACGTGCACGTCGAACGTCGCGATGCCGACCGCCCGGCCACCGAGGACGACTTCCGTGCCGCGCAGGGCGCATCGATCGAGGCGACCGAACGCAACGAGGAGCCGGTCGTCGGCAAGGAGGCGCGCGTGGTCGGCGAAGTCGAGATCGGCAAGGACAAGCGGGAGCGCGAGGAGACGGTACGCGACACCGTTCGCCGCACCGACGTCGACGTGCGCAAGCTCGACGAGGGCGCCACCGATGCGCGAACGCCGAAGACCGGCCGCGGCATTTGACAGCCGCATTGCGGCTAGGCATTCTGGCGCGCAGCCGGTCAGCCGCTGTGGGAGAGACCGCGTGCAGCCCGCCGAAAGGCACGGACCGCGCGCGGCGCCGAAGGTGTACATCGCCCCGTAAACTCTCAGGCAAAAGGACTTCAGCGGCCCGTGGGGCCAAGAGGCCCGCGCCGGGGGGCCGGCGGCCGGCCGGGGGCCCCCCGCCGCTGGGTGGTTGGGGGGCCCCCGCCCGACGCCCCCCGGGTTGGGCGCCGCCGGGAACA
>JAJPES010000032.1 GCA_021166725.1 Burkholderiaceae bacterium | reverse complement strand
TTTGTTGGGGTTGGTGGGGGGGATTGGCGTGTTGGTGGTGGTGCGGGTGGTGGCGGTGATGGTGTATCGGTGGGTGGACGCGCACTTGGGCATGTGGCGGTTGTTGGGGGTGTTTTTCTCGGGCCCGCGGGGGGGCGGGTGTGGTTGGCTGTCTTTGCGTGTTTGGCGTTTGTGGCATTTTCTTTGGGTGGGGGGGGCTTGCCCTCGTGGGGGCCCCCCCCGCGCGGATCGTGATCTCGTCGGCTTCGCCGACGAGGGGGGACGGGGGAAGGGGGAAGGGGGAAGGGGACCGGCTCGCTGCGTCGATGCGCTGCAGTGCCTCGACCAGTGCGCGGTGAAGTGCGGCGTAGCGGACTACGCAGCCGAGGGTGGGTGAGTCGAGGTCCTCGGCGCGGAAGCGCGTGCGGCCGCCGCGGCGGGCGAGCGAGACGTCCACCGTGCGGATCGGCGCGGCTTGGGGCAGGGTGACGATGCGCGACAGCAGGTGCGTGCTGCCTAGCGAGAGCGCGAGCGGACGGGCGGCTACGGCGGGTGGAATCTGCTCGGCGAAGGCGTCGTGCGCGATCGCTGCGGGTGCCACGCCCTGGCGCGCGAGATAGAGGCGCAGTGCGATGGCGACCGGGCCGCGACCTTCGATGCGCAGGCGCTGCGTCATCCGTTCATCGCCGCTTCGATGTCCTCGGCGCGCCTGGGCGTGTCGATCGTGAGGATCTCGCAACCGTCGTCGGTGACGAGCGCGTCGTCTTCGATGCGGATGCCGATGTCGTGGAACGCGCTCGGCACGTCGTCGGCCGCGCGCACGTAGATGCCCGGTTCGACGGTCGTCACCATTCCGGGACGCAGGATGCGCGAGGCGGCGCTCGCGTCGGCGTCGGCCGCCGACGGCTCGCGATAGCTGCCGCAGTCGTGCACGTCCAGGCCCAGCCAGTGCCCGGTGCGATGCATGTAGAAGCGGCGATAGCTGCCGGATTCGAGCGCCGCATCGAGCGGGCCTTCGACGAGGCCGCAGTCGATCATTCCCTGCACGAGCACGCGAACGGCAGCGTCGTGCGCATCGATGAATCGCGCACCCGGGCGGATCGTTTCGATTGCCGCGCGCTGCGCGTCGAGCACGATGTCGTACAGCGTGCGTTGGGCCGCGGAGAAACGGCCGCCGATCGGAAAAGTGCGCGTGATGTCCGATGCATAGGCGTCGAATTCGCAGCCGGCGTCGATCAGCAGCAGCTCGCCGTCGTTCATCACCGCGTCGTTCGCGCGATAGTGCAGCACGCAGGCGTTGCGCCCCGCGGCGACGATCGAGCCGTAGGCCGGCGCATCGGCACCGTTGCGGCGGAATTCGTACAGCAGTTCGGCCTCGATCTCGTATTCGCGGCGCCCGGGCCGTGCCGTGCGCATCGCGCGCAGATGCGCGGCCGACGAGATCTGTGCAGCGCGACGCATCGCGCGGATTTCGTGCGCGTCCTTCACCAGCCGCATTTCGTCGAGCACGTGGTTCAGGTCGGCGATCCGCGTCGGCGCCGTGACGCCTGCCCGCGCCTGCGCGCGAACCGCGGCCAGCCAGCGTCGGGCGGAAGCGTCGAGCGTCTCGCTCGTGCCGATCGCACACCACAACGCGGCGCGGTTGGCGAGCAGCTTCGCCATTTCCTCGTCGAGCGACTCGATCGGTGCGCCGCGGTCGAAGCCGAAGCGCTCGGCCGCTGCCGGCGGGCCGTAGCGAAAGCCGTCCCAGGTCTCGCGCTCTTCGTTCTTCGGTCGACAGAACAGGATCGACTCGCCGCGGTCGCTGTCGGCGACCAGCACGATCGCCGCCTGGGGCTCCGGAAACGGGCTCAGGTAGCGGAAGTAGCTGTCGCTGCGATACGGATACTCGCTGTCTCGGTTGCGGATCACTTCGGCACCGGTACACACGATCGCGACGCCGCCGCCTGCGGCGCGCATCGTTTCCATGATCCGTTGTCTGCGGTCGGCGAATTCCTGCATTGCGGCTCCGGCGGCGCTGCGACAGACTCCTATCGATCGCGTGACTGCAATTGTGCATCGAGTGCCGCCAGTCGCTGCGGCGTGCCCACGTCGATCCAGCGGCCGTCGTGCCGTTGCGCGCCGGCGCGTCCTGCGAGCGCAGCGGCGCGCAACAGCGGCGCGAGCGGCGCCTTGCGCGACGGGTCGACGCCGTCGAAGAGATCCGCGCGATACACGCCGATGCCGCTGAACGTGAGTTTCGGTTCGCCTTCGGCGAGCAGCCGATCGTCGTGCATCGCGAAGTCCCCCGAGGGATGATGCGCGGGATTCGGCACCAGCAGGCACCAGGCGAGCAGATCGTCGGCGCGCATGCGCGAGGCGATCGCCATCGCGCGCGCGTAGTCGAAGTCGGTGTAGACGTCGGAGGCGGCCACGACGAAGGGCTCCTCGCCGAGCATCGGCAGCGCGCGCGCGATGCCGCCCGCCGTCTCCAGCGCCTCGCCTTCCGGCGAGTAGCGGATGCGCAGGTTCCAGCGCGCGCCGTCGCCCAGCGCTTGCTCCACCTGCGCTCCGAGGTGCGCGTGATTGACGACCACGTCGACGATGCCGGCACGGGCGAGCGCGAGCAGGTGCCATTCGATCAGCATGCGCCCGCCTGCGCGCAGCAGCGGCTTGGGGCACGCGTCGGTGAGCGGGCGCATCCGTTCGCCGCGTCCGGCGGCCAGCAGCATCGCGCGCACGATTCAGAACGTGTAGCCGGCGCTGCGCGGGGAGGCGACGCCGCGCGCGGCCTTGTCGTGCGCGGCTTCGATGCGCTCCATCAGCAGCGTCAGCGCATCGAATTCGCGATAGCGGCGCGCCGTGCGCAGCGCATACGAGAGAACGAGCGGAAGGTCGGCGAGGTAACGGTCCTTGCCGTCCCGATGATGCAGGCGGGCGAAGATTCCCAGTACCTTCAGGTGACGCTGCAGCCCCATCCATTCGAAGTCGCGGTAGAACCGGCCGAAGTCGGCCGCCACCGGCAGCGCGCGCGCACGCGCGGCCTGCCAGTAGCGCACCGCCCAGTCTAGTTGCCGTTCCTCGGGCCACTCGATGTAGGCGTCGCGCAGCATCGAGACGAGGTCGTAGGTGAGCGGCCCGTGCACCGCGTCCTGGAAGTCGAGCACGCCTGGATTGTCGGCGTCGTCGAGCACCATCAGGTTGCGCGAGTGCCAGTCTCGATGCACGAACACGCGCGGCTGCGCGAGGTTGTTCTCCAGCAGCCGTTCGAAGGCATCGTGCAGCGTCGCGCGGGCGCCATCGTCGAGGGCGAAACCGCGGTGGCGCTCGACGTACCATTGCGGATACAGGTCGAGTTCGCGTGCGAGCAGTGTCCGGTCGTAGTCGGGGAACACGCCTGCGCGGCTCGCCGCCTGCATGCGCACGAGCGCTTCGCCGGCATCGCGCATCAGCGCATCGATGCGGGCGTCGTCGCCCGCGCATTCCTGCAGGCGCTGCAGGTAGGTGGTCGAGCCGAAGTCCTCCAGCAGCAGGAAGCCGCTGTCGAGATCGGCGGCGAGCACCTGCGGCACGTGCACTCCTGCATCGCGCAGCACCTGCGCCGCATGGACGAACGGACGGCAGTCCTCCATCGGCGGCGGAGCGTCCATGGCGACGCGGCTGGCTGCGCCCGGGCCCGCGGCATCGATGCGGAAGTAGCGGCGGAAGCTCGCGTCGTTCGACGCCGGGCGGATGGTTTCGATCGCCAGCGCGTGCGCGGGAGCGAGACCGGCCAGCCAGATGCGCAACTGCGCGAGCCGACGATCGTCGCCGTCGCGTTGCGGGGTTTGGGGTTCGATCGATGCGGCTCCGAAGCGAGGGGCGCGTGCGCGCGAGGCGGGGGCAGTCCGTATAATAGTCGAGCGCTCGACGCCCGAGGACGCTCTTCCTGCTGCGCCTCGAACAGGCCCTGGTCCGGCACGCGCCGGTTGTGCTCCCGACGAATGCGCCGGCCCCGATTCCGTCTTTTCCTATTCGCATCGCTCGTGTCGCCGTTGCTGCTCGGCTGGGGCAGTGCGATGGCGCAGGACGCATCGCCCGCCTTCGCGCTGAAGCTCGATCCGTCGTTGTCCGAGGCGCATGCCGAAATCACCGAGGGGCGCCCGGTCTACGGCAGCGGCGAACGCCTCTACGGCCGCAGCGGGCGCGACACCACGCTCGAGGGCGATGCCGAGGTACGCAAGGCCGGGTCGGTGATCCGCGGCGACCGGCTCACCTATTACGAAGCCGACGACGAGCTGTTTGCCGTGGGCCACGTGCGCGTGACGCGCCAGGGCAACGTGTTCACCGGCCCCGAGCTGGCGCTGAAGCTCGATGCGAACACCGGATGGTTCGAGTCGCCGAGCTATTACCTCGCGCTGTACGACGGGCGCGGCAAGGCCGAGCGCATCGATTTCCTCGGTCCGGACCGCATGCAGCTCGTCGACGCGAGCTACACGACCTGCCAGTTCGACGACCCCGACTGGATCCTGCTCGCCCGCTCGATGACGCTCGACCAGGAAGAGGACGAGGGCACCGGCCGTTCGGCGAGCCTGTACTTCAAGGGGGTGAAGATCCTCGCGGCGCCGGTATTCGCGTTCCCGCTGAGCGATCGGCGCCGCAGCGGCTTCCTTCCGCCTTCCGTCTCGGTCACTTCGCGCTCGGGCCTGGACGTGACCGTGCCCTACTACTGGAACATCGCGCCGAACCGCGACCTCACCCTGTATCCCCGACTGAGCACGCGCCGCGGGCTGCAGATGGGCGCCGAGTTCCGCTACCTGCAGCGCAGCTTCTACGGCGGCGCAGCCGTCGAGTGGAATCCCGACGATCCGGTCACCGGAACGAGCCGCTACTACTTCGACCTGCACAACGCCTTCACGAACTGGGGCGGCTGGGGCGGGTCATGGATCATGCGCGGGGTGTCCGACGACAACTACTTCGTCGACTACGGCCGGTCGATCGTCTCCAGCTCGGAACGCCTGCTGCCGCGCATCTTCTCGGCGTCGCGGTCGCTGCCGAACTACTGGACCGCGCTGGTGAGCGTGCAGACGTGGCAGTCGATCCTCGATGCGCGTCCGGGCCCCTACGAGCGCGTTCCGCAGCTGCAGTTGCGCAACATCGTGCGCGACGCGGCGGGCTTCGACGTCGATACGGTGCTCGATGCGACGCGCTTTCGCGCGCCTACCGTGCGCTTGCCGGAAGGCTGGCGCAGCGTCGCCAACCCGCAGCTCAGCTATCCGATCGTCCGGCCCGGATGGTTCGTCGTGCCGAAGGCGCAACTGCATCTGTCGAGCTACCAGATCGACAGCGGCACCGGCATGGCCTTCGACAGCACCGAAAGCAGCGCGATTCCCACTTTCTCGATCGACAGCGGTCTCGTCTTCGAGCGTCCGGCGCGCTTCTTCGGTCGCGACGTGACGCAGACGCTGGAGCCGCGCCTGTTCTACGCGCGCACGCCGTATCGGGACCAGTCCCGCCTGCCGGTCTACGACACGACGGTGGCCGACTTCAATTTCGCGCAGCTCTTCTCGGAGAACACTTTCGTCGGCTACGACCGCATCGCCGACGTCAACCAGCTCACCGCGGCGGCGGTCTCGAGGCTCATCGATCCGTCCAGCGGCGCCGAGCGCTTCCGCTTCGCCGTGGGTCAGCGCGTCTATTTCTCGCCGCAGCGCGTGTCGATCCCCGGCGTCGCGCCGCGCACCGACGAGCGCTCGGACCTGCTGCTCGCCGCGTCGGGCGAACTGGGCGGTCACCAGAGCTTCGACACCGGCGTCCAGTACAGCGTGCGCGACAAGGACATCGCGCGCTATACGGTCCTTTGGCGCTACCTGCCGCCCGATGGGCGCATCCTGAACACCGGCGTGCGCTACCGGCGCAACGAGATCGGTCAATTCGACACTTCGCTGCGCTGGCCGGTCGCTCCGCGCTGGGTGGCGCTGGGGCGGTTGAACTATTCGTTCCTCGGCGAAGGCCGCGACCCGATCAGCGGCGTTCCGAACGAGCGCGGGGTGATCGAATCGGTGCTCGGCTTCGAGTACGAGTCGTGCTGCTGGGGCACGCGCTTCGTGGTGCAGCGCTTCCGCACCGCGCTCGGGCGCTCGACCACGGCGTTCTTCATCCAGCTCGAGCTCAAGGGACTGGCCCGACTCGGTTCGGATCCCTTTGGTATATTGCGGCGAAACATTCCGGGCTATCGCCTGCCCACCGATCGGCCCGAGTTGCCGTCGCGCTACTTCGGCTACGAGTAATGCCTTCCCGATACATCCTTCGCCTGGTCGCCGCATGGTCGGCGGCCGTCCTGATTCCGTTCGGCGCCGCGCACGCTGCCGCTCCGGTCGAGATCGACCGCATCGCTGTCGTCGTCAACAGCGAGGCGATCACCGAGCGCGAGCTGCAGCAGCAGGTGCTGCTGGTGCAGCGCCAGCTGCGCGAGCAGAACATCGAGGCGCCGCCGCCCGACGTGCTCGAGCGCCAGGTGCTCGAGCGCATGATCGTCGATCGCGCCCAGATGCAGCTCGCCCGCGACTCGGGGCTGCGCGTGGACGACGCGCAGCTCGAGCGCGCGGTGAGCGCGATCGCCGCGGAGAACCGACTCACCCCGGCGCAGTTGCGCGAGCGCCTGAGCCGGCAGGGAATCGATTTCGAGCAGTTCCGCGACGAGGTGCGCGGACAGCTGGTGCGCCAGCGACTGCGCGAGCGAGAAATCGACAACAAGGTGCAGATCAGCGACGCCGACGTCGACGCCTTTCTCGCCGCGCAGTCGGGCGGCGGTGCCGCCGACCGTACCGAGCTGCACGTCGCGCAGATCCTGTTGCGCCTTCCCGAGGGAGCCAGCGCCGAGCAGATCGAGCGGCAGCGCCTGCGCGCCGAGGAAATCGAGCGCCAGCTGCGTGCGGGGGCCGATTTCGGCCGGCTCGCCGCCGCCTTCTCGGACGCTCCCGAGGCGATGAGTGGAGGCTCGCTGGGCTGGCGCACGCCCGATCGCCTGCCGCAGCTGTTCGTCGACGCAGTGCGATCGCTGAATCCCGGCGGTGTAGCGCCGGTGGTGCGCAGTCCGGCCGGCTTCCACGTGCTCGAGCTGGTCGACCGGCGCAGCGAGTCGATGCCGGTCGCCGCAGGGCGGCCGGTCGTGCAGACGCACGCACGCCACATCCTGATCCGCCCCAACGAGATCGTCAGCGAGGAAGAGGCGGTGCGTCGGCTGCGCGAGATCAAGCAGCGCATCGAGGCAGGCACCGGCGACTTCGCCGAGCTCGCCCGGCAATACTCGGTCGATGGCAGCGCCGGTCGCGGCGGCGATCTCGGCTGGGTGTATCCGGGCGACACCGTGCCCGAGTTCGAGCGCGCGATGAACGCGCTGGCGCCCGGCCAGCTCAGCGACCCCGTGCGCACGCCGTTCGGGGTTCACCTGATCCAGGTCGTCGAGCGGCGCACCGATGAGAGTTCGCCCGACCGGTTGCGCCAGCAGGCCCGCCAGGCGCTGCGCGAGCGACGCATCGAGGAGAACTACGAAGACTGGCTGCGCCAGCTGCGCGATCGCACCTATGTCGAGTACAAGCTCGACCGCTATGCGATGGCCGCGCAGCCTTCCGGCGAGCGCTGAACCGCACGGTGAATCCGGACGGCGAGCGGCGCGGCATCCATCGCGCGCGCAAGCGCTTCGGGCAACACTTCCTGGCCGACGTCTCGGTCGTCGACGCCATCGTGCAGGCGATCGACCCGCGCGAAGGCGAGCGGATCGTCGAAATCGGCCCCGGGCTCGCCGCGCTTACCGGCGCGCTTCTTGCGCGCGTCGCGCACCTGCACGCCGTCGAGATCGATCGCGACCTCGCCGCCCGCCTTCGGTCCCGTTATCCGCCGCAACGGCTCACGTTGCACGAGGCCGACGCGCTGCGCTTCGACTTCGATTCGCTCGCCGCGCCCGGCGCGCCGCGCCTGCGCATCGTCGGCAACCTGCCGTACAACGTCTCGAGCCCGCTGCTGGTGCGTCTGCTCGACTTCCGCGCGTGCGTGCGCGACCAGCATTTCATGCTGCAGCGCGAAGTCGTCGAACGAATCGTCGCCGAACCGGCCACGCGCGATTACGGCCGGCTCTCCGTGCTGCTGCAGAGCTTCTACGTGGTGGAGCGGCTGTTCGACGTTCCGCCCGAGGCTTTCGAACCTGCGCCGAAGGTGCAGTCGTCGGTCGTCCGGATGCGCGTGCGCGACGACCGTCTCGCGCGCGACCCCGCGCCGCTGCAGCAGGTGCTCGCCGCCGCGTTCACGCAGCGGCGCAAGATGATCCGCACGACGCTGCTGCCCTGGCTCGACGCGCGGGGCGCACCCCGCCCGCCGCTCGACCCGACGCTGCGTCCCGAACAGATCGACGTCGCCGCATGGCTGTCGATCGCCGACAGTGCAGGCATGCCGTATCCGCGTCGTTGACGCTCGCCGAAAAGCGGCGCACAGTCGATCGCCACCGGAGGCAGACCATGCCCGGCACCTCCACCCCTCGTTCCGCGCGTCACGCGCTCGTCCAGGCCACGCGGATCCTGTGCGCGAGCTGCGAAATTTCCTTCGCCTTCGCTCTCGTGCTGCTCGTAGCGGCCTCGTGGTCGCCGTGGCTGCAGCCCGGCGCCGCGCTGAGCGTCGTTCGGATGGCGATGCTCCAGTTCGGCATCCCGCTGCTGGTCGCGGCGCTCGCTGCAGCGGCGGTGGCGGCGCGCCGCGTCGCGCGCGGTACCGAGGCGCGCGAGGCGAGCCGCGTGCGCGAGCGCCTTTACTTCGTCGCGACGATGATGCTCACCGTGCTCGTTCCGTCGGCGCTGCTCGGCACGCGCACGATGCTGGCGCTGCGGCCGGGCTCGATGATCGTGAATGCGGTAGAGGCCTTCGCCTGGCTGCTCGCCGCCTGGCTGCTGTGGGGCAACATCGACGATGCACGCCGACTCGCGCTCGCGAGTGCCGATCAGCCCGGTGACGCGCGCCCGCCCGAGCGCTCGATGAGCTCGATCCTGTAGCCGTCGGGATCCTCGACGAACGCGATGACCGTCGAGCCGCCTTTCACCGGTCCGGCTTCGCGGACGACTTTTCCGCCGGCGGCGCGAATGCGCTCGCAGGCCTGCGCTGCGTCGGGAACCTCGATGGCGATGTGCCCGTAGGCCGAGCCGAGGTCGTAGCGCTGCACGCCGTGGTTCCACGTGAGTTCGAGGACGGCGTCGGTGGACTCGTCGCCGTAGCCGACGAAGGCCAGCGAGTATCCCTGGTCGTGTCGATCGGTCGTGCGCAGTACGCGCATTCCCATCACTCGGGTATAGAAGTCGGTCGAGCGCTGCAGGTCGCCGACGCGCAGCATCGTGTGCAGTATTCTCATCGTGGAAATTCCTGTGGGTTGCTTCGCTCGGGCGCTCGCGCAGGCCTTCAGCGCGATGCGCCGTCTTCGGGGAAGTCGCGCAGCCACGCGCGCGCGCGTTCGTATTCGGGGAAGAGGTCACCGACGATCTGCCAGAAGCGCGTGCCATGGTTGAGCTCGCGCAGGTGCGCCAGCTCGTGCGCGATCACGTAGTCGACGATGTCGATCGGGAAGTGCACGAGGCGCCAGTTCAGTCGGATCGATCCGTCCGCGCTGCAACTGCCCCAGCGCGTGCGCGCCGACGAGAGCGACCAGCGTCGCGGCGTGAAGCCGTGGTGCGTGCCGTACCAGTCGATGCGCTCGGAGAACACGTCGCGCGCTCGCGCCTGCAGCCAGCACTGCACGCGATCCTTCAGCTGCTCGGCACGCGCCTGCGAAGGCAGCCCGATGACCAGGCGGTCGCCGACGCGCTGGGTGCGCCTGGCGTTCTCGTCGACGCACAGCGTGAGCGTCTCGCCGAGGTAGCGCAGCGGCGCTCCGTGTTCCCAGCGCACCTCGAGGCGCTCGCGTCGCGCCTGATGCGCGCGCCACTCGCCCAGCTTGCGCAGGATCCAGTTCGCCTTGTCCTGCAGCGCCGACTCGATCTCGACGTGCGAGACCCAGCGCGGTGCGGTCACGCGCAGTCCGCGCTCGTCGATGACGAAGCCGATCGTGCGTCGCTTCGAGCGGCGCAATTCGTAGCGCAGCCACTGCTCGCACAGCCGCGCGACGCGCGTCGAGCCCGAGGGGCCGCGTTCGATCGGAGCCGGCGACGCGTGCAACGGATCGAATAGCGGAAGGTTCAATTGGCGCGCGGCTTCGACGGGTGAGGGCTGCGGTGCGCGCCCGGCGCGCCTGCCGGGTGCCGTCATTGCCGCAACGCCGGCGCGGCGAAGGCCGGGGCCGGCTCGCCGCGATGGAGGTGAGGATCGATTCTTCGCATTTCGTCTTCGATCATGAACGCACGGCGCGGCCAGCATTCTCCCGGGTTCACGGCGATGCGGACGGTCGGAACGCCGGTGCGAACGGCAAGCCCGGGTCCACCGGTCTTGTACCGGATTCGCGTGCCGACGCGCGTATGCGTGCCTTCCGGGAACAGCACTCTCCAGCGCCCCCGGGGCGAACCGGATCGCAGCACGCTCATGGAGCGAGCTCGGCGGCCACGGCAGCGAGGTCCACGCGGACGACCGTCTCGGGCGGCAGGCCACCGGCGGCAAGCGTGGCCCGGCCCTTGCCGGTGAGCACGAGTACCGGACGGCAGCCGGCCGCATGCGCGGCCTGCAGGTCGCGCAACTGGTCGCCGATGGCGTGCACGTCGGTGGTCGCCGCCTGGAAGCGCGCGAGGATCTCGTCGAACAGACCCGGGCGCGGCTTGCGGCACGCGCAGCCTTCGTCGGGGCCGTGCGGACAGAAGAAGATTGCGTCGATGCGTCCTCCCGCTTCGGCGACAACGCGATGCATCTTCTCGTGGATGCGGCCGAGCATGGCGATGTCGAAGAGCTTGCGCGCGACGCCGGACTGGTTGGTTGCGACGACGATGCGGTAGCCGGCCTTGCTCAGCCGGGCGATCGCCTCGAGGCTGCCCGGCAGCGCGCGCCATTCGTCCGGGCTCTTGATGTAGGCGTCGCTGTCGTGGTTGATGACGCCGTCGCGGTCGAGAACGATGAGCTTCACGGCCGTGCTGCGCGCGAACGTGAAGCGGTCAACCGAGCTTCGAGATGTCGGCGACGCGGTTCATCAGCGTGCGCAGCGCCTCGAGCAGCGCGAGCCGGTTGGCGCGCAAGCGCGGATCGTCGGCCATCACCATCACCTCGTCGAAGAACCGGTCGACCGCCGTGCGTGCGCCGGCCATCACGCTCATCGCGCCGAACCAGTCGCCGCTGCGCGCGCGCTCGTCGGCCTGCGGGGCGAGCGCGTCGACGCACTCGGCCAGCGCGCGTTCGGCGGGTTCGACGAGCAATGCGCGCTCGACCGGCTTGTGCGCGGCTTCATGCGACTTGCGCAGGATGTTGACGATGCGCTTGTTCGCCCCGGCCAGCGCATCGGCCTCGGGCAGCCCGGCGAACGAACGCACCGCGCGCAGGCGCGCCGGAACGGTGTCCAGCCGCATCGGTCTCGGATCGACCACCGCCGCGATCTCGTGCGCCGACCAGCCCTGTTCGCGAAGGTATCCCGACAGGCGCTCGAACAGGAACGCGACAAGCGCGTCGTCGGCGCGCGCGACCTCGCCGTCGAAGGCGTCGAAGGCGGCAGCCACCAGCGCATCGAGCGGTGCGGCGAGCGACTTCTCGACCAGCATGCGCAGCACGCCGAGCGCATGCCGGCGCAGTGCGAACGGATCCTTGTCGCCGGTGGGCTGCTGGCCGATGCCGAACATCCCGGCGAGCGTTTCGAGCTTGTCGGCGAGCGCGAGCACGGTGCCGGTGGGCGTGGCCGGCAGCGCGTCGCCGGCGAAGCGCGGACTGTACTGCTCGACGATCGCCTGCGCGACCGCGTCGTCCTCGCCGTCGTGGCGCGCGTAGTAGCCGCCCATGACGCCCTGCAACTCCGGGAACTCGCCGACCATGCCGCTGAGCAGGTCGGCTTTCGCGAGCAGGGCAGCGCGATCGGCGAGATCGGCGTCGATGCGCAGCGGCGTAGCCGGGTCGGCGTCGAGCATCGCGGCGACCGAACGCGCGATGCGACGCACGCGCGCGGTGCGCTCGGCCTGCGTGCCGAGCTTCGCGTGATAGACGACGTGGCCGAGATCGGCGGCGCGCTGCGCGAGCGGCGTGCGGCGGTCGACGTCGAAGAAGAAGCGCGCGTCGGCCAGCCGCGGTCGCACGACGCGCTCGTTGCCGGCAACGATCGAGCGTGCGTCGTCCACTTCCATGTTCGAGACGATCAGGAACTTCGGCAGCAGCCGGTGCCCGCGATCGAACAGCGGAAAGTACTTCTGGTTCGTGCGCATCGTGAGGATCAGGCACTCCTGCGGTACCTGCAGGAATTCGCGCTCGAACTCGCCTACGTAGACGGCCGGCCACTCGACCAGCGCCGTGACTTCGTCGAGCAGCGGCGCGACCTGCGCTTCGTCGCCCAGCGAGGCTTCGTGTTGCGCGGCCCGCTCGCGCAGCATCGCCTCGATGCGCGCGCGACGCGCATCGAAGGACGCGATCACGCGTCCGGCGGCGGCAAGCCGCTCCTCGTAGCGCTGCGCGTCGTCGATCTCGATGTCGCCCTCGGACTGGAAGCGGTGTCCGCGCGTGATGCGCCCGGCGGCCAGCCCGAGCACCGATGCCTCGAGGACCTGCTCGCCGTGCAGCACGACGAGGCCGTGCGCGGGCCGAACGAACGATACGTTCGTGCGCCCGTCGGCCAGCTGGTATTGCATCGTCTTCGCGATGGGCAGCGCGGCGACCGCCTCCGCGAGCACGGACGAGATCGCCTGCGCGAGAGATTCGCCGGCGACGACGCTGCGGTAGCGGAAGACCTCGTGTTTGCCGTCGTGCGCGCGCTCGAGCGCATCGAGCGGCGCGCCGAGCTTCCGTGCCCACTTGACGAGCGCCTGCGTCGGCTCGCCGCAGGCGTCGAGCCCGATCTTCACCGACGGACCCTTGGTCTCGACGAGTCGGTCGTTTGCCCGGGAAACGACGTCGTCGATGCGCACCGCGAGCCGGCGTGGCGTGGCGAAGCGATCGAGGCGCGCGTCGGATTCGGCGAGTCCACGCGCGCGCAGCGCGCTGGCGACGCCTTCGGCGAACGCGGCGCCGAGGCGCTCGAGCGTCTTCGGAGGAAGTTCCTCCGTGCGCAGTTCGACCAGCAACGGGGCGCGCGAGGCCGCGGCGGAAGACGCAGCGGGGTGCGCGGCGGACGCACCCGGCGCGCGCGGATCAGGCGGCATCGCGAACCGTTTCGAGCATCGGAAAGCCGAGCCGCTCGCGCGACTCGTAGTAGGCCTGCGCCACCGCGCGCGCCAGCTTGCGCACGCGGCCGATGTAGGCGGCGCGCTCGGTGACCGAGATCGCGCCGCGCGCGTCGAGCAGGTTGAAGGTATGCGAGCAGTCGAGCACGCGCTCGTAGGCGGGCAGCGCCAGGCCTGCTTCGATCAGCCGCATCGCAGCGCGCTCGTGGTCGTCGAAATGCCGGAACAGCACGGCGACGTCGGCATGCTCGAAGTTGTAGGCCGATTGCTCGACCTCGTTCTGGTGGAATACGTCGCGATAGGTGATTGCGTCGGTCCACTGCAGGTCGTACACGCTCTCGACGCCCTGCAGGTACATCGCGATGCGCTCCAGCCCGTACGTGATCTCGCCGGTGATCGGCTGGCACTTCAGCGAGCCGACTTCCTGGAAATACGTGAACTGCGTGACTTCCATCCCGTTGAGCCACACCTCCCAGCCCAAACCCCAGGCGCCGAGCGTGGGCGACTCCCAGTCGTCCTCGACGAAGCGGATGTCGTTGCTCGCGGTGTCGATGCCGATTGCCGCCAGCGAGCCGAGATAGCGCTCGAGGATGTCGACCGGCGACGGCTTGAGGACGACCTGGTACTGGTAGTAGTGCTGCAGCCGGTTCGGGTTCTCTCCGTAGCGGCCGTCCTTCGGACGGCGCGACGGCTGCACGTAGGCGGCGCGCCACGGCTCCGGGCCGATCGCGCGCAGGAACGTCGCCGTGTGGAACGTGCCCGCGCCGACCTCCATGTCGTAGGGCTGAAGCAGCGCGCAGCCCTGGCGGTCCCAGTATTGCTGCAGTTGGAGGATCAGTTGCTGGAAGCTGGACATGGCGCCGTCGCGGCGTCTAAAAACGGCCATTCTAGCGGCTCCCATCGGCGCCACGCTCCGTTTCGCGCGCCCGGAAGCGCGTCGCCGAGAGGCCCGCGACCAACAGGCCGAGCGACAGCACGAAGATCGGCGTATTGCCGAAGAGCGCATACGGCGTCGCACCGTCGGTGCCCTGCACCTGTGCGTCGAGGGCAGCCGCCGTGTAGGGCGCCAGCCGCCCGAGCACGCGACCGCGCGCGTCGATCGCCGCCGTCACGCCCGTGTTGGTCGCGCGCAGCATCGGACGCGCGAGCTCGAGCGCGCGCATGCGCGCGATCTGCAGGTGTTGCGGCAGCGCGTGCGAGTCGCCGAACCATGCGATGTTGCTGATGTTCACGAGGATCGACGCTCCGCCGCGCACCTGCGCGGCGATCTCCTCGCCGAACAGGTCTTCGTAGCAGATGTCGAAGGCGATGCGCTGATCCGCGATTTTCAGCGGAGGCTGCTGCGCGGAGCCGCGCGCGAAGTCGCCGAGCGGGATGTGCATCAGGTCGACGAACCAGCCGAAGCCGAAAGGGACGAACTCGCCGAAGGGAACGAGGTGGCGCTTGTCGTAGCGCCAGGCGATCGCTCCGCTCGCATCGATGACGCCGACGCTGTTGGTCAGCCGGGCATCGCCTGGGCGACTCGCGCTTCCCGCCTGGTTGTCATCGACGAGCGGCATGCCGATCGCCACGACGCCGCCTGTCTGCCGCAGGTGACGGACGATCGCCTCGCGCACGTTCTGCGGCGTGCGCGGCCACGGAATCGTCCATGCCGTCTCGGGCAAGACGGTCAGCGTCGCATCGCTGCGCAGAACCTCGTTGGTGTACCAGTACATCGCCTCGAGGCTGCGTCGCGGGTCGAACTTCAGGTCCTGCGCGAC
This sequence comes from Burkholderiaceae bacterium, assembly GCA_021166725.1. GTDB lineage: Bacteria > Pseudomonadota > Gammaproteobacteria > Burkholderiales > Burkholderiaceae_E > Zeimonas. The sequence continues at coordinate 38,525 of JAJPES010000032.1, read as the reverse complement.
ATTGCCCTGCAGCAGCCGCACGCGCAGCGGCGCTCCATGCGCCGACGACCAGTCGACGCCGGCCAGCGCGCGGCCGGCGGCGATCGGCAGCAAAGCGACGCCGGCGCCGAACGCGCGCGCGGCATGCGAGTCGTTCGCCGATTCCGTCCCCGGCAGGCCCGCGACGGCGAGCGCCAGACCGAAGGCGACGAGCGCAGCGAACAGGCATACGCCGTATACGCCGAGCAGCGGCGCGAAAGCGTCGAGCGGTCCGTCGAGTTGCGCGTATCCGATGGCGAGCCACGGAAAGCCGGTGAAGAGCCAGCCGCGCGCGATCTCGGCAAGCGACCAGGCGCCGGCGAACAGCAGCGCCAGTGCGCTCGCGCGCGCCGGCGTGCGCGTTCGGCGCGCGCGCAGCGCCGCGTCGAGTCGCGCGAAGGCGAAGCAGACGACGGCGAAGAAAGAGGCCAGGTACGTCGCGAACAGCAGCAACGCGAGAGCGGCGAGCACCGCGGGCATGCCGCCGTATCGATGCATGCTCACGTAGAGCCACGAGATGCCGGCGGCGAAGCAGCCGAGTCCGAAGGCGAGTCCGAGTGCGAAGGCATGCCCGGGCGCGCGCAGCACGAGCACCACGAGCGTGGCGAGTGCAGCCAGTTGCAACCACCACGCCTCGAGCGGCCAGAAACTCGCCGCCTGCACGAGGCCGGCGACGAGCGAAAGGGCGATCGGCGCGGCGCCGTGTCCGCGCACCGGGCTGCTCAGCCGCCGCGTGCCGCGGAACTATCGGCGTGCGAAGCGACGCGTCGCGATCGGGCGCGGTGCCCGTGCGCCAGCCGGGGATCGAACGCTGCGACTCCTGCGCCGGCGTGCCGGTCGACGAGCAACGCGTCGGCATCGGCATCAGTGTCGGCGTCGGCGTCGGCATCGTGCCGGCGGTCCGGCGGCAACGGCGGCTCGCGAACGACCGCGTCGCGTGCCGGTCCATCGGACGGTTGCTGCTGCGTGGACTGCGCGGGGCGCGTCGGAAGTTCCGCAGTGACGCGTGCGGCGGCGTCGAGCGGTCTCTCGGTGCGCAGCAGCAGTGCCTGCGTCGCGTCCGCGCGCAGCACCTCGAAACGCACGCCGTCGATGTCGATGCGTTCGCCGCGCCGCGGCGGATGGCCGAGGCGTTCGCCGACCAGCGCGCCGATCGTCTCGAACTGCTCGGACGGCAGCGCCGTTCCCATCGCGTCGTTGAAGGCGTCGACTCTCGTGCCGGCTCGGACGCGGTGCCGCGCCAGCCCGCCCGGTGCGGGTTCGACGCGGACGATGTCGTCCTCTTCGGCCTCGGCCTCGGGCGACTCGTCGATGTCGCCGACGATCTGCTCGATCACGTCCTCGAGCGTGACCAGGCCGGCGGTGCCGCCGTATTCGTCGACGACGATGGCCAGGTGCGCGCGTTGTGCACGAAGGTCGCGCAGCAGCAGGTTCAGCCGTTGCGACTCGGGGACGAACACGGCCGGCCGCAGCAGCCTGTTCACGTCGACCTGCTCGGTTGCCTGCAGCCGCAGCAACGACTTGGCATGCAGGATTCCGACCACGTTGTCGCGATCGCCTTCGACGGCGGGAAAGCGCGAGTGGCCGGTGCCGAGCACCTTCGGCAGGAAGGCCGAAGGTGGCTGCGAGATGTCGATGACGTCCATCTCGGCGCGCGGAACCATGATGTCGCGCGCGGTGAGCTCCGAGATCTGCATCACGCCCTCGATCATCGACATCGCGTCGGCGTCGAGCAGCGCGCGTTCGTGCGCCTGTCTCAGTAGATCGAGCAGTTGATCCCGATCTTCGGGTACCCGCAGCAGCAGGGCGGCGAGTCGTTCCAGCAGGGGTTTCCGGTGATCGGCGCCTGGTGGGCCGTCGGACATGTGGGTGAAGACGAAGTGGGGTTGCTTGCAGGATACCCGATCGTCTTTCGCACGGGCAAACCCCGCGAGGCGCGTACGGTCGAATCGCACCCGCGCAGCTGCGCGCGGCTCTTCGCTACCGCGTGGATTCAGCGCCAGGGGTCGGGGAGCCGGAAGCGCGCCAGCAATTCGCTCTCGCGCCGTTGCATCCGCCGAGCGCCGCGTTCGGTGTCGTGCTCGTAGCCGCCCGCGTGCAGCACGCCGTGCGCGACGAGATGCGCGAGGTGCGCGGTCACCGCCTTGCGCTGCTCGCGGGCTTCGCGACGGACCACCGGCAGGCAGATCACGATGTCGGCATGCAGGCGGTCGTCGTCGTAAGCGAAGGTGAGCACGTTCGTCGCGTAGTCGCGGTCGCGATAGGCGGCGTTGAGCGCGCGCCCCTCGCGTTCGCCGACGAAGCGCAGCACGATCTGCGCGTCGGATTCGACGGAAGCGGCAACCCACCGGCGCAGCCGCGAGCGCGTTGCGGGCAACGCCGCGATCTCGTCGCCGAGTTGCACCGCCAGCGACAGGCGCGGATGCGCCGCGCGTTCAGCCGCCATCGGCGGCGGCTTCGTAGGCATCGACGATGCGAGCGACGAGCGGGTGGCGCACGACGTCGGAGCTGTCGAAGTCGGTGAACGCGAGCCCGCGCACGCGACCGAGGATGTGTCGCGCCTCGATCAGCCCCGACGCCTGGCCCTTCGGCAGGTCGATCTGCGTCGTGTCGCCGGTGACGACGGCGCGCGAGCCGAAGCCGATGCGCGTGAGGAACATCTTCATCTGCTCGGGCGTCGTGTTCTGCGCCTCGTCGAGGATGATGAACGAGTGGTTGAGCGTTCGTCCGCGCATGTAGGCGAGCGGCGCGATCTCGATCGCCTGCTTCTCGAACATCCGGTTCGTCCGCTCGAAGCCGAGCAGGTCGTACAGCGCGTCGTACAGCGGACGAAGATAGGGGTCGACCTTCTGCGCGAGATCGCCGGGCAGGAAGCCCAGCCGTTCGCCCGCTTCGACCGCCGGACGCGTGAGCACGATGCGCTTGATTGCATCGCGCTCGAGCGCGTCCACCGCGCAGGCGACGGCGAGATAGGTCTTGCCGGTGCCGGCCGGCCCCAGTCCGAAAGTGATGTCGTGCGACAGGATGTTGCGCAGGTATTCGCGCTGGCGCGGCGTGCGGCCCTGCAGGTCGCTGCGCCGCGTGTGCAGCACCGGGGCGGGCGGCTCGTCGGCGACCGGTGGCGCGGCAGCGGCGCCGTCGCGCGAGGCCTTCAACTCCACCAGGCCGAGCTGCACGTCGTCGACCGAAAGCGGCTGTTCGGCGCGTGCGTGGAAATGCTTCAGCGCGCGTTCGGCGCGCCGCGCTGCGGCCGGCGGACCTTCGATGCCGAAGGTGTCGGAGCGACGCGAGATGCGCACGTCGAACGCCTCCTCGATCTGCCGCAGGTTGCGATCGAGGGGACCGCACAGGTTCGCCAGTCGCCGGTTGTCGGCGATCTGGGGCGTGTATTCGATCGTGCGTGTCTTCGGTGCGGCTTTCGACGACGGCAAGGGGCTCCCACGGCGGGTGTTCTTGCTGCTAGGGGCTCTTCTTGCCGAAGACCCCGACCCCCGAGATTGTAGAACCACCGCCGGAACCCGAGATCCGATAGGTGATGCCCACGCGCGCGGCATCGGGGCCGAAGAGGCCGCCGTCGACCTGCACCGGGCAACCGGCGGTGCAATCGAGCGGTGCGTGCGAACCGGTCGCCGCAATCTCCCCGCGGAACGAGTGACCGGCGTCCAGCGTGGCGAGCGGGCTGCGCGTCGGGTCTGCGACGCCGCCGGACGTTGCGAAGCGATAGGCACCGCTCGGGAAGGCGACGTTCGCGTCGATCCCCACGCGGGCTCCCGACGGCGAGAACGCGACCGCCACGCGCCCATCGAAGAGCCCGGTGGAGTTGCTCCCGGACAGCGTCGCCCGCGTCGAACCGATCAGCTCGTAGCCGAACACGCCGCTCGTGGGGATCGTCGCAGACGGCACGCCGACGAGGTAGTGCAGGCTGCGGTTGTCGGCGAGCGGCAGCGGCCAGAACCCCATCAACTGCGCGTTTTCGCCGGTCCATCGTCCCCAGCTCGTCCAGTCGTCGTGGCCGGCTTCCTCGATCGTCGCACGGCTCTTCGAGACGCGGCACAACCAGCCGATGTCGCACAGTGCCCCGAGCGTCTCGATCGGCATCTGGAATGCATTCAGCCGCATCTCCGTGTCGAGTTCGATCGAACCCTCGCGCACGCGTCCCTGGCCGGCGTCGAGAAAGGGCCATGGATGGAGCACGCGCAGCGACGGACCGCTGCCGGGCGCCGTGCCGGGGTCGATCGGATGCATGCCGGCGCCGAGCGTCGGTGGGGGAGTCGTTGTCGGCGGAGTCGTCTCTGGCGAGGTCGTCGGTGGCGGAGTCGTCGGGGGATCCGGGTCGGGAAGGACGTTGCCGTCTCCGCCGGCCGGGTTCCCGCTGCCGCCTCCCGTGTTGTCCGAACCGCCGCCTTCCGAAGCGCCCGGCGGTACGCTCGGCGCCAGCAAATCGACTACCGGCAGCAGTGCAGCGCCCGGGCCGCGCCGTTCGTTCGGCGACACCCTGGCTGCCGGCAGGCCGGCTTCGGTCGTCACGAAACGCGGCCAGGCGCCCGTGGACGACGGCTGCGAGCCCGAGCCGGTGGCCGCTGTTGATTCCGCATCGGTCAAGCTCGTGCCGGGCGCGTGCGGCACGGCCTTCGGTGCCGGCGAAGTCGCGCCGGTTGCAGGATCGAAGGTCGGAGCGGACCCGCTGCCGGCGCGGGCCGTCGTGCCGGGTCCCGCGCTTCCCGCCGTGCGTCCAGTCGCATCGCCCGTCGTACCTCGCGCGAGGTGCTCGCGCGACTTCGTACTGCTGATCGGCGGCAGCACCGGCCCGCGTTCGGTGGGCTGTGGCGGCGCGTCGGCGCTCTCCGCGGCGGCCGATTCGCCGGTGCCGACTTCGATTCCGCCGGCGGCCGTGAGCAGCGCGATGCGACCCTGCGACACGGCGACGCGCAATCCCGGGCGCGAACCGGGCGAGCAGCGCGGATCGCAGACGGTCTGCTCCGCCACGTATTCGGTGCCGCGCACGCCCACCGTCGCCGTCGGCGTCTTCAGGCGGTATTCGGCGTCATGGTTGGTCTTGCCGATCGCGCCGGTCATCGTGCGCAGCGCACCGCGCAGCAGGAAGAAGAATGCGCGCCGCTCGTTGCGTTCGTACCGATAATCGTCGACCCGGAAGGCGGTATCGGGTTGCAGCGCGACGATCGATCCGTCGCTGAAACGGATCTGTACCCGTCCGTCGCCGCCCGTGCGAATGGTGTCGCCGCTGCGGATTTCGGCACCCGCAGCGAGTGCCGTGGTCGAGACGGCGCCGGGCGCCGTCCGCTCGAGCATCACCTGCCCGGCAACGACGAGCGCACGGCCGTCCTCGGCGGCGGCCGGGTGGATCGCGGCGAGCAGGCCGAGGGCGAGGACGAGTGCACGGATCATCGGATGCGATACCGGAAAGCGACGCCGGCCTGCACCCGGCGGAAATCGTTCGGCGCGATGTTCGAGCGGCTTCGCGTCCAGCTGATCGTCGGTGCGATCGTCCATTTCGCCGACAGCGCGCGTTCCGCGCCCAGTTGCAGATCGCTCTGGCGATCGCTGCGTACCGCGCCGAAGAACGGCTCCGGCGCATCGAATTCGCGCGACTCGTACGCGATCGACGCGAAGCCGCGCCATTGGCCGGCGAGGCCGCGGCTGTAGGCCGCGCGCAGTCCGCGATAGTCGTACGAGAGATTGCCGAAGCCGCGTCGCGAGCGTTCGCGCCCGGTCGAGACGCCGGCCACGACGACGGGCCGTGCCTGCCCTTCCAGCGCGCGCGCGAAGGTCAGGCCGAAGCCCGAACGGCGCGCGTCGCGCGAGCCTTCGCCGGGGAAGTCGAGCTCGAAGTGCTGCGCATAGACGCCGAACCGCGTACGCGAATCGAGATCGCATTGCCATTGGGCGAGGCCGCCCGCGGCGTCGCGAAAACTCGCGCCGTCGAGTTCGAGGTGTTGGGCCTGGACGAGCATGTCGATGCGATGGCAACCGCTGCGAAAGGCGAATCCCGAATTCAGGTCGAACTGGTCCTGATCGAGTGTATGTGCAGAGGGATAGCGCCGGGTGGCTGCGCGTGCCCCGACGGTCCACTGCCACGTGCCGCTGATCGGTACGCTCCAGTCGGCGGCCAGTGCAGCGCCGATTGCCGCGCTCTCGCGCGGCCGGCTGATCCCCAGCGGAAGGACCGCCGTGCCGTCGGCGAGCACCCAGCGGCCCGAGGTGCTGCCGAAGTTCGGGTTCGAGTCGTAGCCTGTCTCGATCTGCACCGAAGCGGTGAATCGCGGCTCGTCGCGACGCGCGCGGAAACGGATCGCGTCGAGATAGCGGCCGATCACCTGGCGCGCTTCGGGCGGGATCTCGCTGGCGGCCACGGCCTCGAACTCGCGCCTTGCATTCTCGTGCTCGTGCAGTGCGAAATAGGCGCGCGCCAGTTCGGCGCGCGCCTGCAGGAAGTCGGGCTTCGCGATCAGCACCCGCTCGAGGGCGAACACGGCTTGCCCCGGCCGTCCGGTGTCGAGCGCCGCCAGGCCGAGCAGGTAGTCGAACTCCGGATCGCCCGCGTAGTCGCCGACGCGCGCAGCGAGCGCGAGCCAGGCGCGTTCGGCCTGTCCGCGATCGATCCAGCTGCGCACCTGCGGCAGCAACTCGGCGAGCGTGGACGGCGCGGCAGGTGCTGCCGGGGCGGCCGGGGCGGCAGCTTCCTGCGCGCGGGCAGCGGGCGGCGCGCCCGGCAGCAAAGTGCAGGCAGCCAGCGCGAGCGAGGCGACGCGCGTTCGCGCGTTCCTCATGCCTGGGCGACGAACTCGCCGCGCAACGAATGCGTGCGTGCTTCGCTGATGCGCACTTCGACGAAGCGACCGATGCATTCGCTCGGGCCGCGAAAATTCACGACGCGATTGTTCGAAGTGCGTCCTGCGAGTTCCGCTTCGTTTCGTTTTGCCGCGCCTTCGACCAGCACGCGCTGCACGGTGCCGACCATCGCGTCGCTGATCGACCGGGCGTGCGCGTCGTTGACAGCCTGCAGGCGCTGCAGCCGTTCGAGCTTCTCGGCCTGCGGCGTGTCGTCGGGCAGGTCGGCAGCGGGCGTTCCCGGGCGCGGACTGTAGACGAACGAAAAGGATGCGTCGAAGCCGACTTCGTCCACCAGCCGCAGCGTGCGGGCGAAGTCGTCGGCGGTTTCGCCGGGAAAACCGACGATGAAGTCGGAGCTCAGGCTCAGGCCGGCGCACGCCGCGCGCAGCCGGCGCACGATCGACTTGTATTCGAGCACTGTGTAGCCGCGCTTCATCGCGGCGAGGATCCGGTCGGATCCGGACTGTACGGGCAGGTGCACGTGCGCGGCGAGCTTGGCGAGCCGCGCATGTGCGTCGATCAGCCGCTGGCCGAATTCCTTCGGGTGCGAGGTCGTGTAGCGCACGCGCTCGATGCCCGGGATTTCGCAGACGAGCTCGAGCAGCAGCGCGAGGTCGGCGTGCAGGCCGGCGTCGGTCTTCAGCGTGCCGCGGTACGCGTTCACGTTCTGGCCGAGCAGCGTGATCTCGCGCACGCCCTGCGTGGCCAGCCCGGCGATCTCCACGAGCACGTCGTCGACTGGTCGGGAGATTTCGTGTCCGCGCGTGTACGGCACCACGCAGAAGCTGCAGTACTTGCTGCAACCCTCCATGATCGAGACGAAAGCGCTCGCGCCCTCGCTGCGCGCCGGCGGCATGCGGTCGAACTTCTCGATCTCGGGAAAGCGGATGTCGACCTGCGGGCGGCCGCTTTCCCGCCTGCGGGCGATCAGTTCGGGCAGGCGGTGCAGCGTTTGCGGGCCGAAGACGAGATCGACGTACGGTGCACGCTCGACGATCGCCTCGCCTTCCTGGCTGGCGACGCAGCCCCCTACGCCGATCAGCAGCCCGGGGCGTTCGCGCTTGAGCGCGCGCACGCGGCCCAGGTCGGAGAACACCTTCTCCTGCGCCTTCTCGCGCACCGAGCAGGTGTTGAACAGGACGATGTCGGCTTCCTCGATGCGTTCGGTCTTCTGCGCGCCTTCGCTCGCCGCGAGCACGTCGGCCATTCGGTCGGAGTCGTACTCGTTCATCTGGCACCCGAAGGTGCGGATGTACAGCTTCTTCGTCACCGGCTCTTCGCGCGCTCGCGTGCCGCAGCGAGTTCTTCGGGCGTGAGGATCCAGACGCGGCCGATCTGCCCGGATGCGTCGTCCTCGACCAGCACGTCGTGCGTACCCGACAGCGACGCGGGCATTACGATGCGGTTGTTCGTGTCGTGAATGCGCGCCGCACCGGCGAGTCGCACGGCTTCTCCGTCGAGCGTCGCTTCCGGAAAGACGCGCATCTCGAAACGGGCGAGGCGCGCCTTCGCGGGAAACGAGCGCAGCAGTTGCGCGTGCGCGGTGCCCGCCGCGAAGGCGAGCGCGGCGCCGAGGATCGGCAAGGCGGCAGGCAAGGCGGCAAGCGCGGCCACTGCGCGACGACGCGTGCGCGAGCGCGGCGGAAGAGGCGGAAGGCCCATCGACGGCACCGGAAAAGGACTCGGCAGTGTACCGTAACAGCAGGTCCTCACGAGGGAGATCCGATGTCGGACGAGAGCACCGGCGCGTCGGACGACCGGCCGCCAGAGGCCGCCGCGCGTGGCGCCGATGGATCGCCCGAGCCGTTCGCGGCGCTGCTCGGCGAGGTGAGGCGACAGTCGCCGTTGCGGGTAGCGATCACCGCGTCGTACCGCGCCGACGAAGCCGGCTGCGTGCGCGCGCTGCTGCCGATCGCTCGTCTTGCACCCGAGCGGGAGCGTGCCGTCGCAGCGCTCGCGCGCAAGCTGGCGGCGCGATTGCGCGAGCGTCGCGTCGGTCGCGACGGGATCGTGCAGGGCCTGTTGGCCGAGTTCTCGCTGTCGTCGCAGGAAGGCATCGCGCTGATGTGCCTGGCCGAAGCGCTGCTTCGCATTCCGGACGACGCGACGCGCGATGCACTGATCCGCGACAAGATCGGCCGCGGCGACTGGCAGTCGCACCTCGGGTCGCACGCATCGGTCTTCGTGCACGCGGCGACGTGGGGCCTGGTGGTCACCGGCAAGCTCGTCGCGCTGCACGACGAGAGCGGCCTGTCCAGTGCGTTGGCGCGCGCGATCGCGCGCAGCGGCGAGCCGCTCGTGCGTCGCGCCGTCGATCGCGCGATGCGCCTGCTCGGCGAGCAGTTCGTCGCCGGCGAAACGATCGGCGACGCCATCGCGCGGGCACGTGCGCGCGAGGCGGCCGGATTCCGGCACTCGTACGACATGCTCGGCGAGGCGGCGGTGACCGGCGAGGACGCGCTGAACTATCACGCCGCGTACGAGGCCGCGATCGACGCGATCGGCGCCGCGTCGGCGGGACGCGGTGTCGTCGACGGCCCCGGCGTTTCGATCAAGCTGTCGGCGCTGCATCCACGCTATGCGCCGGCGCAGCGCGAGCGCGTTTTGCACGAACTGTATCCGCGGCTGCTGGCGCTGGCGCTGCGCGCGCGAGCGTGGGACATCGGCCTGAACATCGATGCCGAGGAAGCGGGTCGGCTGGACCTGTCGCTCGACCTGCTCGAACGCCTGTGCTCCGAGCCGGGGCTGGCCGGGTGGAACGGTGTCGGCTTCGTCGTTCAGGCCTACCAGAAGCGCTGCCTGCACGTCGTCGATGCGCTCGTCGATCTCGCGCAGCGAAGTCGCCGCCGACTGATGGTGCGGCTGGTGAAAGGTGCCTACTGGGACAGCGAGATCAAGCGGGCGCAGGTCGAAGGACTCGACGGGTATCCGGTGTTCACGCGCAAGGCGCACACCGACCTGTCCTTCCTCGCCTGCGCGCGCCGCTTGTTCGCCGCGTCCGAGTCGATCTATCCGCAGTTCGCCACGCACAACGCGCACACGGTGGCCGCCGTGTACGAATTGGCCGGTTCGCAGTTCCGGCCCGGGCAGTACGAATTCCAGTGTCTGCACGGCATGGGCGAGCCGTTGTACGAGCAGGTCGTGCGCGGCCGGGCCGAGGGCGGGCTCGGCCGTCCGTGCCGCATCTACGCGCCGGTGGGCACGCACGAGACGCTGCTCGCGTACCTGGTGCGGCGGCTGCTCGAAAACGGCGCGAACACCTCGTTCGTGCACCGGATCGCCGACGAGTCGGTGCCGATCGACGCGCTCGTCGAGAGCCCGCTGCAGGCGATCGATCGTAACGCGCGCGCCGAGGGGTCGGTCGGGCTGCCGCATCCGGCGATTCCGCTGCCGCAGGCGCTGTACGGGGCGTGCCGCGTGAACTCGAGCGGCATCGACCTGACCGACGAGCGCCGCCTCGGTGAACTTGCCGAAGCGCTGATGGCGCAGGCGTCACGGCGCTACATTGCCGCGCCGATCGTCGGCAGCGGTTCGCGCAACGGCGATGGGCCCGGCGGCAACCGGGGAGACGAAGATGCGCGCGGCCGGACTTCCCGCGACGTACGCAATCCTGCCGACGCTCGCGATCGGGTCGGCAGCGTCGTCGAGGCGGACGCGAAAGACGTCGCCGATGCCTTGCAGGTGGCCTGCGATGGGGCAGCGGCGTGGTCGTCGCGGTCTCCTGCCGAAAGAGCAGCGGTGCTCGACGACGCCGCGGCGGGGCTCGAGGCGAGCGCCGCCGAATGGATCGCATCGGTCGTGCGCGAGGCGGGGCGCACGATCGCCGATGCGATCGGCGAGGTACGCGAGACGGTCGATTTCCTGCGCTACTACGCGGCGCAGTTGCGCGACGTTGCGTCGTACGCGAACGGCACGCCGCTCGGCCCGGTCGTCTGCATCAGTCCGTGGAATTTTCCGCTGTCGATCTTCGGCGGGCAGGTCGCGGCGGCGCTCGCCGCCGGCAATGCGGTGCTCGCCAAGCCCGCCGAACAGACGCCGCTGGTCGCGGCGCGCTTCGTGCGCTTGCTGCACGACGCGGGCGTCGACGCATCCGCGCTGCAGTTGCTGCCCGGCGACGGCGAGACGGTGGGCGCCGCGCTCGTTGCCGATCCGCGCGTGCGCGGCGTCGTGTTCACCGGATCGACGACGGTGGCGCGCTCGATCGCGCGTGCGCTGGCCGGTCGGCTCGACCATCGCGGCCAGCCGATCGTGCTGATCGCCGAGACGGGCGGAATCAACGCGATGATCGTCGACTCGTCGGCGTTGCCCGAGCAGGCGGTTGCCGACATCGTCGCGTCCGCTTTCGACAGCGCGGGCCAGCGCTGCTCCGCGCTGCGCGTGCTGTGCGTGCAGCACGAGACGGCCGATCGCGTGCTGGCGATGCTGCGCGGCGCGATGCGCGAGCTGCGGCTCGGGCGGCCCGATCGCCTCGACACCGATGTGGGACCGGTGATCGATCGCGCCGCGCGCGACGCGCTGCTCGGATACCTGTACGAGATGCGCGCGTGGATTCGCGAAGTCGGGTCGCCCGCGACCGAGACGCGGGCGTCGCTGCGCGAGCGTGGTCACGGCTGCTTCGTCGCGCCCACGATCGTCGAGTTGCCCGACGTCGGCGCGCTGCGCCGCGAGGTCTTCGGGCCGATCCTGCACGTCGTGCGCTACGCGCGCGACGAGCTTCCCGGCATCGTCGCGACTCTCGAACGAATCGGTTACGGATTGACGCTGGGCGTGCAGACGCGCCTGGACGAAACGGTCGAGCTCATCGCTTCGCGCGCACGCGTGGGCAACCAGTACGTGAATCGCAACATGATCGGCGCCGTGGTCGGCGTGCAGCCTTTCGGCGGCGAAGGGCTGTCGGGCACCGGGCCGAAGGCGGGCGGCCCGTTGTACCTGCGCAGGTTGATGCGCCTGCCGGTCGGCGCGCCGCCCGTGCTGCGGTCGATGCACGAGCACGTTTCGCGCTCCGACGCAGCCGGGCCCGCGGGGCCGCATCGGGTAGTCGCGCTCGAAGCACTGGGCACGCTCGAAGCATGGCTGCGCGCTCGCACGGATCGGCACGCCGACGATCTCGCCGAACTCTGCGTGCGGCTGGCGTGCGACACGCCGCTGGAATTGCCGCATCTGCTCGACGGGCCCACCGGCGAGCGCAACACGTGGTGGCTCGCGCCGCGTCGCGCCGTGCTCGGCGTGGCGGACGATGACGGCGACCGGCTCTTCCAGTTCGCGCACGCGATCGCTGCCGGCGCGTCGATCGAGTGGCCGGTCGATGCCGCCGGCGTCGTCGCGGCGCTGCATGCATCACTTGCGCCGTCGCTTCGTGCGCTCGCTCGTCCGCTGGCCGAGATCGATGCGGGCCGTTTCGACGTCGCGATAGTGCACGCGCGCGAGGATGCACTTCGCGCCTGGAGCCGGCGCCTGGCGCAGCGCGACGGCGCGATCGTCACGATCGTCGCCTGCGCGCCCGGCGACCGGCGCTACGGTTCGATCCCGCTCGAGCGGCTTTTCGTCGAGCGATCGCAGTCGGTGAACACGGCGGCCGCGGGCGGCAATGCGAGCCTGATGACGATCGGCTGAGGTCGCCCCGGTCCGGCGCGCACTCGCCGGTGCGTTCAGCGCGGAGGGATACGGCCGATGAGCGCGACGAGCTGCTCGAAGCCTCTGGCATCGGAGAGCACGGCCAGCAACTCGCGCTCGCTCAGCATCGTGCGCACGTCTTCCGGTGTCGCGGCTTCGTCGAGCCTGGCGATGCCGACGACCAGATCGACATCGACGTCGCCGCGCGGGCGCGGCTGCGGCTCGATCATGGCGCGATGTGCATCGACCAGCGCCTCGTTCGAAGACAACCGCGCGACCGCGTCGAGCGGCGCCAACCGGCGCGCCATCTGCTGCGCGAGTTCGTCCGCGCGCAACAGGATCGACGGCGGCATGCGCTCTTCCGGCACGAGCAGCAGGCCGATTCGGCGCAGTAGTCGCCCGAGTCGCGCATCGGCCGTCAGCCCGGCGAGCGGAATCGCGAGCAGCAGGCCCGCGATGACCGGCGTCATCCAGAGAAACAGCGCCCAGGAAACCGCGTAGGCGGCGATCGCGAGGAGCGCTCCGAAGACCGTATGGCCTGCATATACGCGGGCGACCTGGGCCCAGGGCAGCGCGTCGTCGTCGCGCCTTTGCACGTTCCATCCGACGTCGCGTCCCGACAGCGTGGCTGCGACGGTCAGCGATTGATCGAGCATCATCACCGGCGCGATGAGGCCCGACACGATCATTTCGAGCAGCACGCCCATCAGGCTGCGGCTGCCGCCGCCGAATCCGCGCCGTTGCTCGCCGTGCACGAGCATCGCCATCCACGCCAGCAACTTGGGCAGGAACAGCAGCGCCATCGTTCCCGCGAACACCCAGGCAGCGCGCACCGGGTCCTGTGCCGGCCACTGCGGAAAGAGCGAGAAACCGCCCGGGAAGTACTCGGGTCGGATGTACTGCGCCTGCAATGCGATGAGGATCCCGGCCAGCAGGAACAGCAGCCACAGCGGTGCGGTCAGATAGGCGCCGATGCCGGTGAGCAGGTGCAGCCGGCTCACCGGATGAAGCCCGCGCGCGGACAGCACCCCCAGGTGCTGCAGGTTGCCCTGCGCCCAGCGGCGGTCGCGAACCGAGAAGTCGCTGAGCGCCGGCGGCGATTCCTCGTAACTGCCGCCCAGCCCCGGCGCGATGCAGACCGACCAGCCGCCGCGACGCAGCAGTGCAGCTTCGACGAAATCGTGGCTCATGATCTCGCCGCCGATCGGCTTGCGGCCGCGCAGCGTGGGCAGGCCGGCGTGTTCGGCGAACGCGCGCGTGCGCAGGATCGCGTTGTGGCCCCAGTAATTGCTCTCCGATCCGTGCCACCAGGCCAGCCCGCGCCCGAGCATCGGGCCGTAGAGCCGATTCGCGAACTGCTGCAGCCGCGCGAACAGCGTCGATCCGTTGACGATGATCGGCAGTGTCTGGATCAGGCCGACGTGCGGGCTGCGCTGCATCGCGCCGGCCAACCGCACGAGCGTCTCGCCGCGCATCACGCTGTCGGCGTCGAGCACGACCATGAACTCGTAGCGGGCGCCGAAGCGCTGCACCCAGTCGGCGATATTGCCCGCCTTGCGCCCCTTGTTGTGCCTTCGATGGCGATAGAAGATCCGCTCGTGGTCCGACGTGCTCGCGCGTACCGCGTGGAACGCGGCTTCCTCGGCCATCCAGACGTCGGCCCTCGTCGTGTCGCTCAGCACGAAGAAATCGAAATGCGGCAGCGCGTGCAAGTTCGACAGCGACTCGTGGATCGCCTGCAGCCGTCCCATCACGTGGGCGGCACTTTCGTTGTAGACCGGGAACAGCAGCGCGGTGCGCGACGACAGTGCGGGAAGTTCACCCGTTTCGTCGATCGTCAGCCGGCCGCGCAGCGAGCGGAACGACAGAACGAAGCCGATCACGTTGACGACGAACGAGAACGCCACCCAGGCGAACAGGACGACGAACAGGACGAGCACGACCTGCTCGAGCAACGTGAGCCCCGCCACCTGCAGCACGAGGTACATCTCGTGTGCGGCGAATGCCGTCAGCGCAGCGCTGGCGCCGAGCAGCACGAAGCGGCGCAGGCGCATCGACTCCGCAGCGTCCTTCGCTTTCCGGCGCACGCCGCGGCCGAGCGATTGCACCGGCATCGCCAGCGGAGCGTCCGAAGGAAGCGGCGGCGCGGATCGAGGCGCTCGCTCGCACCCGCTCTGGTCGGTGACCTCCGGCGGCCGTTCCCGGCTCAGGGCGGCGTCCATCGGTATATCCACGTTTCCGACAGCGCGTCCTGCCCCTGCACGAAGCTCGCGCGCAGGTCGACGGCGGTGGCCTTTTCCGGGTCGAGGAAGAAGCTGAGCCGCCAGCCTCCGGTATGCGGATTCGGCTGTGTCACGACGTGAAGGATCTTGCCGGCGCCGGCGCTGACGTTGCCGCGCACTTCGGCGTCGGGCGGCAGTTTCTTCAATGCCTCTCCCACCGCATCGAGCACGAACAGCCGGCGATCGTCGTGCCCGGCGCCCTGCCGTGTACGGGTGAAGATCGCCAGGTCGTCGACGTTCGGATCGCGGCCCGTCCAGTGCAGCCGATACGTGTAGATGTACTCCCGTTTGGCCTGGAACGGTTCCTTCGGGTGCCAGAAGGCGACGATGTTGTCGTTGTATTCGTTTCTCGCCGGGATCTCGTACAACTGCACCTCGCCTTCGCCCCAGTCACCGATCGGTTCCACCCAGGCGTTCGGGCGCCGCTCGTAGCTGGCTTCCAGGTCCTGGAAGAAGCGGAAGTCGCGATTGCGTTGCACGAGTCCGAGACCGCGTACGTTCGCGTCGGCGAAGCCGCTCACCTGCAGGTCGCGCGGATTCGACAGCGGACGCCACAGCCGCTCGCCGTGCCCGGTATGGATCGCCAGGCCGCTCGAATCGTGGACGGCGGGCCGGAAGTCGTCGATGCCGACGCGGTCCTGCGCGTCGAAGAAGAACATGCTGGTCAGCGTGCCCAGCCCTGCCTGCTCGATCTTCGTGCGCGGATAGAGGGCGACCTCGATGTCCATCACCGTCTCCTCGCCCGGCCGGATCGTGAATCGATAGGCGGCGGTGGTGCTTGCGCTGTCGAGCAGCGCATGGACGACGATCGACTGAGCCTGCGGGGCGGGGCGTTCGATCCAGAACGAGCGGAACGCCGGAAACTCCTCGCCCTTCGAGTTGCCGGTGCCGATCGACAGCCCGCGCGCGGACAGCCCGAACACCTGTCCTTTCGCCACCGCGCGGAAATAGCTCGCGCCGAGAAAGACGGCCACTTCGTCGTAGTAGTCGGGGCGATTGAGCTTCGCGTGCAGCCGGAAGCCGGCATAGCCGAGGGTCGCGTCGGGCTTCGGCGGCGGCGTCTTGCCGAACTCGAACTGGCTCGGCGAGTAGCGCACGGGGTGTGCCCGACCCGCTTCGACCTCGTGGATCTCCACGCGATCGGTAAAAATGAAACCCCGGTGGAAGAACTGGACCTGGAACGGCAGGTCGTCGTTGCGCCACAGCGCGTCCTGCGGACGAAAGCGGATCGCGCGATACGCGTCGTAGCTGAGATTCTTCAGCTCATCGGGGAGAGGATCGCTCGGCGCCTTGTACGGCGACTGCGACAGCTGCCGGGCGAGCTGGCGAACGGTGGATCCGTCGAAGGGCGTGCCGTCGTTCGTCTCGGGCCGCTTTTCCGCCGCCCACGCGCCGAGCTCGGCCCATGCCACCAGGCCGACGGAACCGGCAAGGAATTCCCGCCGCTGCAAGCACTCCTCCTCGCATTGGTTGCAATCACGGGCAAGCCCCAGGAGTCTGTCGGAGTTGAACCGAGCCCGCGCGCCCCGGCCAGGGGCTCACGCGGGCTCGATTCAACTCCGACAGACTCCTAGGCATTTGGCGTGCCGGGGGGTGCAGCGGCAAAACTCGGGCGGGACCCGGCGTCGCGCTGGCGTCGGTACTGCGCCGGGGTCAGTCCGGTCCAGCGGCGGAATGCCTTGGCGAACGCGCTCTCGTCGGAGAAGCCGAGATCGTCGGCGATGTCGGGCAGTACCCCGGGCCCGCGCAGCCGTTCGATCGCCGCGCCGTGCAGCGCAGCGTCGCGCAGCAGCTTGAAGGACACGCCGTCTTCGGCCAGGCGCCGATTCAGGTGCCGGCCGCTGATCGCCAGCGCCGATGCGACGCGCTCCTTGCCCCAGCGTGGATTCGCCCGGACCAGTCGTTGAACCTCGGCGCCCAGGCTGTGCTGGCCGAGTTCGGCCAGCATCCGATCCGTCAACTTGCGCAGGTGCTCGCGCAACGGCGCGTTGGCCTGGATCAGCGCCAGACCGAGTTGGTCCGCTTCGAAGACGAGCGCGTCGTCGGATGCGCCGAAGCTCGCGGGGATGCCCAGCAGCGCGCGATACTCGCTGGATGCAGCGAGCGGCCGATGGGCGAAGCGCAGCGCGACCGGGCGAAATGCGTCGCCGCTGGCCCACAGGCTGAGTCGCAGCAGCCCGGCCAGCACCGCTTCGACGCGCTCGGCGCGCCGCAGCGCCAGATGCGGCCGGTAGCAGACGGCGGCGAGAGACCCCTCGCGCGCGAGCAGGAAGTCGCCACCCTCGCCGACGATCGGCGCGACCTCGACGAGTTGCTCGAGCGCCTCGCCGAGCGTTTCGCAGGTGGCGAGCAGGAGTCCGGCGCTGTCGAGGTGACCGGCCTGCAACTCGAGGCCGAGCCGCAACCCCGCCAGGCGGTCGCCACTGCCGCTGCAATAGACGTCCCACAGCCGATCGAGGAGCGCGAGCGGCAGGCGCGCGTTGCCCTCGACGGCATTGCGCAACTCGGCAGGGATCTCGATTCGCCGCCGGTCGGCGCCCTGCAGCAGTGCGCGCGCGTAGAGCCGGTTGACGCTGAAGACACCGACCTTCATGGCCCGAATCGTCGCCTGTGCGTCCTGTTCGAAACGTTACGGACGGCTGCGCGGTCCATAAGCTGTCCGCGCCCCGCAGCATATCGGCGCAGCGGGCCGATGGCGAGGCCACGGAGAGACGGCATGGCGGAAACGAGCGGCGGTGAACATCTGGCGCGGATGCTGCAGAGCGAAGGCGTCGAGCGCGTGTTCGGCATCATCGACGGCACCTACTTCGGTTTCTATTCCGCGCTTCATCGGCTCGGTATCGAAATCGTCACGCCGCGACACGAAACGAGCGCCGCGCACATGGCAGGAGCGTATGCGCGGCTCACCGGCCGGCTCGGCGTGTGCATGGCCAGCAACGGGCCCGGCGTGGCCAACCTGCTGCCCGGTCTCGTCGTCGAACAGGCCGAGGGCAACCGGGTGCTGGCGATCACGAGCGCGAGGCGGCCCGCGATCATGTATCCCGACCGCGGCGGCGCCTATCAGTGTTTCGACCAGGCCGGCGTCATCGGCCGCATCGCGAAGTGGAATGCGGCGGTGCCGACCTTCGAACGCATTGCGGAGTTGATGCGCAAGGCGCTGCGCGCCTGCTGGGACGGACGGCCCGGCGTCGTCCACCTCGACGTGCCCGAGACGCTGATGAACGGCAAGTTCAAGGCGCCGATCCAGTGGAAGCGCGAGCAGTATCGCGGCAGTGCACCGCTGCCGCCGCCGGTCGAGCACGTCGAGCGGGCCGCGCAGTGGCTGCTCGACGCGTCGGCGCCGATGATCCACGCCGGCAGCGGCGTGGTGCATGCGCAAGCCTTCGCCGAGCTCGAGCGCGTCGCGACGCTGCTGCATGCGCCGGTGACGACGAGCTGGGCGGCGCGTGGCGTTCTGCCCGAGACCTCGCCGTTGTCGATTCCGATGCCGCACGTGAAGCTCAACCACAAGGTGCGCAACGAGTCCGACGCCGTGCTGATTCTCGGCTCGCGCGTCGGCGAGACCGACTGGTGGGGCAAGCCGCCGTACTGGCGCGATCCGGCGCAACAGCGCACGGTGCAGGTGGACATCGACGCTGCGATGCTCGGCCTGAACAAGCCCGCCGACCTGGCCGTGCAGGCCGACGCGAAGCTTTTCCTCGCCGCGCTCGCCGAGCGTCTCGAGGGCGCGCCGATAGCGACGCTCGACGAACGCCGGCGTCGCGTCGAGGGCTATGGCCGGACGCGCGCGCAGGACCGTGCCGGCTGGGACAAGGCGTTGGCGGACACCGCCGAGCCGATGAACCCGGCGCACATCGGCGCGATCTGCGACGAAATGTTCCCGCCCGAAAGCGTATTGGTCGCCGACGGCGGCAACGCGGCGGTATGGGCGATGTTCTATCACCGGGCCCGTGTGCCGAACCGCATCCTGTCGACGTTCCGCTTCGGCATGCTGGGCGCCGGCATGGCGCAGGCGCTCGGTGCCGCGGTCGCGCTTCCGCAGGCGCCGGTGTGCTGCATCATCGGCGACGGCGCTTTCGGCTTCCATCCCCAGGAGGTGGAGACCGCCGTTCGCAATCGACTGCAAGTGATCTGGATCGTGCTGTGCGACCGGCAGTGGGGCATGGTGAAGATGAATCAGCAGTTCATGCTGCGGCCGTTCAAGACGATGCTCTTCAAGAAACTCGACGAGCACGAGACGATCAAGGCCGATCTCGGCGAAATCCGTTTCGACCTTCTCGCGCAGTCGATGGGAGCGTTCGGCGAGCGCGCATCATCGCCGGCGCAGTTGCGCGCGGCGGTGCAGCGCGCGCTGGAGAACGGCGGTGCCGGCGTCATCCACGTCGACGTCGACCCGGTCAAGCACATGTGGGCGCCGGGGCTCATCCACTTCAAGAAGATGCACGAGGAGCCGGCCGGCTCCTGATCACGCTGCGCTCACTGCTCGAGTTCCACCGCGAACTTCCTCGTCATCAGGTGCTGGTAGACATCGGGCAGCAGCCGCCACAGCACGCTGGCTGCCACGCTCGCCACGTCCGAATGCACGCGCTTGCGACGGTGCTCGAGCGCGAGAGCGATGCGTTCGGCCATCCAGTCGGCGTTGCGCGCGCGCCCGACCATCGAGCGGGCATGACGCGCGGGCCTGCCGTCGTGACCCAGTGCGTTGCGCTCGATCGGCGTGTCGAGAAAGCTCGGGTAGACCATCAGCACATGAACGCCGTGACGCTGCTCCTCGCAGCGCAGCACCTCGAAGGACTGCGCGAGCGCGCTCTTGGCGCCGCAATAGGCGGCTCGTCCCAGCACCGGCATCCAGCCGGCCATCGAACCGACGGCAATGATGGAGCCGCGATTCGCGCGCAACTGGGGCAGCGCGGCCAGCGCGAGTTCCAGCGGCGCCTGCCAGTCGACGCGCATCACGCGACGCAGCACCTCGGGCTCGGTGCGGGCGACCAGCGATCGGTGCGTGATGCCGGCATTGTTCACCAGCACAGCGATGCCGCCGAAGCGTTCTTCGGCGTTCCGGATCAGCGCTCGCTGGTGAGCTGCGTCGGTGATGTCGCCGCTCGACCACGCGACGCGGTCGCCGTCGCCGTCGCCGAGGTCGCGCGCGGTCGCCTGCACGAGTGCGGTGTCGAGATCGGCGAGCAGCAGCGCATGTCCACGCCGGTGGAAGACGCGCGCCAGCGCGCTGCCCAGGCCGCCACCGGCCCCCGTGATCAGCACGCAACTCACAACGCCCCTCGGGCGCGTGCCTGTTCCACGTAGAAGCGCAATGCCTGTTCCGAGGTCTTGCGCGGCCGGTAGCCGAACTGCTCCTTCAGTCTTCGATTCGACAGCACCGGCCGGTAGCGCAGGAAATCGACCTGCTCCGGGCCGTAGCGACCGATGCCGAAGCGGCGTCCGAGCCACAACGCGGCACGCAGGAGATTTGCCGGCAACTCGAGCACCGGCTTGCCGAGGACGGCTGCGATCTCGCGCACGGTCAGCGCGCCGTCGCCGGCCAGGTTGTAGATGCCGGCGAGGTCGTTGCGCAGGCCGTGCTCGATTGCGCCGACCACGTCCTCGTCCCAGACGAAGACGAAAGGCGAGGCCGAGCCGTGGATCGCGAGGATCCGTTTTGCGCGGAACAGCGCGGTGATCAGGTTGTCGGTCGTGGCACCCAGGATCGTGCCCGGGCGCAGGATCAACTGGCGCAGCTGCGGATGGCGTTGCCGGTGCTCGGCGAGCAGTTCCTCGACCCGCCGCTTGTGATCCGAATAGGCGAATTCCGGATTGCCCCGCAGTGCCTGGTCCTCGTCGATCCAGTCGGGATGGTCGGCATGGTAGCCATAGGCGGCCCCCGAACTGGCGACGACGAGGTGGCCGACTCCTGCGTCCACGCAGCAGCGAAGCACGTTGCGCGTGCCGTTGACGTCGATGTCGAATTCGCGTGCGCGGTCGCGACCGGCGTCGAGTACCGAAGCCAGGTGCACGACGTGGCCGATGCGTTCGGCGCGCAGCAGATCGACGAGCGCCGGATCGCGTATGTCGAGTCGCACGAGCGCAAAGGGCAGCCCGTTGCGCTCCCGGATGTCGGTGCCGACGACGTGATGTTCGCCGGCGAGCCGGGCGCCGAGCAGGCTGCCGACATAGCCCGCCGCGCCGGTGACGAGCACGCGCTTGCTCATCGGGGAAGCCATCACGGATTCCGAGGTGACGCGCCCGGTCGGGTCAGCGCAGCCCGCTGTGCCGTGCTTTCCGCGTCGCGGATCGGAACGCGCGCCCACAGGCTCGCGAGCGTGAGCCCCGACACGAGGTGCCAGACGCCCCAGAAGGCGGTGATGAGCATCATCGCCCCGGCCGCCGGCATGAAGGTGAACAGGATCACCAGCCCGAGCCCCGAGTTCTGGATGCCCACTTCGAGCGTGACGGCGCGCCGATCGGCCGTCGGCAATCGCATCGCGCGACCCATGACCGCGCCCAATGCCAGCGCCAGCGAGTTGTGCGCAACCACCAGCCAGAAGAAGGTGTCGAAGCGTTCGACGAAGAGATCGAAGTTGTTGCTGAAGGCGATGGCGACGAAGGCGAGGAACACGAGTAGCGCCACGACGCGCAGCGGTGGCTCCACGCGCATCGCGAGGTTCGGAAAGAGACGTCCGACCCACATGCCGAGCAGGATCGGAAGCGCGAGCACGAGCAGCACCAGCAGCAGGATGTCGGAGCCGTCCACCGCGATGCTGGTCAGCAGGTGGCGCGTGTATGGATTGAGCCAGCCGTAGAACGCGAAGTTGAACGGCGTGAGCAAGGTTGCCGCCAGGCTCGAGACGGCAGTCATGCTCACCGAAACCGGGACGTTGCCGCGCGCCAGCCAGGTCATGATGTTCGAGAACGCGCCGCCCGGACAGGCAGCGACGAGAATCATGCCGAGCGCGAGCGGCGGATCGATGCGCAAGGCCCAGGTGGCGAGGCAGGTCGCCGCCGGAAGGAGCAGGAACTGCGCGAACAATCCCGCGAACGGCGCGCGTGGCGACACCAGTACGCGCTTGAAGTCCGCCGGTCGCAGCGACAGCGAAACGCCGAACATCATCAACGCGAGGATCGCGTTGAGCAGGACCAGGCTCGCGGGATCGAACTGGATCGATACGGGATCGTTCATGATCGTGTCCGGCGGCGCTCCATGCTGCCAAGTGCTCGCAGCGTAGTGGAGAAGCCGCCGGACGCAACGGAACGAACGGGACGTTCCTCCGTCAATTCGGGACGACGCGATGCAACTTCAGTGCAGCGACGCCAGCTTCACGTTCTTCATCCCGAGTGCCTGCGCCACGTCGTACATCGCCTGGTTGAGGATTCGGTGGACGTTCTGGTCGGCGTCACGGCCGGATTTCGCTTCGATGTCGGCCATCACTTCGTTGTGGATCGGGTGCGACAGCGCCTTGTCGAACAGGTGGCCGGACCAGAACGTGCCGTCGACCGTGCCCGCCTGCACGAGCGTCTTCGCCAGCGCCGTGCCCTTCAGGTCGGCCGGCGCCGCCGGAAGCTTCACGCCGGCTTCGGTGGCGCGCTTCAGCCCGTCCTTGACGGCGAAGGTCATTCCATCGATGAACGCGGTCGTGTCCTTCTCGCCGTACTGCTTTTTCAGCTTCGCCACTTCGGCGTTCACTGTCTTCTCGCCGAGCATCGAGACGAGCGCCCTGGAGAACGTGAAGTTCTCGGCGCCGCCGCCCGCCTGGACGAGCGCCGCCGTGGCGTTCAGCGCCGGAGGCCCGTCGTAGACCGGGCCGCCGAACCAGTTCATCTCCCCGGCGGCCATCGACGCGGCGGCATACAGCGCGCCGCCCAGCAGCAGGACGAAGCCTGCGACGAACTTGGGCAAGACTCTTGTATTGGACATGGTCGATCACTCCTTCGATCGCGAGCCGGGCACTTGCCGCATCTGCGACGACGCGAGCTTGCCCAGGCTCCGGACATGGGCGAGGAAGTCCCCGCCCGGGTACAGACGATCCAGTGCGTGCCGCGTGCGCGGCGACACGAGCTTTTCGATGCGCGCTCCCAGCTCGTCGGCGAGCAGGGCGAGCGTGAGGCTCTGGCGGATATAGGCGCCGGTGAGTTCGATCATCGGACGCTGCGCAGTGGCCACGCCCTGGATCATCGAGGGCTCGACGTTCCCCACCAGCGCTTCGCTTCGGTCCACCACGAGCAGAAGCCACCGTGCTTCGTCGTTCATCGCGGGCGTCAACCGGTAGATGTCGCCGTGGCAGGCGCCGCATTCCTGCTCGCAGCCCGACAGGCACAGCGTGGTGATGCGAACGTCGCGATCGCTCGCGCGCTGCAGGGCATCGGCGAGCGGCGCCGCTTGCGCGGGCTGTATCGCAAGCAGCAGGGTTTGGCGCGCAGCGTCGATTCCGGCACGTGCGCGTTCGAGCAACTCCGATTCGCTGCGCAGCGTGAACGCCGGCGCTGCCTCGTCGGCCTGCACGAGCGTGGCGAGTCCTTCGCGCGCCGCCGCCAGCGTGCGCTGATGCTTCTGTTCGAGACGGCGGAGCATGCGGGACGCCGGTGTCGCCGCGTAACGCACACCGGCGGCCGTATCGAAACGCTGCGCGGCGCCCCTTGCGACAAGACGATCGAGCACCGCGTAGACGTTGGGACGCGGAATGGCCGCGGCCTTGGCCACTTCGTAGCCCGTGCTCTGCCCGCCGCTCAGGAGCGCGACGTAGGCCTTCGCTTCGTACTCGCCGAACCCGAGTTCCTGCAGCAGCGCGTACGGCTTCATCGATCTCCGCTTCGGTAGTAGTTGCTTCAGCGACTACTATACGACCGGAGCGTGATCATGGCGTTCATGCATCGCATGCCAGCGGGGTTGTCGCGACGGTGTTGCGCAAGCGCCAGTGGATAAGCGCACGGCCACCGGTTGCTTTCGGCACCGACGGGTCCGACCGCGCGAGCATTGGATGCAGCCCATCCGATCCGTAGAGGAGAGCACGATGCCGATCCAGGACGTCCGGTTGATCCGCAAGGAGCCGATCGCGCACGAGACAATGGCTTTCTATTTCGAGAAGCCGAACGGCTTCGACTACCGCGCCGGACAGTTCGGCGACATCACGCTGATCGACCCGCCCGAGACGGACGCCGAAGGCAACGTGCGCGGGTTCTCGTTCATCACCGCGCCCTGCGAAAGCGAGATCGGCTTCGCCACGCGCCTGCGCAACACGGCCTTCAAGCGGGTGCTGCGCAACCTGGCGCCCGGCAGCGCGGTGACGCTCGACGCGCCGTACGGCGACTTCCGACTGCACAACAAGGAAAGCCGCCCGGCCGTGTTCATCATCGGAGGGATCGGTGCGACGCCGGTGCGAAGCATCGTCGCGCAGGCCACGCACGATCGCACCGGCCACCACATCGTGCTGCTGCACGCGAATCGTTCGGTGGACGATGCGCCGTTCCACGCCGACTTCCTGCGCTTCGCCGAGCAGAACCCGAACTTTCGCTTCGTGCCGGTCGTCACCGATGCGGTGCCGCCTTCCTGGAAAGGCGAAAGCGGGCGCATTGCCGCGGCGACGATCCGGCGCTGGGTGCCGGATCTCACCACGCCGATCTGGTACCTGTCGGGCCCCGAGGGGATGGTCAAGGCGATGCGTCGGCTGCTCGTCGAACTGGAGATCGACGAAGACGACATCCGCACCGAGGAGTTCGCGGGGTATTGAGAACGCGCTGGCTCAGGCGCTCGCCAGGCCGAGCCACAGGCCGAGCGGCACGAATACCACGGCCGCAAGGTTGCCGAGCAGGACGATCGCGGCGACCTTGTCCGGCTCCTGGTCGAACTGCTCGGCCACGAGGAAAGTGAGCACGGCTGGCGGAAGGGCAGCGAAGAGATAGACCTGCGCGCGCTGTTCGGGCGAGAACGTGAACCAGCCGTCGAGCAGCCATGCAATCGCGAGCCCGGTCAGCGGACAGGCGGCCGCTCCGACCAGGCCGATGCGCCAGCTCGCGAAACTCACGTCGATCATGCGAACACCCAGCGCGAAGAGCATCAACGGGATGCACGCCTCGCCCAGCATCTTCGCCGCGGTGAACAGGCCGGCGGGCAGCGCGAGCTGTGCCGCCGCCAGCAACAGGCCCGCGATCATCGCGATCATCATCGGGCTCGTGAGGAGCTTCCACGAGGTGCCACTACCGTCCCGTCGGCCTTCGACGATCCTGATGCCAAGCGAGAAGTAGACGAGGCTGCCCGCCATGAACAGCGCCACCGCCGCCGACAGCCCGGCCGATCCGAACGCCAGCGCGGCGAGCGGCAGGCCCATGTTGCCGCAGTTGTTGTACATCATCGGCGGCACGAAACTGCGCAGATCGTAGCCCAGCGCGCGCGCCAGCGGCCAGGCGAGCAGCCCCGAGCCTAGCGAGATCAGGATGCCGGCCGCGATCAGCTCGAGATTGCTCGCGAGATCGAAGTCCTTCGACGCGAACGCGGTGAGCACCAGCAACGGACAGAGGATGTCCATGCTGATCCGGTTCACCGCAGCCATCTCGTCCCGTACGCCTTCGCCGCGCCAGCGCGCATAGCCGTAGCCGATCGCGATCGTGATGAACACGGGGAGGATGATGGCGAGGATGCGTTGTACGAGCATGGCGAGGCGCGGCGAGTACGCACGAAAAATAGGCCCTGCGAGTCGTCGACTCGCGAGGCCTTCGGAACTGGTGGCGCGACGACGGCGAATTCATTCCGCTGCCTGCGGCGCCGGGCGCACGGCCGAATCCGACCTCCTGATTCCACGCGGGTGCGGGCGCGTGCTGGCGGTATTCTCGTCGTCTCCCGGCGATCTGCAGTTCCCGCGAAAGTTGCCTCATCCCATCGACCGGGTCGAACGCACCGACGTCGAACGTCCGACCGATGAGAAGGCTGCTAGAGATCGCCGCACGCGCAGCTCCAGGCTTCCGTCACAGATGAACACGAGCCCGAAGGGATCCTCGTGTTCCGTCGTCAACGCCAGGTGTTCGGGCGCCGAGACCCGGTGTCGCACGCTCTGCAGCACGAGCGCGCGATCGGGGCGCCCCAGCGGGATCACTCCCTTGAACCGAAGGATGCTGCTCCCGTGCCGATGCATGACGGCAGTGAGCCATACCGAGAACTTCGGCCACGTCATGCCCGGTTCGATGCCCACCTGAAACGTTTCAAGCGTGGGCGAGTGGGAAACCGGTGCGGGGATCGCCTCCGAACCGAGCTCCGACTGCAGACTCTCCACGGAAAGCGCGAGATCGAATTCGTGCGCCAACGTCACCGGCGCGAGCGGATTCATGCGCTTCAAGTGCGCTGCCGTACGCGCCGTATCCTCGGCAGAGCAGAGATCGCCCTTCGTCAGCACGATTCGATTGGCACAGGCGATCTGGTTTCGTGCCTCGGGAAAGCGGTCCAGTACGTCGATGTCCGAGCCCGCTTCGACCGTCGTGATGCAGTTCGTTACATCGAGGTACTCGGCGAGGTTGATGTCTGCGCGGATCGTGCCGATGATCCTGCTCGGATCGGCCATCCCCGACGTCTCGAGAACGATGTCGGTGACTGCGTTCTGCAGGTCGCGCTCGCCGGCGGCCAGGATCTCGACGAGCGCCTGGCGCAATGCATCGTCGACGTTGCAGCAGGCGCAACCGCCTGCGATCGCCTGCGAGTGTGGCGAGACCGCGCTCACGAGGACGTGATCGATCGCGACCTTGCCGAATTCGTTGATGAGCACGGCTACCCGGCTCGCATCTCGCGGCCCGTGAAGGTAGCGACGCAGCAGCGTCGATTTCCCGCTGCCCAGGAAGCCGGTCAGAACGTGAAGGCGGACGCGCGGTCGAAGTCTCATTCGCCGCGTTCGACGAACGGATCGGAAAGAAGGTCTGGCGCTTCCCGTCCCAGGCGCTTCAATGCCGGCCACACCTCGGCGAGGTCGGCGGCGAGCACGAACGCGCCGGTCGGCAACACGAGCTGGTACGACTCGCCGTCCCAGTCCTCTGCACGCACGCCGTCGTCCGCGAGTACGGCGTTGAGTACGCGAAGCGCCTGGCGCCGTTCGTCGCGATGCCGATGAATGTCGACGGCCTCGAGCGCAGTGCTCTCTCCGCTGGCCTGCGCGGTCCAGTGTCTTCCGCGGCCGAAGACTGCACATACCTCACACATGCGAAGCCTCCGCGGGGGATCTGATCGAGATGCCACGCGTGAGGCTGCGCGCAAGATAATCGGAAACACGAAGACGCGCGAGGTTCGAATGCGAATCCGACAGATCGGCTGCCGTCGCCGCGTCGCGTCGCTCGATCACGTCGATCAACTCGCGATGCTCGCGCAGGATGTCGTTCATGTGCAGGCTGTATGCCTCGCTGCTGCCGTAGCACTCGAATGCCATCGCGAGCCGGGAAATTCGCAGGCCGTCGGTCAGCGTGGTGTCGTACATGCGGGCGATGTAGCGGTTGCCGCAGGCCGCGCCAATTGCGTGGTGGAAATCCCAGTTCGCCTGGATCATTCCCGGCACGTCGCCCTTTGCATGGCGCTGCTCGAAGGCGTCGCACAAGTGCCGCAACTCGACGATCGATCTCTCCGAGCGTCTTTGCGCGGCGAGCACCGTCGCCGTTCGCTGCAGCAACTCGAAAGCCTCGAGGTGCTCCTGCAGTTGAGGCAATTCCATGCCGGAAACGCGCGCGCCGCGGTTCGGCAGAACTTCGACGAGCCCCTCCGCTGCTAGGCGTATCAGCGCCTCCCGCAATGGAGTGCGTGACCCTCCGAGCGCCTGCGCCAGCCTCGCTTCCTCGAGAGGGGTTCCGGGCTTGAGTTCGAGCGAAAGGATCTGGTCTCGCAGTTGTTCGTAGATGTGACTTCCACTGGTGCCCTTCGGGCTGCGACGGGCCGCTTTCGCCGTCGAAATCTTCAACTTCGACGAGGCCGACTTCCCGGTCGCGGCTTTCGGGGACTTTCGGCCGGCATGCTCGTTGGCGGACATGGTCGGGTTCGAAATGATCGCAATGATTTACACAGGGAATCCGCCTCAGTATACTCAGTGTATGCAAGTTGTATCAACACATGTTCTCCAGCCGCCCGACTGACCAGCAAGAGCCGCCGCGGGCGGGAAATCATTGGAAGCACGAGGAGGAAGCGCTCATGTCCTGGAATTCGAGGATCGCCGCCACGTTCGGCGCGGCTGCCCTGTGTTCGGCATTGGCCATGCCGGCTGCCGCACAGGATGTTCTGAAGATTGGCGCGTCGGTGAGCCTGAGCGGGCCGTTCGCGCGCGAAGGCCAGCTACTGCGTGACGGCTACGACCTCTGGCGCGACACCGTCAACGCGAAGGGTGGCGTCAAGGTCGGGGACAAGACCTACAAGGTAGACATCGTCTATTACGACGACGAGAGCAAGGCGCCGACCAGCGCACGCCTCACGGAGAAGCTGATCTCCGAGGACAAGGTCTCGTTCCTGTTCGGGCCGTACTCGTCCGGCATCGCGACCGCGACGGCGGCCATCAGCGAGCGCTATCGAGTGCTTACGCTCACGCCGATGGCAACTGCGAACAGCTTGTACGCACGGGGTTACAAGTACATCTTCACGCCCTCGCCACTCGCCGACGCCGGGCTTCATCCGCTGTTGAACCTCGCCACCACGTTCTCGCCGAAGCCCACCAAGGTGGCGATCGTCGGTCCGGACGACCTCTTCCCGAACGTGACCGGCGCGGGTGCGGTGAAGAAGGCGCAGGAACTGGGCTTCGAGGTCGTCTATGCCGACAAGTACCCGAAGACGGCCACCGACCTGTCGGCCGTGGCGACGCAAATCAAGTCGGCGGCCCCCGACGTCGTGCTGGCGACGGGTTACGCGCAGGACACGATCCTCCTCTTCAAGAGCATGCAGGAGCTTCGCGTACAGCCGAAGATGCTCGGCGTGGCAATGTCGATCGGCGTCGAGGACTTTCGTACCGCGCTCGGTGCTTCCGCCGAAGGACTGATGGGCGTCGACTACTGGGTGCCGACTCTGTCCTACAAGGATCCTCTCTTCGGGAACTCGGACGGCTTCGCGAAGGCGTTCGAAGCAAAGTACAAGAAGCCGCCCACCTACCATGCAGCGAGCGGTGCGGCCGCCGGAGTCGTACTGCAGCTGGCGCTGGAGAAGGCGGGCAAGCTCGACTCGGACGCCGTGCGTTCGGCGATGCTCGGGCTGCGTGCTCAGACCTTCTACGGCCCGGTCGAGTTCGACGAGCGGGGCGTGAACACCAAGGCGACGCTTGAGGCCTCGCAGATCGTCGGGGGCCAGCCGAAGGTGATCTATCCCGAGGCGGTGCGCGAAGTCGCGCCGGTCTACCCGCGTCCGCAACTCTGATCGACGCGAGTCGGGGGATCGCTTCAGGCGTGGTCCCCCTGCTTTCCCCGGGAATGCTGCGCCTTCACGAGGCAATTCCGGCTCCCTCGGGCAACCTGCGAGGTCGCTTCCCGTGTTGATGCAGACAATCGTCAACGGCCTGCTGCTCGGCGGCGTGTATGGCCTGGCGACGATCGGATTTTCGATGGTCTGGGGCGTGATGGGCGTCATCAATCTCGCCCACGGCGCCTACATCATGATCGGCGCCTATATCGCGTGGATCGGGTTCGAACGCTTCGGGCTCGATCCTTTCCTGTCGATCCCGATCTCGATGATCGCGCTGTTCGCGATCGGCTTCCTGATCCAGCGCTTCCTGCTCAATCCGATCCTGAAGACCGGGCTGCTGTTGTCACTGGCGCTCACCTTCGGGCTCGACCTGATCCTCACGGATCTGTTCGTGCTCGGGTTCACGTCCGACCTGCGCTCGGTGCGGCCCGCCTACGCGTCGGAATCGCTGCAGATCGCCGGCGTCCTGGTTCCGCAGGTGCGGCTCGCCGCATGTGCGCTGGCCGTCGTGCTCGCGTGGGGATTTCACCTTACCCTGTCCAAGACGCGCCATGGCCAGGCGATCCTCGCCACGGCGCTCGATCGCGAGACGGCGCGAATCATGGGCATCAACCCGACGCTCACCTACGCACTCACGGCGGGCGCCGGTGCCGCGCTCGCCGGCGCGGCGGGAAGCCTGGCGAGCATGCTCTTTCCGATCTCGCCGCATCTCGGTGCTTCCTTCATCGGTGCCGTCTTCGTCGTCACCGTGCTCGGCGGCATCGGCGCGCTCGGCGGTGCGGTCCTCGGCGGATTCCTGTTCGGGTTGATCCAGTCTTTCGCTTCGGCGGCATTCGGCGTCGGAACGCAACAGATCGTTGCATTCGTCATCTTTCTCGTCATCCTCGTTCTGCGCCCGCAGGGGCTGTTCGGACGCAAGTTCTTCGGGGAGAACGCGTGATTCACTTCCTCGAGAGACCGGCTGTGCGCGCGCTGCTCGCCGCGTTGGCCGTCGCGGCTCTGCTGCTGCTGCCCTTCGGAATCGAGAACTACTGGCTGCGCGTCTGGACGAGCGTGCTGATGTATGTCGTGGTCGCGCAGGGCCTGAACATCATCGTGGGATTCGCGGGCTACCACTCCTTCGGCAACGCCGCGTTTTTCGGCATCGGCGCGTACACCGGAGCCATCCTGCTCGCGGCGGACTGGCCGCTCGCGCTCGCGCTGGCGGCGAGCATCGTCGTCGGCGCGGTCCTCGCCGCGGTTCTTGGCTGGCCGCTGCTGCGCCTGCGCGGGCACTACTTCGCGATCGCGACGGTCGCATTGAACATCGCGCTGGCAGAGCTCGTTCTCAACATGGAGCCGATCACCGGCGGTGCGCAGGGGATCGCGATGCCGATTCCCGAGGGCACGCCGGTGGAGTTGTACCGGAAGGTCTATCTGCTGATGCTCGCCGGCGCGGTTGCGTCGACGGTCCTGGTCTGGTGGCTGACGAGAAGCAGGTTCGGTTACGCGTTGCGCGCATCGAAGGACAGCGAGTCCGGTGCGCGGGCGATGGGCATCGACACGACGCGTGTGCGCGTGACGGGATGGATGCTCAGTGCGGCGGTAACCGCTTACGTCGGCGCTGTCTGGGCCTACTGGATGAACTTCATCGAGGTCACGGGTGCGTTCGACATCGGCATCTCGTTGAAGGGCTACATCATGATGCTCATGGGCGGCATGGGCTCGGTTCTCGGCCCGGTGCTCGGCGCCGCGTTTTTCGAGACCTTCGCCACGCTGATCTGGAGCCGCTTCGGAGCGGTGCACAACCTGATGCTCGGCGTGCTGGTCTGCGTGGTCGTCCTCTTCCTGCCGCGTGGCTTCGCCGAGTTGCTGCGGCGACGGCGGCGACGCCGCCGCCCGGCGGAGCCGACAGGCAGCGCAGCGGCTCCCGCACCACCAGAAACCGTTCGGAGCCAGACGTGAGTGCGCATGCGGCATTGAACGTATCGGGCGTGTCGGTCAGGTTCGGGGGCGTCACTGCTGTAGACGACGTGTCGCTCTCGGTGTCGCCGGGGAACGTCGTCGGCCTGATCGGACCGAACGGTGCGGGGAAAACCACCCTGCTGAACGCGATTTCGCGCCTCGTGCCGATGTCGAACGGACAGGTGAGGGTCTTCGGCAACGACACCACGCGTGCGCCGGCCTACCGGCTTCCGCGCGTCGGTGTTGCCCGTACCTTCCAGGTCGTCCAGCCCTTCGGCAACCTCTCTATCCGCGAGAACGTGGCGATCGGTGCGATGTTTTGCATGGACTCGCTTTCGCGCGACGACGCGCTGGAGCGGGCGGACCAGGCGCTGCAGCGAACCGGGCTCTTCGCGAAACGTGACCAGTTGCCGGGCGAAGTCACGCTGGCCGATCGAAAGCGCCTCGAGTTGTCCCGGGCGCTGGCGATGGCGCCGCGGCTGCTGCTGCTCGACGAGGTGATGGCAGGGCTGAACCACTCGGAGATCGACTCGATGATTCGGCTCGTGCGCAGCTTTCGCGACGAGGGAACGGCCGTCGTCGTGGTCGAGCATGTCATGAAGGCGATCGTCGCTGTCTGCGATCGCATCGTCGTGCTGCAAAGCGGACGCAAGATCGCCGACGGCTCTCCCCGCGAAGTGCTCGAGGATCCGACGGTCGTGGCCGCGTACCTCGGTCATCGCTTCGCCGCGCGTCACGGACGGTCAGCGGCGGGAGCCGCCGCATGACGCTGCAGGTTCGAAACTTGAACGTCTTCTACGGTGACAGCCAGGCGCTGTGGGACGTCGCGCTCGAAGTCGCGGCCGGCGATCTCGTTTCACTGGTAGGCGCCAACGGTGCCGGGAAGACAACGCTGCTGAAGGCCGTTGTCGGACTGGTACCAGCGACTTCGGGAGAAGTCCTCTTCGACGGGAAGAATCTGCGCGCCTCGCCCGCGGAACATCGGGTGCGCAACGGAATCGTGCTCGTGCCGGAGGGGCGGCGGCTCTTCGCCGGACTCACGGTGCGCGAGAACCTCGCCATCGGCGCTTATACGAGACAGGATCGCTCGACGATCGCGGCCGACATCGACCGCGTGCTCGAGTACTTCCCTGATCTCTCGCCGATCCTCGATCGGCTCGCGGGAAATCTCTCCGGCGGCCAGCAGCAGATGTGCGCGATCGGACGTGCACTGATGTCGCGCCCGCGACTGTTGCTGGTCGACGAAATGTCGCTCGGACTTGCGCCGGTAGTGGTCGATCGGCTCGCGGAAACGCTCCTCCGAGTGAATCACGAGGAGAAGATCTCGATTCTCGTCGTGGAGCAGGACGTGGAACTCTCGCTCGGCATGACGCGTTTCGCCTACGTGCTGGAAACCGGACGGGTCGTCGCCAGCGGGCCGTCGGAACAACTCGCCGAGCGCGGCGACATCCGGGCCGCCTACCTGGGTCTGTAGACGTGAATTTCGCTGTCGGCCTTCGTTTGCAACTTTCCCCCGAGCAAATTCGACAATGAGCCAAACCTTCGATCTGGTCATCAAAGGCGGGGAAGTAATCCTGCCGTCAGGGCGCAGGCGCGCGGACGTCTGCGTGCGCAACGAGCGGATTGTCGCAATCGTCGAGCCGGATGTCCCACTCGATGCCCGGAACACGATCGATGCGACGGGGCTCCACGTGCTTCCGGGCCTGTGGCACGTACATGTGCACTTCCGCGAGCCGGGTCACACGTACAAGGAGGATTTCGAATCGGGCACGCGCGCCGCGGCTCTGGGCGGCATCGCCTTCTGCCTCGACATGACTAACAATGATCCGCACCCGACGACGCGCGAAACGTTCGCCCGCAAACGTGATCTGGTCAGCGGGAAGGCTCTCATCGACTTCGGTCTCTACGGTGGTGGGCTGTATCCGAAGACGGTCGCCGACCTGGCAAGCGAAGGCGCGATCGCGATCAAGGTGTTCAACACGCGCCACGTTCGCGAGGTGTATCCGTACATCAGCGAACTCGGCGTCGTCGATCACGGGATTCTCTACGAGATCTTCGAGGCGGTTTCCGAACAGGGCCTCGTTTGCTCGGTCCACCACGATGACAGCGAATGGTGCAAGCGCCTGACGTTTCGCGACTACATCGACGCGGGCAAGACGACGGTGCAGGACTACTTCGACTGCTACGCGAAGGGCTACATGTACGGTCATGGCATGGGCGCGGGTCTCGCGGCCAGCCTCTACTACGCGCGCCTTACGCGCACGCCGCTGCACGTTCTTCATCTCGGCGTCATGCCCGCGGAAGCGAACGAACTGATTCGCCACGCGAAGCGCGATCTCGGGCAGGACGTCACTGCCGAGATGGAGACGGCGGCGTTGTTCATGACCCGCGAGCAGGCGGAGACGGTCGGCCCGAACGCTTATCTGTGGGCGTACAACCCTGAGGCCCACTGGGCTTCGGTGCGCGATGGAACCGCCGACATGCTGGTTGGCGAGCATGCGCCGCACACCTTCGAGGAAACGCAGCCGGGCTGGAAGGACAACTTTTCAGTTCCGCTGGGAATCACGGGCGCGCAGGAGTTCATTCCGCTCGTGCTGAACGCGGTGAACGAGGGGCGCCTATCGCTCGAGGATGTCGCTCGACTGTGCGCGCTCGCTCCGGCGCAACGTTTCGGGTTGCACCCGAGGAAGGGTGCCATCGATGTCGGTGCGGATGCCGATTTCACGATCGTCGACATGGCGAAGGAGAACGAGTTCCGCAAGGAGAACATGGCGACGCGATCCGGCCACACGTCTTGGGAGGGCATCCGCACCCGCGGCATGCCCGTCTACACAGTGGTTCGCGGGAGCATCGTGATGAGAAACGGCGAGATCGTCGGGCGCCCTGGCTCAGGACGCTTCCACGCGGGGAAGGGCGCGAGATAGTGAGAGGATCTGGCGTTCCACCACCGGCTGGTCCCTGGCTTCGCGGCTCAATTGCGTTTCTTGAGTGAACGTAGATCCACGATGCCATCACAAGAGCGCGGATCCACATCGGGCTCGAAGATTCTGTGTTTCTGGATCTTCTGCGTACCGGTCTTGGGCAGGTCGGCGACGAACAGGATCCATCCAGGTGCCTTGTAGTACGCCATTCGGGCATAGCAGAAATCGAACAGCGACCTGGCGGTTGTCGCGGTGGGTTCGCCCCGTGCGAGCACAATGCAGGCCAACACCTCTTCCTCGCGCACCTCGTCGGGAACTGCGACGACCGCAACCTGCTTGATCTGCGGGTGCGACTGCAGCAGCGCTTCGATCTCCGCTGCGGCGATGTTCTCGCCTGAGCGCCGGATGATGTTCTTCTTTCGTTCGACGAACCTCAGCATTCCGTCCGGCGCTCGTGTAACGATGTCGCCGGTGTGGAACCAACCGCCGCGCCAGGCTTCTTCGGTGGCTTGCGGATCGTCCAGATAACCCGAGAAGAAGCGCTTTCGTGGCGTCGAGGC
The DNA here is from genome assembly GCA_021166725.1 of Burkholderiaceae bacterium. Classification (GTDB taxonomy): domain Bacteria; phylum Pseudomonadota; class Gammaproteobacteria; order Burkholderiales; family Burkholderiaceae_E; genus Zeimonas. The sequence continues at coordinate 3,943 of JAJPES010000032.1, read as the reverse complement.
CGAGTGGCGCACCAGCAGTTCCCCGGCGGATCCGTCCGGGACGTCGCGATCGTCATCGTCGACCACGCGCGCTTCCAACCCCGGCCTCGTTCTGCCGAATGCGCGCGAGCCGACGGCTCGGGGCTCGAAGTTGTCGAAGGGCCCACCGACAATCTCCGTCATCCCCCAGACCTCGATGAGCGGAAATCCGAAGCGCTGTTCGAACTCGCCGTGGAGCGTCGGTTCGACGCCCGCGCCGATTCCGAATCGGACCTGATGCGCGCGATCGAAGGGGCCGGGATCGCACCCCAGCAGGAGCGGCACGATCACGCCGAGATAGTGAACTGCAGTGGCTTCGGTCTGCGAGATCTCTCTCCACCATCGACCGCTCTGAAAGCGATCCGCCTGTATCTGGGCATTCCCGGTGAGCATTGCGCAAAAGAAAGAGAACACCGAAGCGTTTACGTGAAAGAGCGGCAGCGGGTTGTAGATCCGGTCGCCCCCGATGCGAAATGTCGACAAGCCGCCCCGCGTCGCGTACCACATGCCTGCCGACAGTTCGTACCCATGCGAGAGCACGCACCCCTTCGGGAGTCCGGTCGTTCCAGAGGTGTACAAGATGCTCGCCGCAGTCGAACCGCCGGGTGACCCGGGAAGCGTCGGGCTGCGGCTATCGGGAAGTCCTTCGCCCTGGTCGAGGCCTTCCAGAACTGCGATTGGGATGCTCGCGGGGAGTTCGGCACATGCAGTGCGCAACTGTTCCACGCGATCCGCGGTCACGACACCCAGGTCGACCCGCGAATGCTGCAATAGCCACGAAAGTTCCGCGCTTCGGTAATCCGGATTGACCGGCACGCAGCAAGCGCCCAGGGAGTTCAATGCAAGCTTGTGAAGGAAGTACTCGGGACGGTTCTCCAGCAACAGCGCGACGCGGTGCCCATGACCATATCCGGCCGAGGCATAGTGTGCGGCGATCGCGGCAACCGCCGAGGCCGCCGCGGCATAGTTCATCACCAGCCCCTCGGGGCAATAATTGCGCGAGTCGTTCTCCGGGACGATGAGGAACGGCAGGTCGGCGAAGTTCTGCGCCGAGCGCGAAAATGCGTCGCCGATCGTCGACTCGTCGTCGATGGCTATCGGCGTCATTGCCTCGAAGACCGATTCGGCAGTCGGCGCGGCGGCGGCGACCGTTGGCGCGTTGCTCGCTTCTACTGCCAAAGCGCGCACTTCGATTCATCCTTCGTCATGAAGACCTGATCACCGGGAATCGTCTGGACGACTTTGAAGTAGTCCCAGGCGTACTTCGATTCGGTCGGCGACTTGACCTGGAGCAGGTACATGTCGTGCACCATCCTCCCATCCGGCCGGATCCTGCCGTTGCGTGCGAACATGTCGTTCACCGGCGTCTTCCGCACCTGCTCCATGACTCTTGCGCCGTCGTCGGTGCCGATGGCGGAAGCCGCCTTCAGATAGTGAAGAGCCGCCGAGTAATCACCGGCCTGAACGAAGGTCGGCGCCTTGTTCATCTTCGCGAAGAACCGTTTCGCCCATGCGCGCGATTCCTCGTTCATGTCCCAGTACCACGCGGACATCGTGTACATGCCCTGCGTAACGTCGAGTCCGAGTGCGTGAATATCGGTTTCGAACATTAGTGGCGCAGCGAGTTTCATCGACTTGTTGACGCCGAACTCGCTCGCCGCCTTGATCGATGCGATCAGGTCTCCGCCGGCGTTCGCCAGCCCAAGTACCTGGGCCTTGGAGGCCTGTGCCTGCATGAGGAATGACGAATAGTCCAACGCCGAGATCGGATGCCGCACGCGGCCCTTCACGGTACCGCCACTGGACTCGACGACGTCGGCCACCTCCTTCTCCAGCGACAGACCGTACGCGTAATCGGCTGTCAGAAAGAACCACGTCTTGCCGCCCTGCGCGACAATGGCCGCGCCGCTGCCTCGTGCTGCCGAAGTGGTGTCGTACGCGTGCTGCACGATGTACGGGCTGCATTCCTCGTTGGTCAGGCGGGTCGTGCCGGCTCCTACTGCAAACAGCGGCTTGCGCCTCTCGGTGGCTACCTTGGCCATCGCGAGGCCGGTAGCCGAGTTTGTTCCAGCGATGAGCATGTCCAGGCCCTGCTGATCGAACCACTCCCGTGCCTTCGCACTCGCGATATCGGCCTTGTGTTGATGATCGGCGACGAGCAGTTCGATCTTCTTTCCATCGATCGCCCCGCCCATGTCGGCGATCGCCATCTGGATGGCCTCGACGCCACCCGGGCCGTCTACATCGGCATATACGCTGGACATGTCGGTGATGAAGCCGATCCGGATGACATCTCCGGAGAACTGTGCGCAAGCCGGTTGGGCGATGCCCAGCAGGACAGCCGCGGACAGAGTGGCGTGGAAGCGACGCATTCGGGTCTCCTCTTTTTTGGATGGGAAGAAAGTCGAACGTGCGATCGAGCACGCGCTCGGCGCACGTTCCCGCGTTTCAACGCAGCAGGTTTTCGACGAGAACGGCCATGCCCATGCCGCTGCCGAGGCACATGCTGATCACGCCGTAGCGGCCTGCGGTCTGCGCCAGGTGGTGCATCGCGGTGATCGTCATTCGAATGCCCGTCGCGCCGGGGGGGTGCCCGATCGAGATTCCGCCGCCGTACAGATTGGTCTTCGCGCGCGAGATCCCGAGTCGTGCCTCGGCGTGCAGGTTCACCACCGCAAACGCCTCGTTGATCTCGAAGTAATCGATGTCGGCGATCGAAAGAGCGTTCTGCCCCAGCAACTTCTGGATCGCAGGGACCGGCCCGGCGCCCATGATCTCCGGCGGCACTCCCGCGACCGCGTAGTCGACGAGCGCGGCCTCGGGTCGGATATCGGCGGAAAGTGCGTCCCGGTCAGCAACGATCAGGGCTGCGGCGCCGTCCGTGACCCCGCTCGAGTTGCCCGCCGTCACGCTGCCCCCCGCCTTGAACGCCGGCGCCAGCGAGGCGAGTTTCTCCCTCGTCGTCGCGGGACGCGGAAACTCGTCGTGTTCGAACAATCGCGAGCCGCCACGGCCATCGGGGACGACGATGGGAGCGATCTGGCGCGCGAGGAATCCCGATTCGCGGGCCGCGCGAGCACGCATCTGGCTCATGAACGCCCAATCGTCCATGTCGGCACGGCTGTAGCCGAACTGCCCGGTGAGCGTTTCCGCGGTTTCACCCATGAGAGCCTTGGTGAACGGGCAGCGGTAGACGAAGTCGAGGCCGTCCTCGAGCACAGTCGGACCTCGCTGTGCGCCGCGGCGCACTGACGCGCTCGAATACGGCACTCGGCTGAAGCTCTCGCCGCCTGCCGCGACCGCGATCCGGCTGTGACCGGTGACGATCTGCTCCGCAGCACTGACGATGGCTTGTGTTCCCGAGCCGCAGGCGCGTGTCACGGTCAACGCCGCGCTATCGATGCCCAGGCCCGACTCGAGGGCCACCTTCCTGCTGATAAACGGTCCGTCGTGATCGACTACGGCGACCAGTCCGAATACGAGATGGTCTACAACTTGCGGATCGATACGCGAGCGATCGAGGCTTGCGCGAGCCGCATGCGCGCCCGCAACCGCCAGCGGGACGTCACGCAAAGACTTGCCGAAATCACCGAACGGCGTGCGTGCGCCGCCCAGCAGGACGATTCGATCGAAGGCCACTCTGCCTCTCCTTTGCGGCTACTTTAGCAAACAACTGTTTGTTCACTCAAGGTATCATTCGGTCGCTTTCCTGAACAAGGAAGTTCCTTTTCCCTCCACCAGAGGCTTTCAGTGACGACCATTCCCGGCCTGCAGTTCGACCTCAGCGAAGACATCGCGATGCTGCGCGACTCGCTGCAGCAGTTCACCGCGAAGGAGATCACGCCGCGCGCCTGCGAGATCGACCGAAGCGACCAGTTCCCGATGGACCTGTGGCGCAAGATGGGCGAGCTCGGCGTGCTGGGCA
>JAJPES010000076.1 GCA_021166725.1 Burkholderiaceae bacterium | reverse complement strand
GGTGAGCCGGGAGACGATCGCCTCGACCGCTTCGGCCGCCTCGGCTTCGCTCAAGGTACGCCGAGTATCTTGCATCCACAGCCGGAAGGCAAGGCTTTTTTCCTTATTTTCCAATCCCTTACCGCGATATTCGTCGAACAGACGCACGTTTCGCACGACCGCTGCGGCAGGTGCCAATGCCCTCGCCTCGTCGATCTCGGCGAGCACGCGAGCGGCCGGAAGTTCGGCGTCGACGACCACCGCGAGGTCGCGGACGATCGGCGGGAAACGCGAGCTCTCCTCGTGTGCCGGTACCTCGCGCACGAGCGCGGGAGCCAGGTCGATCTCGGCGACGATCGGCGCGAGCGGCAGCCCGAGTTCATGCTGCAGTTGCGGATGCAGCTCGCCGATCCAGCCGATCGCCTGGCCGTCGCAGACGATGCGCGCGCTGCGTCCGGGATGCAGCGCCGGGTGCGACGCGGCTTCGAAGCGCAGTTGCGGCTGGACGAGCGCCTCGAGATCGCCTTTCAGGTCGAAGAAGTCGGTGCGGCGCGCCGCCGTTCCCCACTGCTCGTCGTACTGCGGACCGTAGGCCAGCAGCGCGACGCGCTGCGGTTGCGCGATGCCCTTCACGTGACGCGCGTCGGCGACGCGGTCCGCGTCGGCCGCGAACACGCGCCCGATCTCGAAAACGCGAACGCGCCCCGCCTTGCGGTTCAGGTTCGCGCGCAGCGTCTCGACGAGCCCGTCCCACAGCGTCGTGCGCATCACGTCCATCTGCGCAGCGATCGGGTTGAGCAGGCGGATCGGCTCGCGCCTGCCCAGGCGGCGATCGAGCGCCGATTCGACGAAGCTGTAGGTGACGACTTCCTGGTAGTCGCGCGCGGCGATCGCACGCGCCAGTTGCGCGACGCTGCGGCGCGATTCGGGCACCGAACGCATCGGCATCGGACCGACCGGCGGGCGCACCGGCAGCCGCTCGTATCCCCAGATACGCACGACCTCCTCGATCAGGTCTTCCTCGATCTGAAGGTCGAAGCGGTACGACGGCGGCTGCACCGAGAACAGGCCACCCTCGCGCCGCGCAGGTAGCTGCAACCGCTCGAAGACCGCCGCGATGTCGTCGTCGCCGATGTCCACGCCGATCACCTTGCGTGCGCGATCGGCGCGCAGGCGCACCGGCTCGCGCGACGGCAGCCCGGTGACGACGTCGTCGATCGGACCGACCTCGCCGCCGCAGACGTCGACGATCAGGCGCGTGATGTATTCGAGGTGCTCTACCGTGCTGGCCGGGTCCACGCCACGCTCGAAGCGCGCGCCGGCGTCGGTGGCGAGGTTGTAGCGACGGGGGCGGCCGGCAATCGCCGCCGGCCACCAGAAGGCGGCCTCGACGTAGACGTTGCGCGTTTCATCGGAAACGGCTGTGGCTTCGCCGCCCATGATTCCGGCCAGGCTCTCGACGCGATCGCCGGCGGCGATGACGCCCACGCCCGCATCGAGCTCGACCGTCTGGCCGTTGAGCAGCTCGAGGCTTTCTCCGACGCGACCCCAGCGCACTTCGAGCCCGCCGTCGATACGGTCGAGGTCGAATACGTGCGTCGGGCGGCCGAGTTCGAGCATCACGTAGTTCGAGATATCGACGAGCGCGCCGATGCTGCGCTGCCCGGCGCGTTCGAGCCGGCGCTTCATCCATTCGGGCGTCGGAGCGACCGGATCGACGCCACGCACGATGCGCCCGGAGAAGCGCCCGCACAGGTCGGCGGCGAGCACGCGCACCGGCAGACGATCGTCGAGCGTCGGCGCAACCGGCTCGAAGGTCGGCGCGTCGAGCGGCGCGCCGCTCAGCGCGGCCAGTTCGCGCGCGACGCCGAACACGCTCATGCAGTGCGCGAGGTTCGGCGTGAGCTTGAGTTCGAACACCGCCTCGTCGAGCGCGAGCGCCTCGCGCAGGGAGACGCCCAGCGCCAACGAAGGGTCGAGCGACAGGATGCCCGAGTGATCTTCCGAAAGCCCGAGCTCGCGCGCCGAGCAGAGCATCCCTTCGCTGGTGACGCCGCGCATCTTCACCGGCTTGATCTTCATTCCGCCGGGCAGTTCGGCACCGGGCAGCGCGCAGGCAACCCGCATGCCGGCGGCGACGTTCGGTGCGCCGCAGACGATCGTGCGCATCGTGCCGTCGCCGGCGTCGACCGTGCACACACTCAACCGGTCGGCGTCGGGATGCCGCGACGCCTCGACGACGCGCGCGACGACGACGCCGTGGAACGCCGGCGCCGCGCGCACGGTCTCCTCGACTTCCAGTCCGGCCATCGTCAGGCGCTCGGCAATCTCGTCGGCGTCCCAGTCGGGCGAAACGAAGCGTCGCAGCCAGCTCTCGGGAATGCGCATGAGGAGTCGATCAGCCGTTGAACTGCTGCAGGAAGCGCAGGTCGTTCTCGTAGAACAGGCGCAGGTCGCCGACACCGTAGCGCAGCATCGCCAGGCGCTCGATCCCCGAGCCGAAGGCGAAGCCGATGTAGCGCTCGGGGTCGAGACCGAAATTGCGCACGACGTTCGGGTGCACCTGGCCCGAACCGCTGACCTCGAGCCAGCGGCCCGTCGGCGAAGCGCATGTCGATCTCGGCCGACGGCTCGGTGAACGGGAAGTACGACGGGCGAAAACGCACGTCGAGGTCGTCGCGCTCGAAGAAGCGCCGCAGGAAATCGGCGTACACGCTCTTCAGGTCGGTGAAGCTCACGTGCTCGTCGATCCACAGTCCCTCGAACTGGTGGAACATCGGCGAGTGAGTGGCGTCGGAATCGACGCGATACGTCTTGCCCGGCGCGATCACGCGGATCGGCGGCTCGTGCGTGCGCGCATAGCGCACCTGCACCGGACTGGTGTGCGTGCGCAGCAGCAGCGGGCGGCCGTCGGCGTCGCGCGCATCGACGTAGAAGGTGTCGTGCATCGAACGCGCCGGGTGGTCGGGCGGCGTGTTCAAAGCGGTGAAGTTGAAGAAGTCTTCCTCGATCTCGGGTCCGTCGGCGACGTCGAAGCCGATCGAACGGAAGATCGCCTCGACGCGCTCGATGGTGCGCGTGAGCGGATGCAGGCCGCCGGCGCCCAGCCCACGCCCGGGCAGCGTGACGTCGATCGCCTCCTGCGCCAGGCGCTCGCGCAGCGCTTCGTCGGCGAGCGCCGCTTCGCGCGCGCACAGCGCCGCCTCGATGCGCTGCTTCGTCTCGTTCAGCGCGCGGCCGGCGCCGGCGCGGTCGGCCGGGGACAGCGCGCCGAGCTTCTTCATTTCGGCGCTCAGCGCGCCGTCCTTGCCGAGCGCGCGCGCCTTCGCGTTGGCGAGCTCGTGCGAATTGCGGGCGGCGCCGATCTCGCCGAGCAGGCGATCGATCGTCGCCGCCCACTCGGCGGAGGCGTTCATCGAGGGTCGTGCGCCGCGCCGGCTCAGGCGGTGCCGAGCGAAGCCTTGACCTGCGCGACGATCGCCGCGAAGGCCGGCTTGTCGGCGACGGCGAGGTCAGCGAGCACCTTGCGGTCGAGCCCGATCGACGCCTTGTTCAACCCGGCGATGAAAGTGCTGTAGTTCATCCCGTGCTCGCGCACCGCGGCATTGATGCGCGTGATCCACAGCGCGCGGAACACGCGCTTCTTCGTGCGGCGGTCGCGGTAGGCGTACTGGCCCGCCTTCATCACCGCCTGCTTGGCAACGCGATAGACGTTGCCGCGGCGGCCGCGAAAGCCGCGCGCCGCGGCAAGAACCTTCTTGTGACGCGCGCGCGCCGTCACTCCACGCTTTACTCGGGGCATCGTGCGCTCTCCTTATGCGTACGGCAGCAGGGCCTTGATCGCCGGCGCATCGACCGCCGCGACCTCGGTGGTGCCACGCAGTTGACGCTTGTTCTTCGTGGTCTTCTTCGTGAGGATGTGGCGCTTGAACGCCTGCGCGCGCTTGACGCCGCCCGAGGGGCGCACGCGGAACCGCTTCGCGGCTCCTCTCTTCGTCTTCATCTTCGGCATGATTGCCCTTGCCTTCTTCGATTGCCTCATCGGGTGTCCGACAACCTGCCGGAACTTCGGGGACCCGCTCGGCTTCTGACGCGCCGCTGCGCGGCGCCTTGCCCTCACGGCGCCGTGGTTGCGCCGCCGTGCCTTCCCGCGCCGCATCGACGGCGCCGAAAAATCCTATTTCTTGCGTTTCGGCGAGATCACCATGATCATCTGCCGCCCTTCGAGCCGCGGCATCTGCTCGACCTGCGCCAGGTCTTCCACGTCGGTGCGCACCCGCTCGAGCAACCGGACGCCGAACTCCTGGTGCGCCATCTCGCGGCCGCGGAAGCGCAGCGTGATCTTCGCCTTGTCGCCTTCGTCGAGAAAGCGCCGCAGGTTGCGCAACTTGACCTGGTAGTCGCCTTCGTCGGTGCCCGGCCGGAACTTCACTTCCTTGACCTGGATGATCTTCTGCTTGGCCCGCGCCTCGTGCTGGCGCTTCTGTTCCTGGTACTTGAACTTGCCGTAGTCCATGAGTCGGGCTACGGGGGGCCGGGCCTGGGGCGCGATCTCGACGAGGTCGACTTCCGCATCTTCGGCCATGCGAAGCGCGTCCCGCAGGCTGACGATGCCGATCGGCTCGTTGTCGATGCCGACCAACCTCAATTCGGGGACGTTGATTTCGCCGTTGATGCGATGCGGGCGTTCAGTAGCGATGCTGCGTTCTCCGGTTCGTTAGGGGAAAAAGGCCGAGCGCAGCGCCAACGACAACGACGACGCCGGCCCCCGGGGAGCACGACGACTCATTGCGGTTGGGATCGCTTCAGCGCGACGTCTTCGGACAGCCGCGCCGCGAACGCCCCGACATCGAGAACACCGACCTCGGCGCCCCCGCGCGCACGCACGGCTACCTTGCCAGCCTGCCGCTCCTTGTCGCCGACGACGAGGATGTACGGAAGCTTCTGCAGACTGTGCTCGCGGATTTTATAATTGATCTTCTCGTTCCGCAAATCGGTTTCGACCCTAAATCCTTGTTTTGCGAGGCTTTCCGCAACCTCGCGGGCATAGGGCGCCTGTGCTTCGGTGATCGTCGCGACCACCGCCTGCACCGGGGCGAGCCACATCGGCATCGCGCCCGCGTGGTTCTCGATCAGGATGCCGATGAAGCGCTCCATGGAACCCACTATGGCCCGATGCAGCATCACGGGCACGCGCCGCGAGTTGTCTTCGGCGACGTACTCCGCGCCGAGCAGTCCGGCCATGTTGAAGTCGACCTGGATCGTTCCGCACTGCCAGGCGCGGCCGATCGCATCCTTCAGCGTGTACTCGATCTTCGGGCCGTAGAAGGCACCCTCGCCCGGAGCGATCGTGAACTCGACGTCGGCGCGGCGCAGGCTTTCCTCGAGCGCGGCCTCGGCCTTGTCCCATAGATCATCGGACCCCACCCTCATGTCGGGGCGCGTGGCGACGCGGTACAGGATGTGCTCGAAGCCGAAGTCGCGGTAGACGCGTTGCAGGTCGCGCGTGAACGCGACGCACTCGTCGAGGATCTGGTCTTCGGTGACGAACGCGTGGCCGTCGTCCTGCGTGAAGCCGCGCACGCGCATGATTCCGTGCAGCGCTCCCGAAGGCTCGTTGCGATGGCACTGGCCGAACTCGCCGTAGCGCAGCGGCAGGTCGCGGTACGAGCGCAGATCGGACTTGAAGATCTGGATGTGACCCGGGCAGTTCATCGGCTTGAGCGCGTACGACCGATTTTCCGACTCGGTCGTGAACATGTTCTCGCGATAGTTCTGCCAATGGCCGGTGCGCTCCCACAGACTGCGATCGAGGATCTGCGGACCCTTCACCTCGAGGTAGCCCGTGTCCCTATAGACGCGGCGCATGTACTGCTCGACCTGTTGCCAGATGGTCCAGCCCTTGGGGTGCCAGAACACGAGCCCCGGCGCCTCGTCCTGCATGTGGAACAGATCGAGTTCGCGCCCCAGCTTGCGGTGGTCGCGCTTCTCGGCTTCCTCGAGCATGTGGAGGTAGGCTTCCTGCTCCTCCTTCTTCGCCCACGCAGTGCCGTAGATGCGCTGCAGCATCTCGTTGTCGGAGTTGCCGCGCCAGTAGGCCCCGGCCAGTTTCATCAGCTTGAAGACCTTCAGCCGACCGGTGGACGGTACGTGCGGTCCGCGGCAGAGATCGACGAACTCGCCCTCGCGATACAGCGTGATGGGTTCGCCGGACGGAATCGACGCGATGATCTCGGCCTTGTAGCGCTCGCCGATCGACTCGAAGAAGCGCACGGCGTCGTCGCGCTCCCAGCGCTCGCAGACCACCGGCTCGTCGCGCCGGGCAAGTTCGGCCATCTTCGTTTCGATGGCCTGCAGGTCTTCGGGCGTGAACGGGCGCTTGTAGGAGAAATCGTAATAGAAGCCGTTTTCTATTACCGGGCCGATCGTCACCTGCGCGTCGGGAAACAGCGACTTCACCGCGTACGCGAGCAGGTGCGCGGTGGAGTGGCGCAGCACGTCGAGTCCTTCCGGGTCGCGGTCGGTGACGATCGCCACCTTCGCGTCGCGCTCGATGCGATAGGAAGTGTCGACGAGCCTGCCGTCCACCTTGCCGGCCAGCGCGGCACGTGCGAGCCCGCTGCCGATCGACGCGGCGACGTCGGCCACAGTGGGCGGCGCATCGAAACTGCGCTGCGAGCCATCGGGGAGAGTGATCTGGACCATGTTGGAATCGAAGCCGTGCTGGGAACGTCGTTCAGAGAGCGCTTTGGACGTCCATCTTGTCGAAATCTTCGCCGACGCGGAGCAGGGGCACGCGAAGTGATCACCGAACTTCAGCGTGACGGCATGCGGCGACCGCCATCATTTCGGCAAACCGTCATCACCGTAGAGAAAGCCCTGGCTGCGGGCGGCGTCTGGCGCCACCGTCGCCTTCTTCGCAGCGAGAGCGCGAAGCCCTGTCACCAGCACCCGGCGAGAAATTCGGGTCTTGTGGCGACCTCTGAGCGACGAGTCGCGCCGCCGCGGGTAGGCCATGAGGGAGCAGAACCACTTCTGTAACGAGGACAAACGATAACCGCTCAGGATACCACTGCCATAGGAGAGTGTGCGCGGCGTCCGAAGCGCAGGCGCACGACACACGCGACACCTCCCACGGCGCCCCGTCGAGAAAGTTGACACTTCCAGGTTGCGCCTGCACTCGCGCCGTCAATCGATCAATGTATTCAACGCGTTGATGTTTGTGGCATGCGATATGCGTCTCAGGTACATCCACCGCCCGATTCGCGGTCGCGAAATGTCGATGGACCGGTGACGCACTGTCTGCGTTGGATCCTGAGCAAATCGGAGGGGATCTATGAAACCCGCGTTCGACAGGCTCGCAGCAAGCATCGTCGTGGCCGTCGGAATGGGTGCGGCGACACCAGCGAGCATCGCCGCATGCCTGACCGCCCCCTCCGACCAGGTCGGCAATTCGATCTTCGGGGCGACGGTCCAAACTTTCATCAATCTCGGGATCGATCCTTCAACTACCTGCATCGAGAATTCGGTATGGACGAACCCGGCGAATTTCGGCCTCGGCACCTACGTCAAGGGCGCCGAGGGAACCGGATTCGCCACCGACCCGACCACGCTCGGTGCGTATGCTCTTGGAGGCTCCGCCGCGGCGAACGCCAACGCACTCGATTTCGGTTGGTTCAGGATCTGAGCCCGAATGCCAGCCCCGGCGGCGTCGCGGGCGCGGCCCCCTCGCAAGGAATCATCTGGAATCTCGGGGGGCAAGCGAATCAGGTTGCAGTGTTCGTGTTTGTCGACCACGGGCCGGTGCCCGGAGAGGTGCTGGAAAATACGGCGTGGCTGTCCAACGATCCGGATGCAGCCGATGACGGATGGACACAAGCGTCGCTGGTCCACGTGTACGGCAGCGGCTGGTCACCCGATCCGAACATTGCGGACGGCTTCGTCGCGATCTATCAGCTACCGACCGCGGCCACCTTCCGGTATGTCTCGGTAACGTGGGGCGGGCCGGGGGCGATAACACGCGATGGTGACAATGAGATCGATGCCGTCGGCGGCTTGACCTCCGAAGGTACCGGCGTGGGCGGCGTCAATGTGCCGGAGCCTGCCACTCTCGTACTGGTCGGACTGGGCTTGGCCGGAATCGCGGTGAGTCGCCGCGTGCAACGCTCGACTTGATCGGAGACAGCGGCACTGCGCGTGGGGCGCCCGCCATTGAGGCCCCGCTCTTTCCCTTGTAGATAGGGGCGGTCAGCATCGCTGACCGCCCCTGTCCCGATCCTACCGAATCTGGTAGGCGCGATTGGACTCGAACCAACGACCCCCACCATGTCAAGGTGGTGCTCTAACCAGCTGAGCTACGCGCCTGAAGGCGACGGAGTATACCGCAGTGCGGTGGACGTCGCGCAGCGCCGAGCCACTGCCGGGCGATTCGTCAGCGCCTTTCCGCCAGCGCCACGCGCGACAGCCAGACGACCGGGATCGCGCCGACCAGCACGATCATCAGCGCCGGCAGCGCGGCCTCGGCAAGTCGCTCGTCGGAAGCGAACTGGTAGGTCACGACCGCCAGCGTGTCGAAATCGAAGGGGCGCAGCACGAGCGTGGCCGGCAGTTCCTTCAGACAATCGATGAACACGAGCAGCGCGGCGGCGCCGACGCTGCGGCGCATCAGCGGCCAGTGGATCTCGCGCAGCACCTGCAGCGGGCGGCGGCCGAGACTGCGCGCACTCTGGTCCATCGAGGGCCCGATGCGCGCGAGCCCCGACTCGATGCTCTGGTAGGCCACCGGAAAAAAGCGCACTGCATAGGCGTAGATACAGGCGAGCGCGCTGCCGCCGGCGAACAGCGCCGGCACGCCGAGAGCGGCAGTGACCGGCGCGAGCACGCGGTCGAGCCATCCCGACAGGATCAGCAGGCCGACGCCGAGCACTACACCGGGCAGCGCGTAGCCGGTATTCGCCAGCAGGAGCGCGCCGCGCAGCATCGGCGCGGCGCCCAGGCGCGCGGCGTAGGTGGCGACGAGCGCGCCCGGCAGCACGACGAGAACGCCGCCGCCGGCGAGAATCGCCGTGTTACGGATCCAGTCGGGCAGGCGCGCATCGAGCACCGCGCCGCCGTCGATCCATTCGACGACGAGCAGCGTGGCGGGCAAGGCGAAGCCCAGGAGGATCGGCAACGTGCACGCGAGTGTCGCGCGCAGTGCCGCGCCGCCGCTCAAGCGCACGCGCGGCGCCGGCCGTGGGTTGCGCACGTGGAACTGCATGCGTCCGCGCTGGCCGCGCTCGACCAGCAGCAAAGCGACGACGAGGACGAGCAGCATCGTCGCCAGACGGGCCGCCCCTACCCGGTCGCCCATCGCCTGCCAGGCCCGATATATTCCTGCTGTAAATGAATCGACGGAGAAATAAGAAACAGTACCGAAATCGGCGAGCGTTTCCATCAACGCGAGTGCACAGCCGGCCACCACGGCCGGGCGCGCAACCGGCCACGTGATGCGCCACCACGCGCGGCGGCGACTCATGCCGAGCGAACGCGCCGCGTCGGCCAGCGACGGGCTGCGATCGGCAAAAGCGGCCCGCGCGAGCAGGTAAACGTAGGGATACAGCGCCAGGCCGAGAAACAGCCCCGCTGCGGGCCAGGAATGGATGTCCGGAAACCAGTACTCGCCGACGCGCAATCCGGTCAACGCTCGAAAGCTGCGTTGCAGCGCGCCGTAGCTCGCGAGGAAGTCGGTGTACGCGTAGGCCATCACGAAGGCCGGCGTCGACAGCGGCAGGACCAGCATCCACGCCAGCACCCGGCGGCCGGGAAAGTCGTAGGCAGCGACCAGCCAACCGGTGCTCACGCCGACCCACAGCACCACGACCAGCACCATCGCTGCGAGCTTGGCCGTGGTGAGCGTGTAGCGTGGCAGCACTGTGCCGAACAGGTGCGCGAGCGCGCCTTCGGTGACCGGATCGGCCTGCGTGGACGAGAAGGCCAGCCAGACGACGGCGACGATCGGCAGCACGACGACCAGCGAGCCCAGGATCGAGCCTGCCTCGAGCAGTTGCGTGGAAAATACTCCGGTCGACGCGGCGCCCCGCCGCAACGTGCTGATCGGCGTCACGATTGCTAGAATTCCTGACTGCGAATTATAGGCATTTGCAATGAGCGCTCGATTCCCGACCCCGGTTCCCGGCTGCGCCGTCGAAGGCGCCGTCGAAGGCGCCGATGCGCGCGGCTGGGCGCTGCAGGTCGAGGAGTTGTGCCTGTCGTTCGGCGCAGCCCGTACGAAGGTGGCGGCGCTCGACAAGCTCAGCTTTCGCCTGCGCCGCGGCGAAATCGGCTGCCTGCTCGGCGCCTCCGGCTGCGGCAAGACCACTGCGCTGCGCACGATCGCCGGCTTCCTGCGCCCGGAGAGCGGTTGCGTGCACATCGACGCGCATTGCGTGGCGTCGGCGCAGAAGTGGACCGAACCCGAACGGCGCGGCGTGGGCGTCGTCTTCCAGGATTACGCGCTGTTCCCCCATCTCGACGTCGCCGCAAACGTCGGCTTCGGCCTGCGGCGGCACTCGGCGGCCGAGCGCGCGCAGCGCGTGCGGGCGATGCTCGAACTCGTCGGGCTGCCGGGCAGCGGCGCACGTTTTCCGCACGAGTTGTCGGGCGGACAGCAGCAGCGCGTCGCGCTGGCGCGCGCGCTCGCGCCGCAGCCGTCGATCCTGCTGCTCGACGAACCCTTCTCGAACCTCGACCCGGACCTGCGCGAGCGGCTGGCACTGGATCTGCGCGAGATCCTCAAGCGCGCCGGCACGACCGCGCTGCTCGTCACGCACGACCAGTACGAGGCCTTCGCGCTGGCCGATCGCGTAGGCGTCATGCAGGCAGGGCATATCGAGCAGTGGGATACGCCCTACCGCATCTACCATCAGCCGGCCACGCGCGAAGTGGCCGACTTCGTCGGCCTGGGCGCGTTCCTGCCCGGCATCGTCGAGCACCGCGACGGGCAATCGCAGGTGCACATCGAGCTCGGTACGCTGCCGATCCGCGAGCGCACCGACCAGGCGATCGCCGGGGCTGCCGCTAACGTAGACGGCGAGGTGATCGTGCTGCTGCGCCCCGACGATGTCGTCCACGACGACGCGAGCGCGCTGCACGCACAGGTGGTACGCAAGGCCTTTCGCGGCGCCCAGTTCCTCTACACGCTGCGCCTGCCCAGCGGCGCGACGCTGCTCGCGCTGGTGCCCAGCCATCACGACCACGCAATCGGCGAAAGCATCGGCATCCGCTTCGATGCCGATCACGTTGTCACCTTCGACGTGCAGGAAGCGGCGCCGACCAGGCACTGACGCAACGGGCGAGTCAGACGCCGAGATAGGTCTGCAGCGCGCGCTCGTCGGCCGCCAGCGACTCCGAGCTGCCCTCGAGCACCACGCGGCCGCGTTCGAGCACGACGCAGCGTTCCGTGTGCGCGAGCACCGCGCGGTAGTTGCGATCGACGACCAGCGAAGCGATGCCGCTTTCGCGGATGCTCGCGACGATGCGCCAGATCTCGCGGACGACCAGCGGCGCGAGTCCTTCGGTGGCTTCGTCCAGCACGATCAGGTCGGGGTTCGTCATCAGCGCGCGGCCGATCGCGAGCATCTGCTGCTCGCCGCCGGAAAGCTGGTTGCCGCCGTTGCGAATCCGCTCGGTGAGCCGGGGGAACGTGGCGAGCACGCGATCGAGCGTCCAGTCGAGCTGGCCGCGCACGCCGGGGCGCGCTGCCATGACCAGGTTTTCGCGCACGCTCAGGTTGGGGAAGATGCCGCGACCTTCCGGCACGTAGCCGATGCCCAGGCGCGCGACGCGATCGGGTCGCTCGCCGGCGCGATCGCGCCCACCGATCGTGATCCGGCCGGTGGTCGAGCGCATCAGGCGCAGCATGCTGCGAATGAGCGTCGTCTTGCCCATCCCGTTGCGCCCGAGCAGGCCGATCGCCTCGCCCGCTTCGATGCGCAGGCTCACGCCCTGCAGCACGTGGCTCTGGCCGTAATACGCGTGCAGGTTCGCGATGTCGACGAGCGGCTCGGTCCTCAATGAGCGACCCTCATTGCGAGACTTCCTCGCCGAGGTACGCTTCCTGCACCTCGGGACTGTTGCGGATTTCCTCGGGCGCGCCGCTGGCGATCACGCGACCGTTGACCATAACGGTGATCTCGTCGGAGACGCGGAATACGGCGTCCATGTCGTGCTCGACGAGCAGGATTCCCTGTTCCGACTTCAGTCCTTCGAGCAGCGCGAGCATGCGTTCGGACTCCTCGGCGCCCATCCCGGCCAGCGGCTCGTCGAGCACGAGCACGCGCGGCGCGGTGGACAGGCACATCGCGATCTCGAGCTGGCGCTTCTGGCCGTGCGACAAGGTTCCGGCTTCGCGATCGGCATGCGCGGCCAGGCCCGTTCTTTCCAGCGCCGCGTGCGCGGCGCTGCCGCTGAACTCGCAACGCCGGGCCGGCGACAGCCAATCCCACGGGCGCTGCAGGCGCGCCTGCGCGCTGAGCCTGCAGTTCTCGAACACGGTGAACGGCGCGTAGATCGTGTTGCGCTGGTAGCTGCGGCCCAGGCCGGCCTGCGCGCGCCGCGGCTGCGACCAGTGCGAGACATCGAGGCCGAGCAGCTCGACGCTGCCCTCGCTGGCCGGAATCTCGCCCGACAGCACGTTGATCAGCGTGGACTTGCCGGCGCCGTTGGTGCCGATCACGGCATGAACGGTGCCGCGGCGCACCGCGAGCGACACCGCATCGACGGCCTTCAGCCCACCGAAGCTGCGCGAGACCGCGGTCGCGCGAAGCAGCACTTCGCCGGCTGCGGACGGGGTATTGGGGCGGGCGGAATCAGGCATGGCGCAATCCGCGGCGCAGCGAAGCGCGGCGACCCAGCTGGCGGCCGATGCCGATCAGGCCCTGGGGCATCAGCGCGACGAAGGCGATGATCGTCAGCCCGAGCGTCAGCTGCCAGTGGCGCGCGAACTCGCCGAAGATCGGATCCGACTGGAACAGCTCCTGCAGCAGCACGAAGGCGAATGCGCCGATTACCGCGCCCCACAGGCTGCCGATGCCGCCGAGAATGACCATGATCAGCACCGCACCCGACTCGTGCCACGAGAGCAGTTCGGGGTTCACGAAGCCGTCCTTCAACGCGAGCAGGAAGCCGGCGAGGCCGGCGAGCATCGCCGCGACGACGAAGGCGGCGAGCTTGTACGGATAGGTCGGGAAACCGACTGCGCGCATGCGCTGCTCGTTGACGCGGATGCCGGCCAGCGCACGGCCGAAGCGGCTGCGCACGATCAGCGCGAGTAGGCCAAAAGTGACGGCGAGCGACGCGAGCACGAACCAGTAGAAGGTGTTGCCGGCATCGAGATCGAACAGGCGCCAGCCGCCGATCGACACGTCGGGACGGAAGTACAGGTAGATACCGTCGCTGCCGCGCCCGAGCGCGGTGTCGTGGAACACGAAATACGCCATCTGCGCGAAGGCGAGCGTGACCATGATGAAGTAGATGCCGCGGGTGCGCAGCGACAGCGCCCCGACGAACAGCGCATACGCGCCCGAGGCGAGCAGCGCCGCCGGCAACACCACCCAGATCGACGCCGGCTCGCTTTGCGGCGTCATCAGCGCCACCGTGTACGCGGCGATGCCGAGAAAGGCCGCGTGGCCGAAGGAGACGAGCCCGGTCTGGCCGACCAGCAACTCGAGGCTCAGCGCGAAGATCGCGAGGATCATCGTCTTCGTGACGAGCGCGATACCGAACTTGCTGCCCATCAGCGGGAACAGCGCGAGCACGACCAGCAGCACCAGCGCGACGACGACAGAGACGGAAGACGGCTTGCGCACGGCGTCAGGCGCTCCGGAACAGCCCTTCCGGGCGCCACAGCAGGATCGCGGCCATCAGCACGTAGACGAGCAGTCCGGCCGCGGAGGGAAAGAAAACCGTACCGAAGGTCTCGACGAAGCCGACCAGCATCGCCGCGAGCAGCGCGCCGCGGATCGAGCCGATGCCTCCGATGACGACGACGACGAAGCAGATGATCAGCACCTGGTTGCCCATGCCGGGGTACACGGAGGACACGGGTGCGGCAATCGCGCCGGCCAGCGCCGCCAGCGCGACGCCGGCGGCGAAGACGACGCGGTACAGGAACTGGATGTCGATGCCCATCGCCTGCACCATTTCGCGGTTCGACGCGCCGGCGCGGATCGTCATGCCCAGGCGCGTCCGGGTGATCACCCAGAACAGGCCGAAAGCGACGACCAGGCAGACACCGGAGACGAGCAGCCGATAGACCGGGTAGGTCATCAGATCGCCCAGCGGTATGGTTCCCGCCAGCCACTCGGGCACCTGCACGCCGTGCACGTCGTCGCCGACAAGCAGGCTGCGCAACTCCTCGAAGACGAGGATCAGCGCATAGGTCATCAGCACCTGCTGAAGGTGCTCGCGTTCGTACAGGTAGCTGAAGAACACCCACTCGAGCACGTAGCCCAGCAGCACGGCGAGCAGCACGACGACGACGAGCGTGACGAAGAAGCCACCGCCGATCGCCTGCTCGACCCACGGCCCGATGGCGAAGGCCATGTATGCGCCGATCATGTAGAAGCTGCCGTGCGCCAGGTTGATGACGCCCATGATCCCGAAGATCAGCGTCAGGCCGCTGGCGACCAGGAACAGCAGCAGTCCGTACTGGATCGCGTTCAGGCACTGGACGAGAAAGACGACCGGA
>JAJPES010000059.1 GCA_021166725.1 Burkholderiaceae bacterium | reverse complement strand
CATCGAGCGCATCGAGACGACGGTCACGCGCTCGGAAGCCGAGGCGCTGCTGCTCGAGAACAACCTGATCAAGACGGCGGCGCCGCGCTACAACATCCTGTTCCGCGACGACAAGTCGTATCCGTACCTGAAGATCACCGGCCACGAGTTCCCGCGCCTCGTCTACTACCGTGGTGCGGTCGACCGGAACAACCGGTATTTCGGGCCGTTTCCGAACGCGAAGGCAGTGCGCGAGGCGATCCAGGTGCTGCAGAAAGTGTTCCGGCTGCGCACCTGCGAGGACAGCGTCTTCGCCAATCGCACGCGGCCGTGCCTGCTGCACCAGATCGGCCGCTGCAGCGCGCCGTGCGTGGGAAAGATCGATCGCGACGCCTATGCGCACGACGTCGACGCGGCGGTCCGCTTCCTGCAGGGCGAGCATGCCGCGGTGCTCGCCGATCTCGAAGAGCGCATGCGCACGGAAGCCGCGGCGTTGCGCTTCGAGGCTGCCGCGGTGCTGCGCGACCGGATGGCGGCGCTCTCCAAGGTGCTCAGTCGCCAGTCGATGGAGACCGCGGCCGATGCCGATGCGGACATCATCGCGGTGGCGATGCGCGGCGGACGCATCTGCGTGAACCTCGCGATGGTGCGCGGCGGACGCCACCTCGGCGACAAGGCGGTTTTTCCGGTTCATGCAGCGCAGGCGGGCGAAGCGGAATCGGCCGCCGAAGTGCTCGAGGCCTTCGTCGCGCAGCACTACGACGGCATGCCGGTCCCGCCGGTGCTCGTGGTCGACGGCATTGCGCCCGATTCCGCCCTGCTCGAATGGCTGCAACAGCAGGCCGGACACGCGGTGCACTGGATCCGCCAGCCGCAGGGCGTGCGCCGCGAATGGCTCGATCTCGCCCGGCAGAACGCCGAAGTCTCGATTGCGCGCGTGCTGTCGGAGGAGGGATCGCAGCAGGCACGAACGCGCTCGCTCGCGCAGCTGCTCGGCCTGGACGACAGCGATCTCGACGCGCTGCGCATCGAATGTTTCGACGTGAGTCACACGATGGGCGAAGCGACGCAGGCCTCGTGCGTCGTCTTCCAGCAGCACGCGATGCAGCGTTCGCAGTATCGGCGCTTCAACATCCGCGACATCGAGGGCGGCGACGACTACGCGGCGATGCGCCAGGTGCTCGAACGTCGCTATGCCGATGCGCCGCTGCCCGACCTGGTGCTGATCGACGGCGGAGCGGGGCAGGTCGAGGTGGCGCGCCAGGTGTTCGCCGACCTGGGGCTGGACATCTCGACGATCGTCGGCGTGGCCAAGGGCGAGGGGCGCAAGGTGGGGCTCGAGACGCTCGTCTTCGCCGACGGGCGGGCGCCGATCGTGCCGGGCGCTCATTCGGCGGCGCTGATGCTGATCGCGCAGATCCGCGACGAGGCGCACCGTTTCGCGATCACCGGCATGCGTGCGCGACGCGCGAAGGCGCGAAACACGTCGCGACTCGAGGAGATCGACGGCGTCGGCCCGCGGCGCCGGCAACGCCTGCTCGCGCGTTTCGGCGGACTGCGTGGCATCATGGCGGCGAGCGTCGACGACCTCGCCTCGGTGCAGGGCGTTTCGCGTACGCTCGCGGAGGAGATCTATCGCCGGTTGCACTGAGAACGCCGAACCGGCCCTCCACGCACGTACTCGCGATCCCCGCATGGTTCTGAATCTTCCGACGCTGCTCACCTGGACCCGCGTACTGGCGATCCCGCTGCTGGTCGCTGCGTTCTACCTGCCGATGAGCGTGCACGCGCAGAACGTCGTCGCCACCGCGCTGTTCGTGGCGGCGGCGATCACCGACTGGCTCGACGGCTGGCTCGCGCGTCGATGGGGCCAGACCTCGGCTTTCGGCGCCTTCCTCGACCCGGTCGCAGACAAGCTGATCGTCTGCGTCGCACTGGTGATGCTGGTCGCCCTCGGGCGGGTCGATGCGATCGTTGCGGCGATCATCGTCGGACGCGAACTGACGATCTCCGCGCTGCGCGAATGGATGGCGCAGATCGGCGCGCGCACCAGCGTCGCCGTGCATTCCATCGGCAAGTTCAAGACGATCGCGCAACTGGTGGCGATCCCGCTGCTGCTGTACGACCGGCCGCTGTTCGGCGTGCTCGATGCGCCGGTGATCGGCACCTGGCTGATCTACGCGGCGGCGATCCTCACCGTCTGGTCGATGACCTACTACCTGCGGCGCGCCTGGCCGTATCTGCGCGATTCGGGCTGAGCGCGGCAAGCGGGTCGCTCGCTGCGCCTGCCCGGCGCGCCGGCGATGCCTTCCCTTCGCCCGCGAGCGACTCGAGGATCGGGCATTCCGGCCGATCGTCGCCGTGACACGAGGCCGCCAGTCGCTGCAGCGTCGCTTTCATCTCCTGCAGTTCGCGCACCTTGCGCTCGAGCCGCTCGACCTGCTCGAGCGCGAGCGCCTTCACTTTCGCGCTCGGGCGTGTGCGGTCCTGCCACAGGCCGACCAGTTGCGTGATTTCGGCGATCGAAAAACCGAGATCGCGGGCGCGCGCGATGAAAGCGAGAAGGTGCACATCGTTCGCCGAGTACCGGCGATAGCCGGCATCGCTGCGCGCGGCCGGCGGGATCAGCCCGAGCGATTCGTAGTGGCGGATCATCTTCGGCGTCACGCCGGAGGCGCGCGAGGCCTCGCCGATGTTCATCGGTTGCGCGTGCATGCCGATCACTCCGACGCGGCCGCCGCGCGCAGCGGCGCCGCGGCCTCGTTCGTCGCACTGCGGCCGCTTGCCGACCGGCCGCCGCCGTCGCCGTCGCCGCTCGGTTGCCAGCGGCGCAGCAGCAGCGCGTTGCTCACGACGCTCACGCTCGAGAAGGCCATCGCGGCACCGGCGATGATCGGATCGAGGAAGCCGAGCGCGGCCAGCGGCACGCCGACCGCGTTGTAGAAGAAGGCCCAGAAGAGGTTCTGCCGGATCTTCGCGTAGGTGCGGCGCGACACGTCGATCGCATCGGCGACGAGCCGCGGGTCGCCGCGCATCAGCGTGATGCCGGCTGCCTCCATCGCGACATCGGTGCCGGTGGACATCGCGATGCCGACGCTGGCGGCGGCCAGCGCCGGCGCATCGTTGATGCCGTCGCCCACCATGGCGACGACCGCGTCGCCGCGACCGAGTTCGCCGACGATCGCCGCCTTCGCATCGGGCAGGACTTCGGCGCGCACCTCGTCGATGCCGAGTTGCGACGCAACCGATGCCGCACTGCCGCGATTGTCGCCGGTGACGAGCACGGTGCGGATGCCCCGCGCGTGCAGCGACGCGATCGCCGCAGCCGCTTCCGGCTTGACCTCGTCGCCGAAGGCGAGCAGGCCGAGCAGCTCGTGCGAATCGCCGCGCTTTCGCGCCAGCCACGATACGGTGCGCCCTTCGGTTTGAAGTCGGTCGGCCTGCGCGGCGAGCTCGCCGGCCGAAACGCCGAGCTCGTCGAGCAGGCGAGGACTGCCCAGGTGCAGCGATTCGTCGTCGACGACGCCGCCGATCCCGCGACCTGCCAGCGCGCGCACGTCGCGCACCGGTGGAACGGAAAGCCCGCGATCGCGCGCGGCGTCGAGCACCGCTTTCGCCAACGGATGTTCGCTTGCGCTTTGCAGCGCCGCCGCCAGGCGCAGCACTTCCTGCTCGCTGCGCGAGCCGGCGGCGAGTACCGCCGCCAGCCGCGGCCGGCCGATCGTCAACGTCCCGGTCTTGTCGAAGGCGACCACGCTGACCGAATGCGCGAGCTCGAGCGCCTGCGCGTCCTTGATGAGAATGCCGTGGCGCGCCGCAACCCCGGTGCCGGCCATGATCGCCGTCGGCGTGGCCAACCCGAGTGCGCACGGGCAGGCGATGACGAGCACCGCGACTGCGTTGAGCAGCGCGCTTTCCCAGTTGCCGGTGCCGAGTCCCCATGCCGCGAGCGTGAGCAGCGCGATGCCGAGCACGACCGGCACGAAGACCGCGCTCACGCGATCGACCAGGCGCTGGATCGGCGCCTTCGCGGCCTGCGCGCCTTCGACCATGCGGATGATCCGCGCGAGCATCGACTCGCTGCCGATCGCGACCGTACGCACGACCAGCAGTCCTTCGGCATTGATCGATCCGCCGGTGACGCGATCGCCCGGCGCCTTGGCCGCCGGCAGGCTCTCGCCGGTGATCAGCGATTCGTCCGCGTGGCTGCGCCCTTCGACGATTTCGCCGTCGACGGGAATTCGCTCGCCGGGGCGGACCACGACGAGGTCGCCGATGCGCACCTTCGCCGTCGGCACTTCGGTGTCTACACCGTTGCGGCGCACGCGCGCGGTCTCGGGCCGCAGTGCCTTCAAGGCGCGGATCGCATCGGTGGTCTGGCGCTTGGCGCGCGCTTCGAGCCACTTGCCCAGCAGTACGAGGGTGATCACCGTGGCCGACGCCTCCAGATACAGGTGCGGCATGCCGTGCCCGTGCGCGGTGAACATCAGGTACAGCGACAGTCCGTAGGCGGCCGAAGTGCCCAGCGCCACCAGCAGGTCCATGTTGCCGGTGCCCGCGCGCAGCGCTTTCCATCCGGCGCGGTAGAAGCGCGCGCCCAGCCAGAATTGCACCGGCGTTGCGAGCAGCAGTTGCGCCCAGGGCGGCAGCATCCAGTCGCTGCCGAAAGGTGCGGCGAACATCGGCGCGACCAGCGGCAGCGTGAGTACGGTGGCGAGTGCGACCGGCCACCAGCCAGGCAGACGGGAAGCGGGCGACGCCGTCGTTGGGTCCGCCGGCCCGTCGGCGCTCGAACCGACCTCGTAGCCGGCGCGCTCGATCGCCTCGTGCAGCGTCGCAAGCGGCGTCGCGCCGAGCGTCTCGACGTGCGCGCGCTCGGTCGCCAGGTTGACGGAGACCGCGACCACGCCGGGCACCTTCGCCAGCGCCCGCTCGACGCGTCCGACGCACGACGCACAGGTCATTCCCACGACCGGAACGTCGAAGCTCTCGCGCGCGACCTCGTAGCCGGCTTTCTCGACCGCGTCGGCGACCATGGACGGGGTGACCGCAGCGTCGGCCTGCACGGTGGCGCTTTCGGTGGCCAGGTTGACGCTCGCCTCGACGACGCCGGGCAGCTTCGCCAGCGCGCGTTCCACGCGCCCCACGCACGATGCGCAGGTCATTCCCTTGACCTGGAGCTGAATCGCAGCCGAGGTTCGCGAGGGAAGGGGAGGAGTCGAGGTGGCCATCGAGGACTCCCGGGAAGATGCCGTTGCCTGCATCGTCTACCTTGACATCATGTCAAGGTCAAGTTCTCGTTCGCTCCCGGCACGGGACAGGGTCGCCGCATTGCATCCGGTTTCGGCGAATCGTTCGACTGCGAGCGGTCCGAAAAGGAGAGCCGGGAATGGAAAGCGCCAGGCCGAGCGGGGACACCCGGAACAACGCGATGCCGATGATGTCCTGGAGCAGGTTCGCCGTGACGATCGCGGTGTCGATAGCCGTGATGTTTCCGCTGATGTACCAGCTCGTCTACGCTTTCGACCACGTCTTCTTCAGTGTGAGCCGGCTCGTTGCGTCGTTCGTCATGGGCGCCGTCATGACCGTCGTCATGCTCGCGTCGATGTGGTCGATGTTCCGCGGAACGGCAACGAAGATCATCGTCCTCGCCGGTGCGCTGCTCGCTGCAGTTGCACTGCTGGCGATCAACCGAAGCCAGGTGCTCATCGACGACACGACGTTCATGGAAGCGATGATCCCGCACCACTCGATCGCCGTGAACAATGCCCGAAAGGCCGATATTCGAGATCCGCGCGTTCGCTACCTCGCCGACCGGATCATTCGCGACCAGATCAAGGAGATCGCAGAGATGAAGATGCTGATCGCGGACATCGAAAGGAACGGACGCCTCGCAGACGAACCGCTCGCGCCCGGGCCTGCCGAGCTGAAGCCGCAAGGACGCAAGGAGGCGCAAGACCTGGTCGACGCGAAGCTTCCGGGTTCGGACGACGCCACGCTGCCGCCTCTGTGAACCAGCGCTTGGGCTGCCGCTACGATGCCGGGATTGCTGCCCGGGGCGCTCGATCTTCTGGAGGCGGAGGTCGGAATCGAACCGGCGTACACGGCTTTGCAGGCCGCTGCATGACCACTCTGCCACTCCGCCGGGAGAGCAGTCCGAACCGCGCGCAAGGCGTCGATTCGGGTACCTGGGAAGGGAAAGACTGGAGCGGGAGACGAGTCTCGAACTCGCGACCTCAACCTTGGCAAGGTTGCGCTCTACCAACTGAGCTACTCCCGCGCGAAGCCAGCGATTATAACCGGCGCGATCGGAGTGTCAATTCGACGAGAAGCGTCGCGCACTGCGCCCGCAGGCGAGCGCGTTGTCGCGGAACCGCACGCGCCGCACCCACGTGTCATCGAGGACACGCGAATGCGGATACGCGCAGTGTGCGAAGACGCGTTGCTTCGCGTCAGGCGCTCATCGGAGTGACTTTCGCGCCTTCCAGTGCGACACCGGCTGCCAGGCCTGCATTCGTGATCACGAACGAGATGACCGGTTGCTGCGCGCTTGCGGTGTCGAAACGGCCGTTCGCGCCCACCTTGGCCACTGCGACCGTCGCGTCCACGCCGGCCGTCCACCCGTTGCTCTCGCGGAAATGCTCCAGGGCGTCGGGCGTCATGAACAGGTAGACCACCGCCTGCGACTGGGCGCCGGCCTGCAGGCCGATCGACCCCGCGTTGACGGTGTAGTAGCCGAGCGTGCGCCCGTCCTTGCCGAGCAGGGCGCCGTCGCCATGGGCGCCGCCGATGCCGAAGGAGACGCGGATCACCGATGGGAACACGAGGATGCCGCTGGCGCGCTGGACGAGCTCCCGTGAGCCGGGAGCGACTTCGTACAGTTTCGTCAGCGTCGTGTTCACTGCGGCGTCGATCTCGTTGCGCTTGGCGACCGCCGTCGGGGTTCCCGTTGGGCCGGTCGTCGTGCAGGCGCCCAGCGCGCCCGATGCGAGAACGAGCAGTCCCAGCGTGACGCGGCGACGGCTGGCGAATACGGTAGGTTCTCGTTGCATCTTGTCCTCCGATGTGCATGGACGAAAACCGGAACCCGGGCAAATGGGCGGCCCGCCGCACACGTGTCGGAGACGACGTCGATGGTGACCGGGATCAGCGCGGTTTCCTTGCTGTTGCGGATCGGACGTGTGCTTCGACATCGCCTGCACGCGGCGCGCCGTCGTCGCGCAGCGAATCGAGAACCTCCAGCAGGGCGCGAACCCGAGCCGGCAGCAGCCGCGCGCCAGGGTAGACGGCCGAGATCGGCATCGTGGCGGGCCGATGCTCGCCCAGCACCTCGACGAGCCGCCCATCGGCGAGCTCGCGCTGAACCATGTAGTCGGGAACCTGGGCGAGCCCCAGGCCCATGCACGCCGCGGCGACCATCGATTCGCCGTCGTTCAGCTGCACGCGCGAAGCGGGATGCAGCTCGACCGCCCGGCCGCGCGCGCGGAATTGCCAGGGGCGGTCGCGGCCGTTCGACGGCATCCGAAACGCGATGGCGGCGTGTGCGGCGAGCGCGTCGACGCGCTTCGGCGTCCCGCGTTCGGCCAGGTAGCCGGGGCTGGCGCATAGCAGCAGTGCCTGGTGGGCGAAACGCCGCGCGACGAGTCGCGAATCGCGCAGTGCACCGATCCGGATCGCGACGTCGATGCCTTCCTTGACGAGATCGACCTGTTCGTCGTGCAAACGCGCGTCGAGGGCCAGTTCCGGATGCCGGCGCACGAGTTGCGCGAGCAGGGGTAGCAGGATGCGCCGTCCATAGACGATCGGCATGTCGATGCGCAGCGTGCCGCGCGGTGCCGCGCGCGTGCCTGCCGCTTCGGCGTGCAGTTCGTCGACTTCGGCGAGAACGCGCTGGCAGCGCTGGAACAGCCGCTCGCCGTCGGCCGTGAGTCCGACGCGACGCGTCGTTCGGTGCAGCAGTTTCACGCCGAGCGAGGCTTCGAGTCGGGTGACGGCCTTGGCGAGCGTGGACGGGGCGCTGCCGAGTTCGCGTGCCGCCGCCGCGAAGCTGCCGCGCTTGGCGGTTTCGGCGAACGCCATGTAGGACTGAAGGCCTGGCATCGAGCCTCCTGATCGAGGAAAAAAGTTCCTCGATATCAGGTCATTGGACCGTCTTCTCTGATGAAAGGCAAGCGCGGAAACTGGGGCCGTTCACGCTCGGAAGCCAGCGTGAACGGACCGCGACGCGCGGGGCGCCCGAATCGCGCCGCGCGGTTCTTGTTGGAACAACGTCCAGGAGACTGACCATGTACGTCATCGACCAGAAAGCGCCCCTCGACATGCCCATTCCCGGCCTGCAGCACGCGACCTGGGCCGGGAGCGACGACGGGCTCGAGCAGATGAGCGTCTGGCGGCAGACGATCGCGCCGGGAGGCGCGACGCCGCCGCATCGGCACGATTGCGAGGAGATCGTGCTGTGCTCCAGCGGTACGGGAGAACTGCACATCGACGGCCAGGTGCACCCGTTCTGCGCCGGCCAGACGGTAGCGGTGCCGCGCAACGTGTTGCACCAGATCTTCGCCGTCGGTGCGCAACCGATGAACCTCGTAGCTGTACTCGCCGCCACGCCGGTCGACGTGTACCTGCCCGACGGGCAGAAGCTCGACCTGCCGTGGCGCAGCTGATGCCGCTGCACCCAGCGAGGAGACGGTCATGCGAAACCGACCTTCACCGTACCGTTTGGAGGCCGAGCTTCGACGCGCGGCCTGGCGCAGCGCAATGCAGCGGATCGGTCGCGTGCTGCGCGCGTTCGATGCCCGGCTGCAGACGCGTCGCGCAGCCGCCGAACTCGAGGTTCGCAGCGAGCGCGAGTTGCGCGATCTCGGCCTCGTTCGCTGCGAGATCCGGAAGGCGCTGCGAGATGCGCGGCTGCGCGCGAGTCGCGCATAGCGGGCATGCCGGGCAGGGCCGGTGTCCCGGCCGGCTCACGCACCGGTACACTGCGCAGCGGCGCCCGAGTGGTGAAATCGGTAGACACAAGGGACTTAAAATCCCTCGGCCGCGAGGCCGTGCCGGTTCGAGTCCGGCCTCGGGCACCAGAACGGTCGCGCGGTTGTGGATGTGCCTGCTCATATTCGGGATGACGCGGGTAACGGGCTATGGGCGCGAGCCCGCAATTGTCTCGCGTGGTCCGCCAGTGTCCGAGCCCTCCGCTTCGGCAAGCGACGGAAACCAGTGTCTGCTCCGGTTCGTAATGGCGACCAGCGACAGCATCACCGGCACTTCGACGAGCACGCCGACGACGGTCGCCAGCGCGGCTCCGGAAGCGAGGCCGAACAGCGAGATCGCCACGGCCACCGCCAGCTCGAAGAAGTTCGACGTGCCGATCAGGCACGCGGGCGCCGCGATCTCGCGGGGCAATCCGAGCCAGCGGGCGCCGATGGCGCTGACGAAGAAGATGCCGTAGGACTGCAGGATGAGCGGCACGGCGATCATCACGATCACGAGCGGTTGCGCAACCAGCGTCCCCGCCTGGAAGCCGAACAGCAGCACGACGGTGGCGACGAGGCCGACCATCGACCACGGCTTCAGCGCTCGGATTCCCCGTGCGAGCCGCTCGGGGCCGTGTTGCAGTAGTGCCCGGCGTGTCAGCACTCCCGCGCTCAACGGCAACACGACGTACAGCAGGACACTGAACAGCAGCGTCTCCCACGGCACCGTAACGTCGGTCACACCGAGCAGGAACGCTGCGATCGGGGCGAACGCGAACACCATGACGAGGTCGTTGACCGATACCTGGACCAATGTGTAATTCGGGTCGCCGCGGGTCATCTCGCTCCAGACGAACACCATCGCGGTGCACGGCGCCACGCCCAGCAGGATCATGCCCGCGATGTATTCGGAGGCAGATACCGGGTCGACCCACGGGGCGAACAGATGCTCGAAGAACAGCACCGCGAGGACGGCCATGGTGAACGGCTTGACGAGCCAGTTGACGACCAGCGTGAGCACGAGACCCCGTGGGCGCCGTCCGACGTCCTTCACGGCGGCGAAGTCGATCTGGATCATCATCGGGTAGATCATCACCCAGATGAATGCGGCGACGGCGAGGTTCACGTGCGCCCATTCCAGGGACGCTACGAACTCGAACAGGCCCGGTGCGACGAGTCCGAGGCCGACGCCCGCGAGGATGCCCAGCGCGACCCAGACGGTGAGATAACGCTCGAATACGCCCATGTGTCGATGCGATTGTTTCAGCTTCGAGCAGCGGTCGAGGCGTCGCCGCAGCGACTGCCTTCGCAGCAGTGGTCGGTCAGGTATCCCAGCAGCGCGTTCATGAACGAGTAGTCGGCACGGTAGATCAGGTGTCGGCCGGCGCGCTCCTGCGTAACGAGGCCCGCGCCGACGAGTTCTTTCAGGTGGAACGACAGTGTGGCCGCGGGAGATGCGAGTGCCTCGCTGATGGTTCCGGGGGTCAGTCCCCGCTCGCCGGCCACGACGAGCGCGCGGTACACCTTCAGCCGATGCGGCTGTCCAAGCGCGGCCAGCGCACGAACCACTTTTTCTTCTTCCATGTTTCCAATATACTGGAATTGCATGGTCACCCGCAAGACAGGGGCGACTCGCACCCGCAGCCGAGAGGGGCCCACATGAGTGACGTCGATATCAAGCAGGCGGTGAAGCAGAAATACGCAGAGGCGGCTCGTCGTGTCCGCGGCGAGGGTGCGCCGGCATCGTGTTGCGGCAGCGGAGCCCCGGCGCCGCAAGCAAGAGCTTCTTCGTGTTGCTCGGGTAGCGCGCTGTCCGGCGCCGATCCGATCACACGCGATCTCTACGACTCGGTTCAGATCGACACTCTTCCCGAAGCGGCGGTGCTTGCATCGCTCGGCTGCGGCAACCCCACGGCGCTCGCCGAGTTGAATCCCGGCGAGGTCGTGCTCGATCTGGGCTCGGGCGGGGGCATCGACGTATTGCTGTCGGCACGCCGCGTGGGGCCGAGCGGCAAGGCTTATGGCCTGGACATGACCGACGAAATGCTCGCGCTCGCGAACGAAAACAAGCGCAACGCGCAGGCGACGAACGTCGAGTTCCTGAAGGGCGAGATCGAACAGGTCCCGCTGCCGGATGCGTCGGTCGACGTCGTCATCTCGAACTGCGTGATCAACCTCTCGGCCGACAAGGACCAGGTGTTGCGCGAGGCGTTTCGTGTACTGAGACCTGGCGGACGCTTCGCGGTCTCCGATGTCGTGACGCGAGGAGAAATCGACGCCGAACTGCGCGAGAGCGCACTTGCGTGGGTGGGCTGCGTTGCCGGTGCGCTGGATGAAGCAGACTACCGCTCGAAGCTTGCCGCCGCGGGCTTCACCGCGAT
Organism: Burkholderiaceae bacterium; assembly: GCA_021166725.1. Classification (GTDB taxonomy): domain Bacteria; phylum Pseudomonadota; class Gammaproteobacteria; order Burkholderiales; family Burkholderiaceae_E; genus Zeimonas. The sequence goes on along the minus strand of JAJPES010000059.1, from coordinate 102,863 downwards.
CGACGTCGAGCCGACGCGCATCTACCGCGCGGAAGACGCGCGCGAGTTCCTTGCCGCGAGCGGACTCGACGCGGCGAGGATCGCGAGCGAAGTCGACGGCAAGGTCTTCAGCGCGTTCATCCGAGCGACCAAGCCCGCGCACCCGGACGACGCCGCCTGACTCGCATCCCTACAGCCGGATCCAGCCCCTTCGCGTGGCGTGATACGCCAGCACGCCGAACAGCACCGCGAGCCCCGCGTGCCAGACGGCAATGCCGGCGGTCGCGAGCACCACGAAGCGGTCGACCTTCTCGCCGCCCGGCTCGCGGCTGCCGAGCGCAAGCTGCAGACCGGCGAGAAAGAGGATCGCGCCGAGCACCGCCGGCGGGACGAGCGCGAACAGCGCCGCTACGGCGTCGGCGAAGACGAGTCCGAGCGCGAGCAGCGTGGTGCCGAGGATCACCGGAGCGCGCCCGCTGCGCGCGCCGAAGCGCGTCTGCGCGGCCATGCCGCCGGCGCCATGGCACAGCGGAATGCCGCCCATTGCGCTCGACACGACGTTCATCGCGCCGGTGCTGAGCGCGACGGTGCGCTCGTTGGTCGGTGCCGCGGGAAAGCGTCGGTTGTTCTCGTCGACGACGGCGAACAGCGCGTTGCCGAAAGTCAGCGGCAGTTGCGGCAGCGCCAGCAGCAGCACGCCGATCTCGAGCGCTCGCCACGACAGCGTCGGCCAGGCGAAGGCGGGCAGCGTCAGCGCCGGGGCAAATTCGACGAGTGCAACGGAAGCACCGGCGAGCAGGCTGGCGAGTGCGCCGCCGGCGAGCAGCACGAGCATCGTCGGGATCGCGGGGCGCGACAGCAGCACGAGCGCGATCGCCAGCGTCAGCGCACCGCCCCACGGCTGCGCCGACATCGTGCGCAGTCCTTCGAGCATGAAGCCGAAGCCCAGTCCCATGACGACGCCGAGCAGCGCTTCGCGCGGAATCCAAGCGCTGAAGCGTTCGGCCAGGCCGGTGAGCCCGAGCGCGAGCCATGCGACGCCGGTGAACAGGCCTGCGGCGACGACGATGTCGGGCGTCATCGCAATGCCGGCCTGCGAGTAGAGGATCACCGACGCGCCGACCAGCTTCATCGGCTGCACCGGGAAGGGCGTGCGGAACCACAGTCCGGCGGCGATCGACGCGAGCCCGATCGGCATCAGCACCCCCTGCGGGGACATGCCGACGATTGCCAGGTACGCGGTGACGAAGGGAATCAGCACGCCGAGATCGCCGAAAGCGCCCGAGGCCTCCGACAGCCAGTTGCTGCGGGCCGATTCGGCGTGCTGCGCAGCCGGCGTGCCGGCTTGGGGCAGGGGCGGATCGGGCGAGTGCATCAGCGCGCGACCGAAGCGCGCAGCAGCGGTGCGAGCGCGGGCCAGACGACGTCGAGAAGCAGCGGCTGTGCTGCCTCGGTGGGGTGGATGCGGTCGGGCTGGAACCAGCGCCCCGTGTCGCCTGCAATCGGCGCGAGAAGGAACGGAACGAGCTTCGCGTCGTGACGTCTTGCCACGCGCGGAAAGATCGCGGCGAAGGCGTCGGCGTAGGTCGCGCCGTAGTTCGGCGGCACCTGCATGCCGAGCAGCAGCACGGCCGCTCCCGCGGCGCGCGCGGCGCTCGCGATCGCATCGAGGTTGGCTTCGGTGGCGCGCAGGTCGAGTCCGCGCAGCGCGTCGTTGCCGCCGAGTTCGACGATGACGACGCGCGGCGTGTGGCGCGAGAGCAGCGCGTCGATGCGGCTGCGTCCGCCCGCGGTCGTCTCTCCGCTCACGCTCGCATTGACCACCGACCACGGCGGTTGCTGCGCCTGAAGGCGTTCGGCGAGCAATTGAACCCAGCCGCTGCCGCGGCCCAGTCCGTACTCGGCCGACAGGCTGTCGCCGAGGACGAGCACGGTGTTGGCCGATTCGTCGGCCCTCGCCTCGGGTACGGGTAGACTCGCGGCGACCCCGGCGCCGGCGACGATCAGCGTTTCGACGAAGCGGCGGCGACTTTTTCGGAACCCGGACATGGATGCCATTATCGTCGAGCACCTGGGCAAGCGCGTGCGCGACGCGGACGGCTGGCTGACGATCCTCGACGACATGTCGTTCACGGTGGGCGAGGGCGAGACGGTCGCGATCACCGGCGCCTCGGGCTCGGGCAAGTCGACGCTGCTCGGCCTGCTCGCGGGGCTCGACCTGCCCACCGAGGGCTCGGTGACCGTGTTCGGGCAGTCGCTGTTCGCGCTCGACGAGGATGGCCGCGCAGCGTGGCGCGCTCGTCATCTCGGTTTCGTCTTCCAGTCGTTCCAGCTGTTGCCGCAGATGACGGCGCTCGAGAACGTGATGTTGCCGCTCGAGCTGGCCGGCGATCGCCGCGCGGCCGTGCGCGCGCGCGAGCTGCTCGAACGGGTCGGCCTGGGCGACCGGCTCGGACACTATCCGAAGACACTCTCCGGCGGCGAGCAGCAGCGCGTGGCGATTGCGCGTGCGTTCGCGCCCGATCCGAAGCTGTTGTTCGCCGACGAGCCCACCGGCAGTCTGGACGCAGCCACCGGCGCGCGCGTGATCGACCTGTTGTTCGAGCTGAATCGGGAGGCCGGCGCGACGCTGCTGCTCGTCACGCACGATCCACAGCTCGCGGCGCGCTGCGCGCGCCGCCTCACGCTGCAGGCGGGTCGGCTCGTCGAGCGTCCCGATCGGCCAGCGCTTTCCGTATCCGCCTGATCAGCGGCTGCACGGTCGCGTGCGACTGCCCGTTGTCGGGGCAAGCCGAACCGCCTCGCCCGTCGTGCGCCGGCTGCTTGCCGTCGGCGGCGCCGGTCGCTTCGGCGCCTTCGGCGAGCATCGGCTCGATGTCGGCCGCGAGTACCTTGCCGAGTTCGACGCCCCACTGGTCGAAGGAGTCGATGCGCCACAGCCAGCCGAGCGACGCCGTCTTGTGCTCGTACAGCGCGATCAGTGCACCGAAGCTGCGTGCATCGAGCGCGTCCAGCAGCAGCACCGACGACGGACGGTTGCCCGGCGTGCTGCGGTGCTTCGCCAGCAGCGGGTCGGCGTCGTCGGAGTGTCGCCCGCAGGCGAGCGCCTCGACCTGCGCGAGTGCGTTGGCGAGCAGCGCGCGCCCGCGGTGCTCGTCGTCGCCTGCGCTCGGCACGACGACGATGAAGTCGACCGGATGCACGCTCGTTCCCTGGTGCAGCGCCTGGAAGAACGAGTGCTGCGCGTCGGTGCCGGTGGAACCCCAGATCGCGGGTACCGTCTCCCACGGCACCGGCTCGCCGTCGCGCCCGATGCGCTTGCCGTTGCTCTCCATCTGCAGTTGCTGCAGATAGGCGACCAGGCTGCGCAGCGCGTCGCTGTAGGGGACGACGACCTCGGTTCCGCCGTCGAGCACGAGGCGGTTCCACAGCGAGACGAGCGCCATCAGTACCGGCGCGTTGCGCTCGAGCGGCGCCTCGCGGAAATGCCGGTCCATCGCGTGCGCGCCGTCGAGCATCGCGCGGAAGTTCTCGCTGCCGATCGACAGTGCGATCGGCAGTCCGATCGCCGACCACAGCGAATAGCGCCCGCCGACCCAGTCCCACATCGGAAAGAGCGCATCGGCCGCGAGGCCGAAGCCGGAGGCTGCCTCGACGTTCGACGTGACGGCGACGAAGTGGCGCTGCAGTGCCTCGCCCTCGATGCCGGCGCTGGCGAACCAGCGGCGCAGCGCCTGCGCGTTGCGTGCGGTTTCGGTCGTGTGCCACGACTTGGAGGCGACGATCGCCAGCGTGGTGCGCGGATCGACACCGGCCGTGGCCCGTGCGAAGGAATCGGGGTCCACGTTCGACAGGAAGCGAATGTCGAGTGGTCCGGCCTCGCGCACCAGCGCCTCGCAGGCAAGCTGCGGCCCGAGATGCGAGCCGCCGATGCCGACGTGCACGACCGTCGCGATGCGCTCGCCGCCGGCCGCCTTCCATCTTCCGTCGCGCACCGCGTCGGCGAAGTCGAACATCCGCCCGAAGGTGCGCGCGACTTCGGCGGCAACCGGATCGTGCGCGCTGCCTGCGTGCGCCGGGCGTCGCAAGGCCACGTGCAGCGCGGGTCGTTTCTCGGTGAAGTTGATCGACGCGCCGTCGAACATCGCGTTGCGCTGTCCTTCGAGGTCGACCTCGCGCGCCAGCGCGAACAGCGCGTCGAGCGCGGGCAGCGGCAGTCGGTGCCGCGTGAAGTCGGCGTGGATGCCGGCCGCGTCGACGGCGAGTCTCGCCTGCCGTTGCGGCTCGTCGCGCAGCAGTTCGACGATCGACGCATCGCGCATCGCATCGGCCAACCGATGCACTTCGGCGCGGGCGCTGCCGCACTTGTCGCTGTCGTTCCCCTCGTCTTTCGAAATCATCGGGAATCCTCCGCGGAGCGCAGGTCCGCGCCCGCGCGCCGCATCCATTCGTGCAATTCCGCGGCGCTCAGTCCGTCCTCGGTTCGATACTCGTGTGCCCATGCCTGCCCCGCTGCGCCGTGCAGCCAGGCACCGAGGCAGGCGGCGCGCTCGGCGTCGAGACCGCGCGCGAGCAGCGCGGCGCAGGCACCGGCGAGCACGTCGCCGGTACCGGCGCTGGCCAGCGCCGGCGAACCGGCATCGATGATCGACCAGCGGCCTTCGGGTGTCGCGACGACGCTGCCCGCTCCCTTGAGCAGCGCGACGCAGCGCAGCTTCGCGGCGAGCGCGCAGGCTGCGCGGATCCGGTCGGACTGGACGTGGGGCACGTCGACCTGCAGCAAACGGGCTGCCTCCAATGGATGGGGCGTCACGATGCAGCGCAACGCCGCCTCGCCCACGCCGCGCGGCTCGGCCGCCGTCGATCTCCCGTTTGCCGCGCCTGCCGTCCCTCTCGCGGCAAGCGCATCGGCAAGCGTCTCGTCGGCGGCGATCGCGTTCAGCGCGTCGGCATCGACGACGAGCCCGTGAGCCTGCTCGATGGCTCGGCGCACCGCTGCCCGCGCATCGGCGCCATCGCCCAGGCCGCAGCCGATCGCGATCGCGTCGAAGCGGCCGAACGCGACGTCGGACGCGGCGCTCATCCATTGCGGCTGTCCGGGGTCGAACAGTTCGCCTTGCGGCGTGCCGACGTAGATGCGGCCGACGCCGATCGCCTGCGCGCCACTGGCGGCGAGCAGGGCGGCGCCGCGCATTCCGGGTGCACCGCCGTAGCACAGCACCGAGCCGAAGCTGCCCTTGCTGGTGTCGTTGGCGCGGCGGGGAAGTGCCGCCGCGACTGCCCGCTCGCGATCGAACAGCGGGCCGCGATCGAAGATCCGGCCGCGATCGGCCGGCGTGACGCCGTCCAGTGCGGCGCGCCGCTGCCCATCGTCGATGTCGAGTTCGGCGATGCGCACGACGCCTGCATGATCGAGCGCGGCGCCGGTGTGCAGCCCCGGCTTGTCGGCGATCATCGTGACGGTCACGCACGCGCTTACTGCGTGCGCACCGACTCGCGCGCCGGTATCGGCGTCGATCCCGCTCGGCACGTCGACGGCGACCACCGGCCATCGGCGCTGCGCGATCCGCTCGCACAGCGCGCCGATTCCGGGCCCGAGCGGTCGCTGCAATCCGATGCCGAACAGACCGTCGATGAGTATCGGCGCGAGTGCAGCGTCGCAACGATCAGGCACGTGCGACAAAAGTGCCTCCCACGCGGCGGCATCCTCGATCGGCAGGCCGCGGCCGTGCGCGAGTCGCCAGATTTCGCCTGCGTCGCCGCCCGGCGTGCGCCGGGCATCGAGCGCGATCGCGCGCACGGCGAAGCCGTATTCGCGCAGGCGCAGCGCCGCCAGCAGCGCATCGCCGCCGTTGTTGCCGGGGCCCACCCAGGCGACGATCGGGCGCCCCGCCTCGAGCGAGCGGGCGACCGTCGTCGTTGCATCGACCACGGCGTCGGCCGCGCGCGCCATCAGCGTGCCGGGCGGCAGCGCTGCCGTCGCCGCAGATTCGATGCGGCGGATCGCCGCACTGCGCAGCAAGTCGCTCATGGGCTGTCTCCGACGATCGATGGTTCTACGCGACGCCCTTCATCTGCGCCGGCAGCCACGACACCAGGGCGGGAAACGCGTAGATCAGCAGCACCGCGACCACCATCAGCGCGAACATCGGCGCCGCCTGGCGCGCGATCCACGGCAACTCCCGTCCGGTCATCCCCTGCAGCACGAAGAGGTTGAAGCCCACCGGCGGCGTGATCTGCGCCATCTCGACGACGATCACGATGAACACACCGAACCACAGCAGATCGATCCCGGCGGCGCTGACGGTAGGCAGGATCACGCCCATCGTCAGCACCACCATCGAAATGCCGTCGAGGAAGCAGCCGAGCACGATGTAGAAGACGGCGAGCGCGATGATCAGCTGGAACCTCGACAGGCCGAGCGTGGCGATCCACTCGGCCAGGTGCCGCGGCAGGCCGATGTAGCCCATCGCCAGCGTGAGGAAAGCCGCGCCGGCGAGGATCAGCGCGATCATGCAGTACAAACGCGTGGCGCCGAGCAGCGACTGCACGAAGGTGCGCCAGTCGAGCGCGCCCTGCACGGCCGACAGCAGCAGTGCGCCGACCACGCCCAGTGCCGCCGCCTCGGTGGCAGTGGCGATGCCGCTGTAGATCGCGCCCAGCACCGCGACGATCAGCAGCGCGACCGGGATCAGGTGGCGCGAACTCCACAGCTTCTGGCCTAGCGTGAGCGAAGTGTCCGCCGACGGTACGCGCGTCGGGTTCAGCAGCGCCCAGACGACGATGTAGCCCATGAAGAGCGCCGCGAGCAGGATGCCGGGAACGATGCCGGCCACGAAGAGCCTGGCGATCGACACGTCGGCGCTCACGCCGTAGACGATCATGATGATCGACGGCGGGATCAGCAGGCCGAGCGTGCCGGCGCCGGCGAGCGTGCCGACGACGATGCCGTCGGGATAGCCGCGCCGGCCCAGTTCGGGCAGCGTCATCTTGCCGATGGTCGCGCAGGTGGCCGCCGACGAGCCGGAAACCGCCGCGAAGATCGCGCAGCCGACGATGTTCGTGTGCAGCAGGCGACCGGGCAGGCGGTTCATCCACGGTGCCAGTCCGTGGAACATGTCGGCCGACAGCCGCGTGCGGAACAGGATCTCGCCCATCCAGACGAACAACGGCAGCGCGGTGAGCGTCCAGCTCGACGCGGTTCCCCAGATCGTGATCGCCATCGCGTCGCCGGCCGACCGCGACGAGAAGATCTCCATGCCGATCCAGGCGACGCCGGCGAGCGCCAGGCCGATCCACAGGCCCGAGCCGAGCAGCACGAAAAGCGCGGCGATGAGCAGGGCGGTGATCGTCAGGTCGCTCATCGCGTCGAAGGTCCGGGTTCGGAAAATGCGCGGCGCGCAGCGGCTGCGCGCGCCTCACTCGTTGCGCAGCGGCTCGGCGTCGGCCGCTTCGTGCCGGCGCTTCCCCAGCCACTCGAGCGCCAGCTGGTCGGCGAAAGCGACGGCGAAGATGATCGTACCGAGCGCCATCGCCAATTGCGGAATCCACAGCGGCGTCGCGTCGCTCGCCGTCGAGATGTCGTTGAAGACGTACGACTGCCAGGACAGGCGGACGCTGTAGAACGCGAAGAGCGCCGCCAGCAGCAGTGCGAGCAGCAGCGAGAAGATCTCGAGCGGACGGCGCAGGCGCGGTGGGGCCAGCGTGAGGACGAGCGTGACGCGGATGTGCTCGTTGTGCGCGAGCGTGTGGGCGAGTGCCAGGAAGCCGGCCGCGGCCATCAGGTAGCCGGCGTAGGCGTCGGTGCCCGGCACGTAGAAGCCGAACTGTCGGCCGGCAATCGACAGCAGCACCATGACGAGCAGGCCGATCATCGACGCCGCCGCGAGCCACGCGGCGACGTCGTAGAGCCGATCGAGCGCCGCGCGCATGGCGTCGAGTGCGTCGCGGGCCCGCGCGTCACATCTTCCGGTAGGCGTCGAGGATCGCCTTGCCTTCGGGACCTGCCTGCTTCACCCAGTCGTCGACCAGCACCTCACCGACCTTCTCGAACTCGGAGACCATCTTCGGCGTCGGCGGAAGCACCTGCATGCCGTTCTTCTTCAGCTGGTCGAGATACCAGGCGGTCTTCTCCTGCGAGGTCTTCCAGCCGCGTGTCTCGGCCTCGGCCGACGCCTTCAGCACCGCCTCCTGCACCGGCTTGTCGAGCTTGTCGAAAGCCGACTGGTTGACGATGACGGCGTTCTTCGGCAGCCAGGCCTGCGTGTCGTAGAAGTACTTGATGTGCTCGTAGGCCTTCGTGTCGTAGCCGGTGGAGCCCGACGTGATGAACGCCTCGACGCCACCGCTGGCCATCGCCTGCGACAGTTCGGCGGCCTGGATCGTCACCGGCTGCGCGCCGAACTGTTCGGCGATCTTCGCCGTGGCCGCGTTGTACGAGCGGAACTTCATTCCCTTCAGGTCGCTCGCCGCCTGCAGCGGCTTCGTCGAGTACAGGCCCTGCGGCGGCCACGCGACGGTGAACAGCAGCTTCATCCCCTGCGAGGCGAGCAGCTTGTCGAGCGCCGGGCGCGCCGCGCGGTCGAGCTTGCGCGCTGCGTCGTAGCTGGTAGCGAGGAACGGCAGCACGTCGATCCCGTACAGCGGATTCTCGTTCGAGAAGTTCGACAGCAGGATCTCGCCGATCTGCGCCTGGTTCGTCTGCACCGCGCGCTTGATCTCGGGTGCCTTGAACAGCGACGCGTTCGCGTGCACCGTGATTTTCAGCTTGCCGCCGGTGGCGTTGTCCACGTCGGCGGCGAACTGCATCAGGTTCTCGGTGTGGAAGTTGCTCGCCGGGTATGCCGCGGGCAGGTCCCACTTCGTCTGCGCGAGCAGCGTGGGCGACGCAATGCCCAGCGCGATGGCGGACACGACGGGTACGAATTTCATGAGTCCTCCGATTCGGTTCTGTTTGTTGCAACGGATCTTCGCATGCGCCGGCAGCTTCGGCGCGCGCGTTTCGTGCGGCTCGCGAAGCTTAGGAAATTGTGCGATAAATTGTCAACGTAACGTTCACGTTTTGGAGATGTTGCATGGCAGCAGCCCGCGAAACCCGCGCACGCGCGCCGTTGCGCATTCTGTCGTCGGCGCATCTGGCCGAAGGTGACTGGGGCGAGCTGTCGGAGTTCGAATTCGGCCTGATCGTCGCGGCGCACGCCTTCGATCGCTGGGCAGTGCGCTGCATGGCCGCCGCCGGCATGCCCGATCTCACGATCACCGACGTGCTGGTGCTGCACCACGTGCACCACCGCGGCAAGGGCAAGAAGCTCGCCGACATCTGTTTCACGCTGAATTACGAGGACTCGCACGTGGTCGCCTACGCGCTGCGCAAGCTGGCCGGGCTCGGCCTGGTGCGCGGCGAGAAGATCGGCAAGGAAGTGTTCCATTCGACCACACCGGCCGGTGCGGCGCTCGTAGCGCGCTACCGAGAGGTGCGCGAGCGATGCCTGATCGCATCCGTGCCCGATGGCTGGGATGCCCGGCCGGCGCCTTCCCCGGCCCGTGCGGCGGCCGGCGCCGAGCGTGAACTGCACGGAAGCGGCACCGGCACCAATCCGGAAGTCCGTGACGGTCGGCTGGAACTGGCGAAGCTGGCGCGCTCCTTGCGCACGCTTTCGGGACTGTACGACCAGGCCGCGCGCGCGGCCGCATCGTTGTGAGGTTGCGATGAGCCGCTGGCAGTTCTGGATCGATCGCGGGGGGACCTTCACCGACATCGTCGGCCGTCGACCGGACGGCACGCTCGCCACCGCCAAGCTGTTGTCGGAGAACCCGGGGCAGTACGAAGACGCTGCCGTCGAAGGCATTCGCCGCATGCTGGGCATCGGGGAGGGTGAATCGATCGGGCCCGAGCGCGTCGAGGTCGTCAAGATGGGCACGACGGTCGCGACCAACGCGCTGCTCGAGCGCACCGGCGAGCCGATGCTGCTGGCCGTGACACGCGGTTTTCGCGATGCATTGCGCATCGCCTACCAGAACCGGCCGAAGCTCTTCGAGCGACAGATCGTGCTGCCCGAGATGCTGTATCGGGAAGTAGTCGAGATCGACGAGCGCATCGCTGCGGATGGTGCTGTCGTACGCGCGCTCGACGAGGATGCCGCGCGCGAAGCCTTCGTCTCCGCGCATCGACGCGGGTTGCGCGCGATCGCCATCGTCCTGATGCACGGCTATCGCCATTCCGCGCACGAGGAGCGGCTCGAGCAGATGGCGCGCGACGTCGGTTTCACGCAGGTCTCGGTTTCGCACCGCGTGTCGCCGCTGATCAAGTTCGTCGGTCGCGGCGACACGACGGTGGTCGACGCCTATTTGTCGCCGGTGCTTCGGCGCTACGTCGACCGCGTCGCGCGCGCGATGCCCGGGGTGCGACTGCAGTTCATGCAGTCCAACGGCGGACTCACCGATGCGCACGCATTCCAGGGCAAGGACTCGATCCTGTCGGGGCCGGCCGGCGGCATCGTCGGCATGGCGCGCGTGAGCGCGGCGGCGGGCTTCGAGCGCGTCATCGGCTTCGACATGGGCGGGACGTCGACCGACGTGTCGCACTTCGCCGGCGAACTCGAACGCGAGTTCGACACGCTGGTGGCGGGGGTGCGCATGCGCGCGCCGATGATGAGCATCCACACCGTGGCCGCAGGCGGCGGCTCGATCCTGCATTTCGACGGCGCGCGCATGCGCGTCGGCCCGGAATCGGCGGGCGCCGACCCGGGCCCCGCCTGCTACCGCAAGGGTGGGCCGCTCACCGTCACCGACGCGAACGTGATGCTGGGCCGCATCCAGCCGGAGTTCTTTCCGCACGTCTTCGGCCCCGGTGCCGACCAGCCGCTCGATGCCGACGTCGTGCGTGCGAAGTTCGCGGCGCTCGCCGATCAGGTGTCGCGCGACAGCGGCCGCGAGCTCGGCCCGGAAGCGCTCGCGCAGGGCTTCCTCGACATCGCCGTGGCGAACATGGCCAACGCGATCAAGAAGATCTCGGTGCAGCGCGGCTACGACGTCACGCGCTACACGCTGACCACTTTCGGCGGCGCCGGCGGGCAACACGCCTGCGGCGTGGCCGACGCGCTGGCGATGCCGCGCGTGCTCGTGCACCCGCTGGCCGGCGTGCTGTCGGCCTACGGCATGGGGCTGGCCGAGCCGGTCTCGATGCGCGAGCAGTCGGTCGAGCGCCGCTTCGACGACGCCGGCATCGCGGCCGCAGGCGAGCGCCTCGAGGCGCTCGAGCGCATCGCGCGCGAAGAGCTGCATGCGCAGGGCGAGGCTGCGGATTCGTTGCGCGCTGCGCGACGCGTGCTGCTGCGCTACGAGGGCACCGACACCGCGCTGCCCGTCGCCTGGGGCGATGCCGGGTCGATGCGCGAAGCTTTCGAGGCGTCGTATCGCCAGCGCTTCGCGTTCCTGCTGCCGGCGCGCGCACTCGTCATCGAGTCGGTGGTCGCCGAGGTGGCAGGCCGGGTGGGAGCGGGTTCGACGCCGGCGGCGGCGAAGGCGCGCGAGGGCGCGCTGAACGCGCAGTGCAGCGTGGGCGTCTTCGTCGAAGGAGAGTGGCGCGACGCGCCGCTGTTCGATCGCGAGCAGATGATCGCCGGCGACACGATCGACGGCCCGGCGATCGTCGCCGAGGCGAACGCGACCACGGTCGTCGAGCCCGGCTGGCGCGCGCGCCTTTCGGGCGCGGGTGACCTCGTGCTCGAGCGGCACGTGCCGCGACCGCGCCGTGTGGCGATCGGCACCGACGCCGATCCGGTGATGCTCGAGATCTTCAACAACCTGTTCATGTCGATCGCCGAGCAGATGGGCTATCGGCTGCAGAACACCGCGCACTCGGTGAACATCAAGGAGCGGCTCGACTTCTCGTGCGCGATCTTCGACCCGGAAGGGCATCTGGTCGCCAATGCGCCGCACATGCCGGTGCACCTCGGATCGATGGGAGCGAGCGTGCGCGCGGTGATCGACGCGCACGCTACGCGCGACCCTTCGAGGCGGGGGGAAGCCGCGCGGGCGCCTCTCGCGCCCGGGGACGTGTATGTCCTGAACGATCCCTATGCCGGCGGCACGCACCTGCCCGACATCACGGTGATCACGCCGGTGTTCGACGCCGCGGGTGGCGAGATCCTGTTCTTCGTCGGCTCACGCGGGCATCACGCCGACGTCGGCGGACGTACGCCGGGCTCGATGCCGCCCGACAGCGCGCACATCGACGAGGAGGGCGTGTTGCTCACCGATTTCCCGCTGGTGCGCGAGGGGCGCATGCGCGAGGAGGAGATGCGAGCAACGCTGCTCGGAGCGCGCTATCCGGCGCGCAACCCCGAGCAGAACATCGCCGACCTGCGCGCGCAGATCGCCGCCAACGAGAAGGGCCGCGAAGAGCTGACGAAGATGGTCGCGCAGTTCGGCCTCGACGTCGTGCACGCGTACATGCGGCACGTGCAGGACAACGCCGAGGAGTCGGTGCGGCGCGTGATCGGCGCGCTGCACGACGGCGAGTTCGCGCTGCCGCTGGACAACGGCGCGACGATCCGCGTGCGCATTTCGGTCGATCGTGAGCAGCGCTCGGCGATCGTCGATTTCGCCGGCACCTCGCCGCAGCAGCCGAACAACTTCAATGCGCCGCTCGCCGTGACGACGGCCGCCGTGCTCTACGTGTTCCGCACGCTCGTCGACGACGAGATCCCGATGAACGACGGCTGCCTGAAGCCGATCGACGTGCGCGTGCCCGAAGGCTCGATGCTCAACCCGCGCCATCCGGCAGCGGTGGTCGCCGGCAACGTCGAAACCTCGCAGTGCATCACCAACTGCCTGTACGGGGCCTTGGGCGTGATGGCGGGCAGTGCGCCGACGATGAACAACTTCACTTTCGGCAACGAGCGCTACCAGTACTACGAGACGATCTCGGGCGGCTCGGGTGCAGGGGGGCGCTTCGACGCGCAGGGGCGGCTCGTCGGCGGCTTCGACGGAACTTCGGTCGTGCAGACGCACATGACGAACTCTCGCCTCACCGACCCGGAAATCCTCGAGACGCGTTTTCCGGTGCGACTGGAGAGCTTCGAGATCCGCACCGGCTCGGGCGGGGCGGGGCGCTGGCGAGGCGGTGATGGCGCTTCGCGGCGCGTGCGCTTCCTCGAGCCGATGACCGCATCGATCCTCGCCAACGGGCGCGTACATCCGGCGTTTGGTGCTGCGGGCGGCGAGGCGGGATCGCCGGGGGTCGATCGGGTGGAACGCACGGACGGGCGATTCGAACGATTGCGTCACGCCGATTCGGCGCAACTCGAGGCGGGCGACGTGTTCGTCGTCGAGACGCCGGGCGGTGGCGGATTCGGTGGAATTTCCGGATGATCTCCGGAGGAAGGGTTCGGACGGGGAACGATGGAATCGCTGATGACGGACACGAAAGAGCGCCTGCATCGGGGCAGGGACGGAGATCGCGCGCCGGTTCCGCCCTTCCTCACGCGAGTAGTGCTTCGAAACTACAAGAGCGTCGCGGGTTGCGACGTTCGTCTCGGCGCATTGACGTATCTGGTCGGACCGAACGGATCGGGAAAGAGCAACTTCCTCGATGCACTCCACCTCGTTCGCGACGCGCTTTCGGGTTCGCTCGACAATGCGCTCAACGAGCGCGGAGGACTGCAGGAGGTAAGACGAAAGTCCAGCGGTCACCCTACCCATTTCGGCATTCGACTCGAATTTGTGCTGCGCGACGGTCGAGGCGGTCACTACGCATTCAACGTCGGCGCGCTAAATCGTGGCGGGTACGACCTCCAGCAAGCCTTTGGCCGGAGCCGCTCTTTCCGAAAGCTGTGTTCGGAATGGGAGAGGCAGTCGAAGCCTCCCCGATAGTGGCCCGGGAATTTGCCGGCAGGGTCGTCGGATGCATCAGAACCTATAATCACGGCTTGCGCACGCTCCCGTAGCGCGTCGCTCGTCGCGCGCGCCCCCCGCCACCCCGATGTCCGCCTACCTGACGCTGGCCGGTGCACCGGCCCTGTCCGCATTTCGACTCGCCCGGCTGCTCGATCGCCTCGCCGCGATCGACGCGGGCGTCGGCGCGGTGCACGCGCGCCATTGCTATTTCGTCTGGTTCGACGACGAGCCGTCGACGGACGCGCGCGCGCGCCTCGCTGAGTTGCTCGAGGCGCTGCCCGGGGAACCGTCGGCGACGCACGCCAGTGGGCAAGCGCTGTGGGTCGTTCCGCGCATCGGGACCGTCTCGCCGTGGGCGAGCAAGGCGACCGACATCGCACACAGCTGCGGCTTCGATGGCGTGCGTCGACTCGAACGCGGCATCGAGTACCGGGTGGAGGCGCGCACGAAGCTGGGCGGCCTTTTGCGCGGCGCACCGATCGAAAACGACGTGCTCGCGCGCCTGGGCAGCGTGCTGCACGACCGGATGACCGAGAGCCTGCTGCTCGCACCGCCCGATCCGCGCGAGCTGTTCGCCTCGCTGCCCGGCAAGTCGATGCGGCACGTTCCGGTGCTCGCGCAGGGGCGCGGCGCACTCGAGCGTGCCGACGCCGAACTGGGGCTGGCGCTGTCCGACGACGAGATCGACTACCTGCTCGACGCCTTCGTCGCCGCCGGGCGCGATCCCACCGACGTCGAGCTGATGATGTTCGCGCAGGCGAATTCCGAGCACTGCCGGCACAAGATCTTCAACGCGAGCTGGACGATCGACGGCGAGCCGCGCGACGAGACGCTGTTCGGCATGATCCGCAGCACGCACGCAGCCAACCCGAGGGGAACCGTCGTCGCCTACGCCGACAATGCGGCGATTCTGGAAGGCGACGCGGCGCGGCGCTTCCATCCCGACGCCACCGCCAACGGCCGCTACGTCTCGGGCGAGCGTCTCACGCACGCGCTGCTGAAGGTCGAGACGCACAACCATCCGACCGCGATCTCGCCGTTCCCGGGCGCGGCCACCGGCGCCGGCGGCGAGATCCGCGACGAGGGCGCCACCGGCCGCGGCGCGAAGCCGAAGTTCGGCCTGACCGGCTTCACCGTCTCGAACCTGCGCATCGATCGCTACGTGCAGCCGTGGGAGGAGGGCGCCGCCAGGGCGCCCGATCGCATTGCGTCGCCGCTGCAGATCATGATCGAAGGCCCGATCGGCAGCGCTTCGTTCAACAACGAGTTCGGCCGGCCGAACCTGCTCGGCTACTTCCGCACCTACGAGCAGCCGGTCGAGGGGGTGCTGCGCGGCTACCACAAGCCGATCATGATCGCCGGCGGCGTCGGCGCGATCGACGACGCGCTGACGCACAAGCTCGAGCTGCCGCCCGGCACGCTGCTCGTGCAGCTCGGCGGCCCCGGCATGCGCATCGGCCTGGGCGGCGGCGCCGCTTCGAGCATGGGCGCCGGAACGAACACCGCCGAGCTCGATTTCGATTCGGTGCAGCGTGGCAACCCCGAGATGCAGCGCCGTGCGCAGGAAGTGCTCGACCGCTGCCGGGAACTCTACGACCGCAATCCGATCCTGTCGCTGCACGACGTCGGCGCAGGCGGATTGTCGAACGCCTTTCCCGAACTCGTCTACGGTGCGGGGCGCGGCGCGCGCTTCGACCTGCGCAAGGTGCCGCTCGAGGCGTCGGGGTTGTCGCCGGCCGAGATCTGGTCGAACGAATCGCAGGAGCGCTATGTGCTGGCGATCGCGCCCGATTCGCTCGCGCTTTTCGATCATCTGTGTCGACGCGAGCGTTGCCCGTACGCGGTCGTCGGCACCGTTTCCGACGATCGCCAGCTCGTCGTCGAGGCGGCCGCAGACGGCGCGAAGCACGAGGCAGACACCACCGAGCTCGCCGTCGACATGCCGATCGACGTATTGCTCGGCAAGCCGCCGCGCATGCATCGCGAAGCACGACGTCGCCCGCGTGCGCTCGAGCCGCTCGATCTCGCCGGCATTTCGCTGGAAGACGCCGTCGCGCGCGTGCTGCGCATGCCCGCGGTGGCCAGCAAGTCGTTCCTGGTGACGATCGGCGACCGCAGCGTCGGCGGGCTGTGCTCGCGCGATCCGCTGGTCGGTCCGTGGCAGGTGCCGGTCGCCGATTGCGCGGTGGGGCTCGTCGACTACGACGGCTATCGCGCCGAGGCGCTGGCGATCGGCGAACGCACGCCGCTGGCGGTGATCGATCCGCGTGCCGCCTCGCGCATCGCCGTTGCCGAAACGGTGACCAATCTCGCCGGCGCGCCGATCGACTCGCTCGCGCAGGTGAAGCTGTCGGCGAACTGGATGGCGGCCTGCGGCGATCCCGCCGAGGACGCCGACCTCTTCGACGCGGTCGAAGCCTGCGCATCGCTGTGCCGCGAACTGGGGCTGTCGATTCCGGTCGGCAAGGATTCGCTGTCGATGCGCACCCGCTGGCAGGGCGACGGGTCGCCGACGGCCACCGCCGGTCCGCGCCTCGTGCACGAGGTCCTCGCGCCGGTATCGCTCGTCGTCACCGCGTACGCTCCGGTGAGCGACGCGCGCCGCGTGCTCACGCCGCAACTCGTGCGCGACGTCGATTCGGTGCTGATCCTCGTCGACCTCGGAGCCGGTCGCCAGCGGATGGGTGCGTCGGCGCTCGCGCAGGCGTGGGGCCTGGTCGGCAACGAGGCGCCCGATCTCGACGATCCGCAACGCCTGGCAAGTTTCTTCACGGCGATCCAGCGACTGAACGCCGACGGGCAGCTGCTCGCCTATCACGACGTCTCCGACGGCGGGCTGATCGCGACGATCTGCGAGATGGCCTTCGCCGGACACTGCGGCGTCGGACTGAACGTGGACCTGCTGACCATCGACCAGTACGTCGCCGACTGGGGCGACTACAAGATCCGCCCGGAGCAGGTCGCGGTGCAGCGCGACGAACGCACCCTGAAGGCGCTGTTCTGCGAGGAACCCGGCGCCGTGCTGCAGGTGCGCGCCGAGGCGCGCGATGCCGTGCTCGGCGTGCTGCGCGAGCACGGGCTGTCGACCTTCTCGCACGTGATCGGCAAGCCGCAGGCGCACGACACGATCGACGTCTGGCGCGACGGGCGTCGCATCTACCGCCAGCCGCGCCCGACGCTGCAGCGCATCTGGAGCGAGACCAGCGCGCGCATCGCGTCGCTGCGCGACGACCCGGAATGCGTCGTCGAGGAGTTCGAGCGCATCGAGCGCAACGACGATCCGGGGCTGCACGTCGCGTTGCGCTTCGACCCGGCCGACGACGTCGCCGTCTCCTACGTTTCGCGCGGCGCGCGCCCGCGCATCGCGATCCTGCGCGAGCAGGGCGTCAACAGCCAGACCGAGATCGCCGCCGCATTCGATCGCGCCGGTTTCGAGAGTTTCGACGTGCACATGAGCGACCTGTTCGCGGGCCGGCATCGGCTCGCCGACTTTCGCGGCCTGGTTGCCTGCGGCGGCTTCTCGTTCGGCGACGTGCTCGGCGCCGGCAGCGGCTGGGCGAAGTCGATTCTCTACAACGCGAAGATGGCCGAGCAGTTCGCGCTCTTCTTCCAGCGGCCCGACACCTTCACACTGGGCGTGTGCAACGGCTGCCAGATGCTGTCGCAACTGAAGTCGATCATCCCCGGCGCCGCGGCCTGGCCGCGCTTCGTGCGCAACCGTTCGGAGCAGTACGAGGCGCGCTTCTCGATGGTCGAGGTGCTGGAGTCGCCGTCGGTGCTGTTCGCCGGAATGACGGGCAGCCGCATGCCGATCGCCGTGGCGCACGGCGAGGGGCGCGCGCAATTCGCCTCCGACGAGCAGCAGGCGCGCGCGGCGGCGTCGCTGCGCTTCATCGAGAACGACGGCACGCCGGCCGAGCGTTATCCGGCGAATCCGGGCGGCTCGCCGGGAGGGCTGACCGGCTTCACCAGCGACGACGGCCGCGCGACGATCCTGATGCCGCATCCCGAACGCGTCTTTCGCACGATCCAGATGAGCTGGCGCGATCCGTCGCTCGGAGAAGACTCTCCCTGGATGCGCCTGTTCCGCAACGCACGCGTCTGGGTCGACTGAGAACGTTCGAACCAGGCGTTCCGAAGGCCTGTCCACCGCATTGCCCGCGACCCGCGGGCTTCTGAACGAATCGAATGCTCACCGCAGTCAACATCACGATGCAGTTCGGGGCCAAGCCCCTGTTCGAGAACGTCAACGTCAAGTTCGCCGACGGCAACCGCTATGGGCTGATCGGCGCGAACGGCTCGGGCAAGTCCACGTTCATGAAGATCCTCGGCGGCGATCTCGAGCCGTCGAGCGGGCAGGTCGTGCTCGAGCCGAACGTCCGCCTGGGCAAGCTGCGCCAGGACCAGTTCGCCTTCGAGGACCAGCGCGTGCTCGACGTGGTGCTGATGGGGCACGTCGAGATGTGGGCCGCCATGAGCGAACGCGACGCGATCTACGAGAACCCGGAAGCGAGCGAAGACGACTACATGCATGCGGCCGAGCTCGAGGCGAAGTTCGCCGAGTACGGCGGCTACACCGCCGAGGCGCGCGCCGGAGAGCTGCTGCTCGGGCTGGGCATTCCGGTCGAGCAGCACGCCGGGCCGATGCGCGAGATCGCGCCGGGCTGGAAGCTGCGCGTGCTGCTCGCGCAGGCGCTATTTTCCGACCCCGACGTGCTGCTGCTCGACGAGCCGACGAACAACCTGGACATCGACACGATCCGCTGGCTCGAATCGGTGCTGAACGAGCGCGAGTCGACGATGGTGATCATCTCGCACGATCGCCACTTCCTGAACGCCGTGTGCACGCACATGGCCGATCTCGACTTTCGCGAGCTGCGCGTCTACCCCGGCAACTACGACGACTACATGCTCGCATCGGCGCAGGCGCGCCAGCGCCTGGTGTCGGCCAACGATCGCGCGAAGGAGCGCATCGCCGAGCTGCAGGAGTTCGTCCAGCGCTTCGCGGCGAACAAGGCGAAAGCGCGCCAGGCCACGTCGCGCCAGAAGCTGATCGCCAAGATCCGCAGCGAGACGGTCGAGGTGAAGCCGTCGTCGCGCCAGAGTCCGTACATCCGCTTCGAGCAGGTCAAGCCGATGCACCGGCAGGCACTCGAGGTCGAGAACCTCGGCTATCGCTACCCGGGTGCCGACGCGCCGGTCTTCCACGGTTTCTCGACGATCTTCGATGCAGGCGATCGCGTCGCCATCGTCGGCGCCAACGGCGCGGGCAAGACGACGCTGCTGCGCGCGATGCTCGGCTCCGAGCGCGGCGGCGTCGCGCACGGCGGCGGGGCGGCGCCGGCGCACGGCGGCGGGCTTGCGCCCACCGAAGGCGAGGCGCGCTGGTCGGAGAACGCCGACGTCGGCTACATGGCGCAGGACGTCCACCCCGACTTCGAATCCGGCCGCACGCTCACCGAATGGCTGTCGTATTACACGCAGCCGGGCGACGACGAGCAGACGCTGCGCAGCATCCTGGGCCGCATGCTTTTCTCGGGCGACGAGGTGAGGAAGCCGGTGCGCGTGCTCTCCGGCGGCGAGATGCACCGGATGAGTTTCGGGCGCCTGATGCTCGGCCGGCACAACGTGCTGATGCTCGACGAGCCGACCAACCACCTCGACATGGAGTCGATCGAGTCGCTGCAGTACGCGCTCGAGAAGTATCCGGGCACGATCTTCGTCGTATCGCACGACCGCCAGTTCGTGGACGCGATTGCCACCCGCGTCCTCGAGGTGCGGGTCGGCGGGGAGATCGTCGACTGGCGCGGCGACTACGAGTCGTACCTGGCCAGCCAGGGCATCGAGTAGCGACGCCATGGCGCGGATCCTCGTCATCGAAGACGATACCGTGATCGGCGCCAACGTCTGCGACTTCCTGAATGCGCGCGGCCACGTTTGCGAGTACGCCGGCGACGGCTACTTCGGACTGGCGCTCGCCGCGCAGCAGGCGCCCGACCTGGTCGTGCTCGACCTGAACCTGCCGCGCCTGGACGGACTCGAGTGCTGCCGTCGCCTTCGTGGCGAGCTGCACTGCGATGCGCCGGTGATCATCCTCACCGCGCGCGACGAACTCGAAGACAAGCTGATGGGCTTCGACGCCGGCGCCGACGACTACCTGGTCAAGCCGTTCCAGCTTGCGGAGCTCGCCGTGCGCGTCGACGCGCTGCTGCGGCGCGCACAGGGACGCGCGCTCACCGGCGTCATCGTCGCCGGGCGCATCCGCATCGACCGCGAGGCGCGCAGCGTGCGCGTCGACGACGTCGAGCTGCGCCTGTCGCCCAAGCCGCTGCGCCTGCTCGAGGTGCTCGCCGAGCGCCCGGACAAGGTGTTCGCCCACGAGGCGCTCGAACGCGCGTTGTGGGGCGAGGACGCGTTCCGCGACGAAGCGCTGCGCACGCTCGTGGCTGCCACGCGGCGGGCCTTCGCGCAGGCCGGCAGCCAGCTCGATCCGATCGAGACGCTGCACGGCCACGGATATCGCCTGCGCGCGCAATGAACTCGCGCATCGGCGCGCGTCCGTCGCTGCGCCGGCAGCTCGCCTGGTGGTTCACCGCGCTCGCGCTGGTCGTCGCCATCGCGCAGGCGGCGCTCGTCTACTGGAGCGCCGAGCGATGGGAGGAGCAGGTGATCGACGCGGTGTCTGCCGAGCAGCTGCGCCTGAGCATGGCGCAATATGCTCGCGATCCGGCGCTCGCCGCGCCCAACACGGCCGACATGCGGCTCTTCGTGTACGGTCCCGGCCAAACGGCGCCGCTGCCGGAGTACCTCGCACAGCTGCCGACGTCGGCCGGTGCCTACGAGATCTTCCCTTCGCCCGGCATCGAATACCACGTCGCGGTCGGCGAGCGCGACGGACGGCGCTTCTACCTCGTCTACGACGTTGCGGAACACGAGCAACGGCAGAACAACGTGCTCGCGATCCTCTTTGCATCGGTGATCGCGATCGCGCTGGCCGTGCTGGCCGGCAGCGATCGCATCGCGCGCAGGCTCACCGACGACCTGGAGCGGCTGTCGCGCGCCGTGCGCGGCGAATCGACGTCGGCCGCACGCGGCGAAAGCAGCGTGCGCGAAGAAGCGAACGCGGCACCGCAGCGCCTGCTCGGACTGGCTCGTCACGCGGAATCGGCCGAGCTCGCCGCGGCGCTCGACGAACGGCGGCGTCGCCTGGACGCGGCGCTGGCGCGCGAGCGCGCATTTTCGGCGGCCGCCAGCCACGAGCTTCGCACGCCATTGATGCAGGCAGTGTCGACGCTCGACCTGCTCGAGGCGGCTCCCCTCGAGCCGCAGCAGCAGGCTCGCGCCGCGCAGTTGCGCGCGAGCCTGGCCGAGATCACCCGGCTCACCACGGGCCTGCTGCGCGCCGCGCGCGGCGGGGCGGCGGGCACGCAGGCGACGGAAGTCGCGCCGCTCGTGGACGACGTGTTCTCGCATCTGCAGCCCGAGGCGCGAGCGCGAGCGATCCTGCTGGGCTCGTCGGTGGCGGCGGGCGCCAGGTTGGCCGCGGACCGCGACGTGTTGTGGGTGGTGCTCGTCAATCTCGTGCGCAACGCGATCCGGCATAGCGGCGGCAGGCAGGTTGACGTGCAGCTGGACGCGTCCACGCTCATGGTGTCCGACGACGGCCACGGCTTCGATGCGACCAGCGAGCCGTCGCAACGACGGCGCAGCGGGGACGAGGGCGTCCCGTCGATCGGGCTGGGCCTGAGCATCGTCGAGCGCATCTGCGAGGGCGCCGGATGGACGATCGCGATCGACAGCGATGCGCGCCGCGGGACGCGCGTAAAGGTCGACTTCGGCTGACGACCCGATCGCGTACCGGCCGGGCGACCTCGCGCCGCGCGAAATGGCGGCGTTGTCCGGAGCGCTTCAGCGCTCGGGCGTGCGCGCTCGCCCGCGCGTGCGCCGTGCCGCCGAAGACTGGCGCAGTGCGTTGCGCAGCGCGACCGCGGCGTCGCCGATGTCGCTGCGCTGCTGCAGCAGTACCGACGTCGCCCCGAGCGCAGGCAGCCCGCGCGATGCGGGACGATCGAGCGCATGCGCGCGCCCGACGTCGGCGGGCAGCACGACGATGCCCAGGCCGCGCCGCGCGGCTTCGACGCACATCGCCAGGCTCGGTGCCTCGAACACGATGCGGTGACGAGCTGCACTGCCGGCGAGCGCGGCGTCGCTGCGCCGGCGCAGGAATCCGCCCGGCGGCGGCGCGATCACCGGCCACGGCGCGCTGTCGGTCGCAGGAACGGCGCGTCCGTACCACAACAGCCGCTCGCGCGAGACGACCGTCGCACCGGCAGGTACGGCGTCCGCGTGCTCGAGCAGCAGGTCGAGGCGGCCCTGCGCGAAGCCTTCGCGCAGCGCGGCGCCGTCGTCGATGCGCAACTGCAGTTCCACCCTCGGCCACGCGTGCGCGAAGTCGCGCACCGTTTCGATCAGGCCCAGGCCGAGCGCAACCGATTCGTCGGCGCCCAGCCGCACCTGGCCGGACAGCGCCGGCGCGTCCATTCGCGTGAGGACGATCGTCTGCAGCCGGAGCAACTCGCGCGCGATCGGCAAGACGCGCAGTGCGGTCTCCGTCGGTTCGACCGAGCGCGTCGTACGCTGGAGCAGCGTCGCGCCGACCAGCTTCTCGAGTCGACGGATCTGCAGGCTCACCGCCGGCTGCGTCGTCCCCAGTTCGCGCGCCGCACGCGAGAAGCTGCGCGTGTCGATGACCGCCAGCAGCGCGCGCAGCAGCGAGGCGGGCAGGTCCTTCATGGTGGGCTCCTTGCCTTCAGGCACGAGAACGCAGTCTTCTGCGAAGGAAGCGCGCGGGGTCGATCGCGCGCAGCAGATCCGACTCGATCGGCGCCGGCGAGCCGTCGGCGAGCGCCGGCAGGCACCGTGCGGCCAGGCACGCCCACAGCACGCCGCGCGCGCCGAAGCCGAATGCACCGTACAGCCCGGTGGCGCGCGGCAGCGGCCGACGCGCATCGCGCACCAGCCGCTCGGCGTCGTCGTGGGCGGCCGTCTCGTCGGGCATCTCGCCGACCAGCGCGATGCGATCGGAGCACGCCCAGCGCACGCCGATCGAAGCGCCTCGCGCGGCGCGCGCCCAGTGGTCGGCGGTCGATTGCGCCGAGGCCGGCGGCGCGAGCATGCGCGCCAGGCGCCGCACGTTGCTCGTGTCGGCCTGCGCGGAGAACTCGACGGCGTCTCCCGCTTCGAAGGTTGCGCCGACGAGGATCCGGTCGCCGGCCGGCGCGGCCCAGGCAAGCCCGCTTACTGCGCGGCGCAGTCCCGGCAAGCAATCCCGCGGAAGCCACGTGCTCTGGCCGCTCATCGCGCGCATGCGGATCGACGACGTCGCGCCCAGCCGCAGCGCATCGCCGGCGTTGGCGAGCACGACGATCGCCGCCTGCGCGACGATCCTGCCGTTCGCATCGAATGCGCGCCAGCCCTCGTCGCCTTGCTCGAGGCGCTCGATGCGCGTTTCGCTGCGCAGCGTGATCGCGTCGCAGGCGAGCCAGCGCCGCACCAGCCCATGCGGGTCCTCGACGTGCGCGCCGGGAAGCCACAGCGCGCCGCGCGGCAGGGCGACGCCGGCGAGTTCGCTGGCTTCGTCGCTGTCGAGGTGGCGGGCGAAAGCCTCGGGAAAGCCGAGCGCAGACAGCATCGAGATCCGTCGCTGCGACTGCTCGTCGTCGGCGTCGAGCACGAGCTTGCCCTCCGGAGGCGGCGTTGCGGCATCGGCCGGCGCGCCGCGAGCGGAGAGTCCGGCGCGGGTCAGTCGCGCCAGCACGTTGTCGTCGATCGACAGGTGCAGGTGGTCGGCGGCCAGCGGCTGGCCCGATCCGCCACTGGCCGGCCGCGCCTGCGCGTCGACGACCTGCACGTTCCAGCCGCGACGCGCGAAGCCGGCCGCTGCCGCCGCTCCGGCCAGCCCCGCACCGACGACGAGCACGTCCTTCGACGGCCACTGTGGGGGAGCCGGCGGAGCCGGGAAGCCTCGCCAGCGCGGCGCATAGCAGCCGCGCAGCCGGTGCCGCTTGCCGCCGTGGCCGGCGACGCGCTCGACCTCGAAGCCGGCGGCGACCAGCGCGTCGCGCACCGCCGAAGCCGCCGTCCAGGTTGCGAAGGGCGCGCCGGGGCGTGCGATGCGGGCGATCGCGCGCATCGTCGCTTCGTCCCACATCTGCGGATTGCGGTCCGGCGCGAAGCCGTCGAGGAAGATCGCGTCGGCTGCCATCCGCAGCCGGCGAAGCATGCGGGAGGCGTCGCCCAGGCAAAGGTGCAGCTCGACCCGCGCCTCGTCGAACTCGATCGCATGCATGCCCGGCAGTGCCAGCGGCCAGCGAGCGCGCAGCCGCGCGGCGGCGGCCGCGTCGGCGCCGAGCGCTTCGTGCACGCGAGCAAGATCTTCGCGCGTGAGCGGATGCGCCTCGATGGAAACGAAGTGAAGGCGCTGCCCGGCCGGCGCCGCATCGCGCCAGGCGGCCAGCGTTTCGAGGAAATTCAGACCGGCGCCGAAACCGAGTTCGAGCACGGCGAAGGGCCGCGCGACACCGGCTTCCGGACGATGCAGCGCGCGCCAGCGCTGCGGCAGCGAGCAGCCTTCGACGAAGACCTCGCGCGCCTCGGCGCGCGCGCCGCTGCGGCTGCGGAAGACGTCGCCGAACAGCGCGCTGACGGGCGCGCCGCTTTCATCGAAGACGATCGGCGGATGCGGTTCGATCGGATCCATCGGCAGGAATGCGTCTGTCCGCGTCCGCGGCGAGGCGGCCGCTCGGGGGCGCGACCGACATGGTAATGTGCATCACTGCTTCCACTGCCTGGGAGGCTATCGGACTATGGACAGGGGTCGCGCAGAGGACAGCAGGGATGCAGTGCAAGGCGCGCGAAGGCGTCGATACCGGGCGGTATCGACGTCTTCGCCCAACGCGGCAATGCGCCCTGCCGTCCTCTGCCCTGAGGGTTCGAGCCAGAAAGCCGCGATGCGGCGTTGCCGAACCCGGTCGATAGCTGCGGCTATCGACCGGAACCGGCGCCTTGCCTCGCGGCTTTCTGGCTCGAACGCGACCCCTGTCCATAGTCCGACAGCCTCCTCGGGAGCCGCGGGACGGGGTCGATGATCAGGGCGCATTGGCAGGATCGAATCGAAGTGGCCCTCGGGCTGTGGCTCGTCGCGTCCCCGTTCGTGCTCGGCCTCGAGGGAACGCAAGCGGCGGCATGGGCGGCGATGATCGCCGGCGTGGCGATCGTCACCTTCGCCGTCGACGCCTTCTACTACCCCGAGATCATCGAGGAATGGGGCAACCTGTCGATCGGGCTGCTGCTGCTCGCGTCCCCCTGGCTGCTCGGCTATGAGCCGGTGCGCCTGGCGACGATCAACGCGGTGGTGTGCGGCCTGGCGATCGGCGCGCTCTCGTTCTCCACGGTGGGCGACATCCGCCGCGAGCGGCGCGCGCGCGCGCCGCGCGGTGGACCCTGAAGCGCGTACTGCCGATGCACGCTCCCGGCTCGACGCCGCGCCGCGGGCCGGCGTCCGGCGCAACCGTCGGCGCCTGGTTCGAGCGCAACGTCTTCGCGCTCGCGCGCGACATGCGCGTGTCGTACCTGCCGCCGCTGATGGTCTACGTGGCGGCCGGCATTTCGGGGCTGACGGCGATCGTCGGCACCTTCTTCGTCAAGGAATACCTCGGACTGTCGGCCGAGTTCCTCGCCGCGCTGGGCTTCTGGGCCGGATTGCCGTGGGCGCTGAAGATGCCGCTCGGCCACCTGGTCGACCTGATCTGGCGCTACAAGGCAGCGCTGGTCTGGCTGGGCGCTTCGCTGATCGCGGCGAGCCTGTGCGTGATGATCGGCCTGCTGGCGGAACCGCAGCGCATGCGCGAGGTGATGTCTGCCGAATCGTGGTACGTGCTCGCGGCGCTGCTCGCTCCGATCGGCTACGTGACGCAGGACGTCGTCGCCGACGCGATGACGGTGGAGGCGGTGCCGCGCTTCGACGAGCGCGGCGCGCCGCTGCCCGAGGAACGCCTGCGCGCGATGCACACGACGATGCAGACGCTCGGGCGCGTGGCGATCATCGGCGGCTCGGTGCTGGTCGCGCTGGCCAACGTGTTCCTGCTGCGCGATGCGAACCTGCTGCCGGAGGCGCAGAAGGTCGACGTCTATCTGCGCGTGTACGTCTACGCACTGATCATTCCCGTCGTGTCGGTGGCCGGCGTGCTGTTCGCGTCGTGGCTGCGCCGTCGCGACGCCCGGCGGCTGCGCCGCCAGGGCTTGCCGAAGGACGAGATCCGCCGGCGCCTGGACGTGCACATCGAACGTCCGCCGGTGAACTGGTGGGTGCTGGGCGGCGGGCTGGCCTTCGCCGTGCTGTCGCTGGGCGTGGGGCTGGGCGACGTGCCGGCCGCCGAGGAGATCGTCTTCGTCGTCTCGATGACGATCGTCGTCACGCTGATGGTGCGGCTCACGCGCGACCTGCCGCCGGCGGCGCGCGAGACGCTGCTCGGCACCGCGCTCGTCATCTTCGTGTTCCGCGCGTTGCCCACGCCGGGCGCCGGACAGACCTGGTGGATGATCGACGTGCTCGGTTTCGACCAGCAGTTCCTGTCGGTGCTCGCCGTCATCGGCAGCGTGCTGACGCTGATGGGCCTGTTCATCTTCCGCCGATTCATGGCCGAACGCTCGATCTACTACATCGTCGGCGTGCTCACGATCGTCGCCACGCTGCTGTCGCTGCCGATCGTCGGCATGTACTACGGTCTCAACCAGTGGACCGCAGCACACACCGGCGGCGTGGTCGATGCGCGCTTCATCGCGCTCGTCGACACCGCGATCGAATCGCCGCTCGGCCAGATCGCGATGGTGCCGATGCTTGCCTGGATCGCCAACTCCGCTCCGACCCGGTTGAAGGCCACCTATTTCGCGGTGATGGCTTCGTTCACGAATCTCGCGCTGTCGGCTTCGCAACTGTTCACCAAGTACCTGAACGACCTGTTCCTCGTCACGCGCGAGGTGCGCGATCCGGTCAGCGGCGCCGTGAAGGTGCCGGCCGACTACAGCCAACTCGGCGAACTGATGATCGTCGTCGTCGCGATCGGCTTGCTCGTTCCGATGCTGACGATCGTGCTCGCACGCATCGCGCGCCTGCGCAGCGCATGACGCTGCGGCGCTCGCGGCTGCCGGCGGGGGCGGCGGTGTTCGTGCTGCTGTCGGTGGCGATGCACGCGGGGCTGTGGAACGTCGCGCGCCGCGTGTCCTCGTCGCTGCCTGTCGAGCCCGCCGAATCGGTCGCGGTGCGGCTGGTCGCTGCAGCGCCGCTGCTGCCGCTCGAGGCTGCGGCGCGCTCGACGGTCCGCCAGGCGGCCGACTCGGCAAGGCCGGCGCGGAGCAGGCCGGCCGCGCCCGCGCCGAAGCGTCGTGTGCGTCCGACTGCCGTCGCCGCATCCGCACCGGCGGAGCTGCGAGCGGCGACGCCCGATCCTGCCGCCTGGCGCCACCCGGTCGTGCTGCCCGAATTCGACGACTCGATCGACGAGGAGCTGGTGTTCGCAAGCGCCTCGCGTGGAGACCCGGAAGCGCCGGCCGGTCGCTCCGGCGGCCATGCCGCGCAGGCGCAAGGCGACGAGATCGCGATGGCCGCGATGCCCGCAATGCCCGTGGAAGACACGCAGGCTGCATCGCCCACGCCGCTGAATGTCGTGCCCGCCTCCGGCAGCGTGCATTACCGCGTGCACTACGGCGATCCGTCCGACGGCAACGTCGTCGCGATGCTCGAGCAGCGCTTCGAAATCGACGATCGTCGCTATCGGCTGCACAGCGAGGGACGCGCCACCGGCGTCGTCTCCTGGTTCTATCGCGGCACGCTGATGCAGGAGAGCAGCGGCCGGGTGTCGACTGCCGGGCTGCAGCCCGAGCGCTACCGCGAGCGGCGCGGCGAGCGCGGCGAGAAGGTGGTGGTGCTCGACACCGATGCCGCACGCGTACATTTCGCCTCGGGCGCCGAGGCGGCATTGCCGCGAGGCGCCCAGGATCGCCTGTCGGTGTTCGTGCAACTCGGCCTGCTGCTGCGCGCCGATCCCGTGCGTTTCGCCCCCGGCGCCGTCGTCGAGCTACCCGTACTGTCGAACTCGCGCGTCGAAGCGACGACCTTTCGCGTGCTCGGCAACGAGACCCTGGCGACCGGCGACGTCGACGTGGCCGCGTTGCATCTTCGTCGCGATCCGCTCGACGACGACGACCCGACGATCGATCTGTGGCTTGCGCGCGAGCCGCGCTTGCTGCCGCTGCGCGTGCGCATCACCGAGGCGAGCGGACGCGCGCTCGACCAGGTCGTCGTCCTCGACCACGGCCGCTGACCGCAGCGCCGGGGCGCCGGGGCGCCCGACGCGTTCCGGTGCTGCGTTATCCTCCTCTCATGACGCACGTCCTGCACCGCACGCTGAATCGCAGCTTCCCCGTCGCCGTCGGCGGCGAGGGAACGACGCTCATCGACGCCGACGGCAAGCGCTATCTCGATGCCTCGGGAGGCGCGGCCGTCTCGTGCCTCGGCCACGGACACCCGGACGTGCGCGCGGCGATGCACGAGCAGATCGACCGGCTCGCCTACGCGCACACGAGCTTCTTCACCACCGAGGTCGCCGAGACGCTCGCCGACGTGCTCGTCGAGGATGCGCCCGAGGGCATCGGGCACGTGTATTTCGTTTCCGGCGGCTCGGAGGCGGTCGAGGCCGCGCTGAAGATGGCGCGACAGTATTTCGTCGAACTCGGCCAGCCGCAGCGCAGGCACTTCATCGCGCGGCGCCAGAGCTATCACGGCAACACGCTGGGCGCGCTCGCGGTGGGCGGCAACGAGTGGCGCCGCCGCCAGTTCGCGCCGCTGCTGGTGGACGTCTCGCACGTCTCGCCGTGCTACGAATATCGAGATCGCCGCGCAGGCGAGAGCGCCGACGACTACGGCCGGCGCCTGGTGGACGAGCTTTCGCGGTGCATCGACGCGCTCGGCGGCGAGAACGTCATCGCTTTCGTCGCCGAGACGGTCGGCGGCGCGACGGCGGGCGCGATCGAGCCGGTCCCCGGTTACTTCCGCGGCATCCGCGACCTGTGCGATCGGCACGGCATCCTGCTGATCCTCGACGAGGTCATGTGCGGCATGGGGCGCACCGGAACGCTGCACGCCTGCGAGCAGGAGGGCATCGCCCCCGATCTGATGACGATCGCCAAGGGACTGGGCGGGGGCTACCAGCCGATCGGCGCCGTACTCGTGCAATCGCGCATCGTCGACGCCTTCTCGCGCGGCAGCGGCTTCTTCCAGCATGGGCATACCTACCTGGGCCACGCGGTGGCGTGCGCGGCGGCGCTCGCCGTGCAGCGCGTGATCCGGCGCGACGGCCTGCTGGCCGCCTGCCGCAGCAGCGGCGAGGCGCTCGAGGCACGGCTGCGCGGGCGCTTCGGCGCCCACTCGCACGTCGGCGACGTCCGCGGCCGCGGCCTGTTCCGCGCGATCGAACTCGTCGCCGATCGGGAAACGAAGGAGAGCTTCGACCCCGCGCGCAAGCTGCACGCGCGCATCAAGCAGGAGGCGATGTCGCGCGGCGTGCTCGTCTATCCGATGGGCGGCACGATCGACGGACAGCGTGGCGATCACGTCCTGCTCGCGCCGCCGTTCACCGTGTCGCCCGGCGAGCTCGACGCCATCGTCGAACGGCTCGGCGACGCGGTCGACGCGTCGATCGCCGCCTCGCGCGGCTGATTGCGCGGCCGATCGTGCGGCCGGGGAGTTTCCCCGGGGTTGCCGCCAAAGCGCGAATCGGCATAATGGCCCGCGCTTTTTCCATTCCCACCCGGAGACGCAAAGAATGCGCAAATCCCCGAAGCTCCTCCGCCTGGCGGCTTTTTCTGTCGCCGCCCTGACGGCTGCTGCTTTCCAGGCGCCGGTCGCCGCACAGCAGAAATTCGTCACCATCGGCACTGGTGGCGTCACCGGCGTCTACTACGCCGCGGGTGGGGCGATCTGCCGGTTGGTGAACAAGGACCGCGCCAGGCACGGCATCCGCTGCTCGGTGGAGTCCACCGGCGGCTCGGTGTTCAACGTGAACACGATCAAGGCGGGCGAGCTCGACTTCGGTTTCGCGCAGTCCGACGTGCAGTTCAACGGTTTGAAGGGCGTCGGCCAGTTCAAGGACGCCGGTCCCTACCAGGACCTGCGTGCAGTCTTCTCGGTGCACCCGGAGCCGTTCACCGTCGTCGCGCGCAAGGAGGCGAACGTGAAGAGCTTCGCCGACTTCAAGGGCAAGCGCTTCAACGTCGGCAACCCGGGATCGGGCACGCGCGCGTCGATGGAAGAACTGCTGGCGGCGATGGGCTGGACGCTGGGCGACTTCGGCCTGGCGGCCGAGCTGAAGGCCGACGAGCACGGCCCGGCGCTGTGCGACGGCAAGATCGACGGCTTCTTCTATGCGGTGGGCCACCCGTCGGCGAACATCCAGGATCCGACCACCACCTGCGGCGCGCAACTGATCTCGCTCACCGGTCCGGCGATCGACAAGCTGGTGGCGGACAAGCCGTATTACGCAAAGGCGACGATCCCTGCCGGCCTGTATCCGAACAACCCGCAGGCCACCGAGACCTACGGCGTGCTCGCCACCGTCGTCGCGTCGTCGAAGACGCCGGCCGATACCGTCTATGCGGTCGTCAAGGCCGTGTTCGACAACTTCGACGAGTTCAAGAAGCTGCACCCGGCGCTGGCGAGCCTGAAGCCGGAGAACATGGTCAAGGACGGCCTGTCGGCACCGCTGCACGAAGGCGCGCAGCGCTACTATCGCGAGAAGGGCTGGATCAAGTGATGCAGCGCGCGCCCGTGCCGCAACGGCAGCGGGCGCGCCCCGGCTTTCCATTCGTCCGAGCGGGCTTCGAGCCCGCCTGTTCGCGTTCTCGAACGACGGGCCGATGTGCCCGTCTTTCCGATTTCACCGGCAGCCGCCGGTAGCGTCTTAGCGTGCGAGCCATCCGGAGACGCCGATGAGCGAGACCGTCAAGTCCACGGCCGAGCTGCAGGAACTGGTCGCCGAGGCCGACACCGGTAGTCGCGCCGCTTCGGGCTTCTCCGGCGCCGTGATCAGCGTGGTGGCGATCGGCTGGTCGCTGTTCCAGCTCTGGTACGCGTCGCCGCTGCCCTTCGCTCTCGGCTTCGGACTGCTCAACGACACCGAGGCAAGAGCGCTGCACCTGGCGATCGCGCTGTTCCTCGGCTTCCTCGCCTATCCGGGTTCACGTCGACGCGGCGTCCGCTATCGCGTGCCGGTCACCGACTGGCTCATGGCCTTCGTCGGCGCTTTTGCCGGCGCCTACCTGTTCCTGTTCTACGACCAGCTTGCCACGCGCCCCGGCGTGCCGATCCTGCAGGACATCGTCGTCGCCACCATCGGCCTCGTGCTGCTGCTCGAGGCGACGCGCCGTGCGGTCGGCCTGCCGATGACGATCCTCGCGCTGGTCTTCCTCGCGTACATCTTCCTCGGGCCCTGGCTGCCCGACGTCGTCTCGCACAAGGGCGCCTCGCTCGAGCGGACGATCTCGCACATGTGGCTGACCACCGAAGGCGTCTACGGCGTGGCGCTCGGCGTGTCGGTGTCGTTCATCTTCATCTACGTGCTGTTCGGCTCGCTGCTCGATCGCGCCGGCGCGGGCAACTACATGATGCAGGTCGCCTTCGCGGCGCTCGGGCACCTGCGCGGAGGGCCGGCGAAAGTGGCGGTCGTATCGTCCGGGCTGAACGGACTGATTTCGGGCTCGTCGGTATCGAACGTCGTCTCCGGCGGCATCTTCACGATTCCGCTGATGAAGAAAGCCGGCTATGGCGGCGTGAAGGCGGGCGCGATCGAAACCGCGTCGTCGGTGAACGGCCAGATCATGCCCCCGGTGATGGGGGCGGCCGCGTTCCTGATGGTCGAGTACGTCGGCATCCCGTATTCGGACATCGTCAAGCATGCGTTCCTGCCGGCGCTGATTTCCTACATCGCGCTCTTCTACATCGTGCACCTCGAGGCGCTGAAGCTGGGCATGAACCCCAGTGCCGTGCGCCGGCCTCGCCCGTTGCGCAGCCGCCTGCTCGGCTGGGGCTTCGGCCTGAGCGGAACGATCGTCGTCTGCGCGCTCATCTACTGGATCGCGATCGGCGTGCAGGGCCTGTTCGGCAGCAATGCGATCTGGATCATCGGCGCCCTGCTGCTCGTCACGCACATCGCGCTGCTGTGGGATGCTGCGCGCAACCCCGACCTGCCGCAGGACATCGACATCGACAACCCGGTGCTGCCCGACACCTGGCCCACGGTGCGTGCCGGGCTGCATTTCCTGGTCCCGATCGGCGTGCTGATCTGGTGCCTGATGATCGAGCAGTTGTCGCCGGCGCTCAGCGCGTTCTGGGCGACCGCCACGCTGATCGCGCTGATGGCCACGCAGCGCCCGATCGTCGCGTTCTTCCGCGGGGCGTCGATGCTTCCCGAGTGGCGCACCGGTTTTCGCGAAGTCGTGCAGGGACTGAACGACGGCGCGCGCAACATGATCGGCATCGGCATCGCGACGGCCACCGCCGGCATCATCGTCGGCGGCATCACGCTTACCGGACTGGGCTTCCGGATGACCGACTTCGTCGAGGTCGTCTCGCAGGGCAACGTGATCGTGATGCTGCTGTTCACCGCCTTCGTATGCCTGGTGCTCGGCCTGGGGGTGCCGACCACGGCGAACTACATTCTCGTCGCGTCGCTGATGGCGCCGGTGATCGTCGAGCTCGGCGCGCAGAGCGGATTGATCGTCCCGCTGATCGCGGTGCACCTGTTCGTCTTCTACTACGGGATCATGGGCGACATCACGCCGCCGGTCGGCCTGGCGACCTTCGCCGCCGCAGCGATCTCCGGCGAGGATCCGATCCGCACCGGCATCCAGGGCTCGCTGTACGCACTGCGCACCGTCGTGCTGCCCTTCGTCTTCGTCTTCAACCCGGCGCTGCTGCTGATCGACGTGCACGGCTGGTGGGAGGTGGCGCTCGTCGCCTTCGCCGCGATCGTCGCGTCGCTCACCTTCGCCGCGGCGACGATGGCGTGGTTCCGCGTCCGCTGCCGCTGGTGGGAGGTGGTGGCGCTGCTCGTGGCCACCTTCGCGCTGTTCCGTCCCGACTGGTTCATGGATCGGCTCGACGCGCCGTATCGAGAAGTGCCCGCTGCGCAGATCTTCGACGTCGCGCAGCAGCTCGATCCGGGCGACCGGCTCGCGCTGCTCATCGAGGGGACCAACATCGAGGGCGACCAGATCCGCAAGACGGTCGGCGTCCAGTTGCGCGACCCGGGCGACGGACGCAAGCGCCTGCAGGAGGCCGGCCTCACCGTCACCGCGCTCGGCGACCAGGTGCAGATCGCCAACGTGCGCTTCGGCAGCCGTGCGAAGAAGAACGGCTTCGAGATCGGCTGGCAGGTCGGCGGCGTACTCGTGCCTACCGAGCGGCCGTCGATGCACTGGGTCTACGTGCCGGCGCTGCTGCTGGTCGCGCTGATCTGGTGGGGGCAGGGGCGTCGAAGGATGCCGACGACGCCGGTGGCGCTGGCCTCCTGAAGCGAGCGCGCGGGCTGCGCCGGGCTCCGAACGTGTGAACCGATCGGCTGCGCGCGGAAAGCGCGTCGGGAAGCGCCCGAACGTTCTTCAGGCAGCCGCGGACAGCCAGCTCGCGTAGCGCGCGAGGTCGACGTTGCCGCCGCTGAGGATCACGCCGATCTTCCTGCCCTGCCAGCGGCCCGCTTCGGCGAAGGCGCCGGCCGCGCCGAGGCAGCCGGTCGGCTCGACGACGATCTTCATCCGCTCGGCGAAAAAGCGCATCGCGTCGACCAGCGCGTCGTCGTGGACGGTCGCCACGCCGCGCGCCAGGCGCCGAACGATCGGGAAGGTGCGCTCGCCCAGGTGCGTGGTCATCGCGCCGTCGGCGATCGTGTCGGGAATGTCGATCGTCACGATCTCGCCCCGCTGCAACGACTGCCGCCCGTCGTCGCCGGCAGCGGGCTCGACGCCGAACACCGCGCAGCGCGGCGACATCGCTTCCGCCGCCAGCAGCGAACCCGACAGCAGGCCGCCGCCGCCCAGCGGCACGAACAGCGCGTCGAGTTGGCCGATCTCGTCGAAGAGCTCGAGCGCCGCCGTGCCCTGGCCGGCGATGACGTCGTCGTGATCGAAGGGAGGGATCAGCGCGAGTCCGCGTTCGTCGGCCAGGCGCTGCGCGATCGCCTCGCGCGATTCGCGCCGGCGCTCGTAGGTGACGACGTCGGCGCCGTAGTCGCGGGTCGCGGCGAGCTTTGCTGCCGGGGCGTCGGCCGGCATGACGATCACGGCATGGGAGTCGAGCTGCCGGGCGGCCAGCGCCACGGCCTGCGCGTGGTTGCCCGACGAGAAGGCGACGACGCCGGCGCGCCGCTGCGCGGGCGCCAGTTTCGCGATCGCGTTGAACGCGCCGCGGAACTTGAAGGCGCCCATGCGCTGCAGGTTCTCGCACTTGAAGAACAGCGAGGCGCCGGTGCGCGCGTCTGCAGTGGCCGAGCGCAGCACCGGCGTTCGATGCGCGTGCCCGCGCAGGCGCGCGGCGGCGGCGCGCACCTCGTCGATCGTGGGGAGGGGCGGAACGGGCGACATCGACGCGAAGAATAGCGCGTCTGCGCCGCGCGATTCGCTTCGATCTTGCCCACCGCGCGCGCAACGTGCGAGCCTGCCGCACCGATCCGCTTTCCGTCGAGGCCGCATGCGGGAAGTCTTCCGCGCATTCCTCGCGCTCGGCCTGAGCTCCTTCGGCGGGCCGATCGCACACCTGGGCTACTTCCGCGACGAGTTCGTCGAGCGCCGCCGATGGCTCGACGAGCGCCGCTACGCCGAACTGGTCGCGCTGTGCCAGTTCCTGCCCGGGCCGGCCAGCAGCCAAGTCGGTTTCGCCATCGGCTTCGAGCGCGCGGGCTGGCGTGGTGCGCTCGCCGCCTGGCTGGGCTTCACGCTGCCGTCGGCGATCGCGCTGGTGCTGTTCGCGCTCGGCCTCGCCCGGGTCGATGCGGCGCATCCGGTACTCGCCGGCGTGTTGCAGTCGCTGAAGGTGGTCGCGGTGGCGGTCGTCGCACAGGCGGTCGTGTCGATGGCGCGCTCGCTGACGCCCGATGCCCCGCGCCGCGTGCTGGCGTTGCTGGCAGCGGCGATCGTGCTGCTGCACGGCGGGGCAGCGATGCAGGTCGTCGCGCTCGCGGCGTCGGCGCTGGTCGGCGTCGCGTTGTTGCGCGCGCCGGCGAAGCGGGCGCCTCTGCCGGAAACGCCGTCGGTCGAAGCGTCCCGTCACCGTGTCTCACATCGCGCCGGCGCGGTGGCGGCCATGCTCTTCCTGGCGCTGCTCGTCGGACTTCCGCTCACGGCATCGGCGTCGCACGAGCGCTGGGTCGAAGTGGCGGCGGCCTTCTATCGTGCGGGCGCCTTGGTATTCGGCGGTGGCCACGTCGTGCTGCCGTTGCTGCAGGCCGGCGTCGTCGCACCGGGGTGGGTCGATGAATCGACCTTCGTGGCTGGCTACGGAGCCGCACAGGCCGTCCCCGGGCCGCTGTTCACCTTTGCCGCATACCTGGGCAGCGTCATCGCCGCGCCCGGCGCCGGCTCGGTGCTCGCCGCCTGGGGTGCGGCGACACTGTGCCTGATCGCGATATTCCTGCCCGGAATCCTCGTGCTGATCGCGACCTTGCCGTGGTGGCAGGCGCTGCGCGCGAAGCCCGTCCTGCGCCGCGCGATCGCCGGGATCAACGCCGGTGTCGTCGGCGTACTGCTCGCGGCATGGATCGACCCGGTGACGACGAGCGCCGTGCGTGGCGTCGGGGACGCGCTGTTCGCAGCGGGTCTTTACCTGCTCCTCGTCGCGCTGCGCCGGCCCCCGTGGATGGTGGTCGTCGTGGCGCTCGGGATCGGCGCGCTGCGCGGCGTGCTCGATTGAATGGCGGCGGTGCGCGGTGGGGGCGGAACGGCGGCCCCCGGGCCCATCGGCTATCGGCTGCGCAGCCTTACAGGCGTATGCGCTCGGCCAGCTCGCGCAGCCGCTCGATCGGCGGATCGCGCCGCGGCCATCCGAGCGTGAGCGCATCGCCGCTCACGCGCGGCAGTACGTGCAGGTGCACGTGCGGCACCGTCTGCCAGCCGGCAACGCGATTGGCCTGCAGGATCGTCACGCCGTCGGCGCCGAACTCTCGCTCGACGGCGATTGCGAGGCGACGCGCCAGCTTCATCATCGCGACGGCGGTCTCCTCGTCGGCGTCCATCAGTGTCTCGTAGGGCTGTACGGAGGCGACGATCACGTGCCCGTCGTTGACCTGGCCGGCGTCCATGAAGGCGAACACGCGCTCGTCGGCGTAGACGCGCGCGCACGGCAGCTCGCCTCGGTACAGCTTCTCGAAGATCGTCGGCATTCGTCGCGCTCCGCAACGGGGCAATCGGGCAGGCCCTACAATAACGCGCTTTCCCGCTTCCTTTTTCGTGCCCGGAGGGGCGCCTTCCGCAGGCGACCCGCCGCACCGACCATCATGAATCAAGCCGCGCCGCGCCTGTCCGTCCCGAAGGAAAAACTCAAGGTCGTCCTGCTCGAAGGCATCCATTCGTCGGCGGTCGACGTGTTGCGCAACGACGGCTACACGAACCTCGACACCTACAAGCAGTCGTTGTCGGGCGACGAACTCGCGCGGGCGATCGAAGGCGCGCATTTCGTCGGCATCCGCTCGCGCACGCATCTCACCGCCGAGGTCCTCGCGCAGGCGCCCAAGCTCACCGCGATCGGCTGCTTCTGCATCGGCACCAACCAGGTCGACCTCGACGCAGCCGCGCTGCGCGGCGTTCCGGTGTTCAATGCGCCGTTCTCCAACACGCGCAGCGTCGCCGAACTCGTGCTCGGCGAAGTCATCATGCTGATGCGCGGCATTCCGCAGAAGAACGCGAAGCTGCACCGCGGCGGCTGGGACAAGAGTGCGGCGAATTCGTGGGAAGTCCGCGGCAAGGTGCTGGGCATCGTCGGCTATGGCCACATCGGCACGCAGATCGGCGTGCTCGCCGAGCAGCTGGGCATGAGCGTCGTCTTCCACGACATCGAGAGCAAGCTGCCGCTGGGCAACGCGCGGCAGGCGGCCTCGCTCGAGGAAGTGCTTCGACTGGCCGACGTCGTCACGCTGCACGTGCCGCAGACGCCCGTCACGCGCGAGATGATCGGCGAAAAGCAGATCGCGACGATGAAGCCCGGCTCCTTCCTGATCAACGCGTCGCGCGGCAACGTCGTCGTCATCGACGCGCTTGCCGACGCACTCGACAGCGGTCATCTGCTGGGCGCGGCGATCGACGTCTTTCCGGCGGAGCCCAAGGGCAACGACGGCGTGTTCGATTCGCCGCTGCTGCGCTTCGACAACGTGATCCTCACGCCGCACATCGGCGGCTCCACTTCCGAGGCGCAGGCGAACATCGGCGGAGAAGTCGCCGCCAAGCTTCTTCGCTACAGCAACAACGGCTCCACCGTTTCCGCGGTGAACTTTCCCGAGGTCTCGCTGCCCGAGCACGTGGGCAAGTCGCGCCTGCTGCACGTGCACCGCAACGTTCCGGGCATCATCGCCAACATCAACGAGCGCTTCTCGCGCGCCGGCATCAACATCTCGGCGCAGTTCCTGCAGACCAACGCGCTGGTCGGCTACGTGGTCATCGATACCGACAGCGATGCGAGCCGGATCGCGCTCGAGGAGTTGTGTTCGATCGACGGCACGATTCGCTGCCGGATCCTCTACTGAGCCCATCGCTCGCGGACAAGCCGATGAAGGAACTACCGATCCAGCGACCCGGACGCGCGGCGCCGGCGCCTGCCCCGGCGGTGCCGGCCTTCGCGCTGTGGCAACTCGGTTTTCGTCCCTTCTACCTGCTCGCCGGCATCTTCGCCGCGCTGGACATCGTTGTCTGGACGCTGCAGTTCGGCGGGACGATCCAGGCGTCGGTGCTGCGCGGGCCGCTGTGGCACGCGCACGAGATGATTTTCGGCTACGCGCTCGCGGTGATCGCCGGATTCCTCCTCACCGCGGTGCGGAACTGGTCGAACCGTCCCACGCCCGTCGGTGCGCCGCTGATGCTGCTGGCGGCGATCTGGGTGCTCGCGCGCGTGCTGGTGCTCGGTCCGTGGCCGCTCGCCGCCGCGCTCGCCAATGCCGCGTTCCCGCTCGCGGTGGCGATCGGCATCGGCATCCCGATCGTTCGCTCGCGCAACCGGCGCAACTACTTCTTCGTCGGCCTGCTCGTGCTGCTGGGCGTGCTCGCGCTCGTCGTGCACGCGGCGCTCGGCGGACTCATCGCCTTCGACCCGCTGCGTGCCGTGCGACTGGGATTGGACGTCGTCCTGTTCATCATGGTCGTGATGGCCGGACGCGTCGTGCCGATGTTCACGAACAACGGCATCGCGGGCCTGAACGCACGCCGCAATCCGCTCGTCGAGAGGCTCGCGCTCGGCTCGGTCATCGCGCTGTTCGTCGTCGACCTGCTGCCGGTGCAGTCGCTTCGGTGGGGCGATTCGCTCGTCGGCGTCGTCGCGCTGACGGCTGCCCTGGCGAACGCGACGCGGCTGGCGTTGTGGCAGTCGTGGCGCACCTTTTCCACGCCGCTCGTCTGGGTGCTGCACGTCGCCTACGCGTGGATCGTCGTTCACCTGCTGCTGCGCGCCGGCGTCGCCGTCGGCGTGGTCACCCATTCGGTGGCGGTGCACGCGCTCACGGTCGGCGGGATCGGCGGGCTGACGCTCGGAATGATGACGCGCACGGCACGCGGCCACACGGCGCGCCCGCTGCGCGCCGACGGCTTCGAGGCGACGATGTACGTGCTCGTATTCGCCGCCGCGCTGGTGCGCGTGTTCGGCCCGATCGCCAGTCCCGCGCACCTCGTCGTGTTCGTGCAGGTGTCTGCGATACTGTGGGCGGCAGCCTTCGGCCTGTACGTCGCGCGCTCCTGGCCCGTTCTCACGCGGCCGAGGCTCGACGGAAAGCCGGGCTGATTTTCAGCCGGCGCCTGCGCCGGTCGCAGCCCCTGGAGATCCGCTCATGGCTCTGAAGCACGCGACATCGGGCGAGATCGTCGAGATCGAGCCGCTGGGCCCGACGATCGACGAGGTTCCGTCGACGGCAATCGTGCGCGACGACAGCATCGAGGTGATGCGTCTCGTGCTCACCGCAGGCAAGACGATCGCCGAGCACCAGGTCGGTGGCCCGATCACCATTCACTGTCTCGAGGGAGAACTCGAGGTCCACGCGCACAACGAGGCGAAGCGGCTTCGACCGCGCCAGCTGATGTACCTGTCGGGCGGCGTCGCGCACGCCTTTCTCGCGATCACCGACACGTCGGTGCTCGTCACTGTCGTTCGCAACGGATCCGCATGAACCCTGCTGCCAGAGCCACCCGAACCGAACACGACCTCCTCGGCGATCGCGAAGTCCCCGCCGACGCCTACTACGGCGTGCACACGCTGCGCGCGATCGAGAACTTCCCGATCACCGGCACGCCGATCTCGATCTACGCGGAACTCGTGCGCTCGCTGGCGGCGATCAAGCAGGCTGCGGCGCAGGCCAACCAGGCGCTCGGCCTGCTCGATCCGCAGCGCGCCGACGCGATCGAACGCGCCTGCGAGGAGATCCTCGGCGGCGCGTTGCACGACCAGTTCGTCGTCGACGTGATCCAGGGCGGCGCGGGCACCTCGACGAACATGAACGCCAACGAGGTGATCGCCAATCGCGCGCTCGAACTGATGGGCCGCCCGCGCGGCGACTACGCGACGTTGCACCCCATCGAGCACGTCAACATGAGCCAGAGCACCAACGACGTCTACCCGACCGCGTTGAAGGTGGCGGCCTGGTTCGGCATCGGGCGCCTGATCGAAGCGATGGAGCAGTTGCGCCTGGCCTTCGACGCGAAGGCGCACGAGTTCGCCGATGTGCTGAAGATGGGGCGCACGCAGTTGCAGGACGCCGTGCCGATGACGCTCGGCCAGGAGTTCTCCACCTACGCCACGATGATCGGCGAGGACCAGGAGCGGCTGCGCGAAGCGGCGTCGCTGATTCGCGAGATCAACCTCGGCGGCACCGCGATCGGCACCGGGATCACCGCGCATCCCGACTACGCCAGGCTCGTCTGCGCCAGCCTGTCGAAGATCACCGGCATCGATCTCGTCACCTCGCCGAACCTCATCGAGGCCACGCAGGACTGCGGCGCCTTCGTCCAGCTGTCGGGAGTGCTCAAGCGGGTGGCCGTGAAGCTGTCGAAGACCTGCAGCGACCTGCGCCTGCTGTCTTCGGGGCCGCGCGCCGGCCTGAACGAGATCGACCTGCCGCCGATGCAGGCGGGTTCGTCGATCATGCCGGGCAAGGTCAACCCGGTGATTCCGGAAGTGGTCAACCAGATTGCCTACGAGGTGATCGGCAACGACGTCACCGTCACCTTCGCCGCCGAAGCCGGTCAACTGCAGCTGAACGCGTTCGAGCCGATCATCGCGCACAGCCTGTTCAAGAGCATCAAGCATCTGCAGCACGGCTGCGAGACGCTCACCGAGCGCTGCGTGCGCGGCATCACGGCGAACCGCGAGCGGCTGCGCGCGATGGTCGAGAACTCGATCGGCATCGTGACGGCGCTCAACCCGTACATCGGCTACGCAAATGCAACGGCGGTGGCGGCCGAAGCCGACGCCACCGGCGGCAGCGTCTATCGAATCGTCCTCGATCGCGGACTGATGACCCAGGCGCAACTCGATCGGCTGATGCGGCCGGAAGAATTGACGCGTCCGCGTCCGATCCGGGTGGCCGACTAGGAGGCTGTCGGACTATCGACAGGGTTCGCGCAGAGGACGGCAGGGATGCAGTGCAAGGCGCGCGAAGGCGTCGATACCGGGCGGTATCGACGCCTTGCCTCGCGGCTTTCTGGCTCGAACGCGACCCCTGTCCATAGTCCGACAGCCTCCTAGCACCGAAGCCGATCGGGTCGGCACGCGTCGGCCGGGCCCGGGTGCCGCGCGTCACGCTATTGTTTTATCCGAATCCGGAGTTCATACTCTCCGTAAACGGAGAGAACGAATGCCTGCCTTCTCCGACGCCCGACGTCGGGCCATCGGCTACCCGGCAAGCCGCTTCGACGCGCCGACCTTCCCCGACCTGAGCACGCGCGCCGAGCGCGAACGGCTGTCGCCCTCGGCGCTGCGCGCCTTCTTCGCGATCGCCGAGCGATGGAAGCTGCGCGACGACGAGGCGCGCGAACTCCTCGGCGGCGTCTCGAGCAGCGCGTACTACGACTGGAAGAAGAAGCCCGATCGGATGCTCGAAGTCGACCGCCTGACGCGCGTTTCGTACCTGATCGGCATCTACAAGGCGCTGCACATCCTGTACGGCGACACGCTCGCCGACGAATGGGTGCGGCTGCCGAACCGCAACGCGGTGTTCGCCGGACGCACGCCGCTCGACTACATGGTCGCCGGCGGGCTGCTCGCGATGCAGACGGTGCGCAAGCTGCTCGACGCGCGGCGGGGCGGCGTATGAGCGGCGCGCTTCCGCGCACGACGCTCGTTCGTCGCTTCGACACCATCCGACTGCTCCCGTCGCGCTTCGCGCCGCGCGAGGATTCGGTGCTGGCGGCGCTCGCCGACGACGACGCGCACCTGGCCGACCTTTTCGAACTCGACAACGCAACCAACGAGCGGCTGCGCGCCGAGCAGGGTCTGGCGCCGGGCATCGGCGTGGACGAACTCGTCTTCGGCGTGCCCAACTACCGGATCGTCAACGCCGCCTTCGTGCACGCGCGTCCCGAGGGCAGCCGCTTCAACGGACCCGAACGCGGGGCCTGGTACTGCGCATTCGAGGTCGAGACGGCGCTCGCCGAGATCGCGTTCCACAAGGCCATCGAATACGACGAGATCGGCCGCTTCGACGACAGCGTCACCTACGAGGCCTTCCTCGCCGACTTCTCGCACGAGTTCCACGACCTGCGCGACGATCCGCGCTTCGCGCGCTGCCTGGATCCCGACAGCTACGTCGCCTCCCAACGGCTGGCCGAGAGGCTGCTCGAACGCGGCGCGATCGGCATCGTCTACCCGAGCGTGCGCCGGGCGCAGGGTACGAACCTCGCGTGCTTTCGCCCGGCGGTCGTCGGCAATGTGCGCCGTGGCGAGGCGTGGCGCTTCACCTGGAGTGGCGCGCGCGCGCCGCTGATCGAGCGCGAGCCACAGCGGCCGCGGGAAGGCGTCGCCGGCGCGCGGCGCGCAGCGCGCAAGTCCGCGGCGGACCGGCCGCGTCGATGAACTCATCGCCTGCGCGTCCGTCGTCGGTCGGGCGACCACTATTCGGCACCGAGCGGTTCGCGGCGCTCAGCGACGGCGTCTTCTCGATCGCGGCCACGCTCCTCGTGCTCGACGTCAGGCTGCCCGCCGGCGTCGACGAATTCCGCTGGGACCAGCTGGCAGCGGTCGCGCCGCACCTGCTCGGCTACGGGATCAGCTTCCTCGTGATCTCGCGCATGTGGATCGCACAGCATCGCGTGCTTCGATCCGTCGAGCGGGTCGACGCCCGGGCGCTGTGGCTGGGCCTTCTCTTCCTGATGATCGTTGCCTTCGTGCCGTTTCCGACGTCGGTGCTCGCCGAGCACGGCAATCGCGATGCGGTCGTGCTCTATGCGTTGAGCATCGTCGCGCTATCGCTGCTGCTGTCGGCCTTCGGCGCGTACGTCGCGCGCCATCCAGAATGGCTGCGCGAGGGCGAGGGCGAAGGCTATCGGCGCGACGGGTTCCGACCATGGGCGGTGCCCGCCGTCTTCGCGCTGTCGATCCCGATCGCGTGGTTCGATCCCGACTGGGCGATGGCGTTCTGGCTTCTGCTCGTCCCGCTGGGATTCGCCCTGCGCCGATAGGGCTCCTCGAACTCGAGGAAGTCGTTCTCGGCGAGGGCGCCGGCGATCCACTCGGCCACGCCGCGCGCCTGCAGCACCCGCGCGAGATAGCCTTCGGCGCTCGACTCCAGCGGCACGCCGTAGGTGCGAAAGCGCGAAGCCACCGGCGCATAGAAGGCGTCGGCGATGCCGAAGGTGCCGAACAGGAACGGACCGCCGGAGATCGCCAGGCATTCGGCCCAGATCTCCTGCACGCGCGCGACATCGTCGCGCACGTCGGTCCGTTCGTGCACGATGCGCGGGCCCAGCTCGGGCAGTTGCGCCTCTACGTTCAACGGGAAATGGGTGCGCAGCGCGACGAAGCCCGAGTGCATCTCGGCGACGATGGCGCGCGCCCGCGCTCGCGCGGCGCGCTGCGCCGGCCACAGACGGCGATCGGGATGCAGCTCGGCGAGGAATTCGGCGATCGCCAGCGTGTCCCAGATCACCTGCATGCGCCCGTCGATCTCGACCTGCAATGCAGGCACCTTGCCGGTGGGGCTCAGGCCGGCGAGGCTGCGCTTGAACGTCGACTCCGGTGCGAAGGAGTCGAAGCGCACCATCACCTCGTCGAACGGAATCTGCAGGTGGCGCATCAGCGTCCACGGGCGCATCGACCACGACGAGTAGTTCTTGTTGCCGATGAAGAGCTTCATCTGACCGGTTTTCTTCATTGGGACAGGTAACCCCCGTCGACAGGGTAGTAGCTGCCGGTGACGAACGACGCCTTGTCGGTGCTCAACCACAGTACGAGTTCGGCTACCTCGCTGTCGCGGCCGAGCCGACCGATCGGGTGCAGCGCGACGAGTCCGTTGCGCACCTCGGGCGAAAGATTCTCCAGCAGCGGCGTGTCGATGTAGGCTGGCCCGACCGAATTGACGCGGACGTTGCGTTTGGCGTATTCGAGCGCGGCCGCCCGCGTGAGGCCGACGACGCCGTGCTTGGCGGCCACGTAGGGCGAATGTTCGGGGGTCGCGACCTGGCCGAGGATCGACGCCATGTTCACGATCGCGCCGCCGCCGGAGCGCAGCATCGCGGGAATCTCGTAGCGCATCG
The DNA here is from genome assembly GCA_021166725.1 of Burkholderiaceae bacterium. Classification (GTDB taxonomy): domain Bacteria; phylum Pseudomonadota; class Gammaproteobacteria; order Burkholderiales; family Burkholderiaceae_E; genus Zeimonas. Next base: position 58,940 of record JAJPES010000059.1, on the reverse strand, counting down.
CGTAGAACACTCCGGACAGATTGATGGACACGACGCGGTTCCATTCCTCCGGCGGCATCTCGCCCACGGAATGCGCCTCGCCGCCGATGCCGGCGTTGTTGCACGCGATATGCAGTGCGCCGAAGTGCTCGACCGCCTTCGCGACGAGTTGCTCGTTGTCGCGCGGCGACGAAGCGTCCGCGCGCACGAAGACCGCCGTTCCGCCGGCCGCGGCAATGCGCGCCACCGTTTCGTTGCCGGCGTTCTCGGAGAGGTCCGACACGACCACGCGCGCGCCGGCCTTCGCATAGGCAAGGGCGACCGCGCGCCCGATGCCCGATGCGGCACCGGTCACTATCGCGACACGTTCGTCGAGTGGGCCTGGCATGTCGATTCTCCTCGTGATGGTCCGAGCGGGCATTGTGCACCGGTACGCGATCGCCCCGATCCTTCGCACGGCGGCGGTAAGATGCGGGCCTCCCCCGAAGCCCGCCCGCCCGGCCCGTCTTCTTCCATGTCCGCGCCGCCTGCCCAGGACGCCGCGCTCGCCGCGCCCTCGTCGCGGTTCGAGCGCGCGCCACGGCACTTGCTCGACCTCGCGCTGCAGGGAGGCGGCGCGCACGGCGCGTTCACCTGGGGCGTGCTCGATCGGCTGCTAGAAGACGAGCGAATCGGCCTGTCGGGTATCAGCGGAACCAGCGCCGGCGCGATGAACGCGGTCGTGCTCGCTTCCGGCCTGGCGAAAGGCGGGCGAGGTGCCGCGCGTGACGCGCTTCGCGCGTTCTGGGCCGACGTCGCGAAATCGGCGCGTCGCGCCGGTCCGTTCGATCGGGGGCTGTTCGGCGCATTCCTCGGCAGTCCGTTCGCCGCCTGGACGATGATCGGGCAGTACTACGACATCGCCGGCCGCATGCTCTCGCCGTACCAGTTCAATCCGATGAACTACAACCCGCTGCGCGAGCTCGTCGGCCGCATCGTCGACTTCGATGCCGTGCGTGCGAGCGTGCAGCCGCGCCTGTTCATCGCCGCCACGCAGGTGAGCACCGGACGCTTGCGCGTGTTCCGCAACGAGGAGATCTCGCTCGATGCGGTGATGGCGTCGTCGTGCCTGCCCACGCTCTTCCAGGCAGTGGAGATCGACGGCGAGGCGTATTGGGACGGCGGCTACATGGGCAACCCGTCGCTGTTCCCGCTGATCAACGAAACGACGGCCGACGACCTGCTGCTGGTGCAGATCAATCCGTCGCGACGCGATGGCGTGCCCACCGACGCCGCGGCCATCCTGGACAGGGTCGACGAAATCACGTTCCAGGGAAGCCTGATCAAGGAGTTGCGCACGGTCGCGATGCTGCAGCGGCTGATCCGGCAGCAGGTGCCTGCCTGCAGCGAGGCGATGTTCGCGCAGATCGCCAGGCTGCGCGTGCACCGGCTCGACGGCGGCGAGCAGCTCGCGCCACTCGGACACGACAGCAAGACGAATACCGACTGGGGCTTCCTGCTCGAGCTGCGGGCCATCGGCTACGCGCAGGCCGACCAATGGCTGGGCCGGCACTACGGCGACCTCGGCCGGCGCTCGAGCTTCGATCCACAGGTCGAGTTTCCGGAGACGTAGCAGGCGCCGGGGCGGCAAGCGCGGATCCGCCGGCTCTGTCACCATTGGTTTTTTCCCGACGCGACGTCGCTCGGGCTCACGAGTCCTCATGTCATCGAATTCCCCTCGATCCCCTCTGGCGCATCGTGGCGACGCGTCGGGCGCCCCGGCGGGCGCTACCCCGGCCGGTCCCGTCGCCGCGCTGCAACGGCGCCTGGCTGCCCTTTCGCCGCAGGTGCTCGGCGCACTGCGCCGCGGCGTCGAGAAGGAGAGCCTGCGCACGCAGCGCGACGGGCGCCTCTCGCAGATGCCGCATCCCGCCGCGCTCGGTTCGGCGCTGACGCACCCGCACATCACCACCGATTTCAGCGAAGCGCAGATCGAGCTGATCACCGGCGTGCACGCGGACGCGCAAGCGTGCCTGTCCGAGCTGACCGAACTGCATCAGTTCGTCTACCGGCACCTAGACGGCGAGATCCTGTGGAGCGCGAGCATGCCCTGCGGGCTGCCGGCCGACGACGAGATCCCGCTCGCGCGCTACGGGCGCTCGAACCTGGGCCGCGCGAAGACCGTCTACCGGCAGGGTCTGTCGCATCGGTACGGCCGGCGCATGCAGACGATCTCCGGCATCCACTACAACTTCTCGCTGCCCGACGATGCGTGGCGTTCGCTGCAGCACGCGGATGCGTCGCGCGAAGATGCGCGCGCGTATCGCGACGCATCGTATTTCTCGCTGATCCGCAACTTTCGACGACATTCGTGGCTGCTGCTGTACCTGTTCGGCGCTTCGCCAGCGGTTTGCAGCAGCTTCCTCGACGGACACTCGCACACGCTGCAGCCGATGGGCGCCGGCACGCTGTACCTGCCGTACGCCACGTCGCTGCGCATGGGGCCACTCGGCTACCAGAGCGATGCGCAGGCTTCGTTGGCCGTGAGCTTCAACTGTTTCGACAGTTATGCGGCCTCGCTGTCGAAAGCCTTGTCGGAACCGTATCCGGCGTACGAAGACATCGGCATTCACGACGGCAACGGGCTCTACCGCCAGCTCGCCACCACGCTGTTGCAGATCGAGAACGAGTTCTACGGCACCATCCGCCCCAAGCGCAGCATCCGACCGGGCGAGCGACCGCTACGGGCGCTCGCCGAACGCGGCGTGGAATACGTCGAGGTGCGCTGCCTCGACATCGATCCGTTCTTCGCGGCGGGGATCGGAACGCAGACGATGCGTTTCCTCGACGCGTTCCTGCTGCACTGCCTGCTTGCCGACAGCCCGCCCGATACGCCGCAGGAGATCGCCGCCCTCTCGCACAATCAGCACCGGGTCGCGCAGTACGGTCGTGATGCGGCGATGCTGTTGCGCGACGGCGGGCGCGAACGTTCGTTGCGCGACTGGGGCGGCGAGCTGCTCGACGCCTGCGCGCCGATCGCCGAAGCGCTCGACGCGGCGCAGGATTCCGCATGCGACGACGAGGCGCCCGACGAGCACGGCAGCGGCGATGCAGCGCGGCCGATCGGCACGCGGCTTCACCGCGAGGCGCTCGACGCCGCCCGCGCCGCACTCGAAGATCCTTCGCGCACGCCGTCGGCGCGTACGCTGCACGAATTGCACACCCGCTACGACAACTCGTTTCGTGCCTTCGCGCTTGCGCGTTCGCTGGCCAATCGCGACGAATTGATGGCGCGGGCGCTCGACCCGGCTGCTCAGGCGCGCCAGGAGCGAAGCGCCGAGCAATCGCTCGACGAGCAGCGGCGCATCGAGGCCAGCGAAGCGATGCCTTTCGAGGTCTATCGTCGCCGCTACCTGGCGGGGGAACTGGGGACCGGCGATTCCGGCTGAGCCTGCGCGCGTGCGCAACGAAGTGTTCACGCGGGGTCGGCGGGCGACGCCTGCTCGATCCGGCGCTTCAGGCCGCCGAACCGCCGCCGATACTGCGCCGGCGTGAGCGACACCCGCCGGCGAAACAGCCGGGCGAAGAAGCTCGCGTCCTGGTAGCCGACCTCGCAGGCGATCGCCTCGACCGGCTCTTGGCCCGCTTCGAGCATCTGCTTGGCTTCCTCGAGGCGCAGCGTGTGCACGTACTCGAGCGGGCTCATCCCGGTGGCCTGCGCGAAGCGGCGCTTGAACGTCCGTTCGGGCAGGCCCGAGAGCGCCACCATCTGGCGCACAGGCGATTCGACGTGGTAGTTGTGCGCCGCCCATCGCTGGCAGTGCTGTACGACCGGATCGGCGACCTGGGCCCCGTGCGTGAGCGACGCATAGGCGAGCGGGCTCGTCGCGTTCCAGTCGAGCAGGTTGATTCGCGCCAGCTCCACACGAGATGCGCAACCAACCGGGCGACGGCATCGAGTGGCTCGAGTCGGACGTCGCTCAGTGGTCGGTCGACAGCTTCCTCGCGGTGCACAACTGGTGGCACCTCGCGCTGTTCCGTCTCGAGCGCGACGAGGTCGACGAAGTGTTGCGCCTGTTCGACGGGCCCGTCTTCGGTGCCCGATCGGCCGTCGTGTTCGACCTGGTCGACGCCACGGCACTGCTATGGCGCCTGCATCTGCGTGGCGTCGACGTGGCCGATCGCTGGGACGCGGTGGCCGATCGCTGGCTGCCGCTCGCCGGCGCCGGCAACTTCGCGTTCAACGACGTGCATGCGATGATGTCCTTCGTCGGAGCCGGGCGCGACGACGCTCGCGCGCGCGTGTTCGAAGCGCAGCGGGCTGCGCTGCAGCGTGCGGACGACAACGCCTCGTTCGTGCGCGAGGTGGGCGAAGCGGCCACGCGCGCGGTCGCCGTCTACGGCGACGGAAACTACGCCGAGGCGGTGCGCCTGCTGCGGCCGATCCGCAGCTATTCGCACCGTTTCGGCGGTAGCCACGCGCAGCGCGACGTCATCGACCTGACCTTGATCGAGGCAGCGATCCGCAGCGGTGATCGCCCGCTCGCGACGGCGCTCGCCGCCGAGCGCGCGGCCCGTCGCCCCGGGAGCCCGGTTGCGCATCGCTACGTCGCGCGTGCGCACCGGATGACGCCCTGGCACGTCGCGACCGACACAGCCGAGCCGGTGCCTGCCTAGCATCCGGCGCAAGTCGGCGCTCCGGTTCCGTCGCCGCTCGGCAGCGGTGCGCTGCCGGCGGGTTGATCGACGCGGCCGCCGGGGGTGGGCACCGGGCGTGCAGGGGCCTGCGATCGATGGTGCCCATCCGGTGCACCGCGTAATTGCCGGGGGGGTCCGAACACGGTGCTTCGCAGAACGAAGAACAAGCTGCGGGTCCAAGGCGCGTTGTCGGCCGTGCTGCTCGCCGCGATCGCCTGCAGTGCCGTCATCGATGCGCCCGTACTTGCGCAGCCGCTTGCTCCCGTCGCCGACTTCGTCACCGAGAATCCGTCGCACGCCGCGCGCCGGGTCGCCGACTGGGCGCTTGCCTCGGGGGACCCCGGCGGCCTGCCGTTCCTGATCGTCGACAAGCCTGCCGCGACGCTCTACGTGTTCGACGCGAACGGCGTGCTCGTCGGATCCTCGCCGGTGCTGCTCGGACTGGCCCGGGGTGATGACAGCGCCCCGGGAATCGGCACCCGCCCGATGGCGCAGATCCGTCCGGACGAACGCACCACGCCGGCCGGACGCTTCCTGGCTGAACGCGGCGTCAATTCGCACGGCGAGGACATCATGTGGGTCGATTACGAGGACGCCGTGTCGATGCACCGTGTTCGCGCGACGAATCCGAAGGAGCGTCGCCTCGAGCGACTGCGCACGCCGACGATCGCCGACAACCGCATCTCCTACGGCTGCATCAACGTGCCGAAGCGCTTCTACGAGCGTCACGTCGTTCCGGCATTCGCCGCGGGGCATGCGGTGGTCTACGTTCTGCCGGACGCGAAACCGCTGCGCGACTACTTCGAGCTCGGCCAGGACTCGCGGCAGCGGCGCGCCTGGACTACTGCCAGCAGCCGATAGAACCCGCGCGCGGGGGCTTCCCCCCGAGCGGCAGGACACCGGGGAAGAGAGGCGCCGCGAGGCCCGGGAGGGCGCTCTCGGCGCGAGAAAGACGGATCAGTTGCGATCCGCGCGTGGCGCGCGCGCCATCGTCGTGCGGTCGTTGCGCGCCGCGTTGCGGTCGTTGCGCAGATCGGAATCCGGCGCGTCGATGCGCGACTGCGCGGAAGGCTCGTTGGCGCTCGGCACCATGCCCTGCGATGCCTGGCGGTTGGAGTCCCTTGCGTTCGGATTCACCTGGGTAGGACTGCCGGTCGTCGCGCTTCGGTTTTGCGCGGTGGTCGTCGACGAGCTGCTCGGGCTGGTCGTGGAGGGCGAGGTGGTCGTGCTCTGCGCCTGCGCGATGCTGACGGCGCCGAAGAACGCCACGGCTGCGAACATCGCGAGCATCGTTTGTCGGCCGGGGAGGGAAGCAACTTCGCGGGTCATGGTGGGCTCCATCGTTTAGGGGTTGCCACCGGCGCCGCGCAGCGGTCGCCAGGGACATGCCGCCGCTGGTGCAAGGGTGGTGCCCGAACCGGGAGCCGCCGGCGGCTCAGAACGCGTGAAGCAATCGGCCGTGCCCGGAAGGCACGTCGGAACGCGTCCGATCGAGGCGCAAAGCGCAGCCGTATCGGGCGATACGGCGAGCATTTGCAACGAAGAGCGGGCGCGTTCCGGCGTGCAGGACGGGCATGGATGGACGATTGCTTCACACGTTCTCAGGCTTCGGCGCCGCTGCCCGCCGGCCGCAACGCACGCTCGAGCACGACCGCAACGTGCAGCGCGTCGCGCTGCGCCCCGTCGGCGATCTGGTGGCGGCAACTGGTTCCGTCGGCGACGACGAGCGTGCTTGCCTGCGTCTCGCGCACCGCGGGCAGCAGTGCCAGTTCGCCCATCTTCATCGACACATCGTAGTGCTCGGCGTCGTAGCCGAAGCCGCCCGCCATGCCGCAACAACTGGTCTCGACGGTGCGCACCGACAGGCCGGGAATCCAGCCCAGCACCGCCTGCACGGGGCGCAGTGCATCGAAGGACTTCTGGTGGCAGTGTCCGTGCAGCAGTGCCTCGGCCTGGCCGATCGGGTGCAGGTCGAGTGCGAGCCGGCCGGCCTCGCGCTCGCGCACGAGAAACTCTTCGAACAGCATCGCCTGTCGCGCCAGCCGCGTGGCCGCTTCGCCCAGCCCGAGCGCGAGGAACTCGTCGCGCATCGTCAGCAGGCACGAAGGTTCGAGGCCGACGACGGCGATCCCGCGTTCGACGTACGGTGCAAGCGCCGCGAGCGTGCGGCGCGCCTCGACGCGCGCCTCGTCGACCAGGCCGCCCGACAGGAAGGTGCGTCCGCAGCACAGCGGCCGCTGCGGCGCGTCGCCGGGCAGCGCGCGCGCGACGTGCACCCGGTAGCCGGCGGCGCGCAGCACGGCACGCGCCGCGCGCAGGTTGTCGGGCTCGAACCAGTTGTCGAAGGTGTCGGCCCACAGCACGACTTCGCCGGCACCTTCGTCCGGCTCCCGGGATACGGGATCGCCGGTGAATGGGTCGCCGCGCCAGCGGGGAAGCGAGCGGCGCGCCGAGAAGCCGAGCAGCCGTTCGCTCAACCAGGCCGCGCCGGGCAGCCGATCGCGCAGCGCGAGCAGCCACCGAATCCGCGACGCGTGCGGTGCGTAGCGGGGCAGCCAGGCGATCAGCCGATCCTTCCAGGACATCGGATGGCTGCGATTCCAGCGATCGAGGAACTCGATCTTCATCCGCGCCATGTCCACTCCGGTGGGACACTCGCGCCGGCATCCCTTGCAGCTCACGCACAACTCGAGTGCTTCGTGCACGGCGCGCGACGCCTGCTCCTCGTCGCCGAGCTTGCCGGTGAGCGCCAGCCGCAGCGTGTTTGCGCGTCCGCGCGTCAGGTGCCGCTCGTCGCGCGTGACCCGCCAGCTCGGGCACATCGTGCCGGCATCGAACTTGCGACAGTGCCCGTTGTTGTTGCACATCTCGGCGGCCTTCGCGAAGCCGCCGGACGCGTCGCCGCCGGAGCCCGGCACGCCCACGTGCTCGGTACGTGGGTCGTTCTGCACGTTCCACGCCGACCAGTCGAGCGCGGTCTCGCGCGCCCGCGCACCGTAGCCGGGCGGATAGCGAAACAAGCTTTCGTCGTCCATCCGCGTGGCGCGAACGATCTTGCCGGGGTTCATCGTGCCGCCGGGATCGAACGCGTCCTTGACCTCCTCGAAGGCGCGCACCAGACGATCGCCGAACTGCCAGCCGACCCATTCGCTGCGAACGAGTCCGTCGCCGTGCTCGCCGGAGAACGCACCCTTGTACCGGCGCACCATCGCTGCCGCTTCTTCGGCGATGTGCCGCATCTTCGTCGCGTCGCCGCTGCGCATGTCGAGGATCGGCCGAACGTGCAGCGTGCCTACCGATGCGTGCGCATACCAGGTACCGCGCGTGCCGTGCCGCGCGAAGATCGCGGTGAGCTGTTCGGTGTAGTCGGCCAGATGCTCGAGCGGAACCGCACAGTCCTCGATGAACGACACCGGCTTTCCGTCGCCACGCAGCGACATCATGATGTTCAGGCCGGCCTTGCGCACGTCCCACAGCGCCTTCTGCGCCGGATCGTCCGCCATCGTCACGACGCTGCCGGGCAGGCCCAGCGCATCCATCGTCTCGACCAGGTCGCGCAACCTGCCGAGCAGCGGCTCGCGCTCGTCGCCGGCGAACTCGACGAGCAGCAACGCGTCGGGCAGTGCGCCGTCGCGCGTGATCAGCGCGCGCTCGATGGTCGGACGAAACACCGGGTTCTCGCGCGCCAGTTCGATCATCGTGCGGTCGACGAGCTCGACGGCGGTCGGGCCGAGCTTCACGATGTGCTGCGCGCTTTCCATCGCGGCACGGAAGGTCGGGAAGTTCACCACGCCCAGCACGCGCGCCGCGGGCAGCGGCGCCAGCGCCAGCACGATCCGACGGAACCACGCCAGCGTGCCCTCGGAGCCCACCAGCAGATGCGCGAGGTTCACCGAACCGTCGCTGGTGTAGGGCCGCGGCGACTGCGGATGGAAGACGTCGAGGTTGTAGCCGCCGACGCGGCGCAGCACCTTCGGCCACATCCGCTCGATCTCGTCGCGCTCGCGCCGGCCGATCGCGAACAGGCGCGAGACGAGTTCGGCGCTGCGCGCGCTGGCCATCGGGCGCTGCGCGTCCACGCCGAAGGGACCGAAGCGCTCGGCCGTGCCGTCGGCGAGCAGCGCGTCGATCGCGAGTACGTTGTGCACCATGTTGCCGTAGGCGATCGAACGCGAGCCGCACGAATTGTTGCCGGTCATGCCGCCGATCGTCGCCTGCGCCGACGTGGAGACGTCGACCGGGAACCACAGCCCGTGCGGTTTCAGGAATGCGTTCAGCGCATCGAGAACGGTGCCCGGCTGCACCTCGACCGTGCGCGCCTGCGCGTCGAAATTCATCACATTGCGCAGGTTGCGACTGTGGTCGATGACGAGCGCCTCGCCGACCGTCTGCCCGCACTGGCTGCTGCCGGCGCCGCGCGGCAGCAGCGGCACGCCTTCTTCGCGCGCGATCTCCATCGTCGCGACGACGTCGGTCTCGTCGGCAGGGACGACGACGCCGATCGGGTCGATCTGGTAGATCGATGCGTCGGTGGAGTAGCGGGCGCGCGACGCCGCATCGAACAGCACGCTGCCGCGCAGCACGCGGTGCAGGCGCTGCGCGAGCCGGCTGCGCTCGAAGCGGGCCGGGGAGCGCCCCGAGGCGTGCGGCGCGCGCAGCGCCGGGTCGATCCGGGGCGCGTTCATCGTTCCTGCCCGTCGTTCCAGTGCGTGAGCACCGCATCGCGCTTCGTGCGCAGGTGCTGCTCGAGCACCGCGCGCAGGCGAGGCCCGTCGCGCGCCTCGAGCGCGTCGAGCATCGTCTGGTGTTCGCGCACCGCAACCGCCCATTTCGCCGCATCGAAGTTCGAACGGAAGCGCAGGTGCTGGATGCGCGTGTTGATGCTGTCGTAGGTCTCGGTGAGTGCGGTGTTGCGCGCGCAGCGATTCAACGCATCGTGGATTCGATGATTCAGCTCATAGTAGGCGGGCAGGTCGCGGCGCGAATGCGCGGCGAGCATCTCGTAATGCAGCGCGCGGATCTCGGCCAGCTCGGCGTCGGTGCGCCGGTGCGCCGCGAGTTCTCCCGAAAGCCCTTCGAGCGCCCCCATCAGCTCGAAGAGTTCCTCGACATCGGCGCGCGCGAGCGCGACGACTCGCGCACCGCGATTGGGTGTCAGCTCGACCAGCCGCTCGGCAGCGAGTCGCTTGAATGCCTCGCGCAGCGGCGTGCGCGAGACGCGCAACTGGTCGCACAGCAGCCGCTCGTTCAAGCGCAGGCCGGCCGGCAGCCGCCCATCGGTGATCATCGCGCGCAGTCGATCGGCAGCTTCCTCGTGCAGAGGGCGTCGATCTATAGGTTCGCCGATGAGGGTAGAGGTTTGCATACAAAATCCAGAATGGTACGCTAGCGCCGAAGCATCGAGACGCTGAACGTCGGCGCAATTTGCATACAACATTCGAAGCGGCGGAAATTCTTCCGCCGGCATTCTACGAGGCTCCATGAAACTGTCGAACGGCCTGGCGCTGAACGGGCATCCCGCAGGTCGCCACTTCCTGCAGATCCCCGGTCCGACGAACGTCCCCGATCGCATCCTGCGTGCGATGGACTATCCGACGATCGATCACCGCGGGCCTGAGTTCGGCCGGCTGGGCCGCGCGGTGCTCACCGGCATCCGCGAGATCTTTCGCACGCGTTCGCCGGTGGTGATCTATCCGGCTTCCGGCACCGGCGCCTGGGAAGCGGCGCTGGTCAACACGCTGTCGCCGGGCGACAGCGTGCTGATGTGCGAAACGGGGCACTTCGCCACGCTGTGGAAGAAGATGGCCGAGCGGCTCGGGCTCGTCGTCGAGTTCGTGCCCGGCGACTGGCGCCATGCTGTCGATCCGGAGACGGTCGAGCGCATCCTCGTCGAGGATGTACAGCGTCGCCTGCGCGCAGTCTGCGTCGTGCACAACGAGACCGCCACCGGCGTCACCAGCGACGTCGCGGCGATCCGGCGGGCGATCGACGCTTCGAAGCACCCGGCGCTGCTGCTGGTCGACACGATCTCGTCGCTCGGGTCGATCGACTACCGGCACGACGAGTGGGGCGTGGACGTCACCGTGGCCGGGTCGCAGAAAGGGCTGATGCTGCCCCCCGGGCTCTCGTTCAACGCAGTGAGCGACAAGGCGCTGGCGGCGTCGAAGAGCGCGAAGCTGCCGCGCTCGTACTGGGACTGGCACGACCAGCTCGCGTCGAACGAGCGCGGTTACTTTCCGTTCACGCCGGCGACGAACCTGCTCTACGGCTTGCACGAGGCGATCGCGATGCTGCTCGAAGAGGGGCTGGAGAACGTCTTCGCGCGCCATCGCCGCCATGCGGCGGCCACGCGCGCGGCGGTGCAGGGCTGGGGCCTCGAGATCCTGTGCGCCGATCCGCAGCGATACAGCGCGGCGCTCACCGCGGTGCTGATGCCCGCAGGACACAGCGCGGACGCCTTGCGCAAGGTGGCACTCGAACGATTCAACCTGTCGCTGGGCCAGGGGCTGAGCAAGGTGGCCGACAAGGTGTTCCGCATCGGACACCTGGGCGACTTCAACGACCTCACGCTGATGGGAACGCTGTCGGGAATCGAGATGTCGCTCGCGCTGGCGGGCGTGCCGCACAGCCGCGGCGGCGCGCAGGCGGCGATGCAATCCCTGGCGGCGGCAGACGCCGTCCGCTGAGCAGCCCTTTCGTTTCACGGACCGGGGCGCACCGCGCCCCATCGAGGAGGAGACCGCGATGACACCGAACGACAAGAACGCGAGACTCGAGGATCACGGCGAGCACAGTGCGGGCGCCGATTCCTCGACACGGTCGAGCCAGCGCCGAACGCTGCTGCAGGCCGCGCTGGCCGTCGGCGCCGCCGGCATTGCCGGGCGCGCGCTGCCGGCGCGCGCGCAGGAGATCGAGCTGAAGCTCGGCCACGTCGGCGAGCCGGGTTCGCTGTTCCAGATGTCGGCCGACGAGTTCGCGCGCCGCGCCAACGAGAAGCTCGCCGGCAAGGCGAAGGTGGTCGCCTACGGCTCGAGCCAGCTGGGTGGCGACAAGGAGATGCTGCAGAAGCTCAAGCTGGGCACGATCGACATGGCGGTTCCGTCCACCGTGATGAGCAGCGAGGTTGACCTCTTCGGCATCTTCGAGATGCCGTACCTGGTGAAGGATCGCGCTCACATGGGGCGCATCGAGAAGGAGATCTTCTGGCCGCAGATCGAACCCGCCGCGGAAAAGAAGGGGCTGAAGATCATCGGCGTCTGGGAGAACGGCTATCGCCACATCACGAACAATCGCGGTCCGATCAAGTCGCCGCAGGACCTGCAGGGAATCAAGCTGCGCGTGCCCGAAGGCAAGTGGCGCGTGGCGATGTTCAAGGCCTACGGCGCGAACCCCAGCCCGATGAAGTTTTCCGAGCTCTTCACCGCGCTGCAGACCGGCGTGATGGACGGCCAGGAGAATCCGCTCACGCAGATCTACAGCGCGAAACTGCAGGAAGTGCAGAAGTTCCTGTCGATGTCCGGGCACGTCTACACGCCGGCCTACGTCACGGTCGGCATCCGCAAGTGGAACACGCTGCCCGAGGACGTGCGCAGGACGCTCGAGGAAACGGCGAAGGCCACGCAGGCCTATGTCTACGAGGTTGCGCAGAAGCAGGAAGGCGAACTGCTCGGCAAGCTGAAGCAGGCCGGGATGCAGGTCAACGAAGTCGACAAGAAGGCCTTCATCGCGGCGAGCAAGCCGGTGTACACCGAGTTCGGCGAGGCGGTGAAGGGCGCCGACGCGATGATCGAAAAAGCGATCGCCCTGGGCACCTGAGAGCGATCCGAGGACGAGGCGATGGCGGCATTGCGCAAAACCTACGAAAAGATCCTCGAGTGGCTGGTCATCGTGCTGATGGTCGGCATGGCGGTCGAGGTCACGGTCGGCGTCGTGTTCCGCACCATCGGCGCGTCGCTCGTCTGGTACGACGAGGTCGCGTCGATCCTGCTCGCGTGGCTGACCTTCTACGGGTCGGCCTACGCGGCAGCGAAGCGCAGCCACATCACCTGTCCGGAACTCGTCGCGATGATGCCGCCGGGTCCGCGTCTCGCGATCACGATCCTCGTCGAGGCGCTGGTGATCGGCTTCTTCGCGCTGCTCGGCTGGATCGGCTGGGAGGTGCTCGGCGTGCTCGCCACCGACACGCTGGTGAGCCTGCCGTCGATCCCGGTGTCGTGGGTCCAGTCGGTGATCCCGATCTCGTCGGCGCTGATCATCGTCGCGGAATTGATCACGCTGCCCGATGCGCTGGCGTGGGCGCGCGCCGAGCACGCCGAAGGCGCCAACGCCGAGACGGCGATCCACGAAGCCGCGCATTGACAGCGCAATGAGCGGCGCGCCGCGCCGCGTCTTCCCCTGCGAAGGAATTCTTCCGCATGCAGATTCTGTTCCTGTTCGGCAGCGTGCTCGCACTGGTGCTGATCAACGTGCCGATCGCGGTCGCGCTGGGCGTGGTGGCGATCGCCGCGATCTGGACGGTGCAGGGCGCGGGTTCGTTGCCGAACCTGCCGATCGTCCTCTACAACGCGGCCACCAACTTCCCGCTGCTGGCGATTCCGCTGTTCATTCTCGCCGGCGCGATCATGAACGCCTCGGGCATCTCGACGCGCCTGATCGCGTTCGCCTCCGCCGTGCTCGGCTTCATTCGCGGCGGCCTGGCGATGGTCTCAATCGGCGCGTCGCTGTTCTTCGCCGAGATCTCCGGCTCGGCGGTGGCCGACGTCGCCGCACTGGGCTCGATCACGATCCCGGCGATGAAGAAGAAGGGCTATCCGCGGGCGCTCGCCGCCGCCGTGATGTCGTCGTCGGCTACGCAGGCGGTGATCAGCCCGCCGTCGATCCCGATGATCCTGTACGCCGTGATGGCGGAGACTTCCGTCGTGCAGTTGTTCGTCGCCGGCATCGTCCCGGGCATCGTCGGCGGCCTCGGGCTGATGGGCGTCGCGTACTGGTTCGCGCGCCGCTACGACCTTCCGGTCGAGCAGCATTTCCGCTGGTCTGAGGTGCGACGCACCGCGCGCGAGGCGTTCTGGGCGTTCACGCTGCCGATGATCATCCTCGGCGGCATCTTCGGCGGCTTCGTCACCGCCACCGAGGGGGCCGCGCTCGCCGTGGTCGCGGCGCTGTTCATCGGTCTCGTCGTCTACCGCGAGCTCGATCTCGCCCACCTGAAGGCGGCGATCATCGAGGGCGGCAGCCAGACGGCGGTCGTCATGCTGCTCGTCGCCACTTCGGCGCTGCTCGGCGTCTATCTCACCGAGACGCGCGCACCGCAGGAACTGGCGCGTGCGGTCACCGAACTGACGACGAACAAGTGGTTCGTGCTCGCCCTGCTCAACGTGCTGTTCCTGCTGCTCGGCATGTTCCTGCACTCGGCGGCGGCGATCATCCTGGTCGTGCCGGTCGTGATGCCGCTGGTGCACGCCGCCGGCATCGATCCGGTGCACTTCGGGCTGATCGTCACGATCAACCTGGGCATCGGCCAGCAGACGCCGCCGGTGGCCAGCGTGCTGATGGTCGCGTGCTCGATCGCCAAGGCCGGCGTCTGGGAAGTCACGCGAACGAACGTCTACTTCGTCGCCGTGCTGCTCGCGGTGCTGCTGCTCGTCACCTACGTGCCGATCACCGGCATGGGGCTGGTCGAGTACTTCTATCGCTGAGACAGCGCTTTGCACTTCGCGGGAGAACCGATGTCCGAGACGATCCTCGTCGAACGCAACGATGCGGTCGCCACCGTCGTGCTGAACCGGCCGCACAAGCTCAACGCGCTGACCCGCTCGATGTGGCAAGGACTGGGCGAGGCGATGCGCGCGCTGTCGGAGGACGATTCGGTGCGCTGCGTCGTCGTGCGCGGCGCCGGCGAGAAGTCGTTCTCGCCGGGCAACGACATCGGCGAGTTCGCGACGATGCGCTCGAACCGCGAGCAGGCGATCGCCTACGGCGAGGTGATGCACGCCACCGCGCAGGCGATCGCCGAGTGCAGGCATCCGACGCTCGCGCAGATCCACGGGATCTGCGTCGGCGGAGGCCTCGAGATCGCCGCGCTGTGCGACCTGCGCATCTGCGGCGAGGGCAGCCGCTTCGGCGCGCCGATCAAGAACCTGGGCCTGGTGATGGCCTACCCGGAAATCGCGCCGCTGATCGCGCTGGCCGGCCGCTCGGTCGCGCTCGAGCTGCTCTACGAAGGGCGAATCCTCGCCGCGCGCGAGGCCTACGAGAAAGGGCTGGTCAACCGCGTTGTACCCGACGATCGCGTCGCCGACGAATGCAGCGAGACCGCGCAACGCATCGCCGAAGGCGCGCCGCTCGTGGCACGCTGGCACAAGAAGTTCGCGCGCCGGCTCGCACGCGGGGAGCCGCTCACCGAAGCCGAGCGGCTCGAGGCCTTCGACTGCTTCGACACCGAGGATTTCCGCGCCGGCTATCGCGCCTTCCTCGCGAAGACGAAACCCGTCTTCGCCGGTCGTTGAGGCGCAGGCGATGAAGCGCCCGCAAGCTTGCGGCCCGCTGGCCGGCGTGAGGGTGCTGGAGCTCGCGCAGATCATGGCCGGCCCCACCTGCGGCATGATGCTCGCCGACCTCGGCGCCGACGTCGTCAAGATCGAGAAGCTGCCGGGCGGCGACGACACGCGCGGCTATCGCGAGCCGCGCGTGAACGGCGAGTCCGCACCGTACCTGATCCTCAATCGCGGCAAGCGCGGCGTCGCGCTCGACCTGAAGAATCCGAAAGGCAAGGCGGTGCTCGAGCGGCTCGTCGCGCGGGCCGACGTCCTCATCGAGAACTACCGCCGCGGAACGCTCGAGCGGCTCGGCCTCGGCTACGACCGGCTGCGCGAGATCAACCCGGGGCTGATCTATTGCGCGGTTTCCGGCTACGGCCGCACGGGTCCGTGGGCCGACAAGGGAGGCTTCGACCTGATCGCGCAGGGTTTTGCGGGGCTGATGTCGATCACCGGCGAAGCGGGCGGGGCGCCTTCGAAGTCGGGTTCGCCGATCGCCGACATCAACGCGGGAATCCTCGCTGCACTCGGCATTCTCGCGGCCTACGTGCACAAGCTGAAGACCGGCGAGGGGCAGCTGGTGGAGACATCGCTGATGGAGGCCGCGCTGCAGCAGACGTACTGGCACGCGGCGATCTTCTTCGCCACCGGCCGTTCGCCGGGGCCGCTCGGCTCCAGCCACGTGCTCACCGCACCGTACCAGGCGTTCCGGGCGTCCGACGGCTACGTGAACATCGGCGGCGCGAACCAGGCGAACTGGGAGCGAATCGCGCAGGTCCTCGGTCATCCCGAGTGGGTGCGCGACCCGCGCTTCGCGACCAACGAAGCCCGCATGCGCAACCGCGAAGCGCTGGTCGAGGCGATGGAGAGCGTGCTCGTCGGTCGCGATCGGGCGCACTGGATCGCCGCCTTCGATGCCGCGGGCGTTCCCGCCGGACCGGTGCATTCGATCGGCGAGGCGCTCACGCACGAGCAGGTGCTCGCCCGTCGAATGGTCGTCGACGTCGAGCATCCGCGCGCCGGCCGCACGCGCACGCTGGGTTTTCCGGTGAAGTTCGGCGCGACGCCGGCCGAATGCGGCGATCGCCCGGCGCCGATGCTGGGCGAACACAGCCGCGAGGTGCTGCGCGAGTTCGGCTATCCCGATCCGGAAATCGACGCGCTCGTCTCCGAAGGCGTGGTTGTCGTCGCCGACTGATTCGCGTCCTCGTGCGCCTGCACCGCCGGGAAGAACAGGTGCACGGCGGTGCCTTGCCCGAGCACCGATTCGATTCGCACCTCTCCGCCGAGCTGGTTCACGAAGCCGTACACCTGCGCCAGCCCCAACCCGGTGCCCTCGATGCCCTTGGTCGTGAAGAACGGCTCGAACACGTGCGCGAGCACCTTCGCATCCATGCCGGATCCGGAATCGACCACGCTCACGCGGACCAGCGGGCGCAGCTCGTCGAGTCCCCATTCGACCGCCTGCGTGCGCAGGACGCGGCCGGTCTGCACGGTTATGGTGCCGCGGCCCAGCGAATCGTCGATCGCGTCGCGTGCGTTCGCGACCAGGTTGACCATCGCGGCGACGAACTGCGACTCGTCGGCCAGGCACGTTGGCGCCTGTTCGTCGAGTACCAGCTCCACCCGCGCCTGGCGACCGGCGGCCTGGCGCAACAGGTCCATGTGCCGGCGCAGCGTCTCGTTCGGGTCGAGCGCATGCACGTCGAGCGAGCCGCGACGCGCAAACAGCAGCAGCTGCTCGATCAGTCGCCGCGCATTGCCGACTGCACGCTCGGAGGTTTCCAGCGCCTTGCGCACTCGCAGGTCGGGCGGGTGCAGCCGCTCGATGATCGCCAGGTTGGTCCGCACGATGCCGAGCAGGTTGGCGAAGTCGTGTGCGATGCCGCCGGTGAGTTGCCCCACCGCCTCGAGCCGCTCGGACTGGTCCAGCCGCGCGCGGGCGCGCGCAGCGATCTGCCGCTTGCGATGCACCTGCACGACGAGCGCAACGAGCAGTGTCGTCAGTGCGGCCATCGCGAGTGCGGCGCCGAGCAACTGCGCGCGCCATGCGTCGAGCAGCGCAGGCGGCTCCTGCGTGAGCGTGACGATGAACGGCGCGTGGTCCAGCCGCCGCCAACTCGTCATCCGCACGCGAAACAGCCCGTCGCGTGCGGAGACCGTTCCGGCGTCACCGCCGGCGTCGCCGGTGCCGAACACCTCGCTGCGGGTCGCGCGGCGTCCGATCTTGGAATCGTCGGCCGGATAGCGAGCGACCCGGGTGAAGTCTTCGTAGAACAGTTCGATCGTCTGGCCCGGGCCCAGTTCCATCGAACGGTACAGCGACTCGAAGTGGGTCGGAACGACCGCTGCCACCGCCACCCCGGCGAAGCGGCCGTCGATGGCGATTCGTCGCGTCACCGCATTGAACCAGCCGAGCCCCGAACGGCTGTAGACGGGCGGCGAAATCTCGTGGACGAGCATCGGGTCGTCGAGATAGCGCCGGAAATACTCGCGGTCGGCCAGCAGCGTGTGCGGAGTGTCCGGGTAATCGGTGTCGTTGACGATGTAGCCGTCGGGACCGACGATGAAGATCGCGCGCACCGACGGCACGTCGTGCAGTCGCTCGCGCAACAGCGCGAGAAAACGAGGGTCGTGCGGCTGCGGCTGCAGCGCCCGGTACGCATCGACCACGCCGGCGAGCACGAGGTCGACCGAATCGAACGCGCCCTCGGTGTGCGCCTGCATCAGCATCGTGAGCGCGCGTGCGGTTCCCTCGGCACGCGTCAGTTGCACCCGCCGTTCGTGCAACAGCAGCGAGAACACCAGCGCCGAGACGAGCAGCCACAGCAGCGCGGCGAGGCCCACGGTGCTGCGGGAATCGCCTCGAAGGTCTGCGATCGCCATGCGCGCGATTTTGCCGCAACGACGGCCGGACTGCGTCATCATCCACCCTGTGTTCAGCTACCGACACGCTTTCCATGCGGGCAACCACGCCGACGTGCTCAAGCACGTGGTGCTGGTTGCGCTGCTCGCGCATTTCCGCCGCAAGGACGCGCCGTTCCTCGTCGTCGACACGCACGCGGGCGCAGGAATGTACGCATTGCACGAAGGCTTCGCCGCACAACGCGCCGAGTTCCGCGACGGCATTGCCCGACTGTGGAGCCGACGGGACGCGCCCGAGGCGGTCGCCGCCTGGCTCGCTGCTGTCGCGCGGCACAACCCCGGCGGCGTGTTGCGCCACTACCCCGGGTCGCCGATGCTCGCCTTCGACGCGCTGCGCGAGCAGGATCGCCTTCGGCTGTTCGAGCTGCATCCGACCGAATACCGGGTGCTCGAGGCGCAGTTCGCGCGCCTTCCCCGCGGCGACGCGCGGCGCGTGCGGATCGAGCGGATCGACGGCTTCGTCGGCATCAAGGCGGTACTGCCGCCCGCGTCGCGTCGCGCGCTGGTGCTCGTCGATCCTCCTTACGAGGACAAGCACGACTACGGTCGCGTCGTTGCGGCGCTGCGCGAGGCGCTGCGCCGCTTCGCCAACGGGTGCTACGCAATCTGGTACCCGCAGGTCCGACGACGGGAAGCGGCGACGCTCGCCGGCACGCTCGAGCGATGGCCCGGCCTGCGCTGGCTGAACATCGCTCTGTCGGTTGCCAGGCCGCCTGCCGGCGGCTTCGGACTGCACGGCAGCGGCGTTTTCGTCGTCAATCCGCCGTTCGGACTCGAAGCGTCGATGCGAACGGCGCTACCGTATCTGGTCGACGCGCTCGCCCAGGATTCCTCTGCCCATTGGTCGCTACACGGACACGAAGCCGCGGTCAACTGATCCCGCGCATCGCCCGGAGCGGGAAATGGCTTGGCTCTACGGGTGCTGCACCGCTTGTAGAGTCTGCGCTTTCCCCACCCGGGCATCCGATGACGATTCGCCGACGTCGATCGAAGCGGGCCGTCGGCGCCCTGGCCTTGTCCTGGACGTTCCTGGCGCAGCCGGCTCCGGCCGAGGAGGCGCTCGCCGTGCACGGCGAGTCCTTCGAGCCGGCGCCCATGGCGGCGATCGAACTCCGGCAATTCAGCCTCGAGGAACTGCGCGACGTGGTCGTGGTCACGGTCTCGCGTCGTCGCCAGTCGTTGCTCGAGACGCCCAGTTCGGTCTACGTGATCCCCGGCGAAGAGATTCGCCGGATGCACGTGACGACGCTGCCGGAAGCGCTGCGACTGGCGCCCACGCTCGAGGTCGCGGCGCTCGACTCCCGCCAGTACGCGATCACCGCGCGCGGCTTCAACAGCAACATCGCCAACAAGCTGCTCGTCATGGTCGACGGGCGCACGATCTACTCGCCGCTGTTCTCGGGCGTGTTCTGGGATACGCAGGATTTCGTCCCGGCCGACATCGATCGCATCGAAGTGATCACCGGGCCGGCGGGCGCGGCGTGGGGGACGAACGCGGTCAACGGGGTCGTCAACGTGGTGACCAGGCCCACCGCGGAGACGCAGGGAGTCCAGGCCTCCACCACGATCGGCAACGAGGAACAGAATGCGGTGGCGCGCTACGGTTGGCGCCTCGGCCCTGCGGCCACGGCCCGGCTGCACGCCCGGACCTTCCGCCGCGCATCGACGCCGCTGCTGCGCGGCGGCGACTTCGACGATGCAATGCGCGGCGCGAGCGCGGGGTTGCGCGCCGATTGGCTCTCGGGTGCGAGCAGCTGGCGCCTGAGCGCAGGCGTCTACGACGCCGAGACCGATGCGCGCCCGATCTACGGTCCGGTGAAGGCTTCGGGCGCCCATCTGCTGGCGCGCCTGCAACGGCCCGTGGGTAGCGCAAGCGAGCTCGACGTGCGCGGCTACGTCGAGCAGGCAACGCGCGAGGATCGCTTCCTGCTGCAGGACGATGCGACGCTCGTCGATGTCGACGCGAAGCTCCGCCACGTGGCCGGGCGGCACCGCTTGCTCGCCGGCGTCGGCTATCGCCATGGCCGCGACAGCGCGGAACCGGGGCTGCTGTTCGCGTTCCTGCCGGCGCAGCGCAGCCAGGCCTGGTACAGCGCATTCGCGCAGGACGAAATCTCGCTGTTTCGGTCGGTGGCGCTCACGCTCGGGCTGCGCTTCGAGCACAACCCCTATACCGGCTGGGAGACGCTGCCGAACATCCGACTGGCCTACACGATTGCCGAGCGGGCGCTGGTCTGGGGCGCGCTGTCGCGGGCGGTGCGCTCGCCGGCACGTCTCGATCGCGAAATCTTCACGCCGCCGCAACCGCCGTTCATCGTCGCCGGCGGTCCCACCTTCCGCTCGGAGGTCGCCGACGTCGCCGAGATCGGCTATCGAGCGCAGGTGGGCGCGAGCGTCTCGTGGTCGATCACGGGGTTCCTGCACGACTACGAACGACTGCGCAGCGCGCAGATCGTCGGGGGATCGCTGCAGATCGACAACCGCATCGAAGGCCAGGTGCGCGGTCTCGAAGGCTGGGGACATTGGCAGCCGGCGAGCCGCTGGCGCCTGTCGGCGGGGTTCCTGCTGCTCGACAAGAACCTGCGGCTCGCGCCGGGCAGCAACGACCCGATCGGACCCAGCAGTTTGGGCAACGACCCGCGATGGCAGTGGTCGCTGCGCTCGGCACACGCGCTGGGCGAGCGGCTCGACCTGCTGCTCGCATTGCGCCGCGTCGGGGCGCTGCCGCAACCGCACGTGCCGTCGTACACCGCCGCCGACCTGCAACTGAACTGGAACGTCCGGCGCGACCTCCAGTTGTCGTTCGGCGTGCGCAACGCCTTCGATGCCCGCCACGTCGAGTTCGACTCGGGCAGCTACACGGGCGAGATCCCGCGCAGCATCCGGTTCTCGTTGAGCTGGCAACCGTCGTGACCCCGGCCGCTGCTCGCGTGCAGCGTCGCAGACGCGTCCTGCTGCGTGCGTTGTGCGCATTGGCGCCGTGGATCGTCCTGCCCCGGCTGGAACGGGCCGCTGCGGCGCAGGCGCCGATCGAGCAGGTGAAGGCCGCGTATCTGCTGAAGTTCCCCGATTTCGTCGAATGGCCGCCGAACGCTTTCTCCAGCCCGGATTCGCCGTTCGTCGTCGGCATTTCCGGCGCCGACGACGTCTATGTCGAGTTGCGCGCGCTGGCGGCCGGACAGCGCGTGGCGGGACGAATGATCGAGGTGCTGCGCCTGCAGAATCCGGAGCCCGACTTCGTCACGCAACTGATCTTCGTCGGCAACGACCGTTCGATGCAACTTCCCGTCTGGATCGATGCCTATGCCCGGCGTCCGGTGCTCATCGTCGCCGACACGGTCGGCGGCCTCGAGAGCGGCGCCATGCTGAACTTCGTCGAGGTCGATGCCCGACTCCGTTTCGAGGCGTCGCCGGCGGCGGCCGAACGTTCGGGACTGCGCCTGAGCTCGCGCCTGCTGGGCGTGGCCGAGCGCGTGCTGAAGGCGCCATCATGACCGGCCCGACGCTGCGCGGCCAGCTCACCTTCGCCTCGATGGCGACGACCTTGGTCGCCCTGCTGCTGGTCGCCGGTGCGCTGCTCGGCTACGAGCTGAACACGTATCGTCGCGCATGGGTCGAGGACCTGCATGCGCAGGCCGACCTGATCGCGCGCGCGACCGCGCCGGCCCTGGTGTTCGACGACCGCAAAGCCGCGACCGAGAACCTGGCACTGCTCGGCAGTCGACATCGGATCCGCGCCGCGGCGATCTACCCGGTGGACGGGCCGCCGTTCGCCGCGTACCGTGCCGATCCCCAACAGTCCGTCCCGGCGCTCGATCCGAACGCAGTCGGCCCCAGCGAGCGCTTCTCGGGAACGACTCTGGAGGTGGTCTACCCGGTCGAGCAGGACAGCAAGCGGATCGGCTCGATATTCCTGCGCGCCGAGCACGACATCGGCGATCGCGTGATCGGTTACGCGGCGATCCTGGCGGCGGTGAGCGTGCTGAGCCTGCTGCTCGCCGGCCTGGTGTTCGGGCGCCTGCAACGGGTGGTCACCGATCCGCTCGCGCGCATCTCCGAAGTCGCGCAGCGGGTGATGGCGCGCAGGGACTGGAACCTGCGTGCGCCGCCGGCCCGCAACCGGGACATTGCCGCGCTCGTCGACGCCTTCAACGGAATGCTCGACGAGGTGAAGAAGGCGACGGGCGAGCTGGAACACGAGACGCTCGAGCGGCGGCAGGCCGAAGCGCGGCTGCAATTCGCCGACCGGCGAAAGGACGAATTCCTCGCCACACTTGCACACGAACTGCGAAATCCGCTCGCGCCGATGGCCAATGCCACGACGATGATCCGGCTGTCGAACGACGATGCACAGGCACGCAGCAAGGGCGTGGAAATCCTCGAACGGCAGCTGCGACACATCGTCCGGCTGATCGACGACCTGCTCGACGTCTCGCGCATCACCACCGGCAAGCTCTCGCTGCGGATCGAGAATCTCGATCTCGTCCATGTGCTGCACGCCGCCGTGGAGACCGCGCAGCCGGCCTTCGCCGAACGCGGTCTCGCGCTGGAGACCGCGATTCCCGACGGCCACTGGATGGTGCGCGGCGACTCGGCACGCCTGCTGCAGGTGCTGTCGAACCTGCTCGGCAATGCCGCGCGCTACACCCCGCCGGGCGGACGCGTGCGACTCGCGATGCGCGTGCTGCCCGACGCCTTCGAGATCGACGTCGCCGACAACGGGATCGGCATCGCCCGCGAGATGCAGCAACGCGTCTTCGAGCTGTTCGAGCAGGCCGACAAGTCGCTCGAGCGCGGCAACACCGGGCTGGGCATCGGATTGACCCTGGCGCGCCAGCTCGTCGAGTTGCACGGCGGCGACATCCGCCTGCGCAGCGAGGGCATCGGGCACGGCAGCATCTTCACGGTGCGCCTGCCGCGCGCGCAGCACCCCGACGAATTGCCCGGCGAGCCGCAGCCTGGGTTCGATCGGCCGGTGCGTGCGCTGGACGTCGTGCTTGCCGACGACAACGTCGATTTCGCCTGGAGTCTCTCGGAGCTGCTCGGTTCGGCAGGCCACCGGGTAAGGGTCGTTCACGACGGCGTCGATGCACTGCAGGCGATCCGCACCGCACCGCCGGACATCGCGATCCTCGACATCGGCATGCCGCGGATGAACGGCTACGAAGTCGCTCGCCAGGTGAAAGCGCAAGTCGGCGTTCCCGTCGTGCTGGTGGCCCTTACGGGATGGGGGCAGGTGGGCGACCGCGAAGCAGCGGCGCGCGCCGGCTTCGACCGCCATCTGGTGAAGCCGGTGGTCCCGGAGGAACTGCTCGCGTTGCTCGCCGCGCTGGCGGAGCCCGCACCCGGCAAGCGCTAGTTCTTCAGTGCCCGAGCCGCGCGATCTCTTCGCGCAGCACGACGGCCTGGTTGTGCTGCTCGTCCTTCGCCGAGTAGACGAGCGTGAGCGGTCGGTGTCCGGCCGCCCGCAACAGCGCGTGCAGCCTTTCACGCGCCTCGGGCCGGGCGAGTTCCTCGTGATAGCGCGCGCGGAATGCGTCCCAGCGTGCGGGCTCGTGACCGAACCATTTTCGCAGCGCGGTGCTCGGGGCGAGATCCTTCGCCCATTCGTCGAGCGCGAGATCCGCCTTGCGCCGTCCCCGGGGCCACACTCGATCGACGAGCACGCGATAGCCGTCGTTGCGACCCGGATCTTCGTAGGCGCGCTGCAGGGAAACCTTGCGAGTCATGGCGTCTCGATGGTAGTGCAGGCCAGCGCCGTCCGAAGGAAATGCAGTGCGCGCGACAGGAGATTCCCTGCGCACCGGACGAGAACGTCACGCCGGTGCGCTGCCGCGCTTGCTTGCGCGTCCGCGCACGGCCCAGGCGCGCGCCTCGAGTTCGATCGAACCGTCCGCGGCGATCGGCAAGCCGGCTCGAATACGCCTTTGCAGCGCATCGCGCCTGACTTCGTCGAGCGACATCGCATAGGTCGGCGCCGGACCCTGTCCGCCGAGGAACGGGGACCAGTAATCGTCGAAATCGCGAAAACGCGTGGGGACGTCGATCGCACGGACCTGGACATCCAGGAGCCCCGCTTCGGCGAAGAGCGTTCGCAGGCGCTGCGGTGAACAGAGCGGAAAACGCAGGCCTTCGTCCAGCGACCGCGCATCGGCGTCGAGTTGGACGGCCGCGTCCCAGAACGCGCGAATCATCCGCATCCCTTGCGCGTAGTCCCAGACGTAAGCGGCAACCATGGCGTCGGGGCGCGCGACGCGGGTCATCTCGGCGAGAGCGGCCTGCGGCTCGGGGACGAAATTGAGCACGAGGGCGCTGACGGCCACGTCGAACGACGACGCGTCGAAAGCAAGCCGTCGTGCATCGGCAACGGCAAAGCCGGCGCGCGGGTCGGCAACGTGCGCGCGGGCATGGTCGACGAAGGCCGGGGAAGCGTCGATGCCTTCGACGCGACGCGGTGCGCAGCGGTCGAGGATCGCCTCGGCGAGCGCCCCTGTGCCGCAGCCGACGTCGAGCCAGCAGAGATCGGCAGGCTGCTCGAGCCACGACAGGAACGAAGGCGCGACGAGCCGGCTCCACCGTCCGACGTACGGCTCGTACCGATCGCCGGCACTCCAGGCCTCGGTCGTGTTCATCGTCGACCTCGCGAGACGGCAACTTCGGTCAGTCAGTATGGGCCATTGCCGAGCCGTCGTGCAGGCAGCGTTTCAGAGATGGCTGCGTCGATCGGCCTTCGCGGCCGGGAGCACCGCTTGCTCGCCTACGTCGCCGCCGGAGGGAGTCTGCAGTCTCCTCGCCCCGAGGCGCCCGCTGCAAGGAGCTTCCGGCATGAGAACCGCCGCGTTGATGCTGTCGTGCCTCGTGGGTGCCTTCGTCGTCGCTCCTGCGGCGGCGGAGGATTTCCACCGCGTCGTCGCCGGGCTCAATTACCGGATCGCACACGGCGCGCATGGCGGACTCGCGCAGGCGGTGCGTTCGAGTCCCAGCACCGGGAAGATCCTCGTGCGCTACGCCAACACGAAAACCGAGTGGGTCGATGCGCAGCGCCTGAGCGCGCAGCCGCAGCCTCTGGCCACCGAAGCGGGGCCCTATCTGTTCGTCGCTGCGGCACTGGCCTGCCTTCTGGACACGAGTGGATGCGTGCGCGCCGCGGGATCGCCGACAACGCAGACGGTGGCGCCGCCACCGAGGCGTGCGCCAATGGTCCGCAACCGCGACAAGTTCACCCCCGTTCTGGCAACCTCGGCCACCCGCCCGCCGAACTAGCACCCGCATCGCGAAGACGGTGGCGCGGGCGCCGTAGCGCCCCGCGCTGCGGTGGCGAACTCGGCGAGCGCATCGTCCCAGCACCGCGCCGGTGCCCGCGCGTCGAGGTTGCTACGCAGCCGCGCACGCAGCGACGCGTCCGCGATCATTCGCCGCAGCGCTTCCCGAAGGGCGTCTTCGTCTCCTGGCGTGACGAGCAGCGCATCGATTCCATCGCGAAACAGTTGCTCGGCATCGCCCACGCGGCAGGCGAGTGCCGGAAGCGCGCGTGCAGCGGCTTCGGCCAGCACCATTCCGTACGACTCGAAGCGGCTCGGAAAGACGAAAACGTCCGCGAGGTCCATCCGTTCGGCGACGCCGCGCGCATCGAGCGGCCCGTGGCGGACGATGCGTGTTGCGAGTCGAAGACGTCGCGATTCTTCGTCGAAGCGGCGCGCGTAGTCGGGGTCGCCGCGGCCGTCGCCGACCACATGCCAGCGCCATGCGAGCGATCGCAGCGAAGCCAGCGCGCGGAGCAGATCGAGCAGGCCCTTGGCGGGCAGCAGATTGGAGACGGTCAGCAGTTCGACGGCGGCCGCCTCCCCGCGGCCGTCGCTGCGCTTCGGCGCGAGGAACGGCTCGCGCAGGCCGGGCTCGCATCGCACGATCGTCTGCCGCGGATGCCGCCGCCGAAGTCTCCGCTGCAGCGCCTCGCCGGGAACGACGACCAGCGTGGCGGCAGCGACGATCGCGTCCTCGACCGACTCGCGGCGTGCGCGCTCGTCCGAACCGATCGCCGGATCGCACGACGGCAGCCAGTGGAGCAGTACGCCGCGTCGATGCGGCTCGAGCACGCATCGGCACGCGAGCCGCTCGAGCAGCAGTCCGTCCCAGATGCGAAACGCCGTCGTTCGCTCGCGAAAGCGCGCTTCGATCTCGTCGGAGTCGACGACGATCGACGACAGCGGGAATCCGTTCCGGGCCGCAGCATCGAGCAGGCATCGGTTGTAGACGTTGCCGCCCGACGGGCGATCCAGTGGAGTATGCAGCAGCTCGAAGCGCGCAGGCACGTCGTGCGCCTATCGGCGATACGCTGCCCAGTCGCGGTCGTTCTCCCACAGTCGAACGGTCAGCGCGAGCCGGCGCTCGTCGACCTCCGGCGCGAGCGTCGCGTGGAAGATGCGCGCGAAATGCTCGAGGCTCGGGTTCAGCCCGTCGAAGGCCGGCAGGTCGTTGAGCACCCGTTCGCCGAACTGTGCGACGACTGCATCGGCGGCGTTGCCGAGCGCGACGATGTCGACCAGAAAACCGTGCTGGTCGAGATCGTGTCCCTCGACGACGACGTCGACCCGATAGCGGTGGCTGTGCGTGGCGTTCTCCGCGCCCCAGTCGCCGCCGACGAGTCGGTGCCGGGCGATGAACTCGCGGGTGATCGACAGCCGGTACACGAAATCTTCTCCCCTTCAGCGGTACTCGAACACCGCCTGCAGCACGCCGTCGGCGCGTGCGCTCACCAGTTCGAAGGCACGCTGGCAGTCGTCGAAGCGGAAGTGATGCGTGACGAAGCGCTGCGGCCCGATGCGCGCGAGTGCGCGCCACGCCGTGTCGAAGCGCCTGCGCCGGTTCCAGCGGCCCGACAGCCGCGGAGCGATCCGGCTAACCTGGCTCGAGACGAGCGCCAGGCGCCGGCGATGGAAGTTCCCGCCCAGCTCGATCGGCGCGGATCCGGCGCCGTACCACGATGCGATGACGATGCGCGCATCGTAGCCGGCGAGCTCGATTGCCTGGTTCAACGCCTGCGCGTTGCCCGAGAGCTCGAACACCAGGTCGAGTCCGTCGTCTTCGCGACCGGCGAAGATCCTCTCGCGCAACGCGGCGCATTGCGCCGGATCGAGCGGATCGATCGAACAGTGAGCCCCCAAAGCGACCGAACGTTCGCGCCGATGCGCGATCGGGTCGGCGCTGGCCAGCAGCGCGAGCGGAAACTCCCCGAGCAGGGCGACCGTGAGCAGCCCCACCACGCCCTGGCCCTGCACGAGGACGCGTTCGTCCAGGCGAGGCTCGGCGTCGAGCACGAAGCTGGCCGCCGATTCGACGCTCGGCAGGAACAGCGCGGCGAGCGGATCGATCTCGGCCGGGATCGCGACGACGTCGCGCATCGGCACCACCGCGTAGTCCTGGTGCGGATGAAAGGCGAAGACCCGTCGCTGCAGCCAGGCGCGATCGATCGCGGCGCCGACGTCGACGACCTCGCCGACGAGCGTGTAGCCGTAGGCAAAGGGGTACGACGCACCGACGCGCAGGCCGGCGATGCGCTCGTCGAGCGGCAGGTCGTTCGGCAACCGCCCTTCGAAGACGAGCGATTCGGTGCCCGGGCTGATCGCCGAGTACAGCGTGCGGATCAGCAATTCGTCGGCGGCGAGGGCGCGCAGGCTCGCATGGCCGACCGCTACCTGGCGCGGAGCGATGTGATGGATGGCGCGCGCCTTCATCGCATGACCCGCAGGAACAGCCGCGGCCATGGGGTACGCGCCTTCGTCGCCGACGCGGTTGCCGGCTTCGCGCGCGCACGCGTCATCGAGCCCCCAGCGGGCCGTAGGCGACGAGGTCGGCGCCCACCGCCTGGTAGCGGCAATCGACGATCGTCAGCGGCGCCTCGCTGTGCGTACGACACGGCTGCTCGAGCGCCTTCACGCCGCCCAGCAGCGTCGGTGCGATCGTGACGACGCAATAGTCGACGAGTTGCGCAGCGAGCATCGACTGGATGACTTCCGCTCCGCCCTCGACCATCACCGAGCGCAGCCCGAGCGAGCCAAGCCGATCGAGCGCCGCGTCGAGGTCGACGCGTCCGTCGGCCGAGCGGGCGACGCGCTGCACGGAGGCTCCCAGCGCTGCGAGCCGCGTCGCCTTCGCCTGCGTCGCGCGATCGGTCGTCACGATGATCGGCCGGTGCGAAGGATGGTTCAGCAGCCGCGCGCTTTCCGGGATTCGCAGCACGCTGTCGAGGACCACCGGTTGCGGATCGTCGCCCGGACAGTGGCGCACGGTGAGCTGCGGGTCGTCGCTGAGGACCGTGTTCACGCCGACCAGCAGCGCATCGTGCAGCGCGCGCAACCGATGCGTCATCTCGAGCGTCTTGCGACAACTGAGCGCGTACGGATGCGAGCGCGACACCGACACGCTGCCGTCGATGCTCTGCGACCAGCTCAGCGTGACGAAAGGGCGCTCGCGCATCCAGCGCCGGTGAGCGAGCAGCCGCCCGGCGAGCGGACGCAGGAACGCCATCTCGCCGGAAACGGCGAACCTTTCGTCGAAGCGGGGCAGCGCGTGCACCGGCGGGGCCTCGTTCGCGACATGCGATGCCCGATCCTACTGCCGTCGCAGGCAGGCGCCGCCGATGCCCGCGCAACGAGGCGGGCGAGGGCGCAGCACGGCTCAGCGCCGCTCGACCGGAACCTGCTTGACGATCTCCAGCATCTGTCGGAATTGCGGATGCTGGCTCGAGCGCATCCACTCGAACAGCACCATCTCGGGAGAGACGAGGGTGGCCCCGGCCTGCTGCAGGCGCTGCATCGCGAGCCGATGGTCGGCGCCGCGACGCGATCCGCACGCCGCTTCGACGACCCAGACACGGCGCTCGTGGCGCAGCAGTCCGAGCGCCGTCTGCAGCAGGCAGACGTGCGCTTCGCAGCCGCCGACGACGACCTGCCGAGCGCGCGGCGCGAGTTCGTCGAGCGTCGTGCACAGCCCGTCTTCGCAGGCATCGAAATGGCGCTTCGCCACGGTGCGGTCGCACCGGGCAGCCACTTCGTCGACGTTCGGCCCGAGCCCCTGGCGGTTCTGCTCGGTGCCGATCACCGGCAGTCCGAGCGCACGCGCGCCGGACGCCAGCTGCACCGCACAGCGCACGACTTCGTCGGCGCCGAAGATCGCCGGCATCAGGCGCGCCTGGTAGTCGACGAGTACCAGCGCGCAGCGTGCGGCATCGATCGTGTCCATTCGCTTCTCCCATGGTCGCGCCGGATTGCGGAAGCCGGAACATCGCAGCGAGTGTAGACGTTGACTGCGGGCAACGCAGTGGTCATCTTGGCGACGAGACGGCCTTCATGAGAACCGAACGGAGAGACATCGATGGACGCTTCCGCAGCTCCCACGAAAGCCAGGCTGATGACCGGCGACGAATACCGCGAATCGCTGCGTCGCCTGCATCCGGTCGTCTACGTCGACGGACGGCGCATCGACAGCGTCGCCGACGACCCGATGCTTCGCCCCGGCGTGAACGCGCTCGCCTACACCTACGACTTCGCGCTCGACGAGCAGCGCGCGCCGGTCGCGCGCGTCGTCCAGTCGAAGCGCAACCGCATCGTCGACCGGATGCTGCACGTCGACGAATCGGCGGGCGACCTGCTGAACAAGCTCGAGGCGGTGCGGCTGCTGTGCCAGGAAACGGGCTGCGCCCAGCGCTACCTCGCGCACGACGCGTTGAGCGGCCTGGCGCAGGCAGCCGCGGCGATCGACGATGCGCGCGGCTCGACCGAGCATCGCGCGCGCTTCGAGGCGTACCGCGATCATGTGCAGGACGAGGATCTCGCAATCGGCATCGCGATGACCGACGCCAAGGGCGATCGCAGCCGCAAGCCGCACGAGCAGGCGAATGCGGACAGCTACGTTCATGTCGTCGAGCGCAACGCGAGGGGCATCGTGATCAGCGGCACGAAGGCCATCGTCACCGGGGCCCCCTACGTGCACGAACTGCTGGTCATGCCGAGTCGCAACATGGGCCCCGAAGACGCCGACTTTGCCGTCTGCTGCGCGGTTCCCGTCGATGCCGAGGGCGTCACGATCGTCTCGCGCCCGGCCGGCCGGCCCGGCGAGAAACTCGAGCACGGCGATGCGCTGTTCTCGCGCCGCTACGGTCAGTCCACCGCGGTCGTCGTCTTCGATCGCGTGCTGGTACCGTGGGAGCGCGTGTTCTTCGAGCGCGAATGGGAGCACAGCCACGTGCTCACCTACAGCTACGCCACGCATCACCGGCACACCTGCATCGCGGCACGCGCCGGCTTCGGCGACCTGCTGATCGGCGCCGGCGCGCTGATGTGCGAGGCGAACGGATTTCCCGACCCCGGCGCGAAAAGCAACCTGCGCGAGCCGATGGTCGAACTGATCAGGATCGTCGAAGGTTTCTACGCGTGCGGCGTCGCGGCGAGCGTCTATGCGCAGCGCGACGAGGCGAGCGGCGTCTTCATGCCCGATCCGGTGTTCGCGAACATCGGCAAGCTGCTGCTCGCCACGCAGATCTACGACATGCACCGGCTCGCGCACGAGGTCTCGGGCGGGCTCGTCGTCGCGCTGCCCGGGCCCGAAGAAGACCACAACCCGGCCACCGCCGCGACGCTCGCCGAAGTGCTGCGCGCCAATCCCGACGTGCCGTACGACAGGCGCGTGCAGACGGCGCGCTTTCTCGAGGATCTCACCGCGTCGTACCAGGGCGGCTGGTATTCGCTGATCAGCCTGCACGGAGGCGGCTCTCCCGCCGCAATGAAGCAGGAGATCTGGCGCAACTATCCGGTGGGCAGCAAGGTGGAACTCGTCGAGCGGCTGCTCGAGCGGGGCGTGGTGCACGACGAAAGCCGCGCGGTCACGCGCAATCGCCAGCCCGGACGCTGTTGCGATGCGGGTTGCACGGCGCCGGGGCAGGCGGTGATGGTGCCGATCCCGCCGCAGCGGCGTGCGCGGCGAGGCCCGGGCGCCTGATCCGCCCCTGCACGCGGGCGGCGCATGGATTCCGTTGCGCAGGGGCTGGCGAGCCGGTCGGGACGGCTCGTCGACTGGAACCGGCGTCACGCGCTCGTCGTTCTCTCGGCAGCGGCGCTGTCGCTTGCGTTCTCGTCGGCGTGGTGGCTCTCGGCATTCGCCGCCGCGTCGTTCGCGGCGCTCCTCCGCGATCACCAGGCGCTGCGCTCGCCGCCCGCGTCGTTCGGCGCCGCGAACTGGGTCACGAGCGCGCGGCTGGTGGGCACGCTTGCGCTGCCGGCGCTGGCGGCGGCCGGCCCGCTCGCCGTCGCGGCGGGCGCGACGGTCATCTTCGCGCTCGACGGCGCGGACGGCTGGCTCGCACGCCGAAGCGGACTCGCTTCCGAGTTCGGCGAGTATTTCGACAAGGAATCCGACGCGCTGCTGATGCTCGTGCTGTGCCTGCTGTTGTACGACGCAGAACGCCTCGGCGCGTGGATCCTGCTCCCCGGGTTGCTGCGCTACGGCTTCGTCGTGTTCCTGATGCTCGCCCGCCCGCCCGAACCGAAGGAACGGCGCAACGCACTGGGACGATGGATTTTCTTCGCGGCGATGTGTGCGCTCGTCGCGTCGTTCACGCCGTTTCGTGCGCTCTACGAGCCGTTCAGCGCGACGATGACGGTGCTGCTCGTCGCCTCCTTCGCGGCGGCCGTCGTCGAGGTGTATCGACCCGCGCCACGCGCTCGTCGTCGCTTGGCGGGAGCGGCGCGACTGAAGACGCGCATTGCGCGCGACGCCGACGACGTCGTGCGCTTCTTCGATGAGCTGGCACCCGAATACCGCGACTGCCACGCCGATGGACAAGGCGCGCTACACGAGCGGCTTGCGCTGATCGGCCGCCTGCTGCCTGCGCGCGGGTCGCGGCTCGTCGAGATCGGTTGCGGCAACGGCATGCACCTGTTCGACCTGGCGTCGCGCTTCGACGCAGTGCTGGGCATCGACGCATCGCCGGCGATGATCGCTGCGGCCGAGACCGCACGCGCACGCCACCGGAGCGCCGCCCGGATCCGTCTCGTCGCCGAGCGCGCCGAGCGCTTGTCGAGCATCGAAAGCGCCTCCTGTGACGCGGTGCTGTGCGTGGGCGCCTTCGAGCACATGATCGACCAGGCTTCGGTTCTCGCCGAAGCCGCGCGCGTGCTGGGCCCGGGCGGTGTCTTCGTCTGCCTGTCGCCCAACGGCGGCTACCTCTGGTACACGCGATTCGCGCCGTGGCTCGGACTGGACACGCGCCACCTGAGCACCGACCGCTTCGTTGCGCCTGCGCAGTGGCGAGCACTGCTCGCGGACGCAGGACTGGAGGTCGTCGTGATCGGGTTCTGGCGCTTCGTTCCGACCGGCGACATGCCGCGGGGAGCCGCGCTCGCGATGCTTGCGCTCGACCGGGTCGGCGCGCTTCTGCGCGTCGAGTCGCTGCGCGGCGGCTGCTACGTGAAGGCGGTCAAGCCGGAGGCTTCCCGGCCCGCGATCGTCGGTGGCGTCGGCAAACGGACCGCGAGTACGTCGATCTGGTGAACGATCGCGCCGAGGCGCCCGGCCCCGAGCTGCAGGCATCGATCGCGATGCCACGCGTCGAGCCGACGCGCGTCGCAGTGCGCCTCGTTCTCGCGCTTCAATGCTCCGAGCAGCACGGCCAGGACGACCTCGTCGCTGCCGCGCAGCTGTCCGCGACGCGGGACGAGGTTCCAGTCGGAGCTGCCCCAGGCGAGAACGTCGAAGCCCGCTTCGGACAGCCGCGCGTGCAGGCGTCGTCCCGACCAGGCGCCCCCGGTCGGCTGGTCGCCGACGCGGCGCTCCTCCATCGACTGGTCGTAGCGGCGAAGCAGAGCGGCCTCGAACGCCTCGTCGGCGTACGACGGAAAAAGCGTGGTCTGGCCGTCGTAGTTCAGCGTCGCGTAGAACAGGCCCCCCGGCGCGAGCCAGTCGGCGATGCGCGCAAGCAGCGGCCGCATGGGCACGAGGTCCATGAACGCGTGCGCGGTAACCAGGTCGTAGCGCTCGCCGGCACGCGGCTCGAAGCGGGCGACGTCGCAGCACCTGAAGTGCAGGCCGATGCGACGATGCGCATCGCGCGCTTCGAGGCGATCCTCGTTGCCGTGGAGCCGATCGAAGCCGCGTTGCTGGAGGTACGCGGCGAGCTTCCTGCGGGCCCGGGCAAGGAGCCGTTCGTCGCGGTCGAGAGCGACGATGTCGATCGACCGGACCCCGGTGCAGCCGTCGAGCAGGCGCAACGGCATCGCTCCGGTGCCGCTACCGATGTCGAGGCAGCGCAGCCGGTCGCGCTGCGCAATTGCATCGAAGCAGTCACGGCGCACGTCGGCGGCGAGGCTGCGCTCGTCGAGATCGAACTTCGCGTCGAGGAAGTCGGCGAAATCGGGCACCTTCGGAGGCTTCCCTGCGGGGATTCGAGTGCGGTGGAAACCGTAGCATGCGGCGCGCCGGTGCCATGATGGAACGAGCGCCAGTGCGCCGTCGTGAAAGGAGGTCCTGCAATGCCCGCCCGTCTCGATCACACGATCGTCCCCGCCCGGGATCGGAACGCCAGCGCGACGTTCGTCGCCGCGATGCTCGGGCTCTCGCCGCCGCGGATCGTGGGGCGTTTCGCGGCCGTGACGCTCGGCAACGGCGTGACGCTCGATTACGCCGATGCCGAGGAGCCGTTCGACAGCATGCACTATGCGTTCGCCGTGCCCGACGATGAATTCGATGCCGTCTTCGTGCGCATGCGCGAGCGCGGGCTGACGTGGTGGGGCGGCCCCGGACACCAGCGACCGCAAGAGACGTACCAGCGGGGCGACAGCCGGGGCTTCTACTTCGACGATCCCGATGGGCACAGCCTCGAGGTGCTGACGCGCGGCTAAAGGTAGTGGCGGCGCGCTGCTCGACGCTGCATCTTTCGCTGCGAAAGATGCTTCTCGCACGCGCCGATGCCGTTTTCCGCGGCGACGGTATCAGAGGTTCGTCTGCTCGGGCGGAACCGACGCCGGGTCGGGCACCTCGCCGCCGCTCGCCTGCAACCGGGAGCGCGGCACGGCGATGTCGCCGAGCAGGTAGCCGGTCATCGTGATCGATCCCATCGAGCCGCCCTCGACGAATGCACGCGCCCGTTCGCCGGCCGCGTCGCATAGTCCGGCCAGGTAGACGAGCGGCAGGAAATGCTCGGGCGTCGGCACCGACAACGCGTAGTCGCGATGCGAGGCAACCGCAGGCAGCCGACCCGGGTCGGAGGTCATGATCGACTTTACCTCGGCATCGAAGCGCTCGCCCCAGTCGTACGCAGTGTCGCCCAGCGCCGGATTCATTCGCCGCAGGTTGTGCACGACGTTGCCGCTGGCGACGATGAAGATGCCGCGCTCGCGCAGCGGCGCAAGGCGCCGGCCGAGGTCGAAGTGGTAATCGAAGGGCGCGCCGGAGTGCAGCGACAACTGAAGCACCGGCACGCTCGCGTCGGGAAACACGTGCGCGAGCACCGACCAGGTTCCATGGTCGAGTCCCCAGCTGTCGTGTTCGAGACCCACCCAGGCGGGCTTGACGACGTCGACGATCTCCTGCGCGACGTCGGGCGCGCCCGGAGCAGGGTAGTCGTACTCGAAGAGCTCGCGCGGAAAACCGTAGAAATCGTGGATGACGCGCGGTCGGGCCATCGCGGTCACCGCCGTGCTCTGGATGAACCAGTGCGCCGAGATCGACAACACGGCGCGCGGCCGGGGTAGCTTCGCGCCGAGATCGCGCCAGGCTGCGGTGAAACGGTTGAGCTCGAGCGTATTCATCGGGCTGCCGTGACCGATGAAGGCGGCAGGCATGCGGGCGGCGGTGGTCATCGGGTTTCGCCTGGGAAGCGCCGCCATTGCCGGCAGCGAGGGCATTATCGTAAGAGGGGAAAGCGCGGGCGTTGTTCATCCATGACCGGAACGATGACGAAAGATGCGGACCACACCGACGCGCGTGGCGATCCGGCGCGACGCGCGCTGCTGCGCCCGTCCGCGCGCGCCGCGCTGAAGACGATCGCCGCCTTCGAGGCGACGAAGGGCCTGGCGGCGATCGCGGCGCTGCTCGGCTGGCTCGCGCTGATGCATCACGACGTGCATCGACTCGCGCTCGAATGGATCGGTCACTTCGGCCTGGACCCTCGATCGCACTTCCCGGAATTGCTGATGCGCTACGTGGACGCGCTGAACGTCACGCCGGTGCGCACCACGGTGCTGCTCGGCTCGGCCTACGCCGCGCTGCGCTGGCTCGAGGCCGCCGGACTGTGGTTCGATCGTGCCTGGGGCGAATGGATCGGCGCGCTGGGCAGCGGCGTATACGTTCCGTTCGAACTCATGCATCTGCGGCATTCGCCGACCTGGCAGGGCGCCGTCGTCGTATGTTTCAACGTCGCGCTCGTGCTGTTTCTGGGCTGGCGACTGCGGCAGCGCCGCGCAGAGCGGAGCCTTGCTGCGCGAAGCCCGTGATCGCGACGCGGAGTCGTCGATTGCGGCACGATCTGGACAATTTCCTGGAGACGACCCATGGCAGTGCCGGATTTCACCGCATACCTGATCGACAAGGACGGCGACAAGGTCGGCGGCCGACTCACGACGATGTCCGACGCTCAACTGGACGCAGGCGAGGCGACGATCCGCGTGCATTACTCGAGCATCAACTACAAGGATGCGCTGGCGGCCACCGGCGCCGGAAAGATCATCCGGCGCTTTCCCTGCGTCGGCGGAATCGACCTGGCGGGCGAAGTCGCAGCGAGCACCGACGCGCGCTTCCGGCCCGGCGATCCGGTGATCGTAACGAGCTTCGATCTCGGGGTCTCGCACCACGGCGGCTACGCGCAGTACGCGCGCGTGCCGGCCGACTGGGTCCTGCCGTTGCCCGCCGGGCTGAGCCTGTTCGAGGCGATGGCGCTGGGAACCGCAGGCTTTACTGCGGGTCTGGCCGTCTATCGCATGGAGGCGTGCGGCCTGAAGCCGGAGAACGGTCCGGTCGTCGTCACCGGCGCCACCGGCGGCGTGGGAGGACTGGCGATCGACATGCTGTCGCAGCTCGGCTACGAGGTCGTCGCGCTGACGCGCAAGTCTTCCGAGGAGCAGTACCTGCGCGATCTCGGTGCTTCGTCGGTCGAACTCGTCTCGCAGATCGACCTGCCCAAGGTACGGCCGCTGGAACGCGCGCGGTGGGCCGGCGCGGTCGACAACGTGGGCGGGCCGATCCTGCACTGGGTGCTTGCCAGCATGAAGCAGGCCGGCACGGTCGCGAGCATCGGCAACGCGGCGAGCATCGAACTGAACACGACGGTGTTCCCGTTCATCCTGCGCGGCGTGAGCCTGCTCGGCGTGGATTCGGGCTACATCGGCTTTCCCGCTCGCGACCAGGTCTGGCATCGGCTGGCCACCGACCTGAAGCCGCGGCATCTGCACGAGGTCACGCGCACGATCGACCTGCAAGCGCTGCCCGGTGCATTCGACGACTTCGTGCAGGGTCGCGTGAAGGGACGCACGGTCGTGCGCGTGATCGCGGAGTGATGCCGCCCATCGGGCCGGAAGGATCAATGCTCGACATCAAGGCCATCGGCCCCTGCGCGGGCGTACACCGTTAGGGTTGAGGTACGGCACCCCGGCAGCGCAGGGCATGGACTCCAAACGCATCAGCATCATCGTCGTCTCCGGATCACTGGAGCGGCTGCAGATGGCGGCGATGGTTGCCGCGGTCGGTGCGGTC
The DNA here is from genome assembly GCA_021166725.1 of Burkholderiaceae bacterium. GTDB lineage: Bacteria > Pseudomonadota > Gammaproteobacteria > Burkholderiales > Burkholderiaceae_E > Zeimonas. The sequence goes on along the minus strand of JAJPES010000059.1, from coordinate 22,080 downwards.
AGCGGCAACCGCGTCTCGGTGTTCCTGTCGATGAATTCGCTGCGCTACTTCGTGAAGGGCGACGAGACTCCAGCGCCGGCGGAAGGCCCGTTCGGCCACCTGCTCGGGCAGAAACAGGCATCGTCCTTTCGCGTGTTGTTCGAGCAGGCGGTGTCGCTCGGCGATGCGAAGGTCCACCCATGCTCGATGGCGATGGACGTCCTCGAGCTCGAGCCGTCCGCACTCGAACCGTGGCTGGCCGAGCCGCTTGGGTTGACGAAGTTCCTCGACGACGCGGCCGGCGCGCAGTCGTGGTCGTTCTGAGCGACGCCGCACAGACAGGACGGAGATGGTGACCACGAGAACCGTGATCGACGCGCGCGGCAGCTTCTGCCCGGGGCCTCTGATGGAACTGATCGCCGGCATGAAGATGGCGCAGGTCGGCGACGAACTCGAGGTGCTGTCCAGCGACCGGGGATCCGCGAACGAGATTCCCGAATGGATTCGCAAGGCCGGACACCAGCATCTCGGTACGCGCGAGGAAAGCGGTGTCTGGCACGTGTCGGTCCGTAAACTGAAGTGACGCGGACCACTTCACGAGCGGGAGGAACGAACCGATGCGCATCCTGATCGTCGGCGGCGGCATGGGCGGAACGATCCTGGCGAACAACCTCGCGCGGCGTCTCGCGCCCGAACTGAAGCGCGATACGGTAAGCATCACGATGCTGTCGGCATCAAATCGCCACTTCTACCAGCCGGGCCTGCTCTACCTCGCCTTCGGCCGCGTCACGCCCGACGAGTTGTATCGCGACCAGGCGGGCCTGCTCGAACCCGGCATCGAGTTCCACGTCGACCCTGCCGAGCAGTTCCTGCTCGACCGCAACCGGGTGAAGAGTCGTAGCGGGCGCAGCTTCGACTACGACATCCTGGCGATCGCCACCGGATCGCGTCCGGTGCCCGAGCTGACACCGGGACTGGCCGAGAGCGCGGTGAGCTTCTACACCGAGGAGAGCGCGCTGAAGATGTTCCGCCGCCTGCGCGAATTCGACGGCGGACGCGTCGCGGTCGTCGTCGGCGTTCCGCACAAGTGCCCGATGGCGCCGCTCGAGGTGCTCTTCCTGCTGCACGATTACTTCGAGGACCGCGGCCTGCTCGACAAGGTGAAGCTGCACTACACCTATCCGATCGGGCGAGTGCACAGCCTGGAGAATGTCGCGAAGTGGGCGGCGCCGGAAATGGAACGGCTGGGCATCACCTACGAAACGCTGTTCAACATTCGCGAGGTCGATGCGCAGGCGAAAGTGGTGCACAGCGAGGAGGGCACCGAGATGCCGTTCGACCTGCTGGTGTCGATCCCTGCGCACCGCGGCATGGAAGTCATCGAGCAGAACGGCCTGGGCACCGGCGGCTTCATTCCTACGCATCGACACCGTCTGAACATGGAAGGACGCGACAACGTGTTCGTGCTCGGCGACACGACGAACCTGCCGATCAGCAAGGCAGGCTCCACTGCGCATTACCAGGCCGAAGCGCTCGGCGAAAACATCGCGGCGATCGTGCGGGTGGGTGCGCCGGTACGCGACTACGACGGCAAGGTGTTCTGCTTCATCGAGGCCGGAAGAGATCGCGCGACCTATGCCAAGTTCGACTATCTGCACCCACCCGAGCCGAAGCCGCCGACCAAGTCGGTGCACTGGTTCAAGACGGCGTACAACAAGCTGTACTGGACGTCGGCACGCGGACTGCTCTGACTCCAGGAGGATCGGCGATGGATACTCAACAGACGACGTCGCTGGCCGACGGCGAGACGCGGCATCTGGTCGATGCAGCGCGCGACGCACTCAGCGACGAGATGGTGGGCCGGCTGTCGGAGACGGTGGCCAGCGGCATCTCGCTGCTCGATCGGTTCACGCGCGGAGGCGCCGATCGCGTCGTCGAACTGGTCCAGCAACTCGACCGGCTTGAACAGTCGGGCACCTTGCAGAAGCTGGTCGACTCGCTGCCTGCGCTCGTCGAAGGGGTGGGGCGCCTGCAGGTGCTGCTCGACGCGATCGACGCGGCGGCGCGACGCACCAGCGATTTGCCGGCGTCGGCGGGAGGCGTGCGCGCCGCGCTGGCGCTCGTGCGCGATCCCGAGTTCCAGGACACGATGCGCTTCCTGCTCGCGGTCGGCGAGGAGTTGCATCGCGCTCGCAGCGCCCCGAGCGGCAGCAGCGCCCCGAGCGGAAGGAGCTAAGCGGCCGCGCTCGGCGGACGGTTCTTGCGATACGAGTTCTTGACCGCGATCCTGCCGTCGCGAAACGTGAACACGTCGCAACCGTTGACCTCGACGCGCGTGCCGTCGGCCTTGGTGCCCGAGAACGTCCACTCCGACACGCCGCGATCGCCGCAGACGAAGTGGCGGGCGCAGCGCCACTGCGCATCGGGGAAGGTGGCCCACACGTCGCGAAAGCCCGCCTCGACGTCGTCCCGGCCGACGTATCTCGTGCCGTACACCTCGGGGCCCGCGGAAGCGTCGAACACGCAGTCTTGCGTCATGAAGCGCATCAGCGCTTCGGCGTCGTGCCGGTTCCAGGCGTCCGCGAAGGCCTGCAGGTCGGAAACGGTAACGGTCATGAGCGGCTCCCTCCGACCGAGGAATCGGCCGTCGCCGGCCGCAGGTTCTCGTTCACCGGGATCGTACTCGTTCTCACGGCGCTCTCATGACGTCCAGCGGCGCGACCGGAGGTTCGTCGAATCGCTGCGGCAGGAGGCGAGCGTTTCGACGAATTTCCTCGACAGCGGCGACTGCGGACGCCCCCTCAGTCCGAGGCGGTACAGCGGCCGGGTGATCGGCGCCTGCGGAGCGAATCGCAGCACCGCAATCACCTTCGTCAGTCGAAGCTCGCGCACCACGCACGCGGGCAGCAGCGCGATTCCGAGACCCGAGGCCGCCGCGCGCGCGATGCCTTCGTTGCTCCAGATCTCCAGCGTTCGCACCGGTTCGATCGCATTGGCAGCCAGGAAACGCTCGGCCACTTCCCGCGTGCCCGAGCCCGGCTCGCGCATCAGCCACGTCTGTTCGCCCAGCGCGCTTGCCGTCAGTCGGCGTCGCCGCGCGATCGCGCCGGCGGTGCTCGCTACGATGCACATCGGATCGTCGCGCCAGTGCACGGTTTCGATCCGCTCGTCGTGCACCGGTCCCTCGACGAGCGCGACGTCCATTTCGCACTCGACGATGCCTCTTTCGATGGCGGCGGTGTTTCCGACCCGCACCTGAAGTTCGACTTCCGGAGCGTCCCTGCGCATTGCCGCGAGATACGGCGCCAGCCAGTAGCCGGCGATCGTCGTACTGGCGCCGATGGTCAGGCGTCCGCGGCGCTCCTGGATACGCGCTCGCACCTCGTCGATCGCCGCCCGCTCGAGGGCGAAGATGCCGCGCGCATGCTCGAACAGGGCTTCGCCGCCTTCGGTGAGGCGCGCTTCGCGCGTTCCCTTGCCCGGCCGGTCGAGCAAAGGCAGGCCGAGTTGCCGTTCCAGTTCACGCACTGCCTTCGAGACGGCCGGCTGGCTGATGAAGAGCTTCGCTGCAGCGCGCGAGAAGCTGCGTTCGCGCGCCACCTCGAAGAAGATGCGCAGCAGGTGAAGGTTCATAACCAGGAGTAATGCCAAGCTGAAAAGGATGTATTGGACTCATGCTACCGCAGGGGGCAAGGTCGTGCTTTCCACGGCATCGATGGCTTCCGTCATGCACCTTCCCGCATTTCCGTTGGGCGGCGAACTGCGCCGCCTCGGTCCTGGCTTCGCCCTGGCGGCGGCGCTCGCGCTGCTGGCCGCGCTCCTCGCGCGCTCTTCCTGGGCCCAGGCTTCGGGCACGAGCACCCTCACGCTGGCAATCGTCCTGGGCATGGTGCTGGGCAACAGCTTCTTTCCGACGGTCGCGGACCGTGCCGGCCCCGGAATCGACTTCTGCAGGTCGGTGCTGCTTCGCATCGGAATCGTCCTGTTCGGACTGCGCATCACCTTCCAGCAGATCGCCGAGGTGGGCACGGCAGGACTCGTGATCGGGCTTGCGGTCGTCGTCCTGACTTTCGGCGTCGCCGTGGTGCTCGGCACCCGGCTATTCGGGCTCGATCGAACGACTGCGATGCTCGTCGGAGCGGGGGCGTCGATCTGCGGCGCGGCAGCGGTCATGGCGACGCAACCCGTCGTTCGGGGCCGACCCGAAGCCGTGTCCGTCGCGGTGGCGACGGTGGTCGTCTTCGGGACCCTGTCGATGTTCGTCTACCCGTTGCTCTATCCGTACCTCGGCTTCGACGAGCATGCCTACGGGATCTTCGTGGGTTCCACCGTGCACGAAGTCGCGCAGGTCGTAGCCGCCGGACAAAGCGTGGGCGAGCAGGCGGCTGCCACGGCGGTCATCGAGAAGATGCTTCGTGTGATGCTGCTCGCGCCGTTCCTGCTGGCGCTGGGCCTGGGTCTCGGGTCGGCGCGCAACGGCGCCGGGCGCCGAGTGCGGGTGGCCGTTCCATGGTTCGCCGTGCTGTTCGTGGCGACGGCGATGCTGAACTCGATCGACGTGCTTCCGCATGCGTTGGTGGACGTCCTCGTCTCCGTGGACACGTTCCTGCTCGCCGCGGCGATGGCGGCGCTGGGCGTTCGCACGCGCCTGCAGTCGGTGAAGGAGGCGGGCACCGGGCCGCTGAAACTCGGCGCGACACTGTGCCTCTTTCTGGTCGCCGGCGGCTACGGGATCAACGTCGCCCTGGCACGGATCCTGGGCTGACCGGAGTGCCCGGGCGTGGGCGGCGAATGAAATCTGCAGCCCTGAAGCGATAACGCGCGCTCCTGTGATTTTACATAACGCACATTATGCGCAATCCAAGAAAGCCGAAGAGAGTGCCCTCAGGCGGTGTCGGGCCCTTCCGAACCCTCTTCGATGCGTTCCGAGTCCAGGCTCGCCAGCAACTCGGTGAGCGTCGCGAACTCGATAGGCTTGACCAGGTGCGCGTTGAACCCGGCCTGCAGCGCGCGCTGTCGGTCTTCGGTCTGGCCCCAACCGGTCTGCGCGATGACGATCGCCTTGCGCCCCCACGCGCGTTCGCGCAGAGCGCGGCAGGTTTCGTAGCCGTTCATGCGCGGCATGCCGATGTCGAGCAGCACGACTTGCGGTCGAAAACATTCGCCGATCTCGAGCGCCTCGACGCCGTTGTGCGCGGTGCGGACTTCGTCGCCGTGCAACCGCATCAACATCGCCAGCGACTCCGCGTTGTCGGCGTTGTCGTCGACGACGAGCGCGCGCCGACGCAACGGATGCATCGAGGCGCGGTCGTCGGATGGATGATGTCGGGTTTCGTCCACTTCGGGATCGGCGGTTCGCGAGGCGCAGCGATTGTAGCGGCCGCCTCGCCGCGATTCGCGAGTAGTTGCCGATGCCCTCACGGCTTGCGCCGTTATTGGCATCTTCGCGCCACGCGAACATCCGTTCCGCAGCCGATCGAACCCCTCGTGCGGCGGGTCCGCCGCACCGGCAACTCAGCGGTCGGTGGGCACCGCCCGCGGCTCGATCGCGCGCCGCTCGTCGACGCTGAAGCGTCCTGCGCCGAACGCAACGACGAACAGCAGCCCACCGAAGATCGCGATGTTCTTGTCGAAATTGATCTTCTGCATCGCCTGCTTCTCGGCCGGCATCGTCCAGTAGTTGTGGAATCCCAGCGCGGCAACGAGCGTGAAGAGCGCGAGCAACGCGGCAGCCCAGCGCGCCTTGTAGCCGACGAGCAACGCGAGCCCTGCAAGAAGCTCGATCGCGAGCCCGATTGCAACCATCGCGGCCGGAAACGGCAATCCGGCCGAAGCCGCATAGCCGACGGTTCCGGAGAATCCGCCGATCTTGCCCCATCCGGCCGGCACGAACAGCCAGGCCAGGCAGATGCGTCCGATCAGCGGGAGGTACCTCTGCAGCGCGTCCATACGATCGCTCCTGGTCGGTAAACGGCGCAGCCAAAAGCTGCACGTCTATCGTAAGCGGTAAACGCCGAAGCCGCTTCCTGTTACGCTTCGCCGGTCGTGACGGCAGGCGCCGACCCGTGCCCCGTCGCCCCGCCCTGCCCGATGGATCTCTCCGCGTTCTTCGAACAGTCGTCGCCGCTGCTCGCCGCTTTCGTCGCGAGCCTGCTGGGCGGGGCGTTCGCCACGTCGCTCGGTGCGATTCCCGTTCTCTGGATGGGTGGTCTGTCGCCGCGAAGCAGCAACGCGATGCTGTCCTTCGCCGCCGGAGTGATGCTTGCGGCCACCGTGTTCTCGCTGCTGTTGCCGGGCTTCGTACTCGCCGAGGCGATGTTCGGCGATCGGCTCGGCGCGGCGTTCGCAGTCGTGGCGGCGCTGCTGTTCGGCGGCATGTCGATGGGCCTGGTCAATCGCGTCCTGCCGCACGAGCATTTCCTCAAGGGGCCGGAAGGACCGAGCGGCGAACGCATCGCGCGCGTCTGGCTTTTCGTCCTGGCGATCACCGTGCACAACTTCCCGGAAGGGCTGTCGATCGGCGTCGGTTCGGCGAGCGGCGACGCACGAATCGGCCTCGGAGTGACGATCGGGATCGGGCTGCAGAACCTGCCGGAAGGGCTGGCCGTTGCAATGGCCCTGGCCGCGCTCGGCTACTCGCGACGCTATGCGTTGGGTATCGCGGCCCTGACCGGCGTCGTCGAGCTCGTCGGCGGGATCTTCGGCGCCGGACTGCTCGTGCTGTCGACCGCGATCCTGCCGCTCGCACTTGCCTTCGCGGCAGGAACGATGTTGTTCGTCATCAGCGACGAAGTGATCCCCGAAACGCACCGGGGCGATTTCGGCGAAACGGCGACCGCATCGCTGTTCGCCGGCTTCGGACTGATGTTCGTGCTGGACGTCGCACTTCGCTGAAGCCCGGCGCGGGCTCGATTCGACTCCGACAGACTCACAGGGCCTGTTCACACCACGATCGTCCGGACGCGATCGTGGTGTGAACAGGCCCTAATCCCGAGAGCCGGGCAGGCGCGCAGCGTCGAGCCGTTGCTGGCGTTGCCGTTCCCCGGCGATCGATTCTGCGCTGCGCGGTCGCTCGGCCGTCCCGTAGCGACGCGCGAACTCGGCCGCTCGTTCGCGCATCCAGCGCGCCTCTTCGGGCTTGTCGTTGCCGGCGAGGTAGTCGGCGGCATCGCGCCCGGTGTCGTTGCGCGGCGTAGGATCCGCGCCCGCCTCGACCAGCATCCGTACCGCATCGAGGCGATCGTGACGTGCGGCCATCATCAATGGAGTCGTACGATTCGGTGATTGCGCGTCGATATAGGCGCTCTTATTCAACAGATAGCGCAATAGATCGACATTCCCGCTCACCGCGGCGTAGTGAAGCGGCGTCCATCCGGGACGGTTGACCTCGGCGCCCTTGTCGACGAGCAGGCGAACGATGTCGAGATTGCCGTGGAGTGCGGCGAGCATCGTGGCCGTCTCGCCGCGTGCGTTCGGCGCATCGATGCGGGTGCCGGCGATGCCGGCCAGTTCGCGCACCACGCTCCATGCGCGTTCGCGGGCAGCGACGACGATCGCCGGCCCGAACTGCGGATGCACCGCGTTGGTGTCGGCACCCCGCAGCAGCAGCGTCTGTACGCGTTCGGCATCGTCTCGCGCCACCGCATCCCAGAACGGATCGCTGGCGGTCGGTGCGTTGGATGCTGCGGGAGCCGGCGCAAGCGGCCGCGGCGATTGCGCGAACGCGCTGACGCAGCCGATGCCCCACACGCCGACGACTCCGACGACGCCCGCCAACGCCGCGCTGCGCAGTGCAGCCCTTGCGGTTCGTTCAATGCGCATCGCCTGGCGCTCTCGCAGCGGAAAACAGGCGGAAGAAATTCTGCGTCGTGACAGCGGCCATCTCCTCGAGCGTTCGTCCGCGCAATTGCGCCAGGCACTCGGCCACGTGCAACACCCAGGCCGGTTCGTTGATCTTGCCACGCCGGGGCACCGGCGCGAGATACGGCGAGTCGGTCTCGACCAGCAAACGATCGTCGGGAACGCGTGCGGCAACCTCGCGCAACGACCGGGCGTTGCGGAACGTCAGGATTCCCGAGAACGAGACGTGGAAACCGAGGTCCAGGCCGGCGCGCGCGGTCTCCCAGTCCTCGGTGAAGCAATGCAGTACGCCGCCCGCTTCGTCGGCGCGTTCCTCGCGCAGCAGGCGGATCGTGTCGGCCGAGGCGGCACGCGTGTGGACGATGAGCGGCTTGCCGCTGTCGCGCGCGGCGCGGATATGAACGCGAAAGCGTTCCCGCTGCCACTCGGTGTCGCCTTCGCTTCGGTAGTAGTCCAGCCCCGTCTCGCCGATCGCCACGACTTTCGGGTCGGCAGCCAGGCGCACCAGCGTCGCCACGTCCGGTTCGATCGCGTCGGGCGAGTCGGGATGCACACCGACCGACGCGCTGAAGCGGGGGTCGCTGCGCGCGATCTGCAACACGCTGTCGAAGCGGTCGAGGGCAACGCATACGCAAAGCGCATGACCCACGCCGTTGGCCTGCATCGACGCGAGCACCTGGTCCAGGCGGGACGCGAGTTCGGGAAAATCGAGGTGGCAGTGGGAATCGACGAGCATCGCGAGACGCGCAAGCGCATCGCGCGCCTGCCGAACGACGAGGTGGCGCGCGCCTCGAGCGCGCGAAACCGCATTGTATCGACCGCCGACCCGTCAGATCGTGTGCGTCGGGCGATTCGCCTTCAGTGTGCCGCCCAGCAGCTCCTCGATGCGGCCGCGGGCGCGCTGTCCGGCGTCGTCCTTTGCGAACTGCACGCCGAGCCCCTGCTGCCGCTGTGGCGTGCCTCCGGGCGTGATCCAGACGACCTTGCCGGTGACCGACAGCCGATTCGGCTCGTCCATCAGCGACAGCAGCAGGTACAACTCGTCGCCCAGTCGCACGGCCCGCGTCGTCGGCACGAACAGGCCGCCGCCCTCGAGGAAAGGCATGTAGGCGGCATAGAGCGCCGCCTTCTCGCGAATGGCGAGCTGCACCACGCCGGGGCGAGCCCCGGCACGCCCCGCGGCCCCCGGGGGAGTCCCCCGGCTCTGCGTGTTCGGCATCGCGCCGGTATCGACGGCGATCAGCGGTGCGGGGGCTGTCAACGGCCCCGGCGCGGTGACGGGCGCCAAACGTACGCCGGTGTCCAGTGCATCGAGCAGCAGCGCGCCGGTGTCGGGCGCGATCGACGAGGCAGCGCCGGTGATCGGTCCCAGCGAGGTGTCGAGCGCGGGGTCGGCTTCTGCGTACACCAGGGACCGGACCGTTCCTTCGTCGGCTACGCTCATTCGTGTTCCCCTCTCGTCGCCTTGCGTTCCTATCCGGCCCAGGCGGCCCGGACGCGAAGCAGCGCGTCCTCGACCATCAGCCGCGGATTGAGCGGGTGATCGACGGCTCGCGCCAACGTTGCGACGCCGCACGCGAGCCGGTCCAGCACACGTAGCGACGTCGCCTGCGACAGCACCCGCAGTCGCGCCGCCCGTTCGGGATAGAAACGCGGTTCGGCGCCGACGCAGCATCGCTGCAGGTCGGCGATCCACGACTGCAGCATCCCGACCCAGACCGACGGCTCGATGCCGTTCAGCGCATCGGCGGCTCGCACCACCGAAGTTTCGGGAAGCGACGAGAAGGTCTCCATGACAAGCCGATGAGTGGACGCTGTCGCGGGATCGGCGAATCCGCATGCGCGAAGCGGGGCGCCGCCGGCCGCCGCGAGCCACTGCGCGGCCTGCGGGCGTGCGGCTCCGGTGCGGGAGACGAGCCAGTCGATTGCCGTTGCGGGGGCCGGAAGCGGCAGGGGCACGGCGAGGCAGCGCGAACGGATCGTCGCCGGAAGGGCATCGGGACGGTGCGTGACGAGCAAGAAACGCGTACCCGCGCCGGGCTCCTCGAGCGTCTTGAGCAGCGCGTTGGCGGCGGCGACGTTCAGCGCGTCGGCCGGGTCGATGCGAACCACCTTGCAGCCTGCGCGGTGCCCGCCGACGCCGACGAAGCGCTCGAGTGCGCGCACCTGGCCGATCTTGATGTCGGTGGAGGCGGCGGGCGCTTTTCCCGGGCGCGTCGCGCCTTCGGCGCCCTCTGCCGTTTCCTCGACGGCGGGCGACAGCACGCGCAGGTCGGGGTGGCTGCCGTGCGCGACCCAGCCGCACGCAGCGCATCGCCCGCACGCCGAACCGTCGCCCGCTGGCGACTCGCACAGCCAGGCACGCGTCAGTTCGGCGGCGAAATCCGACTTGCCGATTCCGGCCGGCCCGTGCAGCAACAGCGCGTGATGGGAGCGATCGCGCTGCGCAAGAACGGCGCTCCAGACGCTGTCGAACCAAGGATAAATCATGAGGAACAAAGCCTTGCGAGATCTTCTTCGAGTATCGCGCGAACCTGTTCCACACTCCCGCTGCCGTCGATGCGCACGATGCGCTCCGGGTCGGCCTCGGTTCGTCGCCGATAGCCGTCGCGCACCCGCCGGAAGAAGTCGAGGTCCTCGCTTTCGAAGCGATCGGCCTGCCGTGAACGGGCACGACGCTGCGCCGCGACTTCCGGCGCCACGTCGAACCAGTAGGTGCGCGTCGGCTGCAGTGTGCCGTGCACCCACGATTCGAGCCAGGCGATGCGCTCGCCGGCGGCACCCCGACCCGCACCCTGGTAGGCCCACGTGGAATCGGTGAAGCGGTCGCAGACGACCCAGGCGCCGCGCTCGAGTGCGGGAACGATCCGGTGCTCGAGGTGATCGCGCCGCGCGGCGAACACCAGCATCAACTCGGTTTCGAGCGACATCGGCCGGTGCAGCAGCAACTCGCGCAGCGCCTCGGCCAGTTCGGTTCCGCCGGGCTCGCGAGTGGCCAGCACCTCGTGGCCGCGCGCGCGCAGCCACTCGATCGACTGCGCAAGGTGCGTGCTCTTGCCGGCGCCGTCGATGCCTTCGAACGTGACGAAGCGGCCCCTCATCGGCCCCCTCGCTGATAGCGCGACACGGCTCGGTTGTGGCTGCCCAGATCGGACGAGAACTCGCTGGTCCCGTCGCCGCGCGAGACGAAGTACAGCGCCTTCGTGTCGGCCGGATGCAGCGCCGCGTCGATCGACGCCCTGCTGGTCAGTGCAATGGGCGTCGGAGGCAGCCCGGGCCGTGTGTAGGTGTTGTACGCACTGTCGGCCTGAAGGTCGCGCTTGCGCAGGTTCCCGTCGAAGCGCTCGCCCATGCCGTAGATCGTCGTCGGATCGCTCTGCAACAGCATCCCGCGGCGTAGCCGGTTGACGAACACGGCCGCCACCTTGTCGCGCTCCTCGGCCAGTCCGGTCTCCTTCTCGACGATCGACGCGAGCACGAGCGCTTCGTACGGACTGCGATATGGCAGGTCGGGCGCACGCTGCTCCCAGGCGGTGTTCAACGCCCGTTGGAGCGCCTGGTACGCACGGCGATAGATCTCGACGTCGCTCGCACCCGGCGTGAAGCGATAGGTGTCCGGGAAGAACAGGCCCTCGGCGCGCGCCTCGCTCGCGCCGACCCGGCGCAACAGTTCGGCGTCGTCGAGTCCCCGCGTGTCGTGCGCGATGTCGGGATTCGCATCGATCGCTTCGCGCATCTGGCGGAAGGTCCAGCCTTCGACGAGGCGGATCGACGTCAGCAGGACGTCGCCGCGCACCAGCTTGTCCAGCAGCGCGTCGATGGTCATCGGCGCTGCGAGTTCGTAGGTGCCGGCCTTGAGCTTGCCGTCGTGGCCGCGCAGCTTGTACCACAGCCACAGCTCGGTCGAACCGACGTCGACGCCCTCATCGCGCAGCGCCTGCGCCACGTTGCGCACGTTCGCGCCGCTCGGCACGGTGAAGCGGACGGGCGACCGGCTGAACTCGACCGGCTCGACGCGGAAGCGATGCCATCCCCAGGCGAGCGCGACGGCGGCGGACACCAGCAACGAGAACAGCACGAGCGCGACGACGCGGCCCTTCAAAGCAGACGGTCTCCTTGCGGTTCGACAACGACAGAGGGGGCTCCTATGATAATCGGTCGAATTCGGCACCCGACCCATGAGTTCCGCACCCCTTCCCTCGCTCCCCAGAACGACGGCCGCGGCACCCGACCTCGGCGCGGTGCGCGCTGCGGCGCAGCGCTGCGGCATCGCACTGCACCACGATGCCTACGGCACGCAGTCCGCCATTGCATCCGCCGCGCCGGCCGCAGGCGCGACGCCGCTCGCCGACGGCGCGCTCGCGTGGCTGCCCGGACAGTCGGTACTGCAAGTCGACGGCGACGACGCGGCGCGCTTCCTGCAGTCGCAGACGACGAACGACGTGCTGCAGCAGGCGCCCGACGCGGCGCGCTGGCAAGGCTACTGCTCGCCGAAGGGCCGCTTGCTGGCGACGATGCTCGCCTGGCGCGACGCAGCGTCCATCCGCCTGTTGCTGCCCGACAGCGTCGCCGAGACGATCCGCAGGCGGCTGACGATGTTCGTGCTGCGCGCGAAGGTGCGCATCACGAACGAAAGCGGCACGCTGGTGGTGCTCGGCGTGAGCGGCGCTGCCGGGGCCGACGCGCTCGCCCGACTGCAACTCGCGCCGCCGGCGCCGATGCAGGTGGCATTCGCGGGCGCCGCGGATGCCACGGATTCGCGGCAGCCGCAGGCGCATCGCCTCGCCGCGCTCGGCCTGCCGCCGCTTCCTGCGGCCGCGCGGGAAGGCGCGAGCGCCGACGTACCGCGCTGGCTGCTCGTCGTCCCGGTAGCCGCTATCGAGGGCGCCTGGCAGGCACTGCGTGCGCGACTGGAGCCGGTGGACAGCCGCGCCTGGCGGTGGACCGACGTGCGCAGCGGCGTCGCGTCGGTCGTCGCCGCCACCAGCGAGCAATTCGTGCCGCAGATGCTCAATCTCGAGGCCGACGCGATCGCCGCGGTCAGCTTCACGAAGGGCTGCTACCCCGGCCAGGAGATCGTCGCCCGCAGCCATTACCTCGGCAAGACGAAGCGGCGCGCGTTCCTCGGTCGGATTGCGCCCGCCACGGCAGGCGCTGCCGGGCCTTCGTCGCCCGCGTCCGCGAGCGGCGCCGATTCGCGGGAACCCCAGCCGGGCGCCGACGTCGTCGACGCGGCCGGTCAAGCGGTAGGCGTCGTCGTCTCGGCGGCGCCGTCGCCCGACGGCGCGATCGACGTCCTCTACGAAGCGCAAGTCGCGGCAGCGAACGCGGGAGCGCTTGCCGTCGATGGACAGGCACTGCTGCCGCTGGCGCTGCCCTACTCGTTGCCTGCCGAATGAGCGCCGTCGTCGTCCTCGTCTGGTTCCGCGCCGATCCGGCGCGCAACGCCGATTGCGCGCGGGCGCTGCACGCGCTCGCTGCTCGTGTAGAGCGGCGATTCGGCGTGCGCGGCCGCTTCGGCTGGCGCGACGAGCCCGAGAAGAACCGCCGTACCTGGCTCGAGTCGTGGGAGCCGCTGCGCGCCGAGCAGGAAGGCGGGTTCGTCGAGGCGCTCGAGGCAGAGGCGGCTGCGCTCGGCTTCGGAACGCTCGCCGCCGGCGGACGCTTCGTCGAGACTTTCCACTGGGCCGACGCGGCGAAGGGCCCGCCGCCATGTGCCTGATCGCCTTCGCGCTCGACGCCCACGAAACATTCGCCTTCGTCGTCGCGGCGAACCGCGACGAGTATTACGCGCGCGAGACGGCGCCCGCGGCATGGTGGGACGAAAAGCACACGGTGTTCGGCGGACGCGATCTGCGTGCCGGCGGCACCTGGCTCGCCATCGATCGGCGCGGACGCTTCGCCGCCGTCACCAACGTGCGAGAGCCCGATCCCGTCAGCGGGCCGCGCTCGCGCGGCGCGCTCGTCGCCCGATTCGTCGAAGGCTCGGAGCCGGCGCGCGATTACGCCGAGCGCGTGCTCGGGCAGGCCGACCAATACGCAGGCTTCAACCTGCTGCTGGTCGATCTCGCCGCCGACGAGCCGGCGCTCTTCGTCTCGAACCGCGACGCCAGGCGCATCGTCGCCCCCGGCAGCGGCGTGCACGCATGGTCCAACGGCAAGCTCGATGCACCGTGGCCGAAGGTGCTGCGCCTGCGCGAGCAACTCGGTGACGCGTTGCACGCGCCTCCCCGGCACCTCGGACCGACGCTGTTCGATGCCCTCGCCGACCGCTCGATCCCCGACGACGGCCCGCTGCCCGATACCGGCGTCGGTGCGGTTCGTGAACGGCTGCTGGCGCCTGCGATGATCTTCGCTCCGGACCTGGGCTACGGCACGCGCGCGTCGACGGTGCTCGCCGTGCGGCGCGACGGCCGCGTCGTGTTCGTCGAGCGCAGCTGGGCGCCGGCAGGCGAGGTCCCCCGCCATGCGGGCGAGCGGCGCGTGCGCTTCGGGCTTGCGCCCGCGACCGTGCAAGCGCTGGGCCGGCGCAAGCCCATCGGCTGACGTTCAGCCGAGCACGCGCCGCATCCGCACGTGCGCGATGCCGGCCTCGGTATAGGGCGCGCCTACCGACTCGAATCCGTTGCGACGATAGAACTCTTCGACGGCGCACTGCGCGCTGAGCTCGACCACGGCGTCACCGCGCGCCCGCGCCTTCGCCACGAGCGCCTCGAGCACGCGCGTCGCCACGCCCTGTCCGCGCGCGTCGGCGCGCACGGCCATGCGGCCGATCTTCGCCTCCGGCAACAACCGCCCGGTGGCGATCCCTCGTCCCCGTCGATACGCGACGCAATGCAAAGCCTCGGCATCGCGCCCGTCGCGTTCGATCGCCACCGGCACGCCCTGCTCTTCGACGAAGACCGTTTCGCGCAACGCCCGCGCGTCGGCGACGAGCCGCTCGTCCGCGCCCATACGGACGACGATGTCGTCGGCCAGATCGTCGACGAAGGCCGCTATCTCGGCCGCAACGCGCTGCGGCGCCTCGTGCACCAGCCAGTGCGTCGCCTCGGCCAGGCACACGAGGCGCAACTGCGGCACGACGCGATCGAGCCCGTCGAGCAGCGACGGCAGCAGCGCGAGGTCGCGCTCGCCCCAGACGACGAGCGTCGGAACCCGCACGACGAAGCGTGCTGCATCGAGCGCAGGCAGTGCACCCCGCGCGTCGTCGTCGGGCGGATGCAGCGGCGAAGCGCGGTAGTAGTTCACCGAAGCGGCCAGCGCCCCGGGCGTGCCCCACGCTTCGTGGTACTCGGCGCGCCGCGCGGCATCGAGCCATGACGCGCCGCCCATCGATTCGAGCATCGCGTCGAGCCGCGCGAAACCGTCGCGCGCGAGCGCCGTTTCCGACCCCGGGCGTCGCAGCCAGTTCATGTACGCGCTCGCCGCCTGCTGTCGAGGATCGTGCGCCAGTGCTTCGGCGAAGAGCACCGGGTGCGGCGCGTTGAGGATGACCAGCCGTTCGACGCGCTCGGGATGCGCGATCGCAAAGGCCCATGCGAGCACCCCACCCCAGTCGTGACCGACGAGCACGCAGCGCGCGTGACCCAGCGCATCGACGAGCGCGTCCACGTCGGCGACGAGTTCGGCCACGCGATACGCGCCGACGCCCTCGGGCTTGTCCGAGCGACCGTAGCCGCGCAGGTCGGGAGCGACCCCGTGAAAGCGCGCCGCGAAAGCCGGCATCAGCTCGCGCCAGGCGAACCACCCTTCGGGAAAACCGTGCAGCATCAGCAGCAGCGGCATGCGCTCGTCGCCGCACGACGCGTAGTGCAGGCGCAGCGGCCGCTCGGCCGTGCCGACCCGGGCATACCGACCGTCGAGGATCGGTCGCTGCTGCGCGTTCTCGCAGGTGCCCATCACGCCTCCAGCATGTGTCGGGCTCAGGACGATTGGTTCACACGTTCTCAGGACGTGCGCTGCGAGAGCTCGGGCTTGTAGGTGTAGGGATCGCTCGGATTGCGCTGGCCGAGCACGTCGCGCAGGCGCAGTTCGACCGACGGCAGGATGTTCGGATGCGTGATCACGTAGAAGCGGTTCTCGCGGATCGCATCGAAGGTCATGCGCGCCACCTGCCCGGCGCTGACCCGCCCCGAAGCGACCGCCTTCTCGGTCGCGCGCTGCGACGCCTTCATCGACTCGGTGGGCGCGCGCTCATCGCGCAGTTCGTCGGGCCGATTGCGTTCCGACCGCGCGATGCCGGTCGGCACGAAGGCCGGACACAGCAGCGTGACGCCGATCGGCGCGCCGGCCGCGCGAAGGTCCTGGTACAGCGTCTCGCTCAGTGCGACCACCGCGTGCTTCGAGACGTTGTAGACGCCCATGCCCTGCGGGGCGAGCAGGCCGGCCACCGATGCGGTATTCACGACGTGGCAGTCGTCGCCCTGCTTCAGCATGCGCGGAACGAAGCTGCGGATGCCGTGGATCGCGCCCCACAGGTTCACGCCGAGCACCCACTGCCAGTCGCGCTCGCTGGCTTCCCACAGCAGGCCGCCGGTGGCGACGCCGGCATTGTTGAAGAGCAGGTGTGCAGCGCCGAAGCGCTCGATCGTGCGCTCGGCCAGTCGCTCGACCTCGCCGGCATGCCGCACGTCGACGGTCTCGCCGAAGACCTCGGCACCCTGCGTGCGCAGTTCGTCGACGACGCCGGCGAGCGCGTCGGGCTCGATGTCGGCGAGTGCGAGCCGCAGGCCTAGCGAGGCGCCCAGGCGGGCGAACTCGCGGCCGAAGCCGCTTGCCGCACCGGTGATGACGGCGACCTTGCCGGCGAACGATTCCATCGAAGTCTCCTCTGCTCGTCGGGATCGAGCGCTACGCACCGGATGTCCTCCGGTCCAGCGCGGCCGATCGAGCGCGACTGCTCGAGCGCGACTAATCGAGCGCGACGAGTTGCTTGCCGACGTTGCGTCCGGCCAGCAGCCCGAGAAACGCCTCGGGCGCGCTGTGGAGCCCGTGCGCGATCGTCTCGCGGTAGCGCAGGCTGCCGTCGGCGACGCGGCGCGCGAGCTCGCCCAATGCGGTCGGCCAGGCGTCCATGTGCTCGGAGACGATGAAACCTTCGACGCGCAGGCGGTTGACGAGGATCGAGCGGAACTGCGTGACCGGCATCGGCTCGCCGCTGTAGCCTGAGATCAGCCCGCAGACGGCGACGCGCCCGAAGGCGTTCATGCGCCGCAGCGTGGCGTCGAGCGGCGCGCCGCCGACGTTCTCGAACAGACCGTCCACGCCGTCGGGCGTCGCCGCGCGCAGGTCTTCGTACAGTCGTCCCGCCTTGTAGTCGACACACGCATCGAAGCCGTACTCGTCGGTGACGATCGAGCACTTCTGCGGGCCGCCGGCAATGCCGACGACGCGGCAGCCGGCCGCCTTCGCCAGTTGCCCGACGACCGAGCCGACCGCTCCGCTGGCCGCCGAAACGACGATCGTCTCGCCGGCCTTCGGCGCGATGATCCGGTTCAATCCGTACCAGGCGGTGACGCCGGGCATGCCGACCGTGCCGAGATACGCCGACAGCGGGATGCGCGAGGTGTCCACCTTCATCAGCGTGCCGCCGTCGGAGACGCCGTAGAGCTGCCAGCCGAGCATGCCGACGACCGCATCGCCTACCGCGAAACGGGGATTGCGGCTCTCGACGACTTCGCCCGCCGTGCCGCCGACCATCGTCTCGTCGAGCTTTTGCGGCACGGCATACGACTTCGCATCGTCCATGCGTCCGCGCATGTACGGATCGAGCGACAGGAAGCGGTTGCGCACCAGCACCTGCCCGTCGGCGATCGCCGGCACGGGCACCTCTTCGAGCCGGAAATCGTCGGCCGACGCCGGGCCCTTGGGCCGCCGCGCGAGCACGATGCGGCGATTCGTTTCGGTCATTGCGTCGTTCCTCCTGCGTTGACGCCCGACATGCCGGGCGTTGCTCAGACCGCGGTGACGCCGCCGTCGACGGCGAGGATCTGTCCGGTGATGTGC
Source organism: Burkholderiaceae bacterium (assembly GCA_021166725.1). GTDB lineage: Bacteria > Pseudomonadota > Gammaproteobacteria > Burkholderiales > Burkholderiaceae_E > Zeimonas. The sequence continues at coordinate 4,236 of JAJPES010000059.1, read as the reverse complement.
TTGCCGGCGTCGGAGCAGAAGAGCACCGCGGCGCCCTTCAGGTCTTCGTCGTCGCCGAGCCGGTGCAACGGCGTGCGCGCCTTGACCTGGTCCTCGATCTCGGCGAGCGTCGCGCGCGACATCTTCGACGGAAAGAAGCCCGGCGCGAGCGCGTTCACGGTGATGCCGTGCTCGCCCCATTCGCCGGCGAGCGCGCGGGTGAAGTTCACCAGACCGCCCTTCGTCGTGTTGTAGGCGATGGTGTGGTTCGTGCCCGGCTCGTTGCCGCGCAGGCCGGCGATCGACGCGACGATGAGGATGCGTCCGTAGCCGCGCGGAATCATCGAGCGCTTGCCGATCAGCTGCGTGAGCAGGAAGACACCGGTGAGATTGAGGTTCAGCAGCTTCTGCCACGCCTCGAGCGGGTGCTCGGCCATCGGCGCGCCCCACGTGGTTCCGGCGTTGTTGACGAGGATGTCGCAGTGGCCGAGCTTGCCGAGCGCCGCATCGGCGAAGGCGACCACCGACTCGGGCTTGCCGAGATCGGCGGCTATGCCGTGCGCGCGGACGCCCTGCCTGGCCAGGTGCGCAACCGCTTCGTCGAGCTCCGCCTGTTTGCGCGCCGCAAGCACGATCTCCGCGCCCATTTCGCCGAGCGCCTCGGCGATCTGCAGGCCGAGCCCGCGCGAGCCCCCGGTGACGATCGCCTTGCGGCCGGCCAGGTTCATCGAGTCGCGTAACGACATTGGACGCTCTCCGTCAGACGATCTCGAACAGGCCCGCGGCGCCCATCCCGCCGCCGATGCACATCGTGACGACGGCCCAGCGGGCCCCGCGCCGCCGTCCCTCGATCAGCGCGTGGCCGGTGAGCCGCTGCCCGCTCATCCCGTAGGGATGGCCGACCGCGATCGCGCCGCCGTTCACGTTCAGTCGATCGTCGGGAATTCCGAGCTTGTCGCGGCAGTAGAGCACCTGCACGGCGAAGGCCTCGTTCAATTCCCACAGGTCGATGTCGTCGACCTTCATGCCGGCGCGCGCGAGCAGCTTCGGCACCGCGAAAACCGGCCCGATGCCCATCTCGTCGGGCTCGCAGCCTGCGACCGCGAAGCCGCGAAAGTAGCCCAGCGGCTCCAGCCCGCGCTTCTGGGCGAGCGACGCGTCCATCACGACGCAGGCGCCCGCGCCGTCGGAGAACTGGCTCGCGTTGCCTGCGGCGACCGATCCGCCGGGCAGCGCCGGCTTGATCTGCGCAATACCCTCGACCGTCGTGCCGGGGCGGCGCCCCTCGTCGTCGGCGAGCGTCACCTCGCGCGTGTCGAGCCGACCGCTCGTCTTGTCGGCGACTGCCATGCGCACGGTGATCGGGACGATCTCGTCCTTGAACCGACCCGCCTCGGCCGCCGCGACCGCGCGCTGCTGGCTGCGAGCGCCGTACTCGTCCTGCCGCTCGCGCTCGATGCCATAGCGCTGGGCGACCGTCTCGGCGGTCTGCAGCATCGGCCAGTAGATCTCCGGCTTGGTCTTCTTCAACCCCTTGTCGACGAACATGTGCCGGTTCGACTCGTTCTGCACGCACGAGATCGATTCGAGCCCGCCGGCGACGAAGATCTCGCCCTCGCCGGCGATGATGCGCTGCGCGGCCATCGCGATCGTCTGCAGGCCCGAAGAGCAGAAGCGGTTGACGGTGACGCCCGAGACGCTCACCGGACAGCCCGCGGCGATCGCCGCCTGGCGCGCGACGTTCCAGCCGGTGGCGCCTTCGGGCGTCGCGCAACCCATCAGCACGTCCTCGACCTCGCCGGGCTCGATGCCCGCGCGCTCGATCGCGGCGCGCACGACGTGTCCGCCCATCGTCGCGCCGTGCGTCATGTTCAGCGCACCGCGCCAGGACTTCGCCAGTCCGGTGCGCGCCGTCGAAACGATCACTGCTTCACGCATGGTTTCCTTTCCCGTTCCGTTCAACCGTTGAATCCCTTGCCTTCGGCGGCGAGCTTCGCCAGCAGCGACGCCGGCGTCCAGAACGCGGCGTCGCCGCGCGCGTTGGCGGCAAAGTCGTGCATCCGGTTCACCACGTTGTACAGCCCGCATTGGTCGGCGTAGAGCATCGGCCCGCCGCGCCACAGCGGGAAGCCGTAGCCGGTGAGATAGATCATGTCGATGTCGGAGGCGCGCAATGCGATGCCCTCGTCGAGGATCTTCGCGCCTTCGTTGACCAGCGCGAACACGAGCCGGTGCACGATCTCGTCGTCGGAAAGCCTGCGCGGTTTCGCGCCGATCGAATCGCGGTGCGCGGCGATCAGCTCGTCGACCTGCGGATCGGGCAGCGCGTCGCGCTTGCCGGGCACGTAGCGATACCAGCCGGCGCCGGTCTTCTGGCCGAAGCGGCCCAGCTCGCACAGCTTGTCGGCGATGCGTGGATACTCGAGATTCGGCTGCTCGACATAGCGGCGCTTGCGGATGTACCAGCCGACGTCGTTGCCGGCCAGATCGCTCATGCGGAAAGGCCCCATTGCGAAACCGAACCTCTCGATCGCGCGATCGACCTGCTGCGGCGTCGCGCCCTCCTCGAGCATGTACAGCGCCTGGCGCAGGTACTGCTCGATCATCCGGTTGCCGATGAAGCCGTCGCACACGCCCGAGACGACACCGGTCTTGCGCAGCTTCTTCGACAGCTGCATCGTCGTGGCGAGCACGTCCTTGCCGGTCTTCTCGCCGCGCACGATCTCGAGCAGCTTCATCACGTTCGCGGGCGAGAAGAAGTGCGTTCCGATGACGTCCTGCGGCCGCCCGGTGAACGAGGCGATCCGGTTCACGTCGAGCGTCGATGTGTTCGTCGCCAGGATCGCGCCGGGCTTCATCACCTCGTCGAGCCTGCGGAACACCTTCTCCTTCACCGCCATGTCCTCGAACACGGCCTCGACGGCGATGTCGGCATCGGCGATGTCGTCGTACGACAGCGTCGGCTCGATCAGCGCCATGCGCTTCTCGACGTCCTCGGGCTTCATCCGGCCCTTCTTCGCGGTGCTCTCGTAGTTCCTGCGGATCGTCGCAACGCCCTTGTCGAGCGCTTCCTGCGCCACCTCGAGCAGCTTCACCGGGATGCCGGCGTTGGCGAAGTTCATCGCGATGCCGCCGCCCATCGTGCCGGCGCCGATCACCGCCGCGCGCTCGATCTTCCTGGTCGGCGTAGAAGACGGAACGTCGGGAATCTTGCTCGCCGCGCGCTCGCCGAAGAAGGCGTGGCGCAGCGCGCGCGACTCGGGTGTCTGCACCAGCTCGAGGAACAGCTTCCGCTCGTTGGCCAGCCCCTCCTCGAAGCTCATCGTGACGGCGCCCGCGATCGCATCGATGCAGCGCACCGGCGCCGGAAAGTGCTTCGCCACCGCTGCGACGGTGTTGCGCGAAAAACCGAGAAAGCCTTCCGCGTCGTCGTGCTCGACGCGCAGGTCGCGCACCTTCGGCAGGCCGCGGTGCTCGGCGAGCGCCTTGTGCGCGAAGGCGATCGCGCCCTCGACGAGATCGCCCTCGACGATCTCGTCGAAAAGCCGGGTGGACGCGAGCTTCTCCGACTTCACCGGCTCGCCCGTCACGATCATGTTCACCGCGGTTTCCAGCGGCACGACGCGCGGCAGCCGCTGCGTGCCGCCGGCGCCCGGCAGGATACCGAGCTTCACCTCGGGCAATGCGATCTGTGCACCGGGCGAGGCGACGCGGAAGTGGCAACTCAGCGCGAGTTCGAGCCCGCCGCCCATCGCCACCGCATGCACGGCGGCGACGACCGGCTTCGCGCTCTCCTCGATCGTCCGAATGACCGTGTGCAGCGTCGGCTCGGCGAGTGCCTTCGGCGTGTTGAACTCGCGAATGTCGGCGCCGCCGGAGAACGCATTGCCCGCGCCGTGAATGACGATCGCACGGATCGCATCGTCGGCCTGCGCGCGGCGAATCGCTTCGACGAGGCCGGTGCGCAATTCGTGACCGAGGCCGTTGACGGGAGGGTTGTCCATCGTGACGACGGCGATGTCGCCTCGGGGGGCGTAGTGCGCTTGGGTCATGGGGAGCTTCCGGAGAGTGACAGGACTGCTTGTGGGGAGTGTAACCGAGGGGTTGTTCGCGTTCGCTCGTTGTGTTCGCTTCGCGCGGTGACCGGGGCCCGGTGGGGCGGGGGGGGGGTGGGGGGGGGGGGGGGGGGGGGGGCCCGGGCGGGGCGGCCGCGCACGCCCCCCCCCCCCCCCCCGCCGCCCCCCCCGCCGCGGCGCG
>JAJPES010000056.1 GCA_021166725.1 Burkholderiaceae bacterium | reverse complement strand
GGCTGGGCGGCCACACCCCCCCTCTTCCCAAAATCCCCCCGCGCCGCTGTGCCCCCCTAACCCGAAGGGCGAGGCTTGGCGGGGCTATCTGCGGCGTCGCAGGACCGGGTCGATATCCCCGATATCGACCCGGTCCCGCTCCTGCCATCTCACCCCGCCAAGCCTCGCCAAAGGCAAGCTATTTGTCGGACAGGACACTGGCGCAGAACTCACCAAGTGGCGTGCTAGCATCGGAACGCCCTTTCGCCGGACCCATCGCATGCCCCCGCGCGACTTCTACGGCTTCGACACGCTCACCGTGCACGCCGGCGCCCGGCCCGACCCGGCCACCGGCGCGCGCATCACGCCGATCTACCTGTCCACCGCCTTCGCCTTTCGCGACACCGACCAGGCCGCGGCGCTGTTCGACATGGAAGAGTCGGGCCACGTCTACTCGCGCATCAGCAACCCCACCGTATCGGCGCTCGAGGAGCGCATCGCCGCGCTCGAATCGGGTGTCGGCGCGATCGCCACCTCCAGCGGACAGGCCGCGCTGCACCTGGCGATCGCCACGATCGCCGGCGCCGGATCGCACGTGGTCGCCTCGCGCGCACTGTACGGCGGCTCGCACAACCTGCTGCAGTACACGCTGCCGCGCTTCGGCATCGAAACCACCTTCGTCGATCCGCGCAGCCCCGACGCCTGGCGCGCAGCACTGCGATCGAACACCAGACTGCTGCTCGGCGAGACGCTGGGCAATCCGGGCCTGGACGTACTCGACGTCGCCACTGTCGCCGACATCGCGCACGCGCATCGCGTGCCGCTCGTGGTGGACTCCACGTTCACCACACCGTGGCTGATGAAGCCCGGCGATCTCGGGGCCGACCTCGTGCTGCATTCGGCCACCAAGTTCCTCTGCGGGCACGGCACCGTCGTCGGCGGCCTGCTCGTCGACATCGGCCGCTTCGACTGGGACGCTTCGGGGCGCTTTCCCGAGATCACCGAACCATACGAAGGCTTCCACGGAATGGTGTTCTCCGACGAATCGACGGTCGCGCCGTTCCTGCTGCGCGCCCGGCGCGAAGGACTGCGCGACTTCGGCGCATGCCTCAGTCCGATGAACGCCTTCGAGATCCTGCAGGGCCTCGAGACGCTGCCGCTGCGCATGGCGCGCCACGTGGCCAACGCGCAGCAGATCGCCGAGTACCTCGGCTCGCACCCGATGGTCGAGCGCGTGCTCTACCCGGGCCTGGCCACGCACCCCGACCACACGCTGGCGATGCGGCTGATGCCGCGCGGCTGCGGTTCGGTGTTCACCTTCGAGTTGAAGGGCGATCGCGCCGCCGGCCGACGCTTCGTCGAGGCGCTGCGCCTGTTCTCCCATCTGGCCAACGTCGGCGACGCGCGCTCGCTCGTCATCCACCCGGCGACGACCACGCATTTCCGGATGGACGAGGCCGCGCTCGCCGCTGCCGGCATCGGCGAAGGCACGCTGCGCCTGTCGATCGGACTCGAAGACCCGGCCGATCTCGTCGCCGATCTCGAGTCGGCGTTTCGCGCCGCCGGGCGCGGGTAGGAGGCTGTCGTGCAAGTCCGCGTCGAGGGCCACCGCGTGTACGCCTACACCGGCGGCGTCGCGTTCGATCCTGCGCAGCCCGTGGTCGTGTTCCTGCACGGCGCGCAGAACGACCACAGCGTCTGGATCCTGCAGTCGCGCTATTTCGCGCACCACGGCTACGCGGTGCTGGCGCTCGACCTGCCCGGACACGGCCGCAGCGAAGGCGAGCCGCTGCCGACGATCGAGGCGCTCGGCCGCTGGGTCGTCGCCGCGCTCGACGCCTTCGGCGTGACGCGCGCGACGCTGGTCGGCCACAGCATGGGCTCGCTGATCGCGCTCGAGGTCGCCGGCGCTGCGCCAGACCGCGCAGGCGGCATCGCGCTGGTCGGCACCGCGTTCCCGATGAAGGTCTCGGATGCGCTGCTCGCGGCAGCCCGCGACGACGAAGCGCGCGCCTTCGACATGATCAACTTCTGGTCGCACTCGACGATCAACGCGCGCCCCGGTTCGCCGGCGCCCGGGTTCTCGATCTTCAACCAGAACCGGCGACTGATGGAGCGGCAGAAGCCGGGCGTGCTCGCCGTCGACTTCTCCGCCTGCAACGCCTGGCAAGGCGGCTTCGAACGCGCCGACGCACTGCGCTGCCCGACGCTGTTCGTGCTCGGCGCGCGCGATGCGATGACGCAGCCGCGCTTCGCACGCGGGCTGATCGAAGGCGCAACGAGGGCGGCGGCGACCGCCGGCAGGGCCGCTCCGCACGTCACCGAGATTCCCGATTGCGGCCACGCGATCGCCGCCGAGGCGCCCGGCGCGTTGCGCGAGGCGCTGCGCACCTTCCTGCGCACGGCGCAGCCCGCTACACTTCCCGGCTGACCGGCCGACGGTCGCGCCCCCGCGCGCCGCAGAGCCGGCAAGAACAGACGCCGCGCGCGAACGCGGCGCGACGCTGGGGAGGGCGAAGATGAGCGCGACCGCGCACGGGCAGTATAGGAGCTTCGACGAGTTCTATCGCTTCTACCTGAGCGAGCACCGCAACCGATGGTGCCGCAGGCTGCATTTCTTCGGCAGCCTGGGCGCGCTCTTCTGCCTGGCCAAACTGCTCGTCACACTGAATCCGTGGTGGCTCGCCGTGGCGCTCGTCTGGGGCTACGGCCTGGCATGGGTCGGTCACTTCGCCTTCGAGCACAATCGCCCGGCATCGTTCCGCCAGCCGCTGTACAGCTTCGCCGGCGACTGGGTGATGTTCCGCGACATCCTGTTCAACCGGATTCCGTTCTGAACGGGCTTGCCCGGTACCCGTGACGGCCTTACCCCGCCGGCGCGCTCCAGGCCGGAGTGCTTCCTGCCAGCGGCCGGTCGATTCCTTCGGGAAAGCCTCCGGCGGACGTTGCGCCGCCCGCTCGACCGCCGCTCCAGATCTCCTCGAACAGCGCGCGCAGGCTCATCGAGCGCGGATCGTCGGCCCACGCCCAGCGCTCGGCCCAGACGGTGTCGGCTGCGGCGGCCGCGCGGCGTCCCCACCGGAGGCGCCGCCCGACCCCGTCGCGCACGCGGTCGGGCGCCGGGACGCTCGCCGCCTGCGGGTCGCCGAGCTGCACGAAGCGCGTGAGATAGCCCAGGCGCGTGAGCAGCAGCGCCGCCTCGACCGTGCGCTCGGCGTCGTGGCCGAGCGCGTGCGCGATGTCGTCCACCGGCATCGCCGCGTGCGAATCGGCGCCGAGCCGCTCGCACATCGCGTCGAGCACCGAGCGCGCATCGTCGAAGCGCGCCTGCGGCGTGCGCTCCAGATGCGGCTCCCCCGGGGAAGCCCAGAAACGCAGGTTCGCCGCGAGCAGTGCGCCCAGCAGCACCGCCATCCAGCCGAGAAACAGCCACAGCAGGAACAGCGGCAACGCCGCGAAGGTTCCGTAGACGATCTTGTAGGTGGGCAGGCTCGTCACGTACAGCCCGAGCGCAGTGCGCAGGAACTCGAACAGCGAGGCGGCCAGTGCCGCACCGAGCAGCGCGTCGCGCCAGCGCACCGACGCACTCGGCAACAGCCGGTACAGCAACGTCAGTCCCGCCACCGAGGTCGCCCACGGCAGCACGAAGAACCAGGCGGTGCGCACCTCGCTGAAGTCCGCGCCGCGCAGCCACGACGTCGCGACAATGCCGTGGAAGACGAGACTCGCGCCGAGCAGCAGCGGTCCGAGCGTGAGCATCATCCAGTGCAGCGCCAGCCGGTGCGCGAGCCGGCGCCCGCGGTCGGCCAGCCAGATCCGGTTGAGCGTGCCCTCGATCGTGTGCAGCGCGACGAAGGCCGTGAGCAGGAACACCGCCAGGCCGAGCACCGACAACTCGTTGGCCTTGGCGGCGAACTGGTTCAGGAGTTCGATCACCGTGTCGCTGATCGACGGCGGGAACAGGTTCACCAGCAGGAAGCCCTGCAACGCGTCGCGCAGTCGACCGAACATCGGCGAGGCGGTGGTGATCCAGAAGACGATCGAGAACATCGGCGCGATCGCCAGCAGCGACAGGAAGGCGAGACTGCCCGCCGTCTGCGGCAGGTGCAGCCTGCTGGCCTGGCGCCACATCGCGCGGGCGAGCCGGGCGAGCCGGTAGGGTGCCGAGCGGCTAGAATCTGCACCGCCGCGTCGCGCATCGCCGGGCGACGCCGCCGTGCCCTCCCCGTCTTCCTTGCGCGCTTCGCGCTGCGTCATGCCTTCGTTCCCACCGTCGTCACTGCGTCGGATCGTCGTCGCCTGCTTCGTTGCGCTGATCGTGCTCGGCATCGTCTGGGAAATCTGGCTCGCGCCGCTGCGTCCCGGCGCGTGGCTGCTGTCGCTGAAGGTCGTTCCGCTGGTCTTCGCCCTGCCCGGCATCGCTGCCGCACGTGTGCGTTCGTACCAGTGGTGGTCGATGCTGATTCTCGGCTATCTGGCCGAGGGCGTGGTGCGGGCCGCGTCGGACGCAGGGCTCTCCGCGCGCCTGGCGTGGGTCGAGACAATGATTGCCGTCGCCGCATTCACGGCGATCGTGCTGTACGTTCGTCGCGTTCGTCGCGACGCGTTGCCGCCCGGCTGAGCGCCGCGCGCGCGACGTCGAGCACGCCGGCGCCATGGCGCTGCAGCGCCTGCGGGTCGCTGAGCGTCCGCCGCCACGCCCTGGCGCCCGGCAACCCGTTGAACAGCCCCAGCATGTGCCGCACGATCGCGCGCGGCGCCTCTCCCGCATCGATCTGCCGTCGCAGGTACGGCCGCATCGCGTCGATCGCGTCGTCGCGCGCAAGGCACGGTGCCGGGCGACCGAAATAGAGCGGATCGACCGCGGCCAGCATCCACGGGTTCTCGCAGGCCTCGCGTCCGATCATCACGCCGTCGACCTGCCCCAACTGTGCAAGCGACTCCTCGTGCGTCCGCAGGCCGCCGTTGACGACGAACGACAGCGTCGGAAAGTCGGCGGCGAGTCGCGCGACGACGCCGTGGCGCAGCGGCGGCACCGTGCGATTCTCCTTCGGGCTGAGCCCGTCGAGCCAGGCATTGCGCGCGTGCACGACGAAGACCCGGCAGCCGGCCTGGCTCACCGTGCCGACGAAGTCGCGCACGAATTCGTACGACTCGATGCGGTCGACGCCGATCCGGTGCTTCACCGTCACCGGCACCGCTACCGCGTCGCGCATCGCGCGCACGCAGTCGGCGACCAGCGCCGGCTCGCGCATCAGGCATGCGCCGAAGGCGCCGCGCTGCACGCGTGGACTCGGGCAACCGCAATTCAGGTTGACCTCGTCGTAGCCCGCTGCCTCGGCAAGGCGCGCCGCGCGCGCGAGATCGTCGGGTTCGCTGCCCCCCAACTGCAAGACCACCGGGTGTTCGGCCGGCTCGAAGGCGAGCAGCCTTTCGCGCGGACCGTGCAGCAGCGCACCGGTGGTGATCATCTCGCTGTACAACCGCGCACCGCGCGCGAGCTGCCGCGCGAAGTAGCGGAAGTGTCGGTCCGACACGTCGAGCATCGGTGCGATGCAGAAGCGATGCGCGCTCATCGTTCGTGCCGGCGATGGCCGAGCGCGGCCGATACCCGCTGTGCAGCCTCGCGCAGCGCAAGCGCCGTCGGGCCCGACCAGCGGTGGTCGAACAGGCCACGGTAATCGAGGATGGTGAGCGCGAGCGCGAGCCGCGCACGATCGTCGAACACGGGCGCGGCAAAGGCGCTCAGGCCCGGCATGAAGTCGCCGGAGGCGCGCGCCAGTCCGCGTCGGCGTACGGCTTCGATGCTCTCGCCTGCCGGCGTCCGGCCGTCGTCGGGTGCCTGCTCGGCTCGCGCTCGCAGCGTCTCCTCGGGCAGGAATGCGGCGAACACGCGCCCGGTCGCCGAAGTGCGCAGCGGAAACACCGAGCCCAGTCCGACGTTGACCATCAGCGGGCGCGCCGGCTGCTCCCAGCGTACGACGGTGGGACCGAAGCTGCCCCAGACGGTGACGCCTACCGTATGGCCCGTGCATCGGCACAGCAGCGCCGCCTCGCGCGTGGCGATCGCGATCGGCTCGATCGTCGCCAGGCACGAGACGCTGAACTCGAGCGCCGCCGGTCCCATCCCGTACAGGCCGGTGTCGGGATCCTGCTCGACGAAGCCCTGGCGGATGAAGCTCACCAGGTATCGGTGCGCCTTGCTCGGCGCGATTCCGGCCTGCTCGGCGAGCGCGGTCAGCTTCATCGGCCGGCGATTGTGCGCGACGATGCGCATCAGCGCCAACCCGTTCTCCACCGAACGCACGCCGTCCTGCGTGCCCGCGGACTTCGCCGCCAAATCCACCTCCCGTACGCTGCGCGGCCCTGCCGCCCGCAGGAAACCATTCTAGCGGCGGCGCAGGGTCTCGATTGACGAAGCGCTTCCCACGACTTTACGATTTGCGGAAACAGATTCCGCCCCACGGAAAAAAGGAAGCGAGACGATGCTCACCGGAGACATGCTCAGGCGCTCGGCCGCGCGCTTTCCGGACCGACCGGCGATCGTCTTTCGCGGTCCCGATCGGCGCGCGGTCGTCTCCTACCGCGAACTGGAGCGCGACGCCAACCGCCTCGCTCGCGCGCTGCGCGCGCTCGGGCTGGCCCGCGGCGCGAAAGTCTCGATGCTCTCGCGCAACCTTGCCGAGTACGGCACCGTGTTCTTCGGCGTCGCTCGCAGCGGATACGTGCTGAACAACGTGTCGATCCTCTACGCACCCGACGAGCTCGGCTGGGTGCTGCGCAAGTCCGACAGCGAAGTGCTGATCTTCGACGCCGGGTTGCTCGAAAAGGTCGATGCAGTGCGCGCGTCGTGTCCGGCGATTCGCCGCTTCGTCTGCATCGGCGGCGATGCACCGCCGTGGGCACAAGCTTTCGACGCACTGCTGCAGTCGGAAGCACCCGCCGACCAAAGCGGCGCGCCGCCCGTGCCGATCGACGAGCGCGATGCGTTCTGCATGACCTACACCGGCGGCACCACCGGCCGACCCAAGGGCGTGCTCGCCAGCCACCGCGCACGCGCGATCACCGCTCACACCGTGATGGTCGAGGAAGCGATCGACGAGCGCGACCGCGTCGCGATCGTCACGCCGCTCTTTCACGTGGCGGCGTTGAACATCATGTTCCAGCCGGCGGTGCTTGCCGGCGCCACCTGCGTCTTCGTCACGCCGTGGTCGGCCGAGCGCTTCGTCGAAGCAGTCGAATCCGAAGGCGTCACCGCGACCTTCATGGTGCCCACGCAGGCCAATGCACTGGCGGGCAGCCCCGCGTGCGACGCCGCACGGCTGTCGAGCTGGAAGAAGCTGAGCTTCGCCGGCGCGCCGATGCCCGACCGGGTGCAGGTCGAGCTGATGAAGAAGTTGCCCGGGCTGAAGCTCACGCAGATCTACGGACAGTCGGAGATCGGCGTCGTCGCCGTGCTGCGCCACTGGTACCTGCCGCAGAAACTCGGCGCGGTCGGCCGCGCGCCGTACAACGTCGACACCGAGATCCTGCGGCCCGACGGAACACCGGCCGCCGTCGGCGAGATCGGCGAGGTCGCCTCGAGGGGCGAGAACCTGATGATCGAGTATTACGACGAGCCCGAGCAGACGACGGCCTTCTTCCGCGCGGGCAACGGCTGGGGCCTCACCGGCGACGTCGGCGTGAAGGACGCCGACGGCTTCATCACGCTGATCGACCGCGCAAAGGACATGCTGATCTCCGGGGGCGAGAACGTCTATCCGAAGGAAATCGAGGACGCGCTCTACACGCTCGAGGCGGTCGGCGAATGCGCGGTGTTCGGCATTCCCGACGAGCGCTGGGGCGAAGTACCGGCCGCGTACATCGCATTGCGCCCGGGCTGCTCGCTCACCGAAGCGGAGGTCGTCGCACGCTGCGAGCAGAAGCTCGCCCGGCTGAAACGCCCTCGCCTGATCCGCTTCGTCGACGACTTCCCGAAGACGCCGATCGGCAAGATCCAGAAGAACCTGCTGAAGGAACCGTATTGGCAGGGTCGCAAGAAAATCTGAACGAAGCGTCCGAAGGAACCCGATACATGACACGCACCGAACGCTACGCGAGCTACCGCGCACTGCAGATCGTCGAGCGCGAGCACGGCGTGCTCGAACTCGTGATGGGCGCGGGCGCCAATCGCAAGCTGTCCACCGCCGGCCACGAGATGCACCGCGAACTCGCGAACATCTGGCGCGACATCGACTCCGACCCCGAAACGCATGCGGTCGTCATTCGCGGCGAAGGCGCCGGCTTCTCCGGGGGTGGCGACCTGTCGCTCGTCGAGGACATGGCCAACGACTTCGACGTGCGCTCGCGCGTCTGGCGCGAAGCGCGCGACCTCGTCTACAACGTGATCAACTGCAGCAAGCCGATCGTCTCGGCGATGCACGGGCCGGCGGTCGGTGCCGGGCTCGTCGCCGGACTGCTCGCCGACATCCCCATCGCCGCCAAGACCGCGCGCATCATCGACGGCCACACGCGGCTGGGCGTGGCCGCCGGCGACCACGCCGCCATCGTCTGGCCGCTGCTGTGCGGAATGGCGAAGGCGAAGTACTACCTGCTGCTGTGCGAACCGGTGTCGGGCGAGGAAGCCGAACGCATCGGCCTCGTCTCGCTCGCGGTCGACGAAGCCGAACTGCTGCCGAAGGCCTACGAGATCGCCGAGCGCCTGGCGCGCGGCTCGCACACCGCCATCCGCTGGACCAAGTACGCACTGAACAACTGGCTGCGGATGGCGGGGCCGTCGTTCGACACCTCGCTCGCCCTGGAGTTCATGGGCTTCGCCGGGCCCGATGTGCGCGAAGGCATCGCATCGCTGCGCGAGCGGCGCAAGCCGTCGTTCGATCCCGATTGTCCGTTCTGAGCCCCCTACCGACACAAGACGCACCGCGGCGATCGGAGCCCTTCCATGGACCTGCAATTGCGCGGCCGCACCGCGCTCGTGCTCGGCGCCACGCGCGGGCTGGGTCTTGCCTGCGCCGAAGCGCTCGCCGCAGAAGGCGTGCGCGTGCTGCTCAACGGCCGCGATGCCGAGCACGGTCGCGCCACCGCCGCGCGCCTGCCCGACGCGCAGTTCGTCGGCGGCGATGTCGCCCGCGACGGCGACCGGCGCGCGATCCTCGATGCAGCAACGCGGCTCGGCTCGCCCGACATCGTCGTCACCAATGCCGGCGGCCCTCCTGCCGGCCTGTTCGAGGAGACCGACCTGTCGATGTGGCGCGCGGCCTTCGAGACGAACATCGCCGGCCCGCTCGAGCTCGTGCGCGCACTGCTTCCGGCAATGCGCCAGCGCGGCTTCGGTCGCGTGCTCAACATCACTTCCTTCGTCGCAAAGGAGCTGTATCCGAACATGTCGCTGTCCAACAGCGTGCGCGTCGGTCTCACCGGCGCGATGGGCGCGCTGGCGCGCGAGGTGGCGCACGAAGGCATCACGGTCAATGGACTGCTGCCCGGACTGATGGACACCGGCGCCCTGCAGCGCGTGATCCGCGACAGGATGCAGCGAACCGGCGCGAGCGAGCAGGCGGTGCGCGATGCGATGGCGTCGAGCGTTCCCGCGCGCCGCCTGGGCACCGCGGCCGACTTCGGGCCGCTGTGCGCGTTCCTCGCCTCGCCACTCGCCGGGTACATAACCGGCCAGAACATCTGCATCGACGGCGGACTTACGAAGAACGTCGTCTGAATGACGAACCACCGAGGAGATCGACGATGATCGACGAAAAGGCGACCAGGCTCCGCAGCGCCGTCCTGTGCGCGGTGCTCGCGCTGTCCGCTCCCGCCGTTTCCGCGCAGAACGCCCGCATCAGCGACGACGTCGTGCGCATCGGCGTGATGACCGACATGACCGGCGTGCTCTCCGACCTCGCGGGTGCGGGCTCGCTCGAGGCCGTGCGCATGGCCGTCGAAGACTTTGGCGGGTCGGTGCTCGGCAAGCCGGTCGAGGTGCTCGACGTCGACCATCAGAACAAGGCCGACATCGCCGCGAACAAGGCCCGGGAGTGGTTCGACGTCCAGAAGGTCGACATGATCACCGACCTGACCAACTCCGCGGTCGCGCTGGCAGTGGTCAACCTCGCGAACCAGAAGGATCGCGTGGCCATCGTCAACGGAGCAGGCGCCACGCGGCTCACCAACGACAGCTGCACCCCGCGCAGCGTCCATTACGCCTGGGACACGTACGCCATGGCCAACGGCACGGCACGCGCGATCCTCAAACGCGGAGGCGACACCTGGTTCTTTCTCACCGCCGACTACGCGTTCGGACACCAAACCGAGCGCGACGTGCGCGCGGTGGTCGAGTCGAGCGCCGGCAAGGTCCTCGGCTCGGCAAGGCACCCGTTCAACGCGAGCGACTTTTCGTCGTTCATGCTGCAGGCGCAGAGCTCGGGCGCGAAAGTCATCGCGCTCGCAAACGGCGGCTCCGATACGATCAACTCGATCAAGTCGGCGCAGGAGTTCCGGATCACGAACTCGGGCAAGCAGTCGCTCGCCGGGATGGCAGTGTTCATCACCGACATCCACGGCGTCGGCCTGCAGGCCGCCCAGGGACTGCTCTTCACGGAGGCCTTCTACTGGGATTTCGACGACGAGACGCGCAAGTGGTCACGTCGCTTCTTCGAACGGATGAAGAAGATGCCAACCGCGATCCAGGCGGCGAACTACTCCTCGACGCGTCACTATCTGCAGGCGATTCGCGACGCCGGCACCGACGACGCGCTCGCCGTGATGGCGCAGATGAAGGCCACGCCCGTGAACGATTTCTTCGCGCGACACGGCGTCATTCGGGAGGATGGACGCATGGTGCACGACATGTACCTCGTCCAGGTGAAGGCGCCGTCGGAGTCGAAGTACCCGTGGGATTACTACCGGGTGCTCGACACGATTCCCGGGGAGCAGGCGTTCCAGCCGATCGACCGGTCGAGCTGCGCGCAGGTCTCCGGCACCGGAACGCCGCCCAAACCGGGGCCCCGAGGCTGAGCCGCGCGGCCCGGTTCCCGGCCCGACGGCCTGCGAGGCCGTCGTGCACCTACCCCCTTCGACCGATCCCACCAGACTTCCGTAGCAAAGCGGCTTGACGAAAGCCGCGGCCCGGCCTTACAACCTGCCGAAAGAATCGGAATTCGGGACAGGGGAACGGGTCATGGCCGCATGCGTGCTCATCATCGACGACCATCCGCTGATGCGCGACGCGATCCGGATCACCATGGACTCGGTCGCGCCGGGCAGTCGCATCGATCTCGCCGGCAGCTACGCCGAGGCCCGGCGCATGCTGGCGACGAACGTCCCGTACGACTTCACGCTGCTCGACCTGAACCTGCCCGACTGCGCCGGATTCGATGCGCTGCGTGGGCTGCGCGAGCATTTTCCGCACTTGCCCACCGTCGTGCTGTCGGCCGAGATCGACCGCGAGACGATCCTGCGCTGCCTCGACCTCGGCGCGGCCGGGTACATCCCTAAAACCTATCACGGCGATCTCATCACGCACGCGCTGCGGCTGGTGTCTTCCGGCCACGTGTACGTACCGCGCGAGGCGATCGACCCGCGCCACGGCGCGAAGGAGCCGATCCGCTCGCGCCACGTGCAGAACGACCCGCGCCATCTGGGGCTCACCGACCGGCAATGCGACGTCCTGCGACTCATCCTGCGCGGATTGCCCAACAAGCTCATCTGTCGGCAACTCGATCTCGCCGAAGGCACCGTCAAGGTCCACGTCAGCGCCGTACTGCGCGCCCTCGGCGTGCGCAATCGCACGCAGGCCGTGATCGCGGCCAGCCGCCTCGGACTGCGGATCATCGACTGAGCAAGAACGCGTGTGCCGCCCTTGTGCCGGGCCCGTGCCTCCCCCATATCCAGGGATCCGGAGGAAAAGCGAATGAGCGAGTCGATCCACGCCGTCTGCCCGCAGTGCGGCAAGACCAACCGACTGCCCGCGCAGCGCGCGGCCGAGCAGCCCGACTGCGGCGCTTGCGGCCAGCCGCTGTTCGCCGGCAAGCCCGTCGCGATGGACGACGCGCGTTTCGACGACTACCTGCGTCGCACCGATCTGCCGGTGGTCGTCGACTTCTGGGCGAGCTGGTGCGGGCCCTGCCGGGCGATGGCGCCGCAATTCGAACAGGCTGCGAAGAAGCTCGCCGGCCGCGTGCAGTTCCTTAAGGTGGACAGCGACGCGAATCCGCAGTCGAGCCAGCGCTACCAGATCCGCAGCATTCCCACGCTGGTGCTGTTTCGCCGCGGTCAGGAAGTGCGTCGCACGGCCGGCGCGATGAGCGCCGCGCAGATCGAAGCCTGGCTGGCCGGCTGATCCGTTGCGCCGATCGGTTGTCCGGTCAATCCAGCTCCAGACTGCGCTTCATCAGCTTGTCGAGGATGACGTCGAGCTGAACGTGCTCGTGCTCGTCGAGCACTGCGAGGAACCAGGCCTCGCGTTCGGCGGCCTGGGGCAGGATGTCCTCGCAGATCCGCCTGCCGGCCGGCGTCAGCGACAGGATGACCTTGCGTCCATCGTCCGGATGGCCGCTGGTGCGGATCATTCCGAGGTCGACCATGCGCCGCTGCGCGCGCGAGACGCGCGCCTTGTCCATGCAGGTATGGTCGACCACTTCGTGGAACACCAGGTCGCCGTAGCTGTACAGCGCCATGATGATGCGCCACTCGGGGATCTGGATGTTGAACCGCGTCTCGAAGAGCTTGCCGATCGACTGCGACACGCGGTTCGCGACCACCGCCAGCCGGTAGGGGATGAAGTCGTCGAGCTTGCCCATCGGCCCGAGACCGGCGCGAGCCACCTCGACGCGGCGCGACGGCGCATCGGAGGTGGCGGAATTGCGCGCGCGGCGCGGAGCGGGCTTGTCGACGTCGGCCACGGTCGGCACTGGGGCTTCGAAAACCCGAGTGTATCCGCCTGTTGAGATTGTTGACAACGAAACAAGCAACGCCGATCATCGGGCCGATCACCGCTTCCCCGCCGCCCCGCCCGTGAGCCACCCCGCCCTCCCCATGCACCGCGACGGCGGTTTCGGCATCGGCCACCACGGCGCATCATGCAGATGACGCGCCCCGCAGCGTTACTGCTGGATTTCGGCAGCGTGATCACGGTGTCGATGTTCGAACGCCATCGCGATACCGAAGCCCGGCTCGGCCTGCCCCCCGGCAGCCTGCGCTGGCTGGGGCCCATCGCGCCGCATACCGATCCGCTGTGGCAGGCGATGCAGCGCGACGAGATCAGCGAGCGCGACTACTGGGCCCACCGTGCGCGCGAACTGGGCGAGGCGGCCGGCGAGCCGCACTGGGACATGCTGGCGATGCTCACGCGGCTGCGCCATACCGAACCGAACGCCATCGTGCGCCCGGGCATCCGTCAGCTGGTGCAGCAGGTGCACGCGCACGACCTGCGCGTCGGCATCCTCAGCAACGAACTCGAACTGTTCTACGGTGCCGCGTTCCTGAAGCGCATGGACATCCTGCGCGACATGCACGCGATCGTCGACGCCACGCACACCGGCATCCTCAAGCCCGACCCGCGCGCCTACGCACTGGCGGTGGACGGGCTGGGAGTCGCCGCCGAGCGCGTCCTGTTCGTCGACGACCAGTTCCGCAACATCGCCGGCGCGCACCGCGCCGGAATGCAGACGCAGTTCTTCGACCTGCGCGACGTCGACGGCAGCATCGCCGCCGCCGCCGCACGGCTGCGCATCCCCTGGGAGGACATCGCATGCGACGAATGAGCACGGACGAGCTGAAGGCTGCCAACGCACGCTTCCTCTGGCACCCGATGGCGCATCCGCAGGGCATGCGCGAGCAACCGCCGGACATCATCGCGCGCGGCGAAGGCAGCTGGATCTGGGACATCGACGGCCACCGGATGGTCGACGGCGTCGGCGGCCTGTGGAGTGCGAACCTGGGCTTCGGCCGGCGCGAGATTCGCGATGCGATCGTCGCGCAACTCGACGAACTGGCCTTCTACAACACCTTCCGCGGCACCACCCATCCCCGCGCGATCGAGCTGTCGGCGCGGCTGGTCGAGGTGATGCGCAGCGACGGCGTGGCTGCGGTGCTGTTCAGCAACGGCGGTTCCGACGCGGTCGAGGGCGCGCTGAAGATCGCACGCCAGTACTGGAAACTGAGAGGCCAGTCCGACCGCACGAAATTCATCAGCCTGCGTCAGGGCTATCACGGCGTGCACTTCGGCGGCATGAGCGTGAACGGCAACACCAATTTCCGCCGCCCCTACGAACCGCTGCTGCCCGGCTGCTTCCACGTCGACACGCCGTGGCTTTACCGCAACCCCTACACCGACGACCCGGAGCAACTGGGCCGCATCTGCGCCGATCTGCTCGACCGCGAGATCAGCTTCCAGGGGCCGGACACGGTCGCGGCCTTCATCGCCGAGCCCGTGCAGGGCGCAGGCGGCGTGATCGTGCCGCCGGCCAACTACTGGCCGCTGGTGCGCGAGGTCTGCGACAAGCACGGCGTTCTGCTGATCGCCGACGAGGTCGTCACCGGCTTCGGCCGCACCGGCCACTGGTTCGGCACGCGTCTGTGGGGCGTGCAGGCCGACCTGTGGTGCCTGGCCAAGGGGCTTTCCTCCGGCTACCTTCCGCTGGGCGCAACCGCGGTGCACGCGAAGGTGGCCGACGTGTTCCTCGGCAGCGACGCGGCTCTCGGCTCCGTGACGCACGGCTACACCTACAGCGGTCATCCGGCGGCGGCGGCGGCGGCGCTCGCCACGCTGGACATCCTCGAATCGGAAGACGTGGTCGGCAACGCCGCGCGCCAGGGCGAGCATCTGATGCAGCGGCTGCGCGCACTGGCCTCGCGTTCGCGCCTGGTCGGCGACGTGCGCGGCGTCGGGTTGATGGCGTGCCTGGAGCTGGTCGCCGACCGCAAGACGAAGGCGCCGCTGCCGCGCGGCGCGAAGGAGATCGGCGCGATCGCACGCAGCGCGTACCGGCGCGGTGCGATGGTGCGCACCTCGGGCGCGAACATCATCCTGTCGCCGGCATTGACGATCACGCGCGAGGAGATCGACTGCCTGTGCGACGCGCTCGAAGGCGCGGTGGACGAGGTCGAGAACCCGCAGCGCTGAGAAGCCAGAGCGACTTCCCCGCACGAGGCCGAGCATGAAGCCGAACATCCTGATCCTCGGCACGGCCGACACCAAGGCCGACGAACTGCAGTTCATCCAGCGCTGCATCGAGGAAGGCGGCGGCGTCGGGTCGATCATGGACGTCGGCGTGCTCGGCCAGCCGCGCTTCGCACCCGAATACCCGAATACCGAGGTGGCGGCCGCGGCCGGCACGACGGTGCAGGCGATCGCCGCGCTCGGCGACGAGAACGACGCGATGACGAAGATGGCCGAAGGCGCCGTGGCGCTCGCGCTGCGCCTGTACGGCGAGGGCCGCGTGCACGGACTGCTGGCGCTGGGCGGGACGATGGGCACCGACCTCGCACTCGACGTCACCGCGGCGATGCCGCTGGGCATGCCCAAGTTCATCGTCTCGACGGTGGCCTACTCGCACCTGATTCCGCCCGATCGGCTGGCACCCGACCTGATGATGATCCTGTGGTCGGGCGGCCTGTACGGACTGAACAACATCTGCCGCTCGATCCTCGCGCAGGCAGCCGGCGCAGTGCTGGGTGCCAGCCGGATCGCCCGGCCGCTGCCGCAGGACGCGCCGCTGGTGGCGATCAGCTCGCTCGGCAGCAGCGTGCTGAGCTACATGCTCACCCTCAAGCCCGCGCTCGAAGAGCGCGGTTACGAAGTCGCGGTGTTCCACTGCACCGGGATGGGCGGTCGCGCGATCGAGTCGCTGGCCGGAAAGCGGCGCATCGCGGCAGTGCTCGACCTGTGCCTGCAGGAAGTCGGCAACGAGGTGCACGGGTCGGTCGTCACCTCCGGCGCGCATCGCCTGGAGGCCGCCGGCGCGATGGGCATTCCGCAGATCGTGGCGCCCGGTGCACTGGACATGATCGACATGCAGGCCTGGAAGCCGGTGCGCGCCGAGTTCGAGCACCGGCCCTACCACGCACACAACCGGCTGATCGCATCGGTGCTGATGACGCCCGACGAGCGCCGGCACGCGGCGCACGTCACCGGCGAGAAGCTCGCGCGTTCGAAGGGCCCCACCGCCTTCGTGCTGCCGCGCGGCGGTATCCAAGGCTGGGACCGGCCCGGCGAGGCGCTACACGACGCCGAGGGGCTGGGCGCCTTCGTCGACGCGATGCGCAACGCGGTGCGACCGCCCGTCGAGTTGATCGAGACCGACGCACACATCAACGACCCCGAATTCTGCGAAGCCGTGCTCGGCGTGTTCGACCGCTGGGTCGCAGCGGGTCTCGTCCCGCGCGGACGCAGCAAGACCGTGGAGGTGCTGGCGCGGTAGCGGCCTCAGCGAGCCGCTTCGACCGCCGTGCGCCAGTAGTCGAAAGCCCGCGCATTCACGCCGCAGCGCTCGCTCGCGCGGAGCCGCTCGAGAGCGTCGAGCAATGCCCGCGCCGGGTCGCCCAGTCCGAGCACCGTCAGGCTGCGCAGGATGCGCGTGACGCGCAGGTCGTTGTGTCCGCCGTGGCGGAACCAGGCGTTGCGCTGCGCCCAGTTCGGCGCGGGGCGAACGCCGCCGTCTTCGTCGAGCATCAGTCCGTAGAAGCGCAGCATGCGCAGGAAGCTCTCGCGCAGATGCTCGCGCAGCCGCGGATCGGTGCGGAAGGCCTCGCGCACTTCGGCATCGGCCAGCGGCGCACCCGGGTTCGCCGCACTGGGCTCCGGCAGCGGAAACAGCCACTGGATGAAGTCGTGCGTCGACTCGAGCCAGTCGTCGTCTGCACTCAGGATGTCGGACCGCAGCCGCCCGCGGTCGTCGCGGCCGATGCCCCGCTGGAACGCGAGCAGCGGCTTCATGCCTGGCGCGCGAGAACGAGGAAGCACCGCGGCCGCTGCAAGGCCGGGCAAAGGCCGCGTCCCTACGGTCTCAGGTACGAATAGCCGTCGCGCTCGCGCTGCACGATCTCGACGACGCCCGACGGCACGTAGCCGATGCCGGGAATCATGTCGGGCGGCGTGAGCTTGTGCCCGCGCATCGTGTTCTCGCAGGCGACCACGCGCACGCCGTCGCCAAGCGCCTGCGCGATGCGCGCCTGGACCGACGAGTCGCGCTGCAGCATCCCGATACCCGGGCCATAGGCGACCAGTTCGGCGACGACGTTCGACGCTCCCAGGGCGCTCTGCAGGTTGCGCAGGTTGTTCAGCGCCAGGTTCCAGGTCCGTGGATCGTCGTCGCTCACCTGCACGACGACCTTCATCGGTTCGGCGGCCGCCGGACGCGCGACGGCAGGCGTCGACGGCGTCGCCGGCTGCATCCCCTGCGCGACGGCGGCCGCGCTCCAGCCGAGCGCCGCTGCGGCAAGAAGGACTGCGCTGTGCTTCACCCGGTTGCCGATTGCCCGCTTCATCGTCCGTCTCCGTTGTGCGCCGCGCCGTCGCGCTCGACCGCGGCCGAAGGGAGATCATCGAGCAATCGACGGGCTGGCCCCGTCGATGCCACCACTGGCGGCAGGCCGCGCGCCGATGGCCGCACAACGCGCGACGCCTGCCGCTCGCGCTGCGCGTTACCATCCTTCGTCCGCGGCAAGCGCCCCCCCACATGCAACCCGATCCGACCGACCCGAACGCGCGCGTCGACGACGAGCGCATTGCCCAGATGCTCGTGCTGCCGCCGCCCGAGGACCTGCTGCGCTTCTTCCCCATCGCCGGCACGGCCGTCGAGCGACAGGTGCTCGACGCCCGCGCGGCGGTGCGCGCGATCGTGCGCAACGAGGACGACCGCTTGCTCGTCGTCATCGGTCCGTGCTCGATCCACGACCCGCGTGCAGCACTCGAGTACGCGCAGCGTCTGGCCGAGCTGCGCGAGCGACTGCGCGACACGCTCGAGATCGTGATGCGCGTGTACTTCGAGAAGCCGCGCACCACCGTCGGCTGGAAGGGCCTGATCAACGACCCGTACCTCGACGAGAGCTGCCGCATCAGCGAAGGGCTGCGCATCGCGCGTTCGCTGCTGATCGACATCGCGCGCACCGGCGTGCCCGCCGGCAGCGAGCTGCTCGACACGATGTCGCCGCAATACCTCGCCGACCTCGTCGCCTGGGGCGCGATCGGTGCGCGCACCACCGAGAGCCAGGTGCACCGCGAACTGGCCTCGGGTACCTCGGCGCCGATCGGCTTCAAGAACGGCACCGACGGCAACGTGCGCGTCGCCATCGATGCGATGCTCGCTGCGCGCGCATCGCACAACTTCCTCGGTATCCACAAGAACGGCCACGTTGCGATGGTGCGCACGCTGGGCAATCCCGACTGCCACCTGATCCTGCGCGGCGGGCGCACGCCGAACTACGACGCAGCCAGCGTCGAGGCGGCATGCCGCGCGCTCGCCGACAGCGATTGCCGTCCTTCGCTGATGATCGATTTCTCGCACGCGAACAGCAACAAGCAGGCGCTTCGCCAGCGCGAGGTCGCCGATGCGGTGTGCGCGCAGATCGCCGGCGGCAGTCGCGCCGTCCTCGGGGCGATGATCGAAAGCCATCTCGTCGAAGGCCGACAGCCGTTCACGCCCGGCACGGACGATCCGCGCTCGCTCGTCTACGGACAGAGCATTACCGACGCATGCCTGGGCTGGGACGACTCGGTACGCCTGCTCGAGTCGCTCGACGCGGCCGTGCGCATGCGCCGGCGCAGCGCCGCCCGCTGAGCTACTTCTTCGCCGCCCGCAACTTCGCCACGTCCTGCGCCGTTACTGCGGGCGCGTGATTTCCCCAACTGCTGCGTTCGTGGTTGATCACCGCCGCGATCTGCGCGTCGTCGAGCTGCCCTGCCCACGCCGGCATCGGCGAATCATATTTCGTGCCGTCGATGGCCTTGCCCTGCAGGCCGTGCAGGACGATTTCGATATGCGTGGCAGGATCCTTGTCGAGCACGACGGCATTGCCTGCCAGCGGCGGAAACACGCCTGGCAGTCCCTTGCCGCTTGCCTGATGGCAGGCCGCGCAGTTGTTGGCGTACACCGAGGCACCCAGCGCGGCGTCGCCGCCCGCAGCCCCGGCAGCTCCCGCTGCGCTCTCGGACGCCGGCGCAGCACCGGACGACGCCTGCGAAGCCCCGGCGCCGGGCGCCGCGGCCGATGCCAGGTCGGACAAGGTCATCGAGCCGAGCGCAAGCGACCCATAGGTGGGCGTCGCCGCGAACTCGGGCGGCGGATTCCACAGACGCACGCCGTAAAAGACGCCGAAAGCGACGACGACGATGAACAGTACCCACGCCCAGGTCGGCACCGGCGCGGGCGTCTCGGCGCGCGACGGCTCCCAGTGCGCCTCGGCGGCTCCGCCGTACGAGTTGACGAGGACGTCGATCTTTCCTTCGAGGACGTCGTTGTCGCTGATCCCGTTGATCGCGATCCCGGGACCGTTGCGCACGACGAAGGGAACCGTCCGTACGCCTCTCTGCCCGGTGGAGTCGTAGGCCTCGATGCGCAGCCGATGCTGGCCGTCTTCGAGACGGGAGGTGTCCAGTTCGAAGCGCACCGGCGGCCGATAGCGCAGCAGCGGCTCGCTGGCGTCGTCGAGCCAGACGATCACGTGCGACTCGTTCGCTGCGGCCTCGCCAGCGACCGCATCGACCGACGCCGTTGCGGCGGACCGCGCCGGCGAAGCCGTCGCCTCGTCGCGCAGCACGCGGCGCTTGATGTGCTCGGGATCCTTCTCGCGCGGCGAGATCAGCATTCGCACCGCGTAGACGGCGACCAGTACGACGACCACCACGGCCACCAGCACCAGCAGCCAATCGGCCACGCCCTGCGGCCCGGCGGCCATGTTCATTTCCTGCCGCCCCGTGCGCGAACGTCGGTGACGTCCTTCGCGGTCACCGAGCGACCGTGGTTGCCCCAGCTCGATCGTTCGTGAGTGACGATCGCCGCGATCTGCTCATCGGAGAGCTGGTCGCCGAAGCCGGGCATCTCCGACGGATAGGTCCTGCCGTCGATCGTGCGGCCGTGCGCGCCGTTCAGCACGGTGGCGATGTGCTCGGACGCGTCGTCGGCGTTCACCACCGGATCGTTCTTCAACGGCGGAAAGACGCCGGGCAGGCCCTCGCCGCTCGCCTGATGGCACGACGCGCAGTGGCTGGCGTAAAGAGCGGCGCCCTGCGCCTGCGCCTTGCCTGCCGGGGCCGAAGCGGGCGCGGTGGACGTCGACGCCTTCGAAGCCGCAGGCGATGCCTGCTCGCCCTTCAACGCGACCTGCTTCAGCGACGCGAGATACGCCACCAGCGCCGCCGCCCGCTCGGTGGCGACGACCTTGCCCGAGGCAGGCGCGTGCGACGCCGGAACGGGGACCACGACCGCGTCTGCTGCGGGCTGTTCGACGACGTCGAACAACCACGGAAACGCCGGCATGATCGAATCGGGCACGACGGCGCGCGGCTGGTACAGGTGGATGAACTGCCATGTTGCGCTCGGCTGGCGCACGCCGATGCTGGTGAGATCGGGCCCCGTGCGCTCGGAGCCGAGAACCGCCGGCGCATAGGGCTGCAGCATGCCCAGCGGGCGCACGTGCGCGTAGTCGCCAGGGGTGGACGGACGTCCCCAGACCTCGTCCATCTTCAGCGGCCGCACCTGCTGCGTGTGGCAGGCGACGCAGCCCTCGGCGATGTAGACCTCGAGACCGTGCTGCTCGAGGGCCGTCAGCGGCGCGCTTCCGGGCAGCGGATCGCTGTTCGCCTGAGTCCAGATCGCCGGGCCGATGCCGACGATCCACGCGAGCGCCACGTAGCCGAAGAACACCACCGAGAACAGCAACCAGTGGTTCTTGTGGAAGTTCATGCCAGCGCCTCGCTCGGCCGTGCGGCAAGCGCTGCTTCGTCGCGCGACGCTCGCATACGCCACAGGTTGTAGGCGAAGATCAGATGCGACAGGAACATCATTCCTCCGCCCACCGCGCGCCACAGCCAGTACGGCACGAGCAGCGTGACCGACGCGATGAATGCCTGCCCGCGGATCCAGCTCAGTCCCTGCAGCGTGCCGCCGATCATCAGCGCGGTCGTGTAGATCAGGTAGCCGATCAGCGCGAACCAGAAGTGGATTCCGGCCAGCAGGTGCGAAGGCTCGCGCCCGGTCATCCGCGGCAGCAGGCCGTAGATGCCGCCCCAGACGAGGAACACGACGAAGCCGTACATCGTCTGGTGCGAATGCGCCACCGTGTAGTTGGTGAAGTGCCAGACCGGGTTCAGCGAGCGCAGCGCCTCGAGCGTTCCCTGCGCCGACCACAGGAAGTACGAGATCACGCCGGCGAGGATGAACGGCAGGCTGTAACTTCGCGCGATCGTGCGACCGCTGCCCTTCATCGTCAGCAGGAAGTTGCCGGTGCCGGCCGCCAGCGTCACCAGCATGCCGACGCTGAAGATGATCGCCACCGTCTGCAGCCACCACGGCGTAGGCGCGAACACGAAGTGATGCGCGCCGATCATCGTGTAGAAGACCATCTGCGTCCAGAACGCGAGCACGCCGAGCGAATACGAATAGATCGGCTTGTTCAGCAGCTTGGGCAGGAAGTAGTAGGTGAGACCGAGGACGACCGGCGTGAACCACATGCCCACCGCGTTGTGCATGTAGTAGCCCTGGATCACCGTCTCGCTGATCGCGTTGCCCTGGTAGAACGGCACGTAGGCGATCGTCACCAGCGCGATCGTCCACAGGAAGCCGGCGACGATGTACCAGTTCGAGATGTAGATTTCCTCGATCCCGCGGTCGGCGATCGTGCGGATCAGGTTGTACGCGGTGAGCACCGTCCCGGCCGCGAACAGGCCCATCGCCGGCCATACGTACTCGCGATACTCCTGGCCGCCGTTGTTGATCCCGATCATCAGCAGCGCGCCGCCGACGATCACCGCCAGGTTCATCAGCACGAGGCTCGTCCACGCGATCGGGAAGCTGTACAGGCGCCGCTGGCTCGTCTTCGGAACGACGTACAGCGCGAGCGCGATCATCGCCAGCGAGGTCCAGCCCCAGAACACGGTGTTGGTATGAACCGGGCGCAGGCGACCGAAGGACAGCCACGACACGTGATCGATGTCGGGCGCGACGAACTTCACGCTCAGGTACGAACCGATCAGCGTGCCCACGATCAGCCAGACAGTGGCGCAGGCCAGGTACGCAAAGATCAACCGCGTCCATTCGACGTCGGTCTCGGCGACCGCTTCGACTCGTGCCTTGCCGGCGGCGAGCGGGCGGCCCACGGAGAGAATCGGCGAAGGCCCGGGCATTCTGCTTCCCCGCGTAGTAGTCGCGGCGCGAACCGCGAGCAGACTTCCTCGCCGGCGCCGGTTGCCGCAACCGTATACGCACGCGTTGCCCGGGGAGACCAGAGACCACTAAACCTTTACTGCAAATACAGATTTGTTCGATGCGCCACCCGCATCGCATCGTGGCAAGCACCGACGCTGCACGGTGCGGGGAGGCAGAATGAGGCCCTCTACGGAAGAACCACGATGAGCAAAACCACCCGCTTGCGCATCGACTTCGTCTCCGACATCGCCTGCCCCTGGTGCGCGATCGGACTCGCCGGCCTGCAGGCCGCACTCGTCCGGCTGGGCGATCGGGTGCAGGCCGACATCCATCTGCAGCCCTTCGAACTCGAGCCTGCGATGCCGTTCGAAGGCGTCGATGCCGGCGAACACCTGATGCGCAAGTACGGCATCGACGAGGCGCAACTGGAAGCCAACCGCGCGGCGATCCGCGAACGCGCGGCAGCGCTCGGTGTGACGATCGCCTACCGCCCGGGTACGCGCGTCTGGAACACCTTCGATGCGCACCGTTTGCTGCACTGGGCGGGGCTGCAGGATTCCGAACGAACACTGGCGTTGCAGCGGGCGCTCTTTCACGCGTACTTCGCCGACAACGAGAACGTCGCCGACCGCTCGGTGCTCGTCCGACTCGCCGTCGACGCCGGTTTCGCTGCGGACGATGCGCGCCGCATGCTGGAGAGCGGCGAGTACGCCGACGACGTGCGCGCGCTAGAGCGTCGCTACCGGCTGGAAGGCATCCACTCGGTGCCGGCGACCATCGTCGACAACCGGTACCTGATCTCCGGAGGGCAACCGCCGGAGGTGTTCGAGCGCACGCTGGACGAACTGGCCAGGGGCCGGCAGGCGACCGACGCCGGCTGACGCTTGCGCGTCGCACCGGCCGATCGCCGCACGGCAGGGGTCCGCACCCCTGCCCCCATTTCGCTCTGGACGGCCGCACGCGGCCCGCGCATGATCGCGCGGTACGTCGCGCTCATCGGAGGCCCAGCGGCAATCGCACGAAGATCGGGCGCGCGTCGCCGCTGTTCGTCGCTGACCGTCATCCGGAGCCACCGATGTACTCGATCGCTCGCCACGAGGTCTTCTCGGAGAACGCGTTCCTCTGGGAGGTCCGGGCGCCCGACGTCGCCCGCGCCGCCGAACCCGGGCACTTCGTCATGCTGCGGCTGCGCGAAGGCGGCGAACGCATTCCGCTGACGGTCGCCGACTACGACCGCGAGCGTGGCACGGTGACGGTGGTCGTGCAGGCGCTCGGCAAGACCACGCGCGAGATGCGCGACGACTACGCCGAAGGCGACACCTTCGACGACTTCGTCGGCCCGCTCGGCCTGCCGCAGCACATCGACAAGGTGGGGCACGTCGTGCTGGTCGGCGGCGGGCTCGGCGTGGCGCCGATCTTTCCGCAGTTGCGCGCGTTCCGGCAGGCCGGCAACCGCACCACCTGCATCGTCGGCTTTCGCAACAAGGACCTCGTGTTCTGGGCAGACAAGCTCGCCGCCCATGCCGACCAGCTGATCGTCTGCACCGACGACGGCAGCGCGGGCCGCCCCGGCTTCGTCACCGAGGCGCTGAAGGACCTGCTCGATCGCGAGCAGCCCGATCTCGTCGTGGCGATCGGCCCGATGCCGATGATGCACGCCTGCGTCGAGACGACGCGCCCGTACGGCGCGAAGACGATGGTCTCGCTGAACACGATCATGGTCGACGGCACCGGCATGTGCGGATCGTGCCGCGTGACGGTGGGCGGCGAGGTCAAGTTCGCCTGCGTGGACGGCCCCGACTTCGACGGGCACCTGGTCGACTTCAAGGAACTGCACGCGCGCCAGAAGCGTTTCAGGAAGCAGGAAGCGCAGGCCATCGACGACGCCGCGCACGTCTGCAGCATCGAGCAGAAGCTCTTCGTCGAGGGCAAGCGCACGTACAAGAAGTTCTCGGCGCTAGAGCGTCACCAGGTGAAGATGCCCGAGCGCGATCCGGCCGAGCGCGCGCAGAGCTTCGCCGAGGTGAATCTCGGCTACGACTACGGCGCGGCGCTGCGCGAGGCCGAGCGCTGCATCCAGTGCATCAACCCCACCTGCATCGACGGCTGTCCGGTCAGCATCGACATTCCGCGCTTCATCCGTCACCTGATGGTGCGCGACCTCGAAGGCGCAGTCGGCGCGATCCACGAATCGAGCATCTTCCCGTCGGTGTGCGGGCGCGTGTGTCCGCAGGAAAGCCAGTGCGAAGCGCAGTGCATCCTCGTCAAGGCGAAGATGGAGCCGGTAGCGATCGGCCGGCTCGAGCGCTTCGTCGGCGACAACGCGAAGCCCGCGCCGGTGGTGCCTCCGCGCTTCGAGACGTCGCTGGGGAAGGTCGCGATCGTAGGCTCGGGGCCGGGCGGCCTCGCCGCCGCCGCCGACCTCGTCAAGTATGGCGCCGAGGTCACGGTGTATGAAGCGCTGCACGTGGTCGGCGGCGTGCTGCGCTACGGCATCCCGTCGTTCCGGCTGCCGCGCGAGATCATCGACCGCGAAGTACGGCGCCTGCAGGATTGCGGCGTGCGCTTCGAAACCAACAAGGTGATCGGCAAGACCTTCACCGTGCCGCAACTCACCGGGACGATGGGATTCGACGCGGTGTTCGTCGCCGCGGGCGCGGGCGCTCCCGCCTTCCTCGGCATCCCGGGCGAGTTCGCCGGACAGGTCTACTCGGCCAACGAGTTTCTCACCCGCGTGAACCTGATGGGCGGCGACCAGTTCCCGTATCGCGACACGCCGATCGGCGTCGGCGACAACGTCGTCGTCATCGGCGCGGGCAACACCGCGATGGATTGCCTGCGCGTGGCCCGGCGCGTCGGCGCGGCGCACGTGCGCTGCGTCTATCGCCGCTCGGAGGCCGAGGCGCCGGCGCGCGTCGAGGAACTGCGCCACGCGAAGGAAGAAGGCATCGAGTTCAGCTTCCTGCATGCACCGGTCGAGATCCTGCTCACCGACGACGGCGACGTGCGCGCGATTAGCGTGCAGAAGATGGCGCTGGGCGAAGCCGACGAGCGAGGCCGGCGCGCGCCGGTGCCGCTGGGGGAATTCGTCGAGTGGCCGTGCGACACGGTGATCTACGCGCTGGGCACCAAGGCGAACCCGATCGTCGCGAAGGCCACCCAGGGCCTCGCGCTGAACAAGTGGGGCTACATCGTCGCCGACGACCGCACGCAGGCGACCAACCTGCCCGGCGTGTTCGCCGGCGGCGACATCGTCACCGGCGGCGCAACGGTGATCCTCGCGATGAGTGCCGGACGACGCGCTGCGCGCGCGATCGCCGCTTACCTGCAACGCGAGCCGCGCAGATGGCCGATCGCCGTCGAGGATCTCGAGACCTTCGTGCCCCCTGCCCCGCTCGCCGCGGCGACCGCCTGAGGAGCGCGCCATGCAATGTCCGAAATGCCATCGGCCGCTGGACGATGCCGACGACGGCGCCTACATCTGCTGTGCCGACGCCGTCCTGCAATGGCGCTGCACGCGCTGCGCGAAGGTCAGCGACGGCTTCGCCTTTCCGTACGGGCGATGCCCGCAATGCGGCGGCGAACTGGAAATGCTCGAGGCGCGAAAGATCGACGACGCCCCGGCGCTCGAAGGCATCCGCAAGGCCTTCGAGATCGAGCTCGGCGGACAGGCGTTCTACCGGCGCGCCGCGGCCGAAACCGACGAGCCGATCCTCGAGGAGCTGTTCGAAGCGCTGGCGGCGATGGAGAGCGAACACATGCGCACGCTGTCGCGCCGCTATCACGCCGAAGTGCCAACGGACGCGAGCATTGCCGACCTGGACGTGGCCGCGGTATTCGGCGGCGTGGTCAACCGCCCGGCCGATCCCGCGAACCTGTTCCGCATCGCGATCGCACTGGAGAATCGCGCGAGCGCGTACTTCAGCGACTGCGCGTTGCGCGCCGACGAAGGGTCGGTCGAAGAGCAGTTGTATCGGGAACTCGCCGCCGAGGAACTCGAACACGTGCGCATGCTGAGCACCGAATATGCGCGCTGGGAGGCGGGGAAGCCGGGGCTGCTCGGGGGCGGCTGAAGGCGGCTCGCCACGACATTCGCAGCCGAAACTGCAGGGATGCAGCCCTACGTGGGCTTCCGCCAGCGATTCGCCTCCCGGTTCTTCGTCGTGCCTGCTCAGCGCTGACTTGTCTTCGCCGGCGCCACGCTATCGTCGCCCGCTATGCCGAGCGCGGCGTAGTCGAACGGCTTCAGCGCGGAGAGGTCGCTGCGTGCGTAGGGCATGTCGTAGTAGCCCAGGCCCGGGTGGTACATGCCGTAGTAGTAGGGAAAGGCGTAGTAACCGTAGCCATAGCGTCGGTCGGGCGACACGATGATCGACTGGATGCGGCCGTCGTCGCTGAAGATGACGTCGTAGATGTAGCCGTACGGCGCGCCTTCCTTCAGTCGTACGAACTCGCCGAGCAGCTCGTTGCCGCGGTAGATCGCGCCGGGCTTGTAGATGCTCTCGTCGTCGTTGAACAGCGAGAAGTCCGGCAGGTTGCGCTCGTTGACCGGCACTTTCACGTAGCTCAGGTTCGGACCCATCTCGACCTGCTTCCATGGCACGAGGAAATGCGTGTCGCCGACTTCCAGGAAACCCTGCGATTCGACGATGATGCCGGTGATGCGGCCTTGCTTGTCGACGAGGAAGTTCTCGACTTCGCCGAGCTGCCTACCATCCTCGCCGCGAACGGTGGTGTCGAGCAGTCGCTCGGCACTGTGCCCGCCACGCAGCGCGGCGGTGTCCCAGCGGCGGATGTCGATCGGGTCGTGCGCGGCTTCAGCCGGCTTTTGCGCCGACCGATCCGCGGCTGCGGTAGCGGTGGAGGCCTGCTGCGCTTGCGCGAGGCAGGGTGCCGTGGCGAGCGTCATGGCGCCCAGCGCTGCGACGGCCAATCGGGATGTTTTCATCGGTGTTTCCTTCAAAGAGTCGAGGGCGGTACCGGGGTCCTGGCTGACAGCGGAACTACGACGCGCAACTCACCTTGGCGGACTGGACACTCTCGAACAGTTCCATCTTCTCGTCGAGGTCGGCGACCTTCTGTCCGGGCTTGAATGTCTGCGCCTCGTCCTGGTAGTTCTGCGCGTCATAGACGGTCAGCGTGGCCTTGGGGCCGACGGCAACGCTGTCGAAAGTGCCCGCCCAGTCGACGCCGAAATGACTGATCATGTCCGGCATTTCGGCCGGACCGACCAGCGTGAGCTGGTCGCCCTTGAAATCGGTGCTGTCGTACAGCCGCGCCCAGCAGCCTTTGGCGAACTGGTCGGTGTTCGCGATCTTCACCGGCATCAGCACGACCACCGGCACGCCGGCGGCCGTCGTGGCCGACGACTGCGACTTGCTCTTCTTCTGTGCTTGGTCCGGGTTCT
The DNA here is from genome assembly GCA_021166725.1 of Burkholderiaceae bacterium. Classification (GTDB taxonomy): domain Bacteria; phylum Pseudomonadota; class Gammaproteobacteria; order Burkholderiales; family Burkholderiaceae_E; genus Zeimonas. The sequence continues at coordinate 166,960 of JAJPES010000056.1, read as the reverse complement.
GCGCCTTCTGGTCTTGTGCCATCTGGTTCTGCGCCTGCTGTGCCTGCGCCTTGTCCTCGGTTTGCGCTTGCGTTCTCACATCGTCCGGCTTTTGCGTGTTCCCCTGTGCGACGGCCGCCGATGTCGCGAGAGCGAGCGTTGCAGCGAGCGAGAGCGAGCGAGTGCGGGTTTTCATGGGTAGCTCCTTTCATTGCGATATCGAAAAGGAACCGGATTCCTGCAAGCACGATGCCGGCGAATGAATGGGCATTCGCTTTGCCGGGCCTCTTCACGCCGGTAGAAAGAGTCGGCAAGAGGTCATGAGACTTGTCGATTCGATTCGAGCCGAGCGCGAGTTCCTCGATCGCCGGCTTCATCGGCGCGCGCGGCGAAGTCGCGCCGCCTTGGCTGCGTGAGGTTCACTCCGGCGCGATTCGCCGCCAGTCCTCGTAGTAGCGCTGCACGCGCTGATCGTAGTCGGCCGGCAGCGGGGCGCCAGGCTCGTACTCCGGACTCGCCTTCACCGCGTCGCGCGTGAGCCGGACGTGCACCTGGCGCTCGTTCCAATCCACGCTTTCAATCGACTGCGGGGTCACCAGAACCAGCCTGCCCGGCAGCCAGTTGCGCGTATCGACCACCGCGTAGCGGATCTGCCAGGAACGCTCGTCGAACAGAAGGTCCTCGACGTGACCGATCGAGTCGTCGCGAGCTTCGATGTGGTAGCCGATTACCTCGCCGCTGCTACGCAGATGCGGGTCGGCCTTCTCACGTTCGGCCGCGGCCCTTTCGGCGATTTCGCGCGGCACCCCGGCATCGGGCGGCGGCGCTCCGAGTGCGCCGGCCGCCAACGGGTACGCGCCCGCGCCCCACAATCCGGGGCCGGCCCAGTAGTACGGATAGCCGTAGTAGTCGTAGAAGGGAATCTCGTTCTGCCGTGCGACCGGCTTATCGGCGCCGATGCCGGGCGCGTTCTCGATCTTCTCGCGCGACAGCGCCACGTCGAGCCGGCGCGAGACCCGGTCGATGCCGTCGATCGAGTGCGGCGAGACGAGCACGTCGCGACCGGACAGCCAGCCGCCGGTATCGACCACCAGATGCCGGATGACCCAGCGCTGGTCGTCGAAATACACCTCGCGTACGCGGCCGATGTCTCCGTCGCGCGCGGCGAGTTCGTAGCCGTCGAGTTCCTTGACACTCTGAAGCATGGCGTTCTCCTTTCGAAGCGCAGTGCACTCGCGTGCTTGCCCGCAGGTCGTGTGCCTGCAGCGCGTCGCTCTGAACGAGTCCTGCGCTGTCGGAACACGCTGCTCCGTGCTCGGTCGAACTCGAGGACGCTGCGCGAGATTCGGGATACCCCTGATCCGCATGCCGCTCGAAGAGAAACGAAGCGTCGACTCGAAAAGCCGTGCCTACGTGGCTCTGCGGACGCCTCTTCTCGCGCTCCTCGTCGGGCACGCTGCCGGGAATCCGCGTTGCACCTTCGGTACCTCGGTGGGCTTCGTACCTGAAGCCCCGTTCTTTCAAGAGGTAAAGCAATGCGAGACGCAATTCACCGTCTGAATCGAAAGACCCTGGTTCTCGCGGTTTCGCTGCCGTTCGCCACCGCCTCGGCCTGGGCGGCTTCGTCCGGTGATGCCGACCAGAACACAGCAGCGCGGCACGCGTACGAGCAAGCGCCGACGCAGCCGACTCAGCCGCGGCAATCGAATCGGGCGGCGCAATCGAGCCGCACGGCGCAACCCGATCAGTCGGCGCACGGCGAACGACAGATCCTGCGCGAAGCCCGCGCGAGCACACTGATCGGCGCGACCGTCCACAACTCGGCGGGCAAGGCGCTCGGCGAGATCCATGACCTCATCGTCGATCTGCACAACGGCGACGTACGCTATGCCGTGCTCTCGTTCGATCCCGGCGTGCTCGTCGACGACAAGCTGTTCGGCGTGCCGACGACCGAGCTGCGCGTCACGGCGGGCGGTGAGAACGTCCTCTACGACCTCGACCCCGAGCGGCTCGAGCGGGCCGCGCTCGATCGCGAGACATACGACGACCGGGTCGTCGACGGCAACGGCGTTCTGGACAACCTCGACGCGGCCTGGGATCTTCCGCAGCCCGACTCCAGCGCCCGAGCGCACAGCGTTCGCGACCTGATCGACAAGGACGTCGTCGGCCGCATGGGCAAGGAGATCGGCGAGGTCGAGGACCTCGTCATCGACATGTCGCACGGGCGCGTCCACTACGCAGTACTCGGCTTCGACGCCGGCTCGGCGTCACCCGAGCAGAACTTCGCACTTCCGTTGCGCACGCTCAGCCTCGACCTGGACGGCGATTCGCTGGTGCTCAACGTTCCCAAGTCGAAAGTGCAGGCGATGAAGAGCTTCACCGACGACCAGTACGCGAAGCTCAACGACCCGGCGTGGGTCGCTGACATCGATCGATACTTCGTCGCGGTGTTCCCGGCGGCCAGCAACAGCGCACCGGGGGGGATGGCCGCCTCCGAACCGGATATGCAAGCGTCCTCCGGGGGAGCGGCGTCTTCGTCGCCGCAGGCGGCGCGTACGTCTGCGCAGTAACCGAACCCAGTAGCCGAACCGGAACCCAAAGCATGAAGCCCACTTCCTTTCTCCTCACTTCCGTCGCCGCCGTTTCACTCGCCGCTTCCGGAGTCAGCATTGCGGCCGATTCGGCGACTCCGTCTACGCCTGCCTCCGCCAGCTCGTCATCGCAGCCTTCGCCCGATCTTGCATCGCGCCATGGCAGCGCAGGCCCCGATCCGGCGGCCGCATCAAGTCTGAGCGTATTGGGCCCTCCGGGGCCAGACGAGAAGGACATGAACCGCCAAGGCACCGTTGCCGAGGCGGCGCGCCAGGCGGCCGATTCAGCGAGCGCCGCTGCCCTGATGGCAGAGGAAGCCGCGCAGGCGGCTCGACAGACGGCGAGTTCCGAACGCGCCCAGCAGGCCGAGCGCAGCGGCGGGGCGACCGAGGCCGCAGAAGCCCGGCTGCAGGCGCTGCGGGACGCAGCCCACGATACCCGCGTCGCTGCCGAGCGCGCGATGGCGGCAGCCGAGCGGGCCGAACGGCTCCTGACTCCGGACGCTGCCACGAAGGCGGCACAGGCGGCCCGGCACGCCGCGCAGGCCGCCGGGCAGGCGGCACGCGCTGCGCATGCGACGGCGATTCCGGGCAATGCCGACCCGAGCGCGCCAGGTGAACAGGCGACCAAGCCAGCCGAAACGACGGTCGTCGCCACCGGCAACATCGCCGACGAGGCTGCCGCCGCCGCGCGACGTGCCACTGTTGCCGCGAACGAGGCGGAGAGACGCGCCGAAGCAATGCCCAGGTGACGAGGATCAGCTCGTCGAGGAGGGCTCTACAGTTGCGAGCGGAGCAGCGATGCGGCGAAATCGATCGACTTGTCCCACGGCGTGCGACTGCTCCACTCCTCGAGCGTGATTCGCTTCGAGCGTGCGAGGTCTTCCTCGAATAGCGCGACCTGACGTCGCGCGAACGAAACATCGTACGCGTTGAGGTTCGCCTCGTCGTTGATGCGGAACGACCGGTTGTCGAAGTTCGACGACCCGCACGACACCCATTGCTGGTCGACGATCATCACTTTCACGTGATACATCGTCGGCTGGTATTCGTGGATCTCGACACCGGCCCGCAATAGCGTCCCCCAGTAATGGCGCGACGCGCGCCGCACGAGAGGCATGTCGATGAAGGGCCCGGGCAGGAGAATCCGAACCCGCACACCGCGTTCGCATGCGGCGACGAGCGAAGCGACCGCCACTTCGTCGGGGATGAAATACGACGCCGAGATCCGGATCGATTCGACCGCCGACGCTATGGACATCAGGTACATCAACTGCATGCTCTCGGAGCCGCCGCCAGGCGAACTCGTGAAGATCTGGGCGACGCTCGAGCCCGCGGCTTCCAGCGGCGGAAGGAACTCGTCGCCGGCGAGCACCTCGCCGGTCGACTGCAACCAGTTGTCGATGAACGCCGATTGCATCTGTCCGACAGCGGGTCCCTCCAGCCGGAAGTGCGTGTCGCGAAAGTGGCCCGGAGCCTGCGCGTCGCCTCGCCAGGCGTCGGCGATTCCAACGCCGCCGGTGAAGCCGACGCGCCCGTCGACGACGAGCAGCTTGCGATGCGTGCGGTTGTTCAGCCGGTGCAGGTTGGACCAGCGCGGCGGGTTGTAGCGGCGCAACTGAACGCCGGCTTCGCGCATCGCGCGCAGTTGCGCGTCGTCGAGTGCCGTGCCGACCCAGTCGAGCAGCATGAGGACGCGCACCCCCGCCCGCGCGCGCTCCGACAGCGCCATCGAGAACTCGGCGCCGATTGTCCCCGACCAGTAGATGTAGGTCTCGAGCGTGATCGAGTGCCGCGCCGAGCGAATCCGCTCGAGCATTGCCGGGAAGATCTCCTCACCGTTGAGCAGTTCCGCGAGGTGGTTACCCGGCACCAGTTCGGGCGCGAGCACCGAACTCATCGCGCGCGGGAACCGCGGATCGGATACCGGGAAGCGGTGCGCGAGCGGCACGTCGATCTGCTTGTTGCCGAGCACGAAGTTGAACGCGATCAGCACGACGACGAAAGTGACGGCCGCGGTCGCAGCAACGATGGCCAGGAGCGGGAGCGTTTTCGGTACCTGCCCGGTCTGCAATGAGGAGCGCCTACCGCTCGCGCGCAGCGAAGCGATCCTCGAATTCGATCGTCAGATCCCCCACGCGAGTGGCCTGCGCCGCCGAACCGGCGCGACGGACACGAAGATCGAGGTCCGCGCGATGTGTCGTTCAGCCTACCGCGAAGGGAATCATCAGCCGTGCATGGCGCTTGCCGTCGTCGGCAGCGGCGAGATCGACACGCAGGCGTACCTGCTCGATGTCGTCGTCGACGCCGGGGAAGTAGACGAAACCGGTAACCTGCCCGCCCGGCTGCAACACCCCTTCGGGCATCGCGCGCTGGAGCATGTCGAGCGTCGGAAGATTGACCTCCCTTAACACCGGTCCGTAACGGTTCCAGTACAACGGATCGTGCGGGAAAGGTCCGGTCCAGATCGGCGCGCCGCCGACGAACGGCCTCCAATAAGGCGCATAGGCGAAGCCGATCGGTCGCCACAGCGGGGTGAGTGCCTGTGTGACCGTTCCGTCGACCTGCAACGGGGGCAGCGCCCTGAGTACCATCTGCTTCGGTGTCACCAGCATCATCTGGCTGTAGTCGATGCGCACCGGCACGCGGCCTTCGTTCTTCAACGTGATCAGCATCGGCGTGAGGCGCTGTTCAAGGTTGCGCGGCACGCCGTCCCAGACTCCCGCGCGTGCGACCATCACGATGCCGTGGTCGCGCTCGATCGCGCCTTTGGCAGGACCGATCACTTCGGCGGCCATCGGTGCCGGATTCAGCGTATCGGCGCAGCCGCCCAGCGCCAGCAGGGCGGCCAGCGCGAACAGGACTTCTCGCATAGGCATGTCAGTGCTCCTTTTCCGGGTGTCAGCCGAGATTCAACGGCACGAACATCCGCATTTCGCCGCGTTGAACCAGCAATGCAAGCTTGTCGTCGGGCCCCTCGGCCTTCTCACGCAGCGCGCTGGCGCTTTCTACCGGCTGCCCGTTCACCGAAAGGATGACGTCGCCGGGGCGGACACCGGCGCGTCGCGCCTCTCCGCTGACATCGGTGACCAGCAGCCCACCCTTGTCGATGTTCGCGCTCTCGCGCTCGTCGCGGTTCAACGGTCGCACGGCGAGCCCGAGACGTCCTGTAGCCTCGTTCGCGTTCGCCTCTGCCGAAGCGGTCTGCACCGACTGCGCCTCGCCGAGCACCGCTTCGATCTTCCGCTTCTCGCCGTCGCGGATCACGCCGAGCGTGACTTCCGTACCGGGCCTGGACATTCCGACAAACACGGAAAGATCCCCCGACTGCTCGATCGGCTGTCCGTTGATCGAGACGATCACGTCGCCCGTTCGCAGCCCCGCCTTCTGCGCGGCGCTGTCCGGAAGGACGCTCGAGACCAGCGCGCCGTCCGGATTTTCCAGATCGAACGCATCGGCCAACGCCTGGTTCAGCTGCTGGATCGTGACGCCGAGTCTTGCATGACGCGCTTCGCCGGTCTCGACAATCTGATCCTTCACGCGCAATGCAACGTCGATCGGGATCGCGAACGACAGACCTTCGTATCCGCCGGTGCGTGAGTAGATCTGCGCGTTGATCCCGACGACGCGTCCGCCCGCGTCGAACAGCGGTCCGCCGGAGTTGCCCGGATTCACGGCGACGTCGGTCTGGATGAAAGGCACATAGGCGTCGCCCGGCAGCGAGCGGCCCTTCGCGCTGACGATTCCCGAGGTCGCGCTCTGCTCGAATCCGAAGGGTGCGCCGATCGCCAGCACGTAGTCGCCGACCTCCAGGCGATCCGACTGTCCGAAGCGCACCGCCGGCAGGTTGTTCGCGTCGATCTTCAGCACCGCGATGTCGGTGGCAGCGTCTATGCCGAGCACCTTTGCCTCGAATTCGCGGCGATCCGCGAGCTTGACTCGCACGCTGTCGGCGTCGCGCACCACGTGCGCGTTGGTGAGGATCAACCCGTCGGGGCTGATGATGAAGCCCGAACCCTGACCTCGAGTCGGCACATCGTCTTGCGGTTGCGGAATCGGCAGGCCGCGGAAGAAGCGAAAGAACGGGTCATTCCGGAACTCGGGACCAAACTCGAACCGGCGTCCTGCCGCTTGCTCCTTCGTGCCCTGGACCTGGATACCGACCACGGCCGGCCCGAAGCGATCGACGACTTCGGTCCAGTTCGGTGCCGCCGTGGGTTCGATGACAACGGCGCCGGTGGTCGACGGCGGCTCGATCGCCTTCGCCGGCAGGGCAGCGCCGCCACTCTCTGCGACAGCCAAGGTCCGCGTGGGCAAGGACGACTGCTCGGTGTTGGCCTGCGCGAGCTTCTGCAGCTCGTTCGTCGGTGCAGATTGCGCGTCGGATCGCGACACGTCGGCGGGATCGAGCGACACCCCGTGCGCGGTACCGGTGCCGATCATGCCTGCGGCCATCATGGCCGCGACCAGGAGCTTCTGCTTCATCGTGTTGCCCTCTCGTTCCGCAGTGTCTCGGGCACGCAGCCCATCGAGCGCAGTTCGACGCGCGCGCGTGCAGCTCATCGAAGCTTTCGCAATCGCGGTGCCCCATCTGCGCAGGCGTGGGCGCGAGCCGATGTGCGAATGCGCCGCATGCATCTCGTTGGCGGGAACCGGTATTGCGCGGTATGACCCGACATGTCTCTCGCTGGAGATCGCGATGCCATCAGCCGACGGTAGTGCTTCGCAACGAAGGTCGCAGCGCCGACGACGCGCAGTCTGCGCGGCGATGACGACGATCGCCCTGCTGGGCGGACTGCCGGTCTCGCCCGTTTCTGCGCAGACAGGAACGCCGGGCTCTGCCGAAGGACCGGTACCGGATGTGCCTGTCGGTCCGTTCGAGACTCCGCGCGTGGTCGCGCCGCCGACGAATACCGAGCCGGCCATCGCCGCCTACCGCGCCTATCGCGCCAGTCTGCTGTTCGACAACGGCCTGTACGACCGGCAGGGGGACGAACTGGCACACATTCGAGATGTAGTCGTCGACATCGTCAACGGCGATGTTCGAGGCGCCGTGCTGGAAGTCGGCGGAACCTTCGGGATCGGCGAGCGCGAAGTGGCGGCCCCGCTCGATGTCATCGAGGGCCCGCTCGCCCACCTGGTGACCACGCTCGATGCCGAGCAGTTGCGCGCGCTGCCGGATGCAGCACCGCTACCCGCAGGCGAGCGGTCGTTTCGCGCGCGGCAGCTGATCGACCGCACGGTAATCGGCCGCAACGGCGATGTCGTCGGCCGTCTCGCTGATCTGGTCATCAACATGAACCGCGAGCGCGTGCAGTTCGCGGTACTCGAGGTCGACCCCTCGTTCAGCTCGCCGCAACGGCTGCTGGCGCTGCCGATACAGCTGTTCCAACCCGCAGCAGAGGAACAACACGCCCTGCCACTGGGACGCGAGTACCTGAAGACCCGGCCGGGCCTGGAGTTCGGCGGCTGGTCGCACATCCTGCAACCCGATCAACTGGCCGATCTCGACCGCCAGTTCTTCATCGACTTTCCCGATATCTGGAATCGCTCGCCTCGCACGCTCTTCGAGCATCTCGACAGCGACCAGAACGGCCGTCTTGGCCGCAACGAGGCTGCGGACAGCAACAAGGTGAGCGACCTGTGGAGCGAACTCGATGCGAACGGCGACGACCTCGTGAGCAAGCCAGAGTTCGTGCGCAACTACCCGCGCCCCGCCGTCGCCAACCGCAGATAGCGCCGAAGGACCACCGCGCGGGCGTCGGATTTGCGGCGCGTCGCTTCAACCGGTAAAGGAGGGACGAGGCATGTACTCCATCGCATCTCGCATTGCCATCGCCGCAGCGGCGCTGCTGGCCACAGGCTGTGCAAACCTCGACGACCCGACCCCGCAGCAGGGACTATTGATCGGCGCCGGCACCGGCGCACTGCTCGGCGCGGCGACCAGCAGCGGCGTCATTGCGCCGGTGATCGGCGCGGTCGGCGGCGCGGTCGTCGGCGAAGAACTCGCCGAACGAGACCCCCTACTCGATTGACGGCTTCCTCGCTGCTTCTCGCGAGGGCAGCCGGGATGCGGCGCCGCGTCGCTCGGGACGCTCGCGCGCGCGCCGGATAGCCGGCCTCGCCGAAAGCGGCTTCTTCCGCAAGGGGAAAATAGAAGTTGGCGTCCCGTAGGGGATTCGAACCCCTGTACCGACCGTGAAAGGGTCGTGTCCTAGGCCTCTAGACGAACGGGACCTTGTCTGGTGGAGGTAAGCGGGATCGAACCGCTGACCTCTTGCATGCCATGCAAGCGCTCTCCCAGCTGAGCTATACCCCCAGAGAGCCAGCGAGTATATGTCACGAGCGCGAGGGGGTGCAAGTGGGCTCGGGGTGCGTGCTAGACTCGATCGCACCTCCGGCGGCACGCGGCTTGCGAGTTCGTGTCCCCGATTCCCCCTCTCCTTCCGATCGTTCCTCCTCCGACATGAGCGCAAAGATCCTCGACGGCGCCGCCCTGGCGAAATCGATCCGCGCCGACGTGGCGCAACGCGCGGGCAAGCTGGCTGCAGCCGGCCGCGCGCCGGGCCTCGCGGTAATCCTGGTCGGCGACGACCCCGGCTCGGCGATCTACGTGCGCAACAAGGTGAAGGACTGCGAGGAGGCCGGCATCCGCTCCACGCTCGACCGCCTGAGCGCATCGACGGAGCAATCTGCGCTGCTCGCCCGTATTCGCGAACTCAACGATGACGATGCGATCGACGGCATCCTCGTGCAACTTCCGCTGCCGCCGCAGATCGATCCGTTCACCGTCATCGAGACGATCTCGCCGGCGAAGGACGTCGACGGCTTCCACGTCGCCAGCGCCGGCGCGCTGATGACCGGCCAGCCCGGTTTCCGGCCCTGCACTCCCTACGGTGTGATGCGTCTGCTCGGCCAGGCCGGCGCCGAACTGCGTGGCGCCGAAGCAGTCGTCGTCGGCCGCAGCAACATCGTCGGCAAGCCACAGGCGCTGTTGCTCCTGCAGGCCGACGCCACTGTCACCATCTGCCATAGCCGCACGCGCGATCTCGCCGCACATACGCGGCGCGCCGACATCCTCGTTGCCGCGGTTGGTCGCGCACGGATGATCACCGGCGACATGATCAAGCCCGGGGCGATCGTCATCGACGTCGGCATGAATCGCGACGAGAACGGCAAGCTGTGCGGCGACGTCGATTTCGACAGCGCAAGCCGCGTTGCTTCGTGGATCACGCCGGTGCCCGGCGGCGTCGGTCCGATGACACGCGCGATGCTGCTCGTCAACACGATCGAGGCCGCCGAACGCAAGCAGGAAAGCCACGATGCCTGACACGAAGACCGATCGCTCCGACGCTGCGACGAACGCGCTGCTCGATTTTTCCGGGCTTCCGCGTTTCGCCGACTTCTCGCCCGCGCAGGTCGCGCCGGCCGTCGATCGGCTGATCGCCGAGGCGCGATCGGCGCTCGGGCACGTCATCGCGGACGATACGCCGCTGACGTGGGAGGCGTTCGTCGAGCCGCTGGACGACGCCACCGAGCGCCTCGGTCGCGCGTGGGGAATGGTCGGCCACCTGAACGGGGTCGCCGACACGCCGGAATTGCGCGAGGCGTACAACGCGAACCTGCCGAAGATCACCGAGTTCTGGACCGAACTGGGACAGAACCAGGCGCTGTTCGAGAAGTACAAGCGCTATGCCGCATCGCCGCAGTTCGCCACGCTGCCCGCCCCGCGCAAGCGCATCGTCGAGAACGCGCTGCGCGATTTCCGGCTCGGCGGCGCCGAGCTCGTGTCGCCGGCACGCGAGCGCTTCGCCGAACTGCAGCAGCGCCAGGCGGCGCTCGCGCAGAAGTTCTCCGAGAACGTGCTCGATGCGACGAACGCCTACGCGAAGATCGTCACCGACGAGGCCCAACTCGACGGCCTGCCCGACGATGCGCGCGAGGCGGCGCGCGAAGCGGCACGGCGCGCCGGCATCGAAGGCTGGAAATTCACGCTGCAGTTCCCGTCGTATTTCCCGGTGATGCAGTACGGGCACGACCGCGCGCTGCGCGAGGAGATGTACCGCGCGTACACGACGCGCGCTTCCAAAGGCGCAGTCGCGCCCGAAGGCGATCGCGCCGTCGCGCTCGACAACGAACCGATCATCGACGAGCTGCTCGCGCTGCGTGCCGAGGAAGCGAAGCTGCTCGGCTATCGCAATTTCGGCGAGGTGTCGCTCGTTCCGAAGATGGCCGAGTCGCCCGACGAGGTGAAGAAATTCCTGCGCGAGCTGGCTGCACGCGCGCGGCCCTTCGCGAAGAACGACCTCGATGCGCTGCGCGAGTTCGCCGCGCGCGACCTGTCGCTGCCGGACCTGAAATCGTGGGACCTCGCCTGGGCCAGCGAAAAGCTCAAGGAAGAGCGCTACGCGTTCTCCGATCGAGAGGTCAAGCAGTACTTCCAGCTGCCGCGCGTGCTCGACGGTCTGTTCCGCCTCGTCGAGCGGATGTTCTCGGTGCGCATCGCGCCCGACGACGCGCCCACGTGGCACCCCGACGTTCGCTTCTTCCGCATCGAGCGCGACGGTGCGCTGGTCGGCCAGTTCTACACCGACCTGTACGCGCGCGAGTCGAAGCGCCCCGGGGCGTGGATGGACGATGCGCGCTCGCGCCGCCGTCGCGGCGCGTCGCTGCAGACGCCGGTGGCCTATCTCACCTGCAATTTCCAGCCGCCGGTCGGTACGCGTCCGGCGCTGCTCACGCACGACGACGTCACCACGCTGTTCCACGAGTTCGGGCACGGCCTGCACCACCTGCTCACGCGCATCGACGAACTCGGCGTCTCGGGCATCTCGGGCGTCGAATGGGACGCTGTGGAACTGCCCAGCCAATTCATGGAGAACTTCTGCTGGGAATGGGAGATCGTCGAGTCGATGAGTGCGCACGTCGACACCGGCGAGTCGATCCCGAAGAAGCTCTTCGAGCGGATGCTCGCCGCGAAGAACTTCCAGAGCGGAATGACGACGCTGCGCCAGATCGAGTTCGCGCTGTTCGACATGCGACTGCACAGCGAATACGAACCCGGCGGCGCGCAGACCGTGCAGCAGCTGCTCGACGAAGTGCGCGAAGAGGTCGCGGTCGTCGCGCCGCCCGCCTGGAACCGCTTCCAGAACAGCTTCTCGCACATCTTCGCCGGCGGTTATTCGGCCGGCTACTACAGCTACAAGTGGGCCGAGGTGCTGTCGGCCGACGCCTACGCAGCATTCGAAGACGCGATGCACGAGCCCGATCCGGTCGCCGGTGTGGCGCGAACCGGACGCCGCTTCCTCGAAGAGATACTCGCGGTGGGCGGCAGCCGACCGGCCATCGACTCGTTTCGTTCGTTCAGGGGACGTGACCCCGAAATCGACGCCTTGCTGCGACACAATGGGATGGTCGAGGCCCGCGCCCCCGAGTCTTCCCATGCCCGATCTTCGTCGTCACCGTAGCCGCGGCATCGCCGCCGCCGTTTCGTCACGCTCGCGCAACGAGCGTTCTTCATTCGCGTTCGGCACCCTCGCCTTCGCGCTGGCCGCGCTGCTCGCACAGTCCGTGGCGTTCGCCGCCCCGCCCGCATCGCGCGCGCCGCTGAAGTGGGTCGACGCGGCCGGACACGTGCACTACAGCGACCGGCAGCCGTCGCCCGAAGCGCTGGGCCGCGGCACGAGTACGCAGACGGTCGCCGCGCGACCGGCGGCGCCCAGCATCGGCGATCCGACGCTGCCCTGGGCGCTGCGTTCGGCCGCCGCGCGCTATCCGGTCACGCTGTACACGACGCCCGACTGCGAACCCTGCGCGCTCGCCCGCGAGCACCTGGCGCAGCGCGGCGTGCCGTACACGGAGAAGCGCGTGAACGACGCCGCCGACCTGAAGACCTTCCACGCCTTCGGCTTCGAAAAGGCGCTGTTTCCGAGCGTATCGATCGGGCCCGAAAAGTTCAGCGGATTCGAGTCGATCGGCTGGGATCGCGCGCTCGATGCCACCGGCTACCCCAGGTCGTCGATGCTGCCGGCGCGACGCGATCCGCGAACGGTGGCGCCGATGCGCTCCGATGCTCGCCGAACGGCCAGCGAGACCCCGGCAGAGGCGCAAGCCGCGGGACCGGGCACCGCGTCGGCCGATGCAGCGCCGCGCGCGATCGACAGCCTGCTGTCGCCCGCGTCGTTCCGCACCGGACCCAATCCGATCCGCTTCTGATCACGCGGCGGGCTTGCGCCCGGCGGCGCACCGCGCGCCCTCAGCGGCGCAACTTCGACAGCCAGTGCTCGAGCAGGCGCCCGGCGGCTTCGCGTCCGCCCAGCCCGAACGACAGCGCGAATGCGACCGCCACCGCGCCCAGCGTCAGGCCGAACGCAAGGTTGACGATCGAGTCGGCGATTCCCATCGCGCGCAGGCCCATCGCCAGCACGAGTCCGATGATCAGCGCGCGCACGAGTCCGCCGAGCCAGGTGGCGCCGTCGGCCGGGCTGCGTGCCACCGCCGAGCCGAGCAGGTTCGCCAGCCACAGCCCGACCAGCAGGATCACGATGCCGAGCAGCACGTCGCCGCCGAACACGATGAACGCGCCGACCAGTTCGCTCACCTGGCCGAAATGCAGCCGGTTCGCCGCCTCGGCCACCGCCAGCAGCATCGCGAAGAACAGCAGCAGTCGTCCGATCAGCTGCGACAGGCGAAGCGGTCCGAGCATCGGCTGCAGGCCGGTACGCGCGGCGAGCCGGTCGAGTCCGGCACCCTCGAGCACGCTGGCGACCAGCGCGGCGACGAAGCGCGCGACGTACCAGGTCACGGCGAGAATGAGCGCGGCGGCGAGCAACTCGGGGATCGCCGAGACGAACTCGGCGAGCATCGTCGTGGCCGGTTCGGAAACCGCCTCGATCTCGAGTGCGTCGAGCGCCGAAATGAGCGTCGGCACGAAGATCGCCAGGAAGACGATCGTGCCGACCAGGCGCGGAAGGTCGGTTCCCTCGCCCAGTCCGACGCTGCGCGCGAGCGACTGCACGCGCGTGGCGACCAGCAGGTTCGCCACGATGCCGCGCGCGATCTTCGCCACGTAGTAGCCGACAACGACCACGACCACTGCGCCGAACAACCTCGGCAGGAAGGCGAGCAGCTGGTCGACGAGGTTCTGTACCGGCATCAACAGGCCCTGCAGGCCGAGCGCGCCGAGCACCATCGGCAGGAACAGCAGCAGCACCACCCAGTAGCCGACATGGCCGATGCTGTCGCTGATCGGGCGCATGCCGGCTTCGGCGCTCAGGCGCTCGTCGATCGTCGTGCTGTCGAGCAGGCGGGTGAGGCCGTTGCGCACGAGCAGTGCGAGCAGCCAGCCGACCAGCGCCAGCGCCAGCGCGGCGAGCACCTGCGGCAGGTAGGAGACGATGTCGCCCACCATCGCGGCGAACGGCGCCGACGCCATCTGCAGGTCGAGCGTGTTGAAGGCCGCGACCAGCGCCACCATCAGCACGAACCAGAACACCAGTCGAGACGCGAACAGCTCGAGATCGACCGCGCGTCCCAATGCCGGCGCGAGGCGCCGGTTCACCTGCGCCATCGACAGCACGCGCCGCGTGCCCGCGGCGGCCACCAGACCGATCACCCAGCCGAGCAGCAAGAGCGCGACGGCGCCGGCCACCGTGATCAATTGCGCGCCGAGCGCGCGCCGCATCGCCTCGCCGAAGCTTTCCGTAGGCATCCGATCCGATCCTCCCGCGCGCGAAGTCTACGCTACGGGCCTCGTTCGTCGAGATGCAATTCGCCGATCTTGCGTGTGATCGTGTTGCGCCCGATCCCCAGGCGCTGCGCCGCTTCCACGCGCCGACCGCGCGTATGGCGCAGCGCCGCGGCGATCACCGTCGCCTCGAAGTCGCGCGTGAGCCGATCCATCAACAACGACTCGTCGCCGGCGTCCGGGGTGGACGCGAGCCGTGCCGCGACTTCGACGGCGAGCAGCTGCTGCCAGTTCGCCGCGCGCTCGACGCGTCCGTAGTGCGGCGACACCGGAGCGGCATCGGCTTCGTCGGCGGCAACCCGGGCGACAGCAGCGACATCGACGGGCGCGACCCCGGCCGATGCCGCAACCGTGATCGGGGCGACTGCACCCGTCGCGCCGGTAGCATCGAGCGGTTCGCGCGACAACCCGGCTGCCGGCGGCGGCTCGCCGGATGTCGCCGCCGGCTCCCGGATTTCCGCCGGCAGGTCGCGCAGTTCGATCACGCGCGACGGAATCATCAGCGTGAGCCAGCGGCACAGGTTCTCGAGCTCGCGCACGTTGCCCGGCCATCGGTAATCGACCAGTGCAAGCGTCGCAGCGCGCGACAACTGCTTGGTTGCCCCGCCCAGTTCCTGTGCGCTTCGCTGCAGGAAATGCCGCGCGAGCAGCTCGATGTCTTCCCTGCGCTCGCGCAACGACGGCAGGCGCAGCCGGATCACGTTCAGCCGATGGAACAGGTCTTCGCGGAACAATCCCTGACGCACCCGCTCCTCGAGCGCCTGGTGCGTTGCCGCGATGACGCGCGCCTCGGCCTTCAGCGGCTGGTGCCCGCCGACGCGGTAGTACTGCCCCTCGGAGAGCACGCGCAGCAGGCGCGTCTGCATCTCGTGCGGCATGTCGCCGATTTCGTCGAGGAAGAGCGTGCCCTCGCGCGCCTGCTCGAAGCGCCCCTGGCGCGCCTGCACCGCCCCGGTGAAGGAGCCGCGCTCGTGACCGAACAGCTCCGATTCGAGCAGCTCGCCCGGGATCGCCGCGGCGTTCACCGCGACGAACTCGCCTTTGGCGCGCGGGCTGTGCTCGTGCAGCGCGCGTGCGACGAGCTCCTTGCCGGTGCCCGATTCGCCGGTGATCAGCACGGTGGCGCTCGATTGCGCGAGCCGGCCGATCGCGCGGAACACGTCCTGCATCGCCGGCGCGCGGCCGAGCAGGCCGAGCTGCGTCGGTACCGCTTCGTCGTCGCCCGGCTCGGCGCGGCGCTGCTCGAGCGCGCGGCGCACCAGCTGAACGGCGGTCGCCACGTCGAAGGGCTTGGGCAGGTACTCGAAGGCGCCACCCTGCAGCGCCGCCACCGCGCTGTCGAGGTCCGAATAGGCCGTCATCACGATGACCGGCGTCTCCGGCCGGCGCCGGCGAAACGCGGCGAGCAATTGCAGGCCGCTCTCGCCGGGCATGCGGATGTCGCAGACGAGCACGCGCGGCGCCTCGAGCACCGCTGCCTCCAGGCACGAGCGCGCGTTGGCGAACGAGCGCGTGGCGATCCCCTCGCGTTCGAAGGCGCGCTCGAGTACCCAGCGAATCGATTCGTCGTCGTCGACGATCCACACGCTCAAGAGCCGTCCTCCTGCAGCGGCAAGCGGATGCGGAAATCGGTCTTGCCGGGTCGACTGTCGAACTCGATGATGCCGCCGTGCTGCTGGATCAGGTTCTGCGCCAGCGTCAGTCCCAGGCCGGTGCCGCCATCGCGTCCGGACACGAGCGGATCGAAGACGCGATCCGCAATGTCGAACGGCACGCCCGGCCCGTCGTCGACGACGTGCAGATCGAGCGCAAGCTTCCAGCGTCGACGCGCGATCGTCTGCTGGCGCGCGATGCGCGTACGCAGCACGATGCGCCCGCGTCCGTGCATCGCCTGCGCCGCGTTGCGCACGAGATTCAGCAGCGCCTGCACCAGGCGCTCGCGATCGGCGAGCAGCTCGGGCAGGCTCGCGTCGTAGTCGCGCAGGATCTCCAGCCCCTGCGGAAACTCGGCGAGCACCACCGATCGCACCCACTCGCACACCTCGTGGATGTTCACGCGCACGCGGTGCGGCCGTCCGCGATGCGGCGCGAGCAGCCGGTCGACCAGCGACTGCAGCCGGTCGGCTTCCTTGACGATGACTCCGGTGTATTCGCGCAGCCGCGCGCTGTCGAGCTCGGCATCGAGCAGCTGCGCAGCGCCGCGAATGCCGCCGAGCGGGTTGCCGATCTCGTGCGCGAGCTGGCGCACGAGTTCGCGATAGGCGCTCGTCGACTCGATCAGCCGTTCCGCGCGATCGACGCGCTGGCGCTGCTCGTGCGGGCGGAACTCGAGCAGCACCGGCGCGGCCGGATCGGCGCCGGCCACCGCCGAGACGATCAGCGCCTGCGCCTCGCTGCCCGGGCGCGCGAGCGACAGGTCGAGCGTCTTCTCGTCGAAACCGCCGTGCGCTGCATCGGCGAGCAACCGCTCGAGCGGCTGTGCGTCGACGAAATGCGCGGCAAAACTGCGGCCGAGCGCCTGGCGACGCGACAGCCCGAAGAGCTGCTCGGCGGCTGCGTTGAGGAAGCGCACGCGCCCGCGCGCATCGGCAACGACGACGGCCACGGCGAGCCAGTCCAGCGCGGCGAAAGGCGGCGCCTCCGCCCCGCGGGACGCACCGGCGGTCGCCCCTTCGCTACCGGTAGCCGGCGGGGTGGCCGCGGTGCCGCCGGTGGCTAGTCGCGAATCGTGCTCAGCTCGCGCCGCAGCGACGCGATGTTGCTCTCGGTTCGTGCGATGTCCTCCTGGAGCCGGGCAACGCGATCGAGGTACTTCTGGTAGTTGCGTTCGTTGCCGAGACGGTCGGGTTCGCCGTTCTTGTACTCGGCATTCAACTCGCCGAGCCGCTGCTGCTCCTTCTGCAACTCGTCCTCGAGGATACGGCGCCGATCCCCGTCGCGCGCGCGCTGCGCAGCGCCGTCGACCTTCGGAAAGCCCTCCGGAGACGCTTTCGCCGCCGGCGCCGAGCTTCGCGCGGCGGGCAGCTTCGGCGCCGGAATCGTGGTGAGCGGCTGCAGGTCGATCGGGCGGCAGTTCGGTCCGCTCGACGAGCCCTGGTACACCGGCACGCCGTTGGGCGAATCGCAGCGGTAGACCTGGGCAAGCGCCGACGGAGCGCAGGCGGCGAGACCGGCGCCCGCGATGAAGCAGGCGACGAACTCGAGGCGGGAACGGGCGATCATGGACGGCAGGATCCTGTGCGGCGGGCGTCCGAGTGTAAGACGCCCGCACGACGAATCCAAGGCAGACGAACGGCCGACCGACCTGCGGAACGCGCAGCCCGACCCGCGCCGCTCACAGGCTGTAGTAGAGGTCGAATTCGACCGGATGCGTCGTCATGCGCACGCGCTCGACCTCCTCGGCCTTCAGCGCCAGGTACGCGTCGATCATGTCGTCGGTAAAGACGCTGCCGCGCGTCAGGAACTCGCGGTCGCGATCGAGTGCCTCGAGCGCCTGGTCGAGCGACGCGCACACGGTGGGAATGCGCGCCTCCTCTTCGGGCGGCAGGTCGTAGAGGTTCTTGTCGGCCGGCTCGCCCGGATGCATGCGGTTCTGCACCCCGTCGAGCCCGGCCATCATCAGCGCCGCGAACAGCAGGTACGGGTTGGCCATCGGATCGGGAAAGCGCACCTCGACGCGCCGGCCCTTCGGGCTCGACACGTACGGAATGCGGATCGACGCCGAGCGGTTGCGCGCCGAGTAGGCGAGCTTCACCGGCGCCTCGAAATGCGGGACGAGCCGCCGGTACGAGTTGGTCGACGGGTTGGCGATCGCATTGAGCGCGCGCGCGTGATGAATGACGCCGCCGATGTAATGCAGCGCGAAGTCCGACAGTCCCGAGTACTTGTCGCCGGCGAACAGGTTCTGCCCTTCCTTCCAGATCGACTGGTGCACGTGCATGCCCGAGCCGTTGTCGCCGACGATCGGCTTGGGCATGAACGTCGCTGTCTTGCCGTAGCTGTGCGCCACGTTATGAATCACGTATTTCATTCGCTGCAGCCAATCGGCGCGCTGCACGAGCGTGGAAAAACGCGTGCCGATCTCGTTCTGCCCGGCGCCGGCGACCTCGTGGTGGTGCACTTCGACCGGGATGCCCATCTGTTCGAGGATCAGACACATCTCCGAGCGCATGTCCTGGAACGAATCGACCGGCGGCACCGGGAAATACCCGCCCTTCACCGGCGGGCGATGGGCGAGATTGCCGCCTTCGATCTCGCGGCCGGTCGACCACGAAGCCTCCTCCGACTGGATGCGCACCGCGCAACCCGACATGTCGATCGACCAGGTGACCGAGTCGAAGATGAAGAACTCCGGCTCCGGGCCGAAGTACGCCGTATCGCCGATGCCGCTCGACTTCAGGTACGCCTCGGCGCGGCGCGCGATCGAACGCGGGTCGCGCGCATAGCCCACGCCGTCGGCCGGTTCGATCACGTCGCAGCTGAGCAGCAGCGTCGCCTCCTCGCGAAACGGATCGAGGCACGCGGTTTCGGGATCGGGCATCAGCAACATGTCGGAGGCTTCGATGCCCTTCCAGCCGGCGATCGACGAGCCGTCGAATGCGTGGCCGGTCTCGAACTTCTCGGCGTCGAAACCCTTGGCCGGAACCGAGACGTGCTGCTCCTTGCCGCGCGTGTCGGTGAAGCGCAGATCGACGAATTTCACTTCGTTGTCCGCGATCATGCGGGTCACGTCCTGGACGCTAGCCATCTGGGGAACTCTCCTGAGGGTCGGATTCGGTCGCGAAGGCGCGATTCTGCGCTCTTTTCGCCGCAGCTCGAAAACAAGCCGCGCTTGTTGCAAAGCAGGATGCGTGCCATGCGATTGCCGCCGTTTCGGCACCAGCGACACGCACTGTGCACCGTACCGGTGCATCGTACCGCCGCCCGCTACTCGGCATGGCGCGTTCGTGGCAGGGTCATTGCTCGTTCCGCCGAGCGGTCACCATATTCTTCATATTAGATACATCTTATGGAGAAGCCGGTGGCCGCATTCGAACCGCAAGCGACGGTACGCCCGACCCGCGTCGCGTCCGCGACGCGTCCGGTCTACGAGGTGCTCGCGCACGACCTGCGGGCGCTCGATGCGCCGATCTTCGGCCTGATGAGCGACGACACGATGCTGCTGGCGTCGACGCTCGATGCGATGGGCGTGCCGTTCCACGGCGCGCGGCACGAGAACAGCGCGATCGCGATGGCCGACGGATGGGCATCGGCCAGTGGCCAACTCGGACTGGCGCTGATCGGTCGCGGACCGGCTGCGGCCAACAGCCTGCACGCAGCGGTCAGTGCGAGCCGCACCGGCTCGAAGCTGCTGCTGATGTACGGCGACGCGCCGATCGGCGCGCCTCCGCCGAACGAACTCGGTCCCGACGGCAAGGCGTTGAATGCCGAAGCGGTGCTCGCTGCAGCCGGCATCCGCACCTTCGTCGCCCGCTCGCCCGCCGGCGCGCGCGAGACGCTAAGGCTGGCGATCGCCCACGCAAGGCGCGGCGAGGCCGTCGCGCTACTGCTGCCGGTGGACGTGCAGACGGCAGAGATCGAGTTCGAAGGCGACGCCGCCGCTGCCGCGCCGACCGAAGCCGACGCCGCGCGGCAATCGAACGCCGCCCGCGCGGCCGCCGAGGCGCTCGCCGCAGCACGCCGCCCCCGCGACAGCGGCCGCGCCTCGCCAGGCTCGATCGCCGCCGCCGCTGCGGTCCTGCAGAGCAGCCGCAAGCCGCTCTTCGTGTGCGGCGTCGGCGCGGTACGTGCGGGGGCGCGCGAAGCGATCGAGCGCCTCGCCGACCGCTTGGGCGCGGTGCTCGCCACGTCGCTGAAAGCGAAGGATTTCTTTCGCGGACATCCGTTCGACGTCGGTGTCATCGGCTCGTTCTCGCACTCCGCGGGCCGGCGCCTGATGGACGAGGCCGATTGCATCGTCGTCTTCGGCGCCAGCTTCAACCAGCGGACCACGAGCGCCGGCGCGGCGCTGGCCGTCGGTGCACCGATCGTCCACGTCGATCGCGAGCGCAGCCACATCGGCCGCTGGGGGCCGGCCGACGTCGGGATCGTCGGCGATGCGAAAGTCGTGGCCGAGCAACTGCTCGACGCCATGCCCGCGCGACCGGCCGCCGAGCAGCCGCTGCGCAGCGAAGAAAACCGACTACACCTGGCGCAGTTCGAATGGACGCACGAGTTCCGCCCCGAGCACACGCCGCGCACCGTCGACCCGCGCGCGCTCGCACTCGAACTCGACCGGTTGCTGCCGCCCGATCGCAACCTCGTCTTCGACTCGGGCAACTTCGTGCAGACGCTGCCTTTCTTCTCGACGCTCGGCCCGCAGCACCTGAAGCTGCCGTGGGACTTCTTCTCGGTCGGGATGGCCTTCGGCACCGCGCTCGGCTTCGCCAAGGCGCGCACCGACCAGACGACGGTGCTCGTCATCGGCGACGGCGGCCTGCTGATGACGCTGGGCGAACTCGAGACCGCCGTGCGCGAGGACGTGCCGCTGGTCATCCTCGTGATGAACGACTGCGCCTACGGCGCCGAGTTGCACTACCTGCGCCTGGAGAACATGCCGGTCGCGCCGGCGATGTTCCCCGACGTGGACTACGCGCCGGTGGCCGAGGCCTTCGGGTTTCGTACGGCGACGATCCGCACGCTCGACCAGCTGCGCGAAGCAGCGCCGCTGCTGCGCTCGCGCGACGACGGGCCGGTGCTGCTCGACTGCAAGATCAACGCAGCGATCTGCGGGCCGTACATCGCCGAGGCGGCCGGCCACCTGAAGAAGTAGCGCCACCGGTGCAGGCGCAGGCGCAGGCGCCGGCAGGCGGGCCGGCGTGCGTCGGCTCGCGCTACTCCTGCGGCGTCATCGCGTCCTGCGGCCAGCGCCAGTCGGCGTAGCGCTGGCGCAGCTTCACCTTCCAGAACTTGCCGGTGGAGGTGCGCGGGATCTCGTCGACGAACTCCACCGCGTCGGGCAGCTGCCAGCGCGCGCACTTCGGCGCGAGGAATTCGCGCAACTCGCCCGCGGCCAGTTGCTTGCCGGGCTTGAGCACGACGCAGGCGAGCGGGCGTTCGCCCCATCTCGGATGGGCGATCGCGATCACCGCCGCTTCGGCCACCGCGGGATGCGCCATGATCGCGTTCTCGAGATCGACCGAGCTGATCCACTCGCCGCCCGACTTGATCAGGTCCTTCGTGCGATCGCTGATGCGCACGTAGCCGTGCGGATCGACCGAAGCGACGTCGCCGGTGCGCAGCCAGCCGTCGTCGGTGAACTTGTCCGGGCTGCGCGGCTCCTCGTGATACGAGCCGGTGATGAACGGACCGCGCACCTGCAGCTCGCCGACGTCGCGGCCGTTCCACGGCGCCGGCCCGTCCTCGCCCATGATTCGCAGCTCGACCAGCGGCACCGGAATTCCGCAGGTGGCCTTGCGAGCGAACCATTCGTCCTCGCTCTGCGTGGCGCACAGCTCGGGCTTCTCGAAGAACAACGACGCCATCGGCGACGTTTCGGTCATCCCCCAGCCCTGCGCCAGCCGCACGCCGTTGCGCGCGAACGCGCGGATCAGCGACTCGGGCACTGCGGCGCCGCCCACCATGCTGCGCATTCCGATCGGCAGCTTCCAGCGCCCCGGATTCGCCTCGAAAGCCTGGATCATGCCCAGCCAGATGGTCGGCACGCCCAGCGCCAGCGTCGGCGGCTCGAGCTGCATCAGGTCGAGCAGATCGTCGGGATGCAGATGCGGGCCGGGGAAGACGATCTTCGAGCCGAGCATCACCGCGGCGTACGGAATGCCCCACGAGTTGGCGTGGAACATCGGGGTGACCGGAAGCACGACGTCGTTGGCCGACAGCGCCACGTAGTCGGGCAACGCGCAGTTCAGCGAATGCAGCACCGTCGAGCGGTGCGAATAGACGACGCCCTTCGGCCGGCCGGTGGTTCCCGACGTGTAGCACATCGCCACCGGGTCGTTCTCGTCGTGCGCCACGTAGCTGAATCCGTCGCGCTTCGGATCGACGAGCGCCTCGCCCGCCTGGGACAGCAACCGCTCGTAGTCGTCGATCGCCGCCAGGCCCTGCGCGTCGTCGCCTTCGCGCTCGGCCACCGGCGCGCCGGAGAACGGGTACACGATGACGCGTTCGAAACGGTGCAGCGAGGCGAAGCGCTCGTACAGCGGCAACAGCGTGTCGTCGACGATCAGGAAGCGGTCCTTCGCGTGGTGCGCGATCCAGCCGAGGTCGTCGGGCCCCAGGCGCAGGTTCAGCGTATGCATCACGCCGCCGGCGGCCGGAATGCCGAAATACGCCTCGAGATGCGCATGGTGATTCCAGCACAGCGTCGCCACGCGCTCGCCGCGACGCAAGCCGAGCTTCTGCAGCACCGCCGCCAGCGCACGCGTGCGCTCGTACCACTGGCGGTAGCTGTGCCGGCGCAGCGACTTGTCGGGCAGGCGCGAGACGATCTCGCGCTCCGGGAAGAGCCGGCCCGCGTGTTCGAGCAGCCGGTTCAGCGACAGCGGCACCGGCATCATCGTGGTCTGGATCGCGTCCATGGTCTCCTCCTTGATCGTCATTCGGGCAGGAACATCTGCTGCAGGTCGTTCAGGAAGCGCGCGCCGAGCGGCGTCGGGCGAAAGACGGTCGGGTCCGGATCGAGCAATCCGCGTTGCACCGCGCGCGCCACCGGCCCGGCGATCGCCAGCAGGGACAGACCGGTTCGCTCGACGAACCAGGACGCCGGCACGCCGTCGGTCAGGCGCAGCGCGTTGAGCATGAACTCGAAAGGCAGTTCGCGCGCGGGCACCGCATGCGACGACGCGATCGGCCCCTCGCTGCTCTCGCCCAGCGCCGCGCGCTGGTATTCGCGCGGGTTGCGCACGCGCGCCTCGCGCACGATACGGTCGTGGAACGACAGCTTGCCGTGCGCGCCCGCGCCCAGCCCGAGATAGTCGCCGAACTGCCAATAATTCAGGTTGTGCGCGCAGCGACGGTGCGTTCGCGCGTAGGCCGAAATCTCGTAGTGCTGCAGGCCGGCGCGCCGCGTCTCGTCCTCGATCACCGACTGCATTTCGCTCGCCGCGTCCTCGTCGGGCAGCACCGGCGGGTGCAGCGCGAAAGCGGTGTTCGCTTCGAGCGTCAGGTGGTAGTACGACAGATGCGGCGGCGCGAAGGCCAGCGCTTCGCGCAGGTCGGTGCGCAGCGCATCGAGCGACTGCCCCGGCAGCGCGTACATCAGGTCCAGGTTCCAGGTGTCGAAGTGCCCGGCCGCCGTCTCGATCGCGCGGCGCGCCTGCGCGGCATCGTGCACGCGTCCGATGCGTCGCAGTGCCTCGTCGTCGAAGCTCTGCACGCCGATCGAAAGACGCGTGACGCCGGCCTGCGCGAACGCGCGAAAGCGCGCCGCCTCGAAGGTGCCTGGATTGGCCTCCATCGTGATCTCGGCACCGGGCACCACCGGCAGCAGCGTGCGCAGCATCGTCAGCAGCTCGTCGATCGATTCCGGCGAGAACAGGCTCGGCGTACCCCCGCCGATGAAGATCGTCTGCACCGGCCGTCCCCATACCTGCGGCAGCGCCGCCTCGAGGTCGGCGCGCAATGCGTCCAGGTAGCGGCGCTCGGGCAGTGCGTCGCCGAGCACTGCGTGCGAGTTGCCGAGCACCGCGTGCGAGTTGCCGAGCACTGCGTGCGAGTTAAAGTCGCAGTACGGGCATTTCCGGATGCACCATGGGAGGTGCACGTACACCGACAGCGGCGGCGCAGAGCGCACGCCGGAGCTCTCGTCGCCCGCGGCCCGGCGCGTGATCGCGCCGATGCGCGTTTCGGCGCCCGAACCCTTCGAACCCGCCATCACCCGATCGCGCCGGCCTCGCGCAGGCGCTCGATCAGCGCGCGCATCGCACGGCCGCGGTGGCTGAGCCGATTCTTCGTCTGCGCATCGAGCTCGGCCGCCGTGCGCCCGAGCGATGGAATCAGCAGATGCGCGTCGTAGCCGAAACCGCCGGCGCCGCGCGCAACGTCGATCACCTCGCCCGCCCAGCTTGCATCGGCGACGATCGGCTGCGGATCGTCGGCGGCGCGCATCAGCACGAGCACGCAATAGAAATGCGCGCGGCGGTCGCTGCAACCGGCGAGTTCCTGCACCAGCCTCGCGTTGTTCGCCCGGTCGCGCTCGGCACGGTCGGTATCGACGCTGTCGTTGCCGCCGGCCGACGCCCAGCGCGCCGACAGCACGCCCGGTCGTCCGCCCAGCGCGTTGACGCACAGGCCCGAATCGTCGGCGATCGCCGGCAGTCCGGTCAGCCGGCTCGCTCGCCGCGCCTTCGCCAGCGCGTTCTCGATGAACGTGCTGTGCGGCTCCTCCGCCTCGGTGACGCCGAGCGCCGCCTGCGCCTGTACCACGACGCCGAGCGGCGCGAGCAGGGCGCCCAGTTCGGCGAGCTTCCCGGCGTTTCCCGAAGCGAGCACGATGCGGTCGAGCTTCATCGCGACCGCCCCGTCACGACGCGAGCACCCCGCGCTGCAACTCGACGAGCCGGGCGATTCCGCGGCTCGCCAGGTCGAGCAGCGCGTCCATCTGCGTGCGGCTGAACGGCTCGCCCTCGGCCGTGCCCTGCACTTCGACGAATCCGCCGGCGCCCGTCATCACGACGTTCAGGTCGGTGTCGCAGGAGGAATCCTCGGCGTAATCGAGATCGAGCACCGGCGTGCCCTCGAACAGTCCGACCGATACGGCGGCGACGAAATCGCGCACCGGGCTCGCGTCGATCTCGCCGCGCCGAAGCAGCAGCCCGACCGCATCGTGCGCGGCGACGAAGGCGCCGGTGATCGCCGCCGTGCGCGTACCGCCGTCGGCCTGCAGCACGTCGCAATCGAGCGTGATCGTGCGCTCGCCCAGGCGCTCGAGATCGAACACCGCGCGCAGGCTGCGTCCGATCAGCCGCTGGATCTCCTGTGTTCGGCCGCTCTGCTTGCCGCGCGCGGCTTCACGATCGCTGCGCGTGTGCGTGGAACGCGGAAGCATTCCGTACTCGGCGGTAAGCCAGCCGCGGCCCGCGCCGCGCAGGAACGGCGGCACCTTGTTCTCGACACTGGCCGTGCACAGCACCCGCGTGTCGCCGAAGGCGACCAGCACGGAGCCCTCCGCGTGCCGGGTGAATTCCCTTTCCAGACGAACCGGACGCAGCGCGTCGGGCGCGCGCCCGCTCGGACGTATCGACATGCCTTCAGTGGTTCCCGGTGCGCGAGATCGCCTCGCGAATCTCCCGGATCGTACGCTCGATCTCGTCCTCGCCGAGCACGTCGGCCGGGGAACCGGCGTCGAGCTGGCCCACCGCGATCGTCGTCGTGATCGCCCCGTCGGGCACGTCGTCGGACGACAGCAGCGCGCCGCCGGCCACGCTCGCATCGCCCCAGGTCATCGCCAGCGCCGTGGCGTTGTCGGCCATCGCGCCCGCCTCGTCGACCGCCGCACGCACGACGCAGGGCACCGACGCGAGCACGCTGTCGGCCGACAGCAGCGCCACCAGCGCGTTCTCCGGCAACGCCGACCAGACGCCGTCGGTGCACAACAGCAGCGTATCGCCCGGCGCGAGTTCCACGTCGCCGCCGATGTCGACGGTGGGCTCGAAAGGCGAACCCAGGCAGTTGAGCACCTTGTTGCGTTCGGGGTGCGCATCGGCTTCGGCCTCGTCGATCTGCCCGAGATCGATCAGGCTCTGAACTTTCGAGTGATCGCGCGTACGAGCGGCCACCCGCGTGCCGCGCAGCCAGTACAGCCGCGAATCGCCGGCGTGCGCCCACCAGGCGCGATCCTGCTGCACCACGCAGGCGACGATCGTCGTCCGCGGCGCCTCGGGCAGCTCGTGCAGCGCCTGGTGGCGCAGGATCTCGTGATGTGCGTGGCGCAGCGCGCGGTCGAGGAAGGCGGGCGGATCGGCGAGCAACGGCCGGGCATCGGCCTGGAAGCACGCGGCCGCCGCCTGCAGCGCCAGGTGCGCGGCCACTTCGCCGTGCAGGTGCCCGCCCATGCCGTCGGCCACGACCATCAACAGGCTGTCGCGCGTGAAGCAGTAGCCCATGCGGTCCTGATTGTTGGAGCGCGCTCCGCACAGGCTGTCCTGATAGATCGAAAATCGCACGGGCAGCTCCTCAGAACGTGTGAAGCAACCGGCCGTGACCGGAAGGCACGTCGGAACGCGTCCGATCGAGGCGCAAAGCGCAGCCGTATCGGGCGATGCGGCGAGCATTTGCCACGAAGAGCGGGCGCGTTCCGGCGTGCAGGACGGGCATGGACGATCGCTTCACGCGTTCTTCAGCCGATCGAACCGACGCTCTCGTCGCCGCGGCGGCGCACGGGCACGCGTCCGGCCAGCGTGTCGATCCAGCGTCCGACGGTGCTCGGGGCACGCGGAACGTCTTCGGGCGGCGGCTCGATATGACGCATCGCCCGCTGCAGCGCGAACACGCTTTGCGGCCGCTCGAGTGCGTCGAGCTTCAGGCACCAGCCGACCAGGTCGAGCAGCGCGCGCGAATACGCATGCTCCATCGCGTCGAGCGCCGCGGGAACCTTGTCCTCGAGCTCGCGCTGATCGGCCGGTTGCGGAGGTTGTCCGGCCATGCAGCCGAACAGGCTGGCGCCGATGCCGTAGACGTCGGTCCACGGCCCCAGCTGCTGGCTGCGACGGTACAACTCCGGCGCCGCGAAGCCCGGCGTGTACATCGGGAAGAGCTTGTGCGGCTGCACGTCGAGCGCCCGACGAGCGGCGCCGAAATCGAGCAGCAGCGGCGTGCCGTCCAGCCGCAGATAGACGTTCGCCGGCTTCAGGTCCAGGTGCAGCAACCGATTGGCATGGACTTCGCGCAGGCCGTTCATCACCAGGTGGAACACGCGCAACACATGCCGCTCGGCGAGCGTGCGACCGCGTTGCCGACCGCGGTGGCGCAGCACCAGTTCCTGCAGGCTGCGTCCGCGCTCGTAGGTCATCACCAGATAGACGGTGCCGTTCGCGCGGAAGAAATTCACGACGCGCACCACGTTCGGGTGGAAGATGCGCGCCAGCGCGCGCCCTTCCTCGAAGAAGCAGCGCAGTCCGTTCAGGAAGGTGGGCTCGCTCGCCTCGGCCACGCGCGGCTCGAGTTCGCCGGCAGCGCGCTGCACCAACGAGCTCGGCAGGTACTCCTTGATCGCGTATTGCGCGCCGATCTCGTCCTCGGCGAGATACACGATCGAGAATCCGCCGCTCGAGATCTTCCTTACAATGCGGTAGCCGCCGACTTCGAGCCCCTCGGGCAACGGCGCGTTGGTCTGGGTGGCCATCTGTCGATGAAGAA
The DNA here is from genome assembly GCA_021166725.1 of Burkholderiaceae bacterium. Taxonomy (GTDB): domain Bacteria; phylum Pseudomonadota; class Gammaproteobacteria; order Burkholderiales; family Burkholderiaceae_E; genus Zeimonas. The sequence continues at coordinate 139,291 of JAJPES010000056.1, read as the reverse complement.
CTCGTCGGCGATTCGGGCGCACTCATTCTAGAGAGTTCCCCTCACGAATCGACGCCCCGAACCATGCGATCCGCCGAACGGCGCCCGATCCAGAGCATGACCGGTTACGCGCAGTCTTCGCGCAACACTGCGGCCGGCCAGCTCGTCGTCGAACTGCGCAGCGTCAACGCGCGCTTCCTCGATCTCATCGTGCGCGCACCCGACGAGCTGCGCGGCGCCGAGCCGGCATTGCGCGAATTGCTCGGCGCGTCCGTGCAGCGCGGCAAGCTCGAATGCCGTCTCGCGCTGCGCGCCGGCGTGCGCGTCGACGAAGCCGAGGCTCGCGTCGACGAGCGCGCGCTCGCCCGCTTCGCCGCGCTCGCGCAGCAGGTGGCACGTTCGCTGCCGCAGGCCGCAGCCCCCAGCATCGTCGAAGCGTTGCGCTGGCCGGGCGTCGTCGCCGACGAGACGGCGGAAGTCGATCTGAATGTTGAGGTCGTCGCCGCAGCGCGCGAGGCGCTCGCCGAGTTCGGCGCGAGTCGCGTGCGCGAGGGCGCCAGGCTCGTCGCCTTCGTCGTCGAACGCGCCGATGCGATCGACGCGATCGTCGCGCCGCTCGCCACCCGCAGTCCGGAGCTGATCGACGCGTGGCAGCGCAAGCTGGTGGAGCGGCTGCGCGAAGCGCTCGAGCAGACCGGCGCCGCGATTCCCGTCGAGGAGACGATGGCGCGCGTGCGCCAGGAGGTCGCCGCCTACGGACTGCGCATCGACGTCGCCGAGGAGATCGGGCGGCTGCTGGCGCACGTCGCCGAGCTGCGCCGTGTGCTGTCGGGGCCCGGACCGGTCGGCAAGCGGCTCGATTTCCTGCTGCAGGAACTGAATCGCGAAGCGAACACGCTGGGTTCGAAGGCTGCGGCCATCGACCTCACCGGTGCGTCGATCGAGCTGAAGGTGCTGATCGAGCAGATTCGCGAGCAGGTGCAGAACCTGGAGTGATGGAGAATGAGCGATTCCCCGATGACGCCCTCCGACTCCGCGGGCAGCCTGTTCGTCGTTGCCGCACCCTCCGGCGCCGGCAAGACCTCGCTCGTGCGCGCGCTGCTCGTCGACCGGCCGCTGCTGCAGTTGTCGGTGTCCTTCACCACGCGCGCCCCGCGCGCCGGCGAGGTGAACGGGCGCGACTACCACTTCATCGATCGCGACGAGTTCGAACGGCGCCGCGAAGCCGGCGACTTCCTCGAATGGGCCGAGGTGCACGGCAACCTCTATGCCACTTCGCGCCGCTGGATCGAGGCGCGCATCCGCGCCGGCGTCGACATCGTGCTGGAGATCGACTGGCAGGGTGCGGTGCAGGTGCAGCAGCTGTTCGCCGACGCGGTCGGCGTGTTCATCGTGCCGCCGTCGATCGACGCGCTGCGCGAACGACTCGAGCAACGGGGCCAGGACAGCGCGGAAGTGATCGAGCGGCGCGTAGCGGCCGCGCGCGCCGAATTGAAGCAGGCGCATCGATTTCAATATGTTATTATTAATCAAGACTTTGCAACCGCGCTCGCCGAACTTCGCACCTTGATCGAAGCAGCGCGGCTGCGGCTGTCGCGGCAACGCGCCCGACACCCCGTCACTTTCCGCGCGCTCGGCCTCGCCGACGACGCGACTGCATAGGTGAACCATGGCACGCATCACCGTCGAAGACTGCCTGAAGCAGATCCCGAACCGATTCCAGCTGACGCTGGCGGCTACGTACCGCGCGCGCATGCTCGCCCAGGGCCACGCAGCAAAGATCGAGTCGCACGACAAACCCACGGTCACCGCACTGCGCGAAGTGGCCGCCGGAAAGGTCGGCATCGAGATGCTGCGGCGCGTACCCACATGAGCCGCTGACGAACAGCGCGGCGCTCGACGGTAGAAAGCGCAATGCCGGGATCGAATCCCGCCGCCGTCGAACCCGCCCGTAGAGGGCGAAAGAGGGCTGTTGCGTCGCCCGCGCAAGCCGAACCCGACAGCGTCGCCGGCAACAGCTTCGCCGCTGCGCCCGACAACCACAGTGTCGTCTCGCTCGCCGAACTCACCCGTCGGGCGAGCGCCTATCTACCACCCGAAGAGCTCGCCCGCATCCGCGAGGCCTATCGCTTCGGCGACCAGGCGCACCTCGGGCAGTTCCGCTCGAGCGGCGCGCCGTACATCTCGCACCCGATCGCGGTTGCCGAGATCCTCGCCCGCTGGAAGCTCGACGCCGACACGCTGATGGCGGCGCTGCTGCACGATGTCATCGAAGACACGTCGGTCGCCAAGCCGATCCTGATCGAACACTTCGGCCCGCACGTTGCGGAACTGGTCGACGGCCTGTCCAAGCTCGAGCGCGTCGAGTTCGCCTCGAAGGAGCAGCAGCAGGCCGAGAGCTTCCGCAAGATGCTGCTGGCGATGGCGCGCGACGTGCGGGTCATCCTGATCAAGCTCGCCGATCGGCTGCACAACATGCAGACGCTCGACGCGGTGCCGCGCGAAAAGCAGCAGCGCATCGCGCGCGAAACGCTCGAGATCTATGCCCCCATCGCGAGCCGCCTCGGACTGCACGAACTGTTCCGCGCGCTCGTCGATCTCTCCTTCCAATTCCTGCATCCGTGGCGTCACCAGACGCTGCAGAAGGCGGTGCAGGCAGCGCGCGGCAACCGCCGCGAGGTGATCGGTCGCATCCTCGAAACCGTGCAGAAGACGCTGCCCGAGGCGGGCGTGAACGCGCAGGTCTACGGCCGCGAGAAGTCGCTCTACGCCATCTACCGAAAGATGCGCGAGAAGAAACTGTCGTTCTCGCAGGTGCTCGATATCTACGGCTTTCGCGTGCTCGTCGACACCGTTGCGCAGTGCTACCTCACGCTGGGTGCGCTGCACGGCACCTTCAAGCCGATCCCCGGGCGCTTCAAGGACTACATCGCAATTCCGAAGATCAACGGCTACCAGTCGCTGCACACCACGCTGGTCGGTCCCTTCGGCACGCCGGTGGAATTCCAGATCCGCACCCACGAGATGCAGCGCGTCGCGCAGGCAGGCGTCGCGTCGCACTGGCTGTACAAGGCGGAAAAGGAGAGCTTCACCGACCTGCAGACGCGCACGCACGAGTGGTTGCAGTCGCTGCTCGACATCCAGCGCCAGACCGGCGACTCGCTCGAGTTCATCGAGCACGTGAAGGTCGACCTCTTCCCCGACGCCGTCTACGTGTTCACCCCGCGCGGGCAGATCCGCGCGATGCCGCGCGGCGCCACGATCATCGACTTCGCCTACAGCGTGCATACCGACATCGGCGACCAGGCGGTGGCCGCGCGCGTGAACCAGAAGCCGGTGTCGCTGCGCACCGAGCTGCAGAACGGCGACGTCGTCGAGGTGATCACCGACCCGAACTCCAAGGCGAACCCGAACTGGCTCGGCTTCGTGCGCACCGGCAAGGCGCGCTCGGGCATCCGGCAGTGCCTGAAGACGCTGAAATACAAGGAATCGGTCGACCTCGGACAGCGCCTGCTCGCGCAGGCGCTCAGCGCGCTGCGCATCGACGCCTCCACCCTCGATGCCGCCGTCGTCGAACGCGGCGCGCGCGATGCCGGCGCCAAGAGCGTCGAGGAACTGCACGCGGACATCGGACTGGGCAAGCGCCTGGCACCGGTCGTCGCGCGCACGATCGCGCTGCAGTTCTCGTCGGGCAAGCCGAGCGGCGCCACGCTGATGCTGCCGCGCCCGGCGCCGGTCATCGTCAGCGGCACCGAAGGCGCCGCCGTCAGCTACTCGCCGTGCTGCTACCCGCTGCCCGGCGACGAAATCGTCGGCCACATGCGCGGCGGACACGGCCTGTTCCTGCACCGCGCCGACTGCAAGATCGCGGCGCGCCAGCGCGCGAAAGACGCCGAGCGCTGGATCGACGTCGACTGGGCCGATGACGTCTCGGGCCAGTTCCGCACCGGCATCGAGGTGCAGGTGCGCAACGACCGCGGAACGCTGGGCAAGGTCGCCGCCGAAATCGCCGCCAGCGAAGCGAACATCGTCCACGTCGCGATGGACGAGGAAGCGACGGAGACCGCGTCGATGCGCTTCGCGCTGCTGGTGCGCGACCGCGTGCACCTGGCGCGCGTGATGCGCAATCTGCGCAGGCTGTCAGAGGTTGCGCGGATCGCGAGGGTGTAGCGGGCACCCACGCGCGCCGCGCGCTCATCCCGCCGGCACGCTCGCCGCACGTTCGCCGCACGCCCGCGCTCGCTACGCGCCGCCGCGATTCCGGGCAACCGTTCGTTTCCCTTTCGCTCGTGGAATACGTTCCGCGCGGGAAAACGCGACTTCTCGTTGCTCGACTTCAGATCGGCCCGAGCAGGTGCACCGCGCGCTCACTCGACCGGCACATACCGCACCTCCAGCACCTCCAGCTCGTCCACGCCCCCCGGCGTGCGCAACGACACCGTGTCCCCCTCGCGCGTCTTCGTCAGTGCCCGCGCCACCGGCGAGACCCAGCTGACCCGCCGCCGAAGCGGATCGACTTCGTCCACTCCGACGATCGTCACCGTCTCCTCGCTTTCGCCGTTGCGCAGAAACGTGACGGTGGCGCCGAAAAACACCTGTTCTGGCGCCTCCCCGGAGGCCCGGTCGACCACCTCGGCCGCATCGAGCCGCTTCGTCAGGAACCTGATTCGTCGATCGATCTCGCGCAGCCGCTTCTTGCCGTACAGGTAGTCGCCGTTCTCCGAGCGATCGCCGTTCGACGCGGCCCAGGACACGACGCGCACGACCTCGGGGCGCTCGACGTCGAGCAGATGAAGCAGTTCGGCCTTCATCCGCTCGTGCCCGGCCGGGGTCATGTAGTTGCGCGCGCCGGCCGGCAACGGCGAAGGCTCCAGCAGTTCGTCGTCTTCCTCGGGAGCGTCCTCGCGGACGAAGGCCTTGTTCATCGTGACCGAATTCCTGTGGTGCGTGCCGCTTCTGGCCCAAGATAGCGCATCGAGGTCGCCCACCCGGGCTGAACGTTTTTCGAGGAGTGCACGATGGACGATCGCAGCAGGCTTCGCCGCTATCTCGCGCTCGTGCACCACGCCGAGGAGGCGCTGGAGTTGTCGCTGCAGGCGCCCGAACGTCCGGCGCCGGCCGAAGCGGTTGCTGCGCTCGACGACCTGGTGGGCGACATTCGCCCGGCCATGGAGCAGATGACGGCGGCTGTCGCCGACCCCGAGGAAGTCCGCCGACTGCTCGCAGGATGGGTCCACTAGGAGTCTGACCGACTTCATCCCGACGGCCGATTGAGCAGCAGGTCCATGCCTGCTACGCTGGCTCGCATGGGCTCGTTCGCCACTGCTCTCTACGACGCGTTGCTGTCCGCCGGCGTGGCGTCCGATCGTGCCCGGGAAGTGGTCGATCTGTTCGATCGATCGGTCGATGAGCGCTACGGCCTGCATGCGCAGGTCTTGGCGACCAAAAGCGATCTCGCCGAACTCCGCTCCGCGACAAGAAGCGATCTCACGGAAATAAGAACCGAGATCGTCGAACTCCGCGCGGAGACGAGGAGCGACATCGCCGAACTACGCGCGGAAACGAGAAACAACATCGCCGAATTGCGCTCGGAGATGAAGAACGACATCGCCGAATTGCGCTCGGAGATGAAGAACGGCATCGCCGAACTACGCTCGGACACGAAGACCGACATGGCGACGAAGTTCGACCTTGCCGAACTTCGCTCGGAAACGAAAATCCGCTTCTCCAACCTGGAAACGCGAATCGCCGAGACGAAGTCCGAACTCGTCAAATGGATGCTGGCCGCGCTCACCGCGCAAACCGCGCTGCTGCTGGCCCTGAAGCTCGTCTGAGCGATCCGCTTCGACCCCGGGCCCAGGCCCGCTCAGCTCCCCGCCACCGCCATCTCGCCGATCAGCACCGACCCGGTGCGCTTCGTGCCGCGCGTGATTTCGTCGGCGCCCACCGCGGCGATCGCGCCGAACATCTCGCGCAGGTTTCCGGCGATGGTGATCTCCTCCACCGGATGCACGATGCGCCCGTTCTCCACCCAGAAGCCGCTCGCCCCGCGCGAATAGTCGCCGGTGACGTAGTTCACACCCTGCCCCATCAGGTCGGTGACGAGCAGGCCGCGGCCGAGCTTGCGCAACATCGCTTCGAAGGAATCGTCGGGGCGCGTGTCGCGACTCGCGAAGCGCAGGTTGTGCGAGCCGCCGGAGTTGCCGGTCGTGCGCATGCCGAGCTTGCGCGCCGAGTAGGTCGACAGGAACCACCCTTCGATCACGCCGCGCTCGACGACGTTGCGCCGGTGCGTGGCCACACCCTCGCTGTCGAAGGGCGCGCTGCCCAGTTCGCCGGGCAGGAACGGATCCTCGACGATGTCCAGGTGCTCGGGGAACACCTGCTGGCCGAGCGAATCGACGAGAAAGCTCGAATGTCGGTACAGCGCGCCGCCGCTGGCGGCCTGCACGAAGTGCCCGAGCAATCCGCAGGCGAGCGGTGCCTCGAACAACACGGGCACGCGCTGCGTGGCGATGCGCCTGGCGCCCAACCGCGCCAGCGCGCGCTCGGCCGCATAGCGCCCGAGCGCCTGCGGATCGGCCAGGCGGTCCGGATTGCAGTTCGACGAATACCAGTCGTCGCGCTGCATCTCGCGGCCGTGCCGGGCGATCGGCGAACACGAGATCGTGTGTCGGCTGTGGCGATAGCCGCCGCTGAAACCACGCGTGTTGGCGAACACGAAATGGCCGTGGCTCACCGACACCGACGCGCCGTCGGAGTTGCGGATGGCCGGCGACGTATCGAAAGCCGCACGTTCGATCCGCTGAGCGAGCGCTACCGCCTGTTCGGCGTCGATCGGCCATTCGTGAAAGAGCCTCGGATCTTCCGGATCGCTCGCAAGCGTATCTTCGTCGGGCAATCCGGCACACGGGTCTTCGGCCGTGTGGCGCGCGATCTCCCATGCCGCCTTCACGGTCTCGCGCAACGCCTGCGGCGAAAAATCGGTGGAACTGGCGTGTCCGCGGCGCTGCCCCACGTAGACGGTGACGCCGATGCCTTTGTCGCGATTCTGCTCGATGGTCTCGACGCGACCCTTGCGCACGTTCACCGACAGCCCGCTGCTCTCGGAAGCCTCGACCGCGGCATCGCTCGCACCGAACTCGCGCGCGAAGGCCAGTACCGAATGGCTGATCTCGCTCAGCGCACCTTCATCGTATTCGAACATGTCGCGGTTATCATAACAGCGCCCGTTCGACGCGCCTTCCATGCATTTTCCCGACGAGAAGCCCAGCAAGACGCAGCGCAAGCGCGAGATGCACGAACTGCAGGCGCTCGGCGAAAGCCTGGTCGCGCTCGACGACCACGAGATCGACGGCCTGCCCATCGACGAGCGCCTGGCCGATGCAGTACGCGCTGCGCGCGTCACGCGCAGCCACGAAGGCCGTCGCCGTCAATTGCAGTTCATCGGACGCCTGATGCGCGATGTGGACGCCGAAGCGTTGCGTGCGGCGCTCGCCCAGATCGGACGATGAGAACAACGGCGGCCCCACACCGGGCACGACACCGAGAACGCGATGAGCACGCCAACCACCACGCCGACGGGCGCATTGCCCGAAGCGCCGAAGATCGGCCTGGTTTCGATCAGCGACCGCGCGTCACAGGGCGTCTATACCGACCAGGGTGTACCGGGCCTGCAGCAATGGCTCGATTCGGCGCTCGCAAGTGCCTGGAAGCCGGTGGTCCGCCTGATTCCCGACGATCGCGAGACGATCGAACGCACGCTCGTCGAGCTCGTCGACCGCGAAGGCTGCGCGCTCGTGCTCACCACCGGCGGCACCGGCCCCGCGCTGCGCGACGTCACCCCCGAAGCCACGCGCGCCATCGGCGAACGCGAGATGCCGGGCTTCGGCGAACAGATGCGCCAGGTGAGCCTGCATTACGTGCCCACCGCGATCCTGTCGCGCCAGGTTGCCGTCGTTCGGGGCAACGCGCTGATCGTCAACCTGCCGGGTCAGCCGAAGGCGATCCGCGAGACGCTCGAAGGCGTGCGCGACGCCGATGGCAAGGTGCTCGTGCACGGCATCTTCTCGGCCGTTCCCTACTGTCTCGACCTCCTCGGCGGGCCGTACCTGGAAACGAACGAGGCGGTGTGCAAGGCGTTCCGGCCGAAGTCGGCGCAGAAGCCGAAGGCCGGGTAGATCCTCGTGCGCCGCGGTCTCGCACGATTCTGGATCCGCCAGCAGCGCGGGCGCATCGAGTTGCAGGTCCGACTCCAAAAACGAGCCTGTTCGCTCGTGGAATCGATTCCACAAGCGTAAACGCATCATTTTGGAGCCCGGGCCGCGGGAACTCGGGGCGCCGCGCCGCGCTGCCCGGAGCCGGAGCCGGAGCCGGAGCCGGTGCCGGAGCCGGCCACCCGCCACCCGCCACCCGCCGCAACCCGCACCCCGCCGGCACCTCAGCGCCGCCCCGCGTGCACCACTCCGCTCACCTCGCGCACCGCCGCCAGCGTACGCGCCAGATGCGCCGCATCGCGCACCTCGAGCGTCACGCGGATGCTGCTCAGCGACTGGCGGGCGAGCGTCTTCATCGCGAGCACGTTGACCCGCTCACGCGCCAGGATCTCGGTGATGTCGCGCAGCAGCGCCGGCCGCTCGCTCACGCGAAACTCGACGTCCACCGGAAAGCGGCGCGCGCGACCTTCGCCGTCGTCGCGCAACGCCGCCTCGCTCCACGTCGCCTCGATCACGCGCTCGGGCGCCTGCGTGACCAGCTTCGCATACGCCGCGCAGCTGTCGCGATGGATCGACACGCCGCGTCCCTTGGTCACGAAACCGGCGATCGGATCGGGTGGAATCGGCCGGCAGCAGCGAGCCAGCTGCGTCATCAGCGAGTCGATGCCGACGACGAGCACGCCATCGCCGCGGCCGGTAGCGTCGCCGGGCCTGCGCAACCTCGTGACGAGCGTCGCCGGTTCGTCCGTTTTCAGGCCCGACGCGCCGGCCCCGCCCGCAGCGGACCCCGCGGCAGTCGGCTGCACGCTCGCCCCTGCCGCACCCGCCGCCGAGCCGCCCGCGCCCTGCCCTGAAGCCACCGGCGGCCGGTGCGCCTGCCGCACCGCCTCCTCGAGCTGTCGCGGGCCGATCTCCTCGCGCGCCACCGCCACGAAGAGCGGGCCGGTCGCCTCGAAACCGAGCCGGCGGGCAAGCTCGTCGAGCGACAGCGCGGTGCGCCCTTCGCGCTGCAGGACGCGTTCGACGCGCTCGCGTCCCGTCGCCGTCTCGCGTTCGAGCTCGAGCGCGTTGAACCACTGCCGCACCTTGGTGCGCGCGCGAGGACTGCGCACGTAGCCGAGCTGCGGGTTCAGCCAGTCGCGCGACGGCCCGTCGTGCGCGCCTTCCCGGGCGGCGATCACTTCGACCGTCTGCGCGTTGCGCAGTTGCGTGTTCAACGGAACGAGATGACCGTCGACGCGTGCACCGCGGCAGCGATGCCCCAGTGTCGTGTGCACGTGGTAGGCGAAATCGATGGGCGTGGATCCGGCCGGCAACTCGATCACGCGTGCCTGCGGCGTGAGCACGTAGATGCGCTGCGCCGCGTCGACGCTCGCGCCCGGGGTCGCTTCGGAAGTCGCCCTGCCCGCAACGCCGCCCGCAACTCCGCTCGCCGCCGCTGCCTGCGCCGCCCCGCCCGGCGCCCCCGCATCGAGCGATCGCCCGACATCGCTCTGCCACGCCAGCAACTGCCTCATCCACGCGACCCGCTCCGCATCGCCCGCCTGCTGGCGCGCGGCGTCCGGCACGCTCGTGCCGCGCTCCTTGTACTGCCAGTGCGAGGCGATCCCGTACTCGGCGTGGCGATGCATCTCCCGCGTACGGATCTGCACTTCGAGCAAGCGTCCGCCGTCGGCGACGACCACCGTATGAAGCGAGCGATAACCGTTCGGTTTCGGACGCGCGATGTAGTCGTCGTACTCCTCGGGCACCTGCTGCCACAGTCCGTGCACGACGTCGAGCGTGGCGTAGCACTGCGCCACCGTGTCGACGATCGCACGCAATGCGTGCAGGTCGCTGATCTGTTCGAGCGTGCGCTGCTTGCGCCGCATCTTCTCGTGGATGCTGTGAATGTGCTTCGGTCGGCCGCTCAGTTCCGCGCGGATTCCGGCCGTTTCCAGCGCACTGCGCAATTTCTGCGCCGCGTGCGCGACGAAGGCCTCGCGCTCGGTGCGACGCTGCTCGAGTTCGCGGGCGAGCGTTCGATACGCATCGGGCTCGACGAAGCGGAACGCAAGATCCTCCAGCTCCCACTTCAGCTGCCACAGGCCGAGCCGGTTGGCCAGCGGCGCCAGCACGTCGAGCGTCTCGCGCGCCACCGCGACGTCGGGAAGCTCGCGCGTCGCAGCGTGGTAGCGCAGCGTGCGCAGGCGCGATGCAAGGCGAATGACCACGACGCGGATATCGGTAGCCATCGCGAGCAGCATCCGGCGCAACGTCTCGCTCTGCCCGGCGCCCGCCTGCGCGTGCAATTCGCGCAATCGCTGGATCTGCCGCATCCCGTCGACGAGCCGCGCGACCTCGACGCCGAAGCGCGCCTCGATCTCCCGCAGCGGCAGGCGCTCGGCGGGCGCGACGAGCGCCATCGCCGTCCGCGAAGCCTCGTCGGCGCCCAGCGACCGCAGGATCTCGATGGTCGCGCGCGCATGCTCGACGTGGCCCTCGCCGCTGCGCCCGGCCGCGCCGTCGACGCGCTCGGCCGCCCACGCAAGCGCCGACGCCGCGGACGACACGGGCTCGATGATATTCTCGGATCCCGATTGCGCCGCGGCCGCTTGCTTGTGCATCGGCTGCGTGGACATGTTGCGATCCCGTCGGCGCTCGATCGGCCGCTTTTTGCGCCTGTCGAGCGGTGTCCGATTATAGGCAACGCAAGAACGCGCTTACTTCGAGCTTGCTGCGCAAACTGCTCACCCGGCCTCCGCCCCCGCCGATCGACGATGCCGCCTGGCGCCGGATCAGCGGGCGCATGCCGTTCCTCGCCCATCTCGACGACGACGAACGCCGGCAACTCAAGGCGAACTGCGAGGCGTTCATCGCCGAGAAGCAGTTCAGCGGCGCGGCGGACTTCACCGTCGACGACGACGTCCGCATCGCCATCGCGATCCAGGCGTGCCTGCCGACGCTGCACCTGGCGCTGCGCGCCTACCGGGATTTCGTCGAAATCGTCGTCTATCCCGATCGCTTCGTCGCGCCCCGAAAGCAGGTGGACGAAGCCGGCGTCGTCCACGAATTCGATGACGAACTGTCCGGCGAAGCGATGGACGGCGGCCCGGTGGTGCTGTCGTGGCCGGACGCCGATCCGAACGGGCAGCACGCGGGCTACAACGTCGTCATCCACGAATTCGCGCACAAGCTCGACCTGCTCGACGGGGGCGCCGACGGCACTCCTCCGCTGCCCGCGGGAATGCGCGCGCGCTGGACCCGCACGATGACCGAAGCCTGGGACGACTTCGGCGCGCGCCTGGATGCGCTCGAAGCGTCGATTCCGCGCCATATCGACCCGGAATCGCCGGCAGCCGATCACTGGTACGAACGCCTGCCGCTCGATCCTTACGCCGCCACCGATCCGGCCGAGTTCTTCGCCGTGGCCAGCGAGCATTTCTTCACGGCGCCGCTGCCGCTGCGGCGCGCCTACCCGGCGCTCTACGAGTTGTTCCGCGAATATTTTCGACAGGATCCGCTGTTCGCACGCCTGCCGTAGCGATAATCCCCCACACCGGCGTCGCGAACGGCTTACGGAAAAACCCCGTGGGTACAAGAAGCGAAGCGATGGCCTATGCTTTCGATCCCGGGTTCGGTTTCAGCGCAACGGCAGCTCGATCCAGCCGTGGTGCGGTTTTTCCTACCGCAAGCCCCGTCGATTGCGCACCATGAAGAAATAACGATCTGCGCCCGCAATGATTCGCCTGTTCAATCACTACCTGTCGCTTCGTGTCCTGCTGCTCACGCTGATCGAAGCGATGGTGCTGTTCCAGTCGATGGTCCTCGGTTTCGAGGTCCGCCTGATGGAGCAATCCGGTCCGCTGCCCGTCGTGCAGGCAGGCCTGTTCACGGCGGTAATGTTGCTGATGATGACCGGCCTTGGCATGTACGAGGCACAGAGCGAACCGTTCCGCGTCACGATGCAGCGCCTGGTCGTCGCCTACGGCCTGTCGCTCGTCGTAATGACGGCATTGTTCTATCTCTTTCCCGCAACCTACGTCGGACGCGGCGTGTTCGCCGTCACCTCGGTATTCGCGGTGGCCGGCGTGCTGCTGCTGCGGGTGATGCTCTTTCGCGTCAGCGACATCGGGCTGCCGAAGCGGCGCGTGCTGGTGCTGGGCAACGGCCCGGAGGCCGAGGACATCATCCGCTTCCTGCACGACGCCGCACGCGGGCGCACCGTCCAGTACGCAGGGGTCTACCCGGTGGTGGCCGAGCGCGTGATGCCCGACGGCGAGCGACGCTTCGATCACGCGCACCTGCTGCGCACCACACGCGAGTTGCGCGTCTCGGAGATCGTGCTCGCGCTGCGCGAACGTCGTGGAGGCGTACTGCCGCTGCGCCAGTTGCTCGACTGCAAGCTGCGCGGCATCCGCGTGATGGACATCACGTCGTTCTACGAGCGCGAACTCGGCGTGCTGAAGATCGACAACCTGCGCGCGAGCTGGCTGATCTTCAGCTCGGGATTCGACCAGGGGCTGTTCCGCGACATGATCAAGCGCTCGTTCGACGTCGCGGTAAGCCTGATACTGCTCGCAATCACGCTGCCGGTGCTGCTGCTGGCGATCGCCGCGATCTTCCTCGAGAGCGGATTGCCGGTGTTCTACCGGCAGGAGCGCGTCGGCCAGGGCGGCGTGCCGTTCACCATCCTGAAGCTGCGCACGATGGTGCAGGACGCGGAAAAGGACGGCCATCCGCGCTGGGCCGGCGCGAACGACTCGCGCATCACCGCGGTCGGCCGCTTCCTGCGCCGCTCGCGAATCGACGAACTGCCGCAGTTGTTCAACGTGCTGCGTGGCGACATGAGCTTCGTCGGCCCGCGTCCCGAGCGGCCTTTCTTCGTGCAGCACCTGCTCGAGGACATTCCCTACTACGACGTACGCCACAGCGTGAAGCCCGGCGTCACCGGCTGGTCCCAGGTGCGCTATCCGTACGGCGCGTCGGTCGACGACTCGCTCGCCAAGCTACAGTACGACCTGTACTACGTGAAGAACCACTCGTTGTTCCTCGACCTGCTGATCCTCGTCGACACGGTGCAGGTCGTCCTGCTGGGCAAGGGAGCGCGGTAAGCGTCCATGGACCTGCGCTCGCTGGGGCTTGCGAGCTTCGGGGCGGCCACGGTCGCGTGGCTGCTGCTGGCCGCGCTGCTCGCCGTACGGCGCAGCGGCAACCGCACCGGCAATCTCCTGCTCGCCGCGGTAGGCGTACAGGTGCTGTGGGCCGGCACGCTCACGCTGATGCTCGTCCCGTGGCCGCCGGCCTTCGTCCTCGGCAGGGCGCTCGAGGCGGTACGCAGTCTCGTGTGGATCGTGCTGCTGCTGCAACTGCTCGGCAACGCGCGGCCCGTGCCCGCCGACGACGACCCGCTCGACCGAACGCGACGACGCGCGCTGGCGCTCGTCGCCGCGCTCGGCGCCGCATCGCTCGCCATCGATTTCCTCGATCCGCAGGCGACGCTGGCGTTCACGGTGCGCACGCTACTCGCCGTCACCGGCCTCGTCTGCCTGGAGCAGGTCTACCGCAACACCGACCCTGCACACCGATGGAGCCTGAAATACCTGGCGATCGCGCTCGCCGGCCTGTTCTCGTTCGATCTGCTGCTCTACAGCGACGCGATGCTGTTCTCGCAGCTGGACCCTTCGTGGTGGATCGCGCGCGGCTTCGCCAACGCACTGCTCGTTCCGTTGATCGCCCTCGCCGCTGCGCGCAACCCGCAGTGGAAGCTCGACATCTCGGTTTCGCGCTCGGTCGTCTTCCACTCGGCGGCCTTGTTCGCGTCGGGCGCCTACCTGCTGCTGTTCGCCGGCGTCGGCTACTACATCCGCTTCTTCGGCGGCGAATGGGGCGCCGCCGCTCAGACGCTGGTGCTCTTCGGCGGCGCGATCGGCCTGCTCGTCGTGCTGATGTCGGGCACCGCGCGCGCGCGGCTGCGCGTGTTCCTGTCCAAGCACTTCTTCTCGTATCGTTTCGACTACCGCGAGCAGTGGCTGCGCCTGACCGATGCCCTGTCCCAACAGCGCGATGACGCGCAGGCGGACGACCTGCCGCATCGCGCACTGCGCGCACTGGCGCACACCGTCGAGAGCCGCGGCGGCGCCCTGTGGCTGCGCAACGGCGACGCACTGCACTGCGTGGCACGCCAGAGCTACCGCGGACCCCGTGAAGCGCTGCCGCTCGCCGATCCGCTCGTCGCCTTCCTGGCCGAACGCGAATGGGTCATCGAGCTCGACGAATGGCGCAATCACCGCGATCGCTACGACGGTCTTGCGCTGCCCGACGGCTTCGAAAGCTACACGTCAGGCTGGCTCCTCGTACCGCTGCTGCTCGAGCGCGAGTTGCTCGGCCTCGTGCTGCTCGAGCGGCCGCTCGCACCATTGGCGATCGACTGGGAAGTGCGAGACCTGGTGAAAGCCGCCGCCCGCCAGGCGGCGAGCTACCTCGGCGTGCAGCGCGCCGTGGAGCAACTCGTGCAGGCGCAGCAGTTCGAGTCGTTCAACCGCATGTCCGCCTTCGTCGTTCACGACCTGAAGAACCTGGTCGCGCAGCTTTCGCTGATGTTGCGCAATGCGCAGCGTCACCGTGACAACCCCGAGTTCCAGGCGGACATGCTGTCGACCGTGGAAAACGTCATCGACCGCATGCAGGGGTTGCTGCTGCAATTGAGGGTGGGAGCACGTCCGGTCGAGCAGCCGGCGCCGGTTCGCATCGCCGACGCACTCGGCCGCGCGGTCGCCGGACGGCATGGCCTGCAGCCCGAGCCGTCGCTCGAGATCGACGCGTCGGTTGCCAAACGATCGGTGCTCGCGCATGCCGATCGGCTCGAGCGGGTGCTCGGGCACCTGCTGCAGAACGCGGCAGATGCCTGCGCCGCTTCGGGCATCATCCGGGTTCGCGCGCGTGCCGAAGACGGCGAGGCGCGCATCGAGGTCGAGGACAACGGAAAGGGAATGAGCGAGGAATTCGTGCGTACCCGGCTGTTCCGACCGTTCTCGTCGACGAAGGCGCACGGCATGGGGATCGGCACGTTCGAGAGCCGCGAGTATGTACGCGAACTGGGCGGCTCGATCGAAGTCGACAGCCACGAGGGTTCCGGTACCACCTTCCGGATCCGGCTGCCGCTCGCGTCCGATCCGACCCTGTCGGGAGCGGCGCCGGCAGGACCCGTAGCAGCAGGAGTCTGAATGGCGGACGAACGTCCGATGCTGATGGTGGTCGAAGACGACATCGGTCTGCAGAAGCAGATGCGCTGGTCGTTCGACCGGTACAACCTGCTGTTCGCCAGCAACCGCGAGACCGCGATCGCCCTGCTGCGCCGGCACGAACCTGCCGTGGTCACGCTCGACCTCGGGCTGCCGCCCGACGCCGACGGTACCCGCGAGGGCTTCGCCACGCTGCAGGAGATCCTCACGCTCGCGCCGGCGACGAAAGTGATCGTGCTCACCGGCCAGAACGACCGCGGCAATGCGCTGAAGGCAGTCGGCCTGGGTGCTGCCGACTTCTTCGCCAAGCCTTTCGAGGCCGATCTGCTCGGTATCGTCGTCGATCGCGCGTTCCGCCTGTCCGATCTCGAGCGCGAGAATCGTCAGCTGCTCGCCAGGCAGGCGAGCGAAACGCCGCTCGACGGCCTTCTCACCCGCGACCCCGGCATGCTGAAGGTCTGCCGTCTGGTCGAGCGTGTGGCCCCTACCACCGCCACCGTGCTCCTGCTCGGCGAGTCGGGCACCGGCAAGGAAGTGCTCGCGCGCGCGCTGCACGAGTTGTCCTCGCGCCACGACAAGCGTTTCGTCGCGATCAATTGCGCGGCGATTCCCGAGAACCTGCTCGAATCGGAGCTGTTCGGCCACGAAAAAGGCGCCTTCACCGGCGCGATCAAGCAGACGCTGGGCAAGATCGAGGTGGCCGACGGCGGGACGCTGTTTCTCGACGAGATCGGCGACCTGCCGCAGGCATTGCAGGCCAAGTTGCTGCGCTTCCTGCAGGAGCGCACGATCGAGCGCATCGGCGGACGCGATGAAATCTCCGTCGACGTGCGCGTCGTCTGCGCCACGCACCGCAACCTGCGCGAGCTGATTGCCGAGGGAACGTTCCGCGAAGACCTGTTCTATCGGCTGAGCGAGATCGTCGTCACCATCCCGCCGCTGCGCGAGCGCGCGGGCGACGCAGCACTGCTCGCGCATGCCTTCGTGCAGCGCTTCGCGCGGCAGAACGCCCGCGACAAGCTCGTGATGCGCGAGGATGCTCTCGACGCGATCCAGCGACACGACTGGCCGGGCAACGTACGCGAACTCGAAAACTGCATCAAGCGCGCGGTGATCATGGCCGACGGCACGTCGATCACCGCCGACGACCTCGGCCTGGAACCGGCTCACGAAGCGCCGCCGATGAACCTTCGCGCGGCGCGCGACGAAGCCGAACGGCAGGCGGTGCTGAAGGTCATGTCGCGCGTCGAGGGCAACATCGCACGCGCTGCCGACCTGCTCGGCATCAGCCGCCCCACGTTGTACGATCTTCTCAACCGGTTCGGCCTGCGCTGACCTCCCGGGAATCCGCCATGAAGCTCTCCGCCACGCTGCGCCGCACGGTCGGCGCCTCGCTCGTCGCGCTCTCGTTCTCGGCCTGCTCGGGCAACGAGACGCCCGATGCATTGCTCGCCAAGGCACAGGAATCGATTCGCGCCTCCGACCCGCGCAGCGCCGAGATCCATCTGAAGAACCTGCTCCAGCAGGACGAAAAGAACGCGCAGGCGCGCTTCCTGCTCGGCCAGCTCTACCTGCAGGGCAACGACCTGCGCTCGGCCGAGAAGGAACTGCGTCGCGCGCAGGATCTCGGCTACGACCCGAAGCAGGTCGCACCGGTGCTGCTCGAAACGATGCTCGGGCTCGGCGAGGCGCAGGCGGTGGTCGACCAGGCGAAAAATGCCTCCACCGGCGACGCGCTCGCCGACGCGCGGATTCGAACCGCGGCCGCGCGCGCGAACCTTCAGCTGGGCAAGGCCGACGAGGCACGCAAGAACTTCGAGGCGGCGCTGTCGGCGAAGGCCGATCACGCTCCGGCCAAGGTAGGACTCGCCGCACTGCAGGCGAACACCGATCGCGCAGGCGCGCGCGCCGCGGTCGAGCGCATCCTGCGGGACGACCCCGATTCGATCGACGCACTGTCGCTGAAGGCCGATCTCGACATTGCCGACCGCGAGTTCCAGGCAGCGCGCGAATCACTCGCGAAGATCGCCAAGGCGCGACCGAACGACACTGCCAGCCGCGCCAGGCTCGTTTCCGTGTCGCTCGAGCTCAACGATCTCGACGGCGCGCAGCGCGAGCTCGCCGAGTTGCGCAAGCTCGCGCCGAAGGGGCCGATCACGCATTACCTGGTCGCGCTGATCCACAGCCGCAAGAACGAGCTGAAGGAAGCGCGCGAGGAGGTCGAGGAAGCGTTGCGGCTGGCGCCCGACTACCTGCCCGCCGTGGGCCTGGCGGCAGGACTGAGCCTGAGCGCGAACGCGCTCGAACACGCCGAACGCTATTCGCGCCAGCTGATCGACCGCCTGCCGCAGAACCCGGTGGGCTATCGCGTACTGGGCGCCACGTGGCTGCGTCGCAACGACCCGCAGAAGGCGCTCGACGCGGTCAAGCCCGGACTGAAGCAACACCCCGACGATGCCCCGCTGCTTGCCATCGCGGGGGAAGCCGCGCTGAAGCTGAACCAGCCGAAGGATGCGGCCGGCTATTTCCAGCGCGCCTCGCAACTCTCGCCCGACGCCGCACAGCCGCGCACGGGCCTGGGCCTGTCGCGCATCGCTGCCGGCGACACGGCCTCCGGCATCGAGGAGCTCGAGCACGCCACCGAGCTCGATTCCGGCAATCAGCGGGCCGATGTCGCGCTGATCACCGCCCTGCTGCGCTCGCGCGAATTCGACAAGGCGCTCGAGGCGGTGGACCGCATGCAGAAGAAGGCCGCGCCCACCGACGCCCTTCCGTTGAACCTGCGCGGCAGCGTGCTCGCCGCCAAGGGCGACCTGCCCGGTGCACGCGCCGCGTTCGAGAAGGCGCTGCAGATCGATCCGAAGTTCCTCGCGGCCGCGACGAACCTCGCCACCCTCGACATGCGTGAAGGCCGCCCGGGCGACGCACGGCAACGCTACGAAACGCTGCTGACGAAGGACCCGAAGAACACGCAGGCCGGCGTCTCGCTGGCGATCCTGATGGCGCGCACCGGCAGCACGCGCGACGAGGTGCTGGCGCAACTGAAGCGCACACGCGAAGCGAACCCCGATGCGGTGCTGCCGATCCTCGCCACCGCCCGCTACCTGATGGAGACGAACGCGCCGAAAGACGCGATTCCGATGTTGCAGGAAGCGGCCAATCGCAACCCGTCCGATGCGCGCATCCTCGACCAGCTCGCCACGGCGTTTCGCCAGTCCGGCCAGTCCGAACAGGCGATCTCGAACTGGGAGAAAGTGCTTCGGCTGAACCCGAAGGCGGCGCTCGCCCAGTTCCGCATCGGCGAAACGCAGCTCGCCGAGGGCAACCGAAACGCCGCGCTCGCCAGCTTCCGCAAGGCCACCACCATCGCACCGGACGCGATCGAGCCACGCGTCGCGACCGCAGCGCTGCTGCAGCAGATGGGGCGCAAGGACGAGGCGATGCGCATCGCCACGACCATGCGCGAGAACGAGAAGACGAAAGTCCCCGGCCTGATGCTCGAAGGCGACCTGAACGCCGCCAGCGACAAGCTCCCGGAAGCCATCGAGAAATACCGCGCCGCCTTCGTTGCGCAGAAGGCGCTGCCGATCGGCTCGAAGTTGCACCGCGCGCTGCTCGCCGCGAAGAAGGAGGACGAAGCCGACCGCATGCTGCGCGACTGGATTCGCACCGAACCGGCCAACCTGCAACTGCGCATGTTCGCCGGCGAGTCGCAGACGGCACGCAAGCACTGGAAGGAAGCCTTCGAGCAGTACGCGGTGGTGCTCGAGAAGGAGCCGAAGAACCCGATCGCGCTGAACAACGCCGCCTGGGCGCTGCACGAACTGAAGGACGAGCGCGCGGTCGAGTACGGCCGGCGCGCCTACGAGGTCGCGCCGAAGTCGGCGGCCATAGTCGACACGTACGGCACGATCCTCGTCGCGAAGGGCGACCGCAAGGGGGTCGAGCTGATCCGCGAGGCGGTCGCGCTCGCGCCGACCAGCGCCCAACTGCGCCTGCACCTGGCGCAGGCGCTGGCGAAGTTCGACGACAAGGCGGGGGCGCGAGCCGAGATCGAAACGCTGCTGAAGACGACCTCGGAGGGGCCGGTGGCGGATTCGGCGAGAGCGATGTTGACGAAGCTGGATTGAAACACGTTGAAATTCCTCGAGCGGGTCGTCGAGGAGATGCCCTTCCCAATCCAACACGTTCAGACCGATCGCGGAACGGAGTTCTTCGCAGAGCGGGTGCAGCGTCACTTGAAGTCCGAGTTCATCAAGTTCCGACCCACGCCACCTCGATCGCCGCATTTGAACGGCAAGGTCGAGAGATCACAGTCGACGGATCGAGCTGAGTTCTGGTCGCAGCACGAGCCGACGGAAGCCGATCTTGAAGCTCGATTGGAGGAGTGGCAGTTCGACTACAACTGGCGCCGACCTCACGGCGCCCTCGGCGGCAGGACGCCTGCACAGCGCTTGGCAGAGCTCGGTGCTGTGACACCACTCCGGCAGGACGTAGCGCTCGCCTACGACGTGCGAACAGAGCGTCTGCGACTGAGCAACTGGACCGCAGACCGGGCTCTCGCGGCACTGACGACCAACTTTCGCAAGGAAGGCGGATTGGCGAGTACCGCGCCCAAGCGGAGTCGGTCAGATTGAAACGATGTCTGCGAATCCCACAGCGCGCTCGCATTTCGCTATTGGTCGGACATCCCCGCCTCGGAAGTAAGATCGTCCGCCCCCAGATACCACCCGATCGCCTCGCGCAACCCCCGCGCCACGTCATGCGTCGGCGCATACCCCAGCACCTCCCGCGCTCGCCCGACATCCGCCAGCGAGTGCCGCACATCCCCCGCCCGAAACTCGCGAAACGAAGCCTGCGCCGCCCCCACCCGCGAAGCCAGCGAAGGCTCCGCTTCCACGACCGCGCGCCGGATCGCCTCGAACAACTCGAGCAGCGTCGTGCGCTCCCCGACTGCTACGTTGAACACCTCGTGCGAAGACGGCAACGCCTCGACCAGCCCCGCGCGCAGGTTCGCCTGCACCGCGTTTGCGACATAGCAGAAATCCCGGCTCGTCAGCCCGTCACCGTTGATCCAGACCGGCTCGCCGGCAAGCAGCGCCGACACCCACTTCGGCACCACCGCCGCATAGGCGCCTTCCGGATCCTGGCGCGGCCCGAACACATTGAAGTAGCGCAGGCCGACGCACTCCATTCCGTAGGTTCGCGCCCACGTGTCGGCGAACAACTCGTCGGCCGCCTTGGTCGCCGCGTAGGGCGACAGCACCCGACCCACGCGCGACTCGACCTTCGGCAGCGCTTCGTGGTCTCCGTACACGGAACTGGACGACGCATAGACGAAGCGACGCACGCCGGCCCGTCGCGCGACATCGAGCAGCTTGACGAATGCATCGACGTTCGCCGCGAACGAACGAACCGGCTGCTCGATCGACCGCGGCACCGACCCCAGCGCTGCCTGGTGCAACACCACGTCGACGCCGGCGACGCCACCATCGACGGCGTCGCCGCTCGCCGCCGCCCCGCACACGGCCTGCGCGCACACACCCTCGTCGCACAGATCGCCGTCGATGAAGCGAAAACGCTCCCACGCCGACTCGCCTACCGAGGTACGCACTTCGTCCAGATTTCGTCTATACCCGGTGGCGAAGTTGTCCACCCCGACCACCCGCTGTCCGCCGCGCAGCAACGTCTCGACCAGGTTCGATCCGATGAACCCCGCCGCCCCGGTGACCAGCCAGCGCCGCTCGACGCCGGCGAGCAGCGCGAGATTCGCGTCCGCGTTCACAGCCTCCACAGACGCATCCCCGCCCGCTCGATGCGCTGCGGATCGAAGGCCGACTTCACATCGACGAACACCGCCCCCGGCTGCGCCTTCGCAGCGATCGCCTCGACCCCCAGCTCGTGGTACTGCGCGTGCGAAACCGCGGCGACCACCGCCGCAGCCTTCGGCAACTCGTCCCACGCAACGAGCTTCACGCCGTATTCGTGCATCGCCTCGCCCGGCTCGGCCACTGCGTCGTGCACGTGCACCTCGACGCCGTAGCTCTCCAGCTCGCGCACGACGTCGATCACCTTGGAGTTGCGCAGGTCGGGCACGTCTTCCTTGAAGGTAAGCCCGAGAACGACCACCGGCGAATCCTTGATCGGGAAGCCCGCCGTCGCCATCTCGCGCACCGTGCGCTGCGCGATGAACGCACCCATGCCGTCGTTGATGCGCCGCCCGGCGAGGATCACCTGCGGGTGATAGCCGAGCATCTCGGCCTTGTGCGTGAGGTAATACGGATCGACGCCGATGCAATGCCCGCCGACCAGCCCCGGGCGAAACGGCAGGAAATTCCATTTGGTGCCCGCCGCCTTCAGCACCTCGAGGGTGTCGATCCCCACCCGATCGAAGATCATCGCCAGCTCGTTCACCAGCGCGATGTTCAGGTCGCGCTGCGTGTTCTCGATCACCTTCGCGGCCTCGGCCACCTTGATGCTGCTCGCGCGATGCACGCCCGCCTGCACCACCGCCGAGTACAGATGCGCGACCTTCTCGAGCGTGTCGGCGTCGTCGCCCGAAACGACCTTCACGATGCGCGAGAGCGTGTGCTCCCGATCACCGGGGTTGATCCGCTCGGGCGAATAGCCGACATGGAAGTCGGTGCGCCATTTCATTCCCGAGCTTTCCTCGAGAACAGGAATGCAAACCTCCTCGGTGGCGCCCGGATATACGGTGGACTCGTACACGACGATCGCCCCGCGCTTCATGTTGCGTCCGCAGGTGCGGCTCGCCGAAACCAGAGGAGAAAAGTCGGGTTTGTGGCCGATATCGACCGGCGTCGGCACCGCGACGACGAGGAAGTCGGCGCGCGCCAGGTCGGCCGGATCGTTGGTCACGTGCAAGCGCTTCGCCGCAACGAAATCGTCGGCCGCCACCTCGCCCGTAGGGTCTTCGTGCCGGCGGAAATGCTCGATCTTCGACGCCGAAAGATCGTAGCCGATCGTCTCGAACACCTTGCCGAATTCGACCGCCAGCGGCAGACCGACATAACCGAGACCGACAACGCCGACAATGCTCATGATGGGATACGGGAATTCCGAGTGTGTTAGAAAGACCGCTCGCAGGCAGCGATGCTACGACGACGCTGCCGCAGGCACGAGGAAGAAGTCACGGGTCGGCAGGGTCGCCGATCTTACAATGGAGCTCCTGCAGCTTCGAAGAACATGATCCGCGCATCCGGTTCATTCGCCGCTTCGATGCTTTTCGCATCCTTCCTTGCCGCGCCCGCCCCGGCGCAAGCGGCGTCGAACGCGCACGACCTCGTGCGCGACGGCATCCGCTACGAGAATGCCGAAGGCGTCCCGCGCGACTACGAAAAGGCGCTCGAGTTGTACTGCGCGGCGGCGCGGATGAACGACGCCGATGCCTTCCTTCGCATGGGCTGGATGTACGCCAACGCGCGCGGCCAGACGCGCGACGACCAGATCGCCAACACGCTGTTTCGCCGCGCGGCGTCACTCGGCAACGAAACCGCCGGCCGACTCGCGCAGATGGTTCGCGCCGAACAGAAGCAGGACAAGCTTCCCGGCTGCCTCACCCAGCGCGCCTCCTCCGCGTCAAGCGACGACGGCCTCACGCCGGTCGTGGACGGCCCCGCAGAGTTCGGCAACATGCCGACCGGCGCGCGGCTGGCTCTCGGACGGCTGGTCGTCAAGCTCGCCGGCGAGTTCCAGCTCGACCCGCGGCTCGTGTTCGCGGTATTGCGCACCGAGTCCAACTACGATCCGCTTGCCCGTTCGTCGAAGAACGCGCAGGGGCTGATGCAACTCATTCCCGAAACCGCGGAACGCTTTGCCGTCCGCAACGCCTTCGATCCTTTGGAGAACCTGCGCGGCGGCATGCGCTACCTGCGTTGGCTGCTGTCGTACTTCAAAGGCGACGTCGTCCTCGCGTTGGCGGGATACAACGCCGGCGAAGGCGCCGTCGACCGCGCGCGTGGCGTCCCCCCCTATCCGGAGACCCTCGCCTACGTGCAGCGCATCCGAGCGCTCTACCCGCACGACCACCATCCTTTCGACGCCCGCGTGACCGACCCGTCGCCGTGGCTGCAGAAGCAGGCCCGCCAGGCGGCACTCGAGGTGCAGCGAACAACCCGATCCCGGTGATGTAGTTCCGGGCGCTTCTTCGCCCGGCGTGGCATCTTTGCCGGCGCCGCCCAAAGGGCTTCGCCTGCAAGGCCGGATCGGGAACAAACTGTCAGATGCTCCGGAAGCGGTCGAGCCGGGGTGGGGAACAACACCGGGTCCGGAACCCGTACAACGAGGAGTCTCTCGATGCTTCGATCCTTCGTCGCATTTCTGGCCGCCGTGCTGGTGGCGGGCTGCGCGTCCACCCTGCCCTCGGCGCCGCAGCAGGCGGCCGAGCCGGACTATCGCTACATCATCGGCCCCGGCGATACGCTGAACATCGTCGTCTGGCGCAACCCGGAGTTGTCCACCTCGGTGCCCGTCCGTCCCGACGGTCGCATCACCACCCCGCTCGTCGAGGATCTCGTTGCGCAGGGCAAGAACCCCACCGACCTTGCGCGCGAGATCGAGACCGCGCTGAAGAAATACCTGCAGGATCCGGTCGTCACCGTCGTCGTCACCGGATTCGGCGGCGGCAACGACGAGCAGATCCGCGTGCTCGGACAGGCGGTGAAGCCGGCCACCCTGCCCTATCGGCAGAACATGACGCTGCTCGACGTGATGATCGCCGTGGGCGGTCTCACCGACTTCGCCTCGGGCAACCGCGCCGTACTCTTCCGTGGAGCCGAGAAGAAGGCGTACAACCTTCGTCTTGCCGATCTCATCAAGCGCGGCGACGTCGACGCGAACATCCAGGTGCTTCCGGGCGACGTGATCATCATTCCCGAAAGCTGGTTCTGACAGCGGTAAAGGCAGCATGGCAGAAACACTTGCACTGATCCGGTCGACGCTACGCGCGATCTGGTTCTATCGATGGACGGCGCTGCTGGTGGCCGTCGTCATCGGAGTCGCCGGATCGTTCTACGTCTGGAAGATGCCCGATCGCTACAGCGCGTCGGCGCGCGTCTACGTCGACACGCAGACGATCCTCAAGCCTTTGCTAAGCGGGCTGGCGGTGGAACCGAACGTCAACCAGGTCGTCGAGATGATGGCGCGCACGCTGGTGAGCCGGCCCAACGCCGAGCGCGTCGTGCGCGCGGCCGATCTCGACCTGAAGGCGAATACGCAGGCCGAGCGTGACGCGATCATCGATCGACTGATGCGAAGCATCCGGTTGACCGCCGTATCGCGCGGCAACAATCTCTACGGCATCAGCTATGAGAGTACCGATCCGGGCACGGCGCGCAATGTCGTGCAGTCGCTGCTGAACATCTTCGTCGAGTCGAGCATGGGCGCCAAGCGCCGCGACACCGCGCAGGCCCAGAAATTCATCGACGAGCAGATTGCGGGCTACGAGCAGAAGCTGGTTGCGGCCGAAAATGCACTGAAGGACTTCAAACTGCGCAACATGCGGCTGATGCCGGGACTCGCCCCCGATTACCTCGCACAGGTCGCCGCCCTGGAATCGCAACTGCGCGAAGCGCGACTGGAGGTGCGCCAGGCCGAGACTGCACGCGACGAGCTGCGCAAGCAGATGACGGGCTCGGCCCCGCTGGTCCTCGGACCACCCGAGATCCCGGTGGCGAGCGCGGTCTCGTCCCAACCCACCGAGTTCGATGGGCGCATCGAAGCGCAGCGCCAACGACTGGACGAGCTCAAGCTTCGCTTTACCGGCGCGCACCCCGACGTCGTCGCGACCGAACGCGTGCTGAAGGAGCTCGAGGCACAGCGCGATGCGGCGCGCAAGAAAGCCGCGCAAGCGGCAGCGGCAGCGCCCGACGGGGGCACGGTCGCCAACCCGATCTTCCGGGAGCTGCGCATCGCGCTCGCCGATTCCGAGGCGCACGTCGCTTCGTTGCGAACGCGCGCTGCCGACTTCGAGAACCGCCTGGCCGAGGCACGCGAACTAGCACAGGCCGTGCCGCGCATCGAAGCCGAATACAAGCAGCTGAATCGCGACTACGACGTCAACAAGGCCAACTACGAGAAGCTGCTCAGTCGACGCGAGTCCGCGCAGATGTCGGGCGAGCTCGACGCATCGGCCGGAATCGGCGAATTCCGCGTGATCGATCCGCCTCGCGTCGATCCGAAGCCGGTCGGCCCGAACCGCCCCGCGCTGCTCGGAATCGCGCTGTTCGCATCGCTCGGCGGCGGCATTGCGGTAGCGTTCCTGCGCGACCAGTTGCGTCCGACCTTCCTGGACCTGCGCTCGCTCGCGCGCGAAACCGGCCTGCCACTGCTCGGCGGCGTCTCGTACATCTCCACGGCCGCCGAGCGCGCGCGTGCCCGCTTCGCCACCTTCGCATTCGCCGGGAGCACCGTCGGATACGTTGCCTTGTTCGGGCTCACCATCGCCTATTACGCGCTGAAAGGCGCACCGCAATAAGGACGCCCATGAGCCTGATCGAACGAGCCGTCGCGCGTCTGAACGAGGAAAGAGCCGCTGCGGACGTCTCTTCGCCGCCCGCGCCTACGGCAGGGCCGGGCGCGGAGCGGCGCACTTCGATCGAAGCCTTCGCCGATCGGCTCGACGCTGGTGCGTCAGACGAAGTTGCGCTGGCCGACGACGAACCGCGCGAACGCGAGGCAGTGATGCGCGGCACCGCGCCGCCCGTCGCGCCGAACGCGGCGAGGCCGGTCGAACGCGAGCCGGTGCGCATCCACCTCGAGGGACTGCGCGCACGCGGCATGGTGGTGCCCAACGGCCCGGCCACGCAGAGTGCACACGAGTTCCGCGTCATCAAGCGCCCCCTGCTCGGCAACGCCTTCGGTCGTCACGGACAGGCGCCGGTCAGGAACGGCAAGCGCATCATGGTCACCAGCGCGTTCCCCGGCGAAGGCAAGAGCTTCACGTCGGTGAACCTGGCAATGAGCATCGCCGCCGAGCGCGATCACGGGGTGCTGCTCATCGACGCCGACGTGGCGCGTCCCACGATTCCCCGCGAGTTGGGCATCCACGCCGACGTCGGCTTGATGGACTGGCTGATCGACGGCGGCCCCGATCTCTCGCAACTGGTGCTGCCGACGAACGTAGAGACGCTGTCACTGCTGCCGGCCGGACGCCACGACCAGCACGCCACCGAATGGCTTGCCAGCGAAGCCATGGGACGTCTGCTCGACGAGCTTAGCAAGCGATATCCCGATTGCGTGCTGATCTTCGACTCGCCCCCGTTGCTCGTGACGACCGAGGCCCGCGTGCTCGCGTCGTACATGGGGCAGATCGTCATGGTCGTGGAGTCGGGGCGCACGCCCCAGGAAGCGGTCACGCAGGCGCTGTCCACCATCGAGTCGAACGAGATCGTCGGTCTCGTGCTGAACAAGGCGCGCAACATTGAGAGCAACGGCTACTACCAGGGCTACGGATACGGCTACGGCTACGGCGCGGCGGGTTCGTCGTAACGCACCGCGCACCGCGCCGCGCGCCCTGCTGGGCGCGGCAGCGCTCGCGCTGTCGACGGGCGCTGCCGCTCAAGGGCTCTTCGGCCTCGGCTATCCACTCGAGAAACCGAGCCTGCAGGCGGGCGTTCGCGCCACGTCCACGTGGTCCGACAACGTCCGGCATAGCTCCGGCGGCGGCGACAGCGACATCATTCTCGAGGTCTCCCCGTACGTCATCGCCCAGTCGAACGCACCGCGCGCCAACTACCGGCTTTTTTACCAGGTCCGCAACTTCCTGCGCGTGAGCGAAGGCGAGACGAACTTCTTTCGCCAGGCGCTGAATGCGCGGGGCAGCTTCGCGCTGATCGACGACCGCTTCGGCGTGGATCTCACGGGGTACATGGGAACGATCGGCGCGTCGGCGATGGGGCCAATCACGACCGATCCCGGGTCGTCGTTCAGCAACACCGCGAACGTGCGCCACTTCAGCATCTCGCCGTGGTATCGCGACGTACTGGGGCGGCTCGCCACCTACCAGTTGCGTTATACGGCCGCGCACAGCGGCGGAAGCAGCGGCTTCGCGACAGCGAAGCTCAGCCAGACGGCGTCCGCCCAGGTCGACGGCATCCAGGGTGCATCGAAGTGGAACTGGCGCTGGTACGGCTCGATCCAGCGGCGTGAATTCAACAGCGGCTTCACGCGCGATCGGCAGCACTCGGGCGGCGTGCTCTTCTACAACATCTACCCCACGCTGCGCGTGTACGGAACGATCGACTACGAGCAGATCGACGGCCTGCGCAACGAGGACGGCGACACCGAGGGCTACGGTCCCGGCGCCGGTTTCGACTGGACGCCGTTCCAGCGCACCAGCGTCAGCGGATCGGTCTCGAAGCGCTACTACGGCACTGTCGGCAACCTCAGCCTCGCGCACTCGACACAGCGCACGACGATGGGACTGCGCTGGTCACGATCGGTGCTCACCAGCGCCGACGCGTCGCTGCTGATGTTCAACCCGGCATCGCTCACCTCAGGATTCGGCGCCGGCGTCGGACAGGCAAACCCGGTCATCACGAGCCTGCTCTCGGCCGGTATCGTGCTGCCGCCGGGAACCGTGCTCACGCAGGGCATGTTCACCGACGCGGCGATGATGGCCCGGCAACTGACTGCGTTCTGGGGGTTGCGCGGAGCGCGCAACTCTCTCACCTTCACCGGCTTCTTCTCGAACCGCGAATCGACCACCGAACTGCAGTCGAGCACGCAACTCACCGGAATCCGCGGCAGTGCCATTTTCGGCGGTATCTTCGTCGGCGAGATTCGCGAACGCGGTCTCATCGCGTCGTACTCGCATCGGCTCGACGGCAGATCGGCGATCGACGTCGTCGCAGATCGACGCCGCATCGAGTCCCCCACCGCGTTCTTCGAGACGCAGTACACCTCGTTTCGTGTCGGCTACCGCACGTGGATCACGAGCGACATGGCGGGCTTCGCCGGCGTGCGCCGACGCGTCCAGTCCGGTCACGGGCGCAGCGCTTCGTACGACGAAAACTCGATCTACGCCGGCGTCGACATGAGGTTCTACTGATGTACGAGTCGTTCTACCGGCTTTCCGGCAAGCCGTTCCAGCTGAGCCCGGATCCGGAGTTCTTCTTCGGCAGCCGCGGCCATCGGCGCGCGATGGCGTACCTGGAGTACGGGCTGCACCAGGCCGAAGGGTTCATCGTGGTCACGGGGGAGGTGGGCGCCGGAAAGACGACACTGGTGCAGCAGTTGCTGCGCCGCCTGCCGGCGAACAACGTCGTGCCGGTGCAGATCGTCACCACGCAACTCGAGGCCGAAGACCTCGTGCGCATCGTCGCCAGCTCCTTCGGGCTTCCCACCGACGACACGAACGACAAGTCGACGCTGCTCATCCGGCTCGAAGCGCATTTGCGCGAGTTGCAGGGACAGGGCAAGCGCGCGCTGCTCATCGTCGACGAGGCGCAGAATCTCGGTGCGCGCGCCATCGAGGAGCTGCGCATGCTGTCGAACTTCCAGCTCGGCACGAAGGCCACGCTGCAGAGCTTCCTGCTCGGACAGCCGGAGCTGCGCGACCTGATGCAGCGGCCGGAGATGCGGCAACTGAAGCAGCGCATCATCGCCGCCTACCACCTCGGTCCGCTCGATCGGGCCGAGACGCAGCAATACGTCGAGTACCGACTCGCGCACGTCGGCTGGAAGGGAGATCCTTCCTTCGACGCGCCCGCCTTCGACCGGATCTTCGCGCTCACGCACGGCATTCCGCGCCGGATCAACACACTCGTCGATCGACTGTTGCTCGCGGGCTATCTCGGCGAGAAGCACGCGCTCGCCGAAAGCGACGTCGTCGACGTCGCAGCCGAGCTGAAGATGGAACTGGGCCCGCGACGCAATCTCGTCGGCGCGGTGGCGCCGCCCAGCGCGGTCCGCACCAACGGCGGAAGCGTAGCCGAAGCCGGGCTGGCCGACACCGACGAGGCCGAT
The DNA here is from genome assembly GCA_021166725.1 of Burkholderiaceae bacterium. Lineage (GTDB taxonomy): Bacteria > Pseudomonadota > Gammaproteobacteria > Burkholderiales > Burkholderiaceae_E > Zeimonas. The sequence continues at coordinate 109,887 of JAJPES010000056.1, read as the reverse complement.
ACCGCCGACGGCGGACGCGCAGCGTCGCTCGCCGCGCTCGAGGATCGCGTCGCACTGCTGGAATCGACCACCGGCATGATCTTCGGCACGCTGAAGAAGGTCCTTCGGATGCTACGCAGCCGCGCCTCGGACAGCGAGCGAACGGTGGCGTGAGCGGGCACTGCGGCATGCAGCAACCCGCCGTCAACGCGATGTCGATCGACGTCGAGGACTACTTCCAGGTGGCAGCCTTCGCACCCTACGTCGCGCGCGATCGCTGGGATGCGATGCCTTGCCGCGTCGAGAGGAACGTCGCCGTCATCCTCGAGCTTCTCGAGCGGCACGAAACGCGCGCCACGTTCTTCACGCTCGGCTGGATCGCCGAGCGCTACCCGGCGCTGATCCGCAAGCTCGTCGACGGCGGCCACGAACTGGCAAGCCATGGCTACGCCCACCGACGCGCGAGCGACCAGACACCCGCCGCGTTCCGCGAAGACCTGTCACGCGCGAAATCGCTGCTCGAGGACATCGGCAGCGTTCCCGTGCGCGGATACCGCGCACCGAGCTTCTCGATCGGCGCCTCGAACCTGTGGGCGCACGACGTGATCGCCGAGACCGGACACGCGTACAGCTCGAGCGTCTACCCGATCGCGCACGATCACTACGGCATGCCCGAGGCACCGCGCTTCGCCTGGCGCACACCTTCGGGCGTCGTCGAGATTCCGCCCAGCTCGCTGCGCATGCTCGGGCGCAACCTGCCGGCTTCCGGTGGTGGCTATTTCCGGCTGCTGCCCTACCCGGTGTCGCGCTGGAGCATCCGACGCATCAACGAACGCGACGGCGAGCCGTGCATCTTCTACTTCCACCCGTGGGAGATCGACCCGGAGCAGCCACGCATGCGGCAGGCGGGAGCGAAGTCGAAGTTTCGCCACTACGTGAATCTGGAGCGGATGGCGGGCCGGCTCGATCGGTTGCTGCGCGACTTCCGCTGGGCTCGGGTGGACGAGGTCTTCGCGGCGCAGCTCGAATCCGCCGGCGTGCGGAGGGAGCCGGTGCAATGAACCGCGAAGATGCGCACCTGCTGCAGGAGCCGGCCGGCGTTCATTCGGGGGCCACTCCCCGACAGGCAACGCATGCCACGCCGACACCGGGACAACGCGAAGTCACGGTCTCCGTCGCGAGCGACGCCGACCGCGAGACGTGGCAGCGCTGGCTCGAGGCGCGCCCGGACGCGACGATCTATCACGACTGGGCCTGGCGAGGGGTATTGCGCGAAGCCTTCGGCCATCGGCCTCATTACCTCGTTGCCCGGCGCGGCGCGCAGCTTGTCGGCCTGCTGCCGATGGTCGAGGTCAAGACGCTGCTCTTCGGGCATTCGCTCGCCAGCCTGCCCTTCTGCCCCTACGCGGGACCGCTCGCCGAAGACCGCGAAACACACGACGCGCTCGATGCGCGCGCCGAAGCGATCGGCCGCGAACTCGGCGTCGACCACATCGAATACCGCAGCCTGGGCGAATCGCACCGGGACTGGCCGCGCCAGGACCTGTACGTCACGTTCCGCAAGCCGATTTCCGCCGAGCCGGAAGCCAACATGGCGGCGATCCCGCGCAAGCAGCGCGCAATGGTGCGCAAGGGCATCCGCAACGCGCTGCACAGCGACACCGGCGATCTCGACGCGTTCTTCGCGCTTTTCGCCGACAACGTCCACCGACACGGAACACCTGCGCACGGCAGGCGCTTCTTCGAGCTGTTGCTGCAGGCCTTCGGCGAGCGCGCCGAGGTGCTCGTCGTGCGTGACGCGAAGCGCCAACCAGTCAGCGCGGTGCTGAGCCTGTACTTTCGCGACGAAGTATTGCCGATGCACGCCGGCGACGCGCCGCGGGCGCGCGAGCTCGCCGCGAACGACTTCAAGTATTGGGAACTGATGCGTCGAGCGGCGGAGCGCGGCTGTCGCGTGTTCGACTATGGGCGCAGCAAGCGGGGAACAGGGCCTTTCGATTTCAAGAAGAATTGGGGCTTCGAGCCGACACCGCTCGTCTATGAGTATCGACTGCTGCGCGGCCAGGCGATTCCGCAGAACAACCCGCTCAACCCACGCTACCGCCTGATGATCGCGACGTGGCGACGGCTTCCGCGGTGGCTCGTGGGGGCGATCGGGCCGTACATCGTGCGGGGGCTCGGATGAAACCGGAGTTTCCGGGAATGCCGATGCAGGCGGTCGACGCCGGCTCGCCGACGCGTGGCCGGCCCTTCGGCCTGGAAAGCGTGACCGGCACGGTGCTGGCGAGCTTTGCGTTCGCCTGCCTGCTGTCGATCGCCGTTTTCCCCGACGTCTGGGCCTCGATGGTCCGGGTATGGATGCATTCGGAGACCTTCGCGCACGGCTTCACTGCGCTGCCGTGCGCAGCCTGGATGCTCTGGCGGCGCCGCAGCGATTGGCAGGCCCTCCCGCAGCGACCCTGGTGGCCGGCCACGTTCGCGCTCTTCGCCTGCGGCCTGATCTGGCTGGTCGGCCGACTGGGCGGAGTGTCCTCGCTCGAACAATTCGGCACCGTCGGGATCATTCCTGCAACGATGCTGCTGCTGGTGGGGCCAGCCATCACCCGCGCCATCGCGTTTCCGCTCGCGTTCCTCTTTTTCGCGGTTCCGGTCGGCGAGTTCCTCACGCCGATCATGATGGACTACACGGCCGATGCGACCGTCGCTGCCGTGCGCTGGAGTGGCGTCCCCGTATTCCGGGAAGGTCTGCATTTCTCGCTGCCCAGCGGGAGATGGTCGGTCGTAGAGGCGTGCAGCGGACTGCGCTATCTCATCGCCTCGCTCGCGCTCGGCGTGCTATACGCCTACCTGCAGTTCCGCACCTTGCGCTATCGCCTGGCGTTCGTGGCGTTGGCGATCGTCGTGCCGATCGTCGCGAACTGGGTGCGCGCCTACGGCATCGTGATGCTCGGGCACATCTCGAACATGAAGTTGGCCGCCGGAGTCGATCATCTGATCTACGGCTGGCTTTTCTTCGGGCTGGTAATGGCACTGCTCTTCTGGGCAGGCTCGCTGTGGCGCGAACCGGTGGCGGCGAGTACGTCGATACCTGCGACGCGCGGTGCCATACCGATGGACGAACCCGATCGGCTCTCGCGATCATCGTCGAACAATCGGCGCATCGCGCTGGTACTCGCCGCCGTCGCCATCGTCGCCTTGTGGCGGCCGCTGTCGAATGAACTGCTCGATCAGTCGGAATCCTTCGATGGCGTCGGGCCGCTGCGCGCCGCCATCGACGGGCTACCTCCGGCACAGTCACTCGACTACGAGCCGCACTACACCGGCGCCTCGGGAACGCTTCGCATCGCGCGCACGATCGACGGGACACCGGTGGAACTGCACGCGTACCACTACGCACGGCAGCACGAGACCAGCGAAATGATCCACGGCAGCAACTACGTGGTTCGCGCCGACGACTTCCAGTCGCAGATCCTCTCGAAGTCGACTCGCAGTGCTGCGTGGGGAAGCGTGGCGTCCTACCGGATCCGTCGTGCAGGCACCGGCCTGCTGCTCGTCTGGCAGTGGTACGCCATCGGCGACACGCAAACGGCCAACCCCTATCGCGCGAAGGCGGCAACCGCATGGTCGTTGCTCACCGGGCGTGGGGACGAGTCGCTCGCGCTGGTGCTGGTCACCCCGATCGAAACCGGCGGCGGCGCCACTTCCGCCGAGCACCTGCGCGCGGCCGCCCGCCGCCTGCGCCTGCTCGCCGATGCGCTTCAGCCGGCTATCCGCTCCGTCGTACAGGCGCCTGCCCCGCGATGAAGGCGGGCGCTGCACATCTGGTTCACGTCATCCACCGCTTCGACACCGGAGGGATGGAGAACGGCCTGGTCAACCTCGTTAACCGGCTCCCGGCGAGTCGCTTCCGGCACACGATCGTTCCGCTCACCAACACCGGCCGGATCGCAGCGCGCATCACGAATCCGCAGGTTCGCGTCGAGCCGCTGCTACTGCAACCCGGTCCGCTCGCGCGCGCGCTCCCGACGCTGTGGCGCATGCTTCGCAGGCTGCGACCGTCGATCGTGCACACGCGCAACGTCGGCACCCTCGAAGTGCAGATCGCCGCGCTGCTCGCAGGCGTTCCCGTGCGCATCCACGGCGAACACGGATGGGAAGTGCACGACCTCGTAGGCAGCAACGCTTCGCTGCTGCGAACGCGGCGGCTGCTGCGGCATTTCGTGCACGCCCAGGTCGCGCTGTCGGCACCCACCCTCGCCTATCTGCGCGATCGCGTAGGCGTGCCCAGCGCCCGGCTGCATTCGATCTGCAACGGCGTCGACACCGACTGCTTCCGTCCGCGCACGGCCGGTGAACAGAGCGAGCGCAGACACGCAACCACCGCCGAGGGCGGCCCGAGGGCCATCATCGTCGGCTACGTCGGCCGCCTGGCGGACGTGAAGAATCCACTGCTCATCGTCGACGCATTCGAGCAACTGCACGCACAAACGTCGAGCCACGATCGAGCGCTTGCAACGCACCTGCGACTGCGGATCATCGGCGACGGCCCACTCGCCGGCGCTCTGCACGAACGAATCGGGCGATCGCCGCTGCGCGACCGGATCGAACGGATCGGCATGCGCGACGATATCGCGGTATACCTGCGCGACCTCGACATCTACGCGTTGCCCTCGCTCGCAGAGGGCATCAGCAACACCCTGCTCGAAGCAATGGCCAGCGGCCTGCCCTGCGTCGCGACCTCCGTCGGAGGCAACGCCGAACTGATCGAGGACGGAACGAGCGGAACGCTGGTCGCATCGAACGACGCGAACGCGATGGCCGCAGCGCTCGGTCGCTATGCGAGAGACGAACGGCTGCGCGAGGCGCACGGTGCGTGCGCCAGAACGCGCGCCGTCGAGCGCTTCGGCATCGACCGGATGATCACCGACTACGAGGCCCTGTATACCCGGTTGCTGCTGCACCATCGCGTCGTGGAGCCGGCCTGGGCTGCAGCCCCTACGGATCGCGCGGGCGCACTGGCGCGATCGGGAACGAACTGAAAAATGTGCGGGCTGACCGGCATCTTTGACCCCCGATCGCCGACGCGCTGCGACGAGGCACTTCTGCGCCGGATGAACGACATCCAGCATCATCGAGGCCCGGACGAAGGATCGATCCACGTCGAGGCGCACGTGGGGCTCGGTCATCGCCGGCTTTCGATCATCGACGTCGCCACCGGACAGCAGCCGCTGTTCAACGAGGACGGCACCGTGGTCGTCGTGCTGAACGGCGAGATCTACAACTTCGAAGCGCTTCGAGGCGAACTCGAAGCGGCCGGGCACGTGTTCCGCACGCGCAGCGACACCGAAGTCATCGTGCACGGCTGGGAGCAATGGGGCGAAGACTGCGTGCAGCGCTTTCGCGGCATGTTCGCCTTCGCACTGTGGGATCGGAATCGCAAGACGCTCTACCTCGCGCGCGACCGCCTCGGCGTGAAGCCGCTGCACTGGGCCCAACTTGCCGACGGCACCGTGCTCTTCGGCTCAGAGTTGAAGACGATCACGGTGCACCCGGGCTTCGACCGCGCACTGGACGATCGGGCTATCGAGGAGTACTTCGCGTTCGGCTACGTCCCCGACCCGCGAACGATCTATTCGCAGGCGCACAAGCTCGCACCGGCACACGTGCTCACCTGGAGGGTCGGGCAGCGCGAACCGACGATCCGGCGCTACTGGGACGTCTCTTTCGAAGCCGACGGCCGGATCACGCTCGCCGACGCATGCGCCGAACTGCGCGAGCGACTGGCGGAATCGATACGGCTTCGGATGATCTCGGAAGTGCCGCTGGGGGCGTTCCTGTCGGGGGGCGTCGATTCGAGCGCCGTCGTCGCGATGATGGCGGGGGTCAGCGATCAGCCGGTGAAGACCTGCTCGATCGGCTTCGACGTGGCGTCGTTCAACGAATCGGAATTCGCGCAGAAGGTCGCGACTCGCTACAAGACCGATCATTTCACGCGGATCGTGCACAGCGACGACTTCGGGCTGATCGACAAGCTGGCAGACCTCTACGACGAGCCTTACGCGGACAGCTCCGCGATTCCCACCTACCGCGTCTGCGAACTCGCGCGCACGCGAGTGACCGTCGCCCTGTCGGGTGACGGCGGCGACGAGACCTTCGGCGGCTACCGGCGCTACAAGTTCCACGTTCGAGAACAGGCGCTGCGCGATCGCGTTCCGGCATCGGTGCGCCACACGCTCTTCGGCGCACTCGGTCGCGTGTATCCGCAACTCGATCGCCTGCCGCGCATCTTTCGCGCACGCGCCACCTTCCAGGCGCTCGCGCGTGACGCCGTCGACGCCTACTGCCATTCGGTGTCGATCGTGCGCGACGACGATCGGGCGCGCCTGTTCTCGCCCGAGTTCCGCAGGCGCCTGGGCGGCTACCGCGCACGCGAAGTCTTCCACGAGCACGCGACACGCGCGCAGACCGACGACGCGCTGTCGTTGATCCAGTACCTCGACTACAACACCTACCTGCCCGGCGACATCAACACGAAGGTCGATCGCGCGAGCATGGCGCACTCGCTCGAGACGCGGGAGCCGCTGATGGATCATCCACTGGTCGAGTGGGCGGCGCGCCTGCCGGCATCGCTCAAGCTTGCCGGCGGCGAAGGAAAACTGGTGCTGAAGAAAGCGATGGAGCCGTTGCTACCCGAGGATGTGCTCTACCGACCGAAGATGGGGTTTGCCGTTCCGCTGGCGAACTGGTTTCGGGGGCCACTGCGCAACGAGGTGAAACGCGTGCTGCTCGGCGAGAGACTCGCGAGCACCGAAGTGTTTGACGCTCGCGCTCTTGTGCGAATCGTTGACGAGCATCTGAGCGGACAACGCGATCGAAGCGCGATGATCTGGGCTTTGCTGATTTTCGATCGATTTCTTGCAAACCTAGAAATCGCATCAAACGATTATTCGAGATCGCAGCCGAATCGAATATCGACGGTGAACGCCTGAGGCCGAATTAGGAACCAGCGGCGGCCCATTTAGATGAGTGAAAGTAGATGTCCAACGCGATAGCCTCGAGACTCAACGAAACCCTCAAAGACATTCGATGGAAGTCCCGTGTCGTCATTTTCTTCTGTGGGGCGCTGTTGAACAGGCGGAGGTTGAGGCATACGACCTTTATAGGAATAACGGGAAGCGCTGGAAAGACTACGACGAAGGACCTCGCTGCTGCGATCCTCGAGCGCTTCGGACCATGTCACAGGAACAGTATTACCGCAAACGAGCACTACCATATCTTCCGCACGGTTGCGACAGCCGCTCGCATTCATCGATATTGCGTGGTGGAGGCGTCGGCAACGCGACCCGGATACCTCGACCGTTCGATTCAAGTGATCAGACCGGATATTTCGGCCGTAACGCTTATCGCACGCGAACACTACAGCGCCTTCAAGCAGCTCGAAGCGATCGCCGAGGAGAAGAGGAAGCTCGTCGCAGCGCTGTCGCCCACCGGAGTCGCTATATTGAACATCGATGACCCCCTCGTCCGCGCGATAGGCGAACGTCACCACGGGAGGATTATCTGGGTAGGCAAGGATCAGCGCGCGGATTTGCGGTTGCTGAGTTGCCGGTCCATGTGGCCCGAACCGCTCACACTCGAACTTTGCCACTCAGGGCAAACGACGGAGGTTCGTACTCGATTGCACGGCGCACATCTCGCGCTTCCCGTCGCAATGGCCGTGGGAATTGGACTCGCCATCGGCGCGACGGTCGCAGAGGCTGCTGTTGCGCTTGCCGAGGCAGAAGGGACCGAGGCGCGGATGCAGGTCGAGACGATCGATGGAGTCACGTTCGTCAGGGACGACTGGAAGGCTCCGCAATGGTCTCTACAAGCGCCGTTCGATTTCATGCGTGATGCTCGCGCATCGCGAAAGATCATCGTCATCGGGTCGATCTCCGATTCGCCGAAGTCGCCGACGCAACGTTTTCGCCACGCGGCGCGTGAAGCACTAAAGGCGGTCGATCTTGTTCTACTCGTCGGCACGAGTGCTCTCGAAGCCCTCCGGGCAGGGATCGGACCTGAAGACGCCAACCGATCAAAGGCATTCACGAGCGTTAGGGAAGCCGCCGAATTTCTTCGGTCGGAACTAAGGGCAGGCGATCTCGTCCTTTTGAAGGGGACGGCCAAACAGGATCACCTGGCGCGCTTAATGTTCGATCGACGCAACCCGGTTCAGTGTTGGCGGGCGAGCTGCGGGATGCCAGACAACTGTGACCGCTGCGCCCGGCTCTACGAGCCGAGCGCACCCCTTGCCTCTTCGACGATGAGTCAAACTCTTACAACGGCCGAATCTATTGTGATCGGCCTCGGAAACCCCGGAGACAAGTACAGCAGGACTCCGCACAACGTAGGTTATAGTCTTGTCGATTCCCTCGCGTCGATCGAAAGCAACTGGGCGAGCGACCCCGACGGGATGATCATCACGGTCGACCTCGCAGGCGAAGCGATAACGCTTCTCAAACCCGCTTCTGATATTAACTCCGTTGGACCGGTCATTCGACGGTTTCTGCATCGCACGGGACGCGCGATTCAGGATTGCATCATCGTCCACGACGACATGGATCTTGCGATCGGTAGCTGCAGGGCCAAGCGCGGAGGCGGCGACGGCGGTCACAAGGGCGTCCGATCGATCATTACCGCGCTAGGTACCGACGATTTCCGCCGAGTGCGCATCGGAGTGCGACGATCGGGCGATGCGCAGCGCGCGCTCGATCTTGTTTTGTCCGATTTTAAGGCAGCCGACGAAGCTCTCCTGAAGAATGGCCTCTCTCGCGCAAAAGCGCAACTTCTCAGCATGACAGCGCGCACGACCCCTGCAACAGACACGGCTCAGGCACTGGATTGTTGAGGACAAGATCAATGCCTTTCGGTCAACAGCATGAACTTGACCACGGCAAAGCGCTGGAAGCCCAGACGTGAATGCCGATGAACTTGCCGCAATTCTGCGGGGAAACTGGGCTCCAGCGCCGCCGAGAGGTTGGCGGTACAGAGGTCTTTGTTACAGCGCTGAGGAGTACCGAGACGGTCAGACGATTTTGGCCAAGGACGCAGGAGCCCGCTATGGCCTGAGCTATGGTTCAATAAACAAAAGCATGCTTAGCGGAGGTCTGCTTCTGGGGGCGCGCGCGGCCGAACCGCGACTTGAAATGCCCATTCTTCGCGTGGAGTCGACTTCCGATGCGCTTCGCGCGCTGGCAAACTATCTTCGTGGCGAAACGTCGAGCAAGATCATCGCCGTAACCGGTAGCGTAGGAAAAACTAGCTCGTGTTATCTGCTCAAACATCTTCTCGGAAAAGCAGCCCGCACGACCACAAATGGTCAAGCGAACTACGCAGACGGCATTCTTTGTGCCGCAGCGAACCTAGTGGACATCGACTACTTGATCGTCGAGGCCTCGCTGCAAGCACTCGGCCAAGACGCGACGAAAATACTCCGGCCACATGTTGTTCTTCTTACGAACATATCTCCGGTCCATGCTGTTTCCGAAGTCGACCTGGTTGAGCTGACGTCCCGGAAGGCGAGCCTCTTTGGCGATCTCGCCGACGGAGGCGTCGCTGTAATCAACCGGGATATTCCGCATTTCGCGTATGCTCGTGAAATCGCGAGTAAAGGTCCTGCGGCGCGAATACTGACGTACGGCGAGCATCCGGAATCGGAATTCCGCCTGCTCACGTACGTTTCAGCGGAGAACCGCGTCACGGCGCAGGTTTTTGACGAAAAAATCGACTACAAACTCGGCCTGCACGGACGACATATGGCACTTAACAGCCTCGGCGTACTCGCCGCGGCTTATGCAGCAGGTGCGGAGGTCGAGTCGCTGCTGCCCCACTGCTTCTCCGCTCCGCCGGTGGAAGGCCGCGGATTGCTTGAGACGTTGAACATATGTGGGACTTCGATACGCATTATTGATGACTCTTACAATGCCAGCCCACTATCGATGAGGGCATCGTTCTCGACGCTGGCAACTACGAAGCCATCCGGCGACGGGCGTCGCATCGCTGTCTTGGGTGACATGCTCGAACTGGGCGAGCAGAGCGCAGCATTTCACGAGGAACTAGCGGAACCGCTGATCGAGTGCGGGGTAGATAAGGTACACCTTGTAGGCGCGATGATGTCGCGACTCAGAGAAAAATTGCCAGATCGGCTTCGTGGATCGATTGCTACAAGGGAACACGAAGTACTTGCACGCCTCGCTGGAGAACTCCGGGATGGAGACGTCGTTCTCTTCAAGGGTTCCCACGGCACCGGTATATACCGTCTCGTACAGGATCTCCGTCGGATTTCCCGCTTCTCAGACCCCGTGCCGCAACTCGGAAAAGTTCGGGTCTTTGTCTACATATCAAGTCGCGGAGTGGCAAGGAAATGGGCGATTATGAGAAGGTGGGGTGCCTGGCAGGCGGGAAAATTGTTGCATACTCGCTGGTTTTGAGAACCGCGAAGAAAGCTATATTGCGCAAGCTCTTTCGCACATTCGATCCACGCGAAGGCCTCGCGACGGGCTGTTTCGATCTCAAGTTCCCGCGATGAGTGCGCGGGATTTGCTCGATCGTGCGATCGACCGATGCGGCATCGGAACTCTTGCGCTGAGCGGCAGCGCGAGAAGCCTGCGAATTCTGTGTTATCACGGCATCTGGGCTGCCGGCGCGCCGCACTTCGGGAACAAACTCTTCATGAGCGCCGAGAAATTCGAGGCACGGCTGGCGCTCATCCGGTCGCTCGGCCTGAATGTTCTCCCCATGCGCGAGGCGATTCGCGCTCTGTTCGATCGCAGACTTCCACAGAGAGCCGCCGTCATCACGATCGACGACGGCTGGGCCACGACCTTCTCGCACATGTTGCCGGCCCTCGAGCGCTACGGATATCCCGCGACGATCTACATCCAGACGGAGCGGATCGAAGCCCGTGCGCCGGTGGCCGACGTGGCGCTGGGCTACGCACTCGAGCACAGCAGAGCCGACGGAATATCGCTCGAGGGCCTGCCCGCGCCCGCCCGAGCGGCGTCGCAAGCGGCCGCGCTTGGCGACGCGCAATCGCGCCAGCAGACATTCGCGGTGATCGAGCAGATGCTGGCTCACGCCTCGGTCGATGAGCACCGCTCCCTGCTCGGCGACCTGTACTTGCGGCTCGGGCTCGACACCGGGTTGCTGGCAAGAAACGGCCCGTTCGATCTCTGCAACGAGAATGATCTCGTCGAGGCGCAACGCAAAGGCTTCGAGATCGCGTTGCACACCCACACACACAGCCTCGACGATTTTTCCGAGTACGCAGTGTCAACCGAGATCGCCCGCAACCGCGCGAGCCTGTCCCGGATACTCGACCGGCCGCCCGAGTCGTTTCGCCACTTCTGCTGGCCGAGCGGCGACTACACGCCGCAGGCGATAGCCCATCTTCGCGCATCCGGAGTCGACCTCGCGACGACGTGCGACCTCGATCTCGCGACCGCGAAGTCGGATCCGCTGGCGTTACCGCGTCTACTCGACGGCCAGTTGACATCCGACGAGGCTTTCCTCGTCGGCGTCAGCGGCCTGCAGCGTTGGATCGACCGACTAGGATCGCTGGTCCGACGCACCCGGTCACCCGAGACGGACATGCGATGACGTACGAGCCGTCATGGAACTGACCCAGCGGTTGCGCAGTTTCGTCGCCCATGGGCGTCGCGCAGCTGCCAGCGGCGAACTCCCGCTAGCGCGCCAGTGGTTCGAGATCATGCTGCTGCTCGCACGCGGCGGCAACGGTCCCGGGTACTACTACATGGCCGGCATGGCGCGCCGATCGATTCCCTGGCGAGACAAGACCGCACACCTCGGCTCGCGCGCGTATCGCAACGCCGTGCACGCGCTGAACGACGGCGCGTATTTCAAGATTTCGCAGCACAAACTCGCGGAGAAATCGGTCCTGACGCTGACGGGAATCCCGACTCCGCGCTTTCTCGCGTACCTCCATCCGCGCGCCGGCCGGACCAGCCGAAACGGCCCGCTGACTTCTGCCGACGAGTGGCTCGACTTCCTGCGCAATTGCGACGCCAGGCGATTCTGCGTCAAGCTCGCCGAGGGATCAGGCGGCGTGGGCTTCCAGGCCTTCGAGATCGATGCAGAAACACACGACGTGCGGCTGCGCTCCCTTTCGGACGCTCGCGACATCGAGCCTTTGGCCCTGTACGAGCGCCTCGTCGAAGACTCTCGGTCGAGCGGTTCAGGCCTGCTCGTCGAGGAATATCTGGACCAGCACGAAACGCTGCGGCAGATGAGCCAGGCCAGCGTGAACACCGTTCGCCTGTGGGTCGTGCTCGACGAGAAGGGTCCAGCCCGTTTCCCCCTGGCGTTCCTGCGGATGGGCCGCGGCGCCTCTTTGGTCGACAACCGTTCCCGGGGCGGCCTGGTCGCACCGGTGGATCCCCGTACGGGCATCGTCTCGAACGCCTTCGACGGGTATCCGAGTCGGGAGGAGTTCGCGACGCACCCCGACACCGGCGTGAAGATTGCGGGCACCCGCCTGCCCTTCTGGCAGGACGCGCTCGCCGTCGCCGAACGCGCCGTTCGCACATTTCCCGGCATCCGCTTTGCGGGAATCGACGTCGCCTTCGCGCGCTCGGGCCCGATGATCGTCGAACTCAACGTGGAGCCTGACCGAACCGGCGCGGCCATCACGGGCATGCCGAGTGGAGACGCGCTGCACGTCTCGCGCCGCTTCGCGCATGAGCAGTGAGAATCCCCGGCAACTCGCCGCGCTATACATCGACAGGCTGGCGGGCATCGTGCCGGGCACTCCGTACCATACGTTGCCCGCGGACGTGGTCGGACTCGAGCGGCGAGCACGCGACGGCTCCGGCGAAGAAGGGCTGACGCGGCTGCGGGCCGAAGTGCTCGCAGAGTTGATCCGGTCCCGCCCTCTTCCGGCTCTCTACCGGACCACTGACGAGATCGACCGACTATTTGCCAGGTCCTTCGACCGAATCCGGGCGCGCTGTGAAACCCCAATCGATCGGCACTATTCGCGCTACGAAGACCGGTATCTGAAAGACTTGGCGCTGTGCCGGGGAATCATGTTTCCGGCAGGCGCGAGAATCGTCCAGCCCCACATGGGATACCCGCGGAGTATCGTTTCGAAGGGTGGCTTCGCGCAGCGTCTTCGCTTTCTCTCGCTTCTGGTAACGCTGAAATCGAATCGACCGGTGTTTCAGTTGCACGTCCATCCCGACGACCTGACCGAATTCGATGAGCCCGGATGGCGCCGCACACTCGGGCGACTCGCTCGGATGCTCGTTGCCAACCCGGGAACGCTTGCCGTCTTCGGCAGCAGCTGGCTATACGATCCCGCCCTTGCAAGTCCGAGCCCGCGACTCGCCTATATTTCGGCCCTCTCCCGACAGACGGGCGCTCGCCTCTTCCATCTCGGAGCGGATACGAGCGGCGATGCGTTCATCCGATCCCCGACGCGCCGCCGCCTGGCCGAATCCGGGGCGTATCTCCCGCAATCGTACGCAGCGATCTGGCCGCGAAAAGAGTTGATCGCGCAGTGCGCCGACTGGTAGCAGCAACTGCATCGGGCACAGCGTCCTGCTAGGCGACACGACGTTGTGCAGCGCTCGAGAAATCGGGTACACGGGCTTGCCCTTCGGCGCGTCTTGCCCAGACATTCTGCAACGCACGCAGCGAAAACCGCAGACGCGTCCGATCCCACGGTGTGAAGCGCGGCAGCTCCAGCGGCGCGCTCGTCAGATTCGCGGCCCCGGCCTGCGTGGAGAACGCAAAACGGCATCCAGCCCGATCCGCCATCGCGACGTGACGCGCATCGTAATCCAGCCCCGGCTTGCCGTTCGGGTACGCGAAAAGAACAGGTCGCTCGCCGATGATCGATGCAAGATCGTCGAGACCGCCGTCGATCTCGGCCTCGGCCTCGGCGTCGCCCGTTGCGCAGAGGATGGGATGCGTTCTCGTGTGACCGCCTATCCGCATGCCGGCATCGTGCAAGGCTTTGACGTGTGCCGGCCGCATCATCACTTCGCGCCGACGCGGTGCGTCGCACTGCCGCTCGAGTTCGAGCACGCGCTCGTTGCGCTCTGCGGGTGGGAGTCGCTTCACGGCAGCGAGAAAACGTCCTATTGCGACGCGGCGCCCGCCATCGCTGCGCAACGACAATTCGTCCTGCGCCGCACCGGGTTGCACCGCCGGAAGCCGGATCGACGGCGTCTTTGCAGCGCGTATCGCCTCGATCACCCGGTCGTTGAACATCATCGAACCGTCGAGAAACGAGGTCGCCACGAAGAACACTGCCGGCAAGCGACGCTCGCGCAGCAACGGCAGCGCGACATCGTAATTGTCGCGATATCCATCGTCGAAGCTGATGACCGCTGGCCGGGCGGGCAAGCGACCGTCGACGAGTGCTTCGCATCCCTCCAGCGGGTCGAGCACGCGGAATTGCGCCGCGATCCAGTCGAGGATATTCGCGAACGACCGCGCGTCGGGCTCGCGCGCAAGCAACGGATCGGGATCGGCCAGCACGCGATGGAAATAGAACACCGACAATCTCGATCGCGCGCCCGCGGGCGCGGCGAGCGCGGTCAGCGAACGGAGCATCACGTCCGACTCGCTTTCAGGTCCGCCAGCGGCGACGCACGCAGCCACAGTTCGAGGATCATCAGGATCCAGACCATCGTTCCGTAGTAGCCCGGATGCCCCGAGGAGAGCTGCTCGCGCAAGTGACCCAGGAACTCGGAGCGAACGACGCCTCGCGACGACAGCGATCGAAGCGCGTCGTCGGCCGTGTGGCGCAAGCGCTCGTGCGACAGCACCCAGCTGCCGAACGGCAGGCCGAAGCCGTGCTTCTGCTTCGCGATGATCTCATCGGGCAGGAAACCCCGCAGCGACTCCTTGAAGAAGTGTCGCAGTCGCCTGCCCTTGAGCTTCTCGTCGGGCCGCAGCCGGAGCGAATGTTCTACGAGCGCATGCGTGAGCATCGGAAACGCGGCTTCGACGCCCGCCGCCTGGCACATTCTCGTCACCTTGGGCAGGTCGCTGTCTGCAAGCGTGAACTTGAAGTCCCACGCCAGGAAGCGATTGATCTGCGACATCGGTCCCGTGTTCGATTCATTCAGGCGCGCGCGGTTCCATACCTCGCGCTCGAGCTGTAGCGGGCCGTCCAGGGCAATACCTGTTAGGACCTCGTCAGTGAACACGCTCGACGCCCCGAGGTGGTTCAGCAGGTTATAGCGCGACTGGATACGATCCGGCAGCGGCTCCTTCGCCTGTTCGACGTAGCTGCGCGCCTTCGCGAACAGCTTCGCTTCGATGTTGCCGAAAGGCCCGAAAAGCACGGGCTCGAAGATCGAGCGCGCGATCGAAGGCACCTTTCCATACATCGCAAAGACGGCCTGCTTGGCATAACGCTCGTTGCCGCCGTAGAGCTCGTCGCCGCCGTCGCCGCCGAGCATCCGTTCGATGCCGTTGTCTCGCGCCAGTCGCGCGCAGAAGTAGGTCGGCAGCGCAGACGAGTTCCCGAACGGCTGCTCGTACCGCGTGGCCACCGCTTCCACTCCTGCGTGCACGTCGTCGGCCGTCACGAAGTATTCGGTGTGTTCGGTGCCGAAGTGCCGCGCGGCCAGGCGCGAGTAGCGGGTTTCATCGTACCCGCCGACGTCGAAGCCGATCGCGAACGTGCGTGCCGGCGCACCGAACTGACGCGTGGCGAGACCAGCGATCGTCGAGCTGTCGGTTCCGCCCGACAGGAAGCAGCCGAGCCGATCCCGATCGAAGCCATCGATGCACTCCGCGACACCGTCCCGGAGCGCTGCGAGAAAAGCCTCACGCTCCAGCGCGAAGTCGAAACGCCGCTCCTCGTCGAACTCGGGCACCCAGTAACGAAACACCTCCGCGCTGCCCGCCTCGACGCGCAACGCCTCGCCGACGTCGAGGCGCCGGACGCCGCGATAGATGCTCATCGGCGCCGGGATCATGTGAAAGTAGACGTAGGCGTGAAGTGCCTGCCAATCGGCCTCGAGTGAGAGTCCGGCGTGCCGCGCCGCCTGCTCCGGAGCGGCCGCAAAACCTACGCGAGCGCCGTTTCGAGCCCAGAAGAGGGGCAAGCTCGAGAAGCGGTCAGTCGCGAGCAGCGCATTGCCGCGCTCGCCATCCCAGAGAACGAGCAGGTACTCGCCAGCGATCTCGCGGAGCACCGCGTCGCCCCGTTCACGCCAGCGGCGATAGATGTGTTCTGCCGTAGCCTGACCGAAGCCGCCTCGGCCACCCGTGAACCTGATGCGGCCATGGACGAACGAGCCCGAGCCGGAATCGCGAAAGACTTCCCCTCGAATGTCCGCGTCGAGCTGCGCAGCCAACCGCGCAGGATCGGCGGACAGGAAGCTGCCGCCAAAGGAAATCGGTAGAAGAGAAGAGACCACCATGTTCGTGCTGCAGTCTACCTGTTAACGTCGCGCCCTTCCGTGAAGCCCACGGTTGCGCGTCGCCGAGGATGCGCATCCGGCTACGCGCCCGGTCTGCCAGCGGGAACCCGGAAACCCTCACCGAAGCGTCGACGGGGATAGTCGAAGGTCGCGCCAGCCCCAACCCATCAAGGTCTCGTCCAAGGGCACCCGAAGTTGCTCCGGGAGCAGATGCCGATCCGAGGTCTGCACGAGCAACTGGTGCCGAAGAAGGTCGAGGTTCGCGTTCGCCGTCATACGGACCCAATCGGCTCGCGTCGGATTCTCGTCGAAGTCCAGTGTTGGCTCCTTTTCCAGCAGGAGCGCCAAAGCGAGAAGACATTCATCCCTGCTCCCCACGCACTCCCATGGCTTTATTCTTCCCTCGACAAGTTCGCCAATCCGACGTCGAATCCGGGGGCTGCCCAATACGTCTTCGCCGAATATCCTTCTCAGCCCCGACACTCCCGTGAACGCTCCGATCGCAAGCGCAGTGAATGCGCATTTCGGACATTGCTTGCACCATCGACCGGCTGCGATACCGCTATTGCAGCTTACGAACGTGCCAAAATACCTGTCCAGCGATGAAAACAGCATCGCCAACTGCACGTCATGGAACGGACGCAAGACGCTCAGCACCTCCATGGATGGATGGATTCTTCTCCGGACGAATTTCCAGAACCCAAGCTCATGGACGGACGACTTGCTGTACTGGTGGTTCACCAAGTGTCCGCGATAGACGACATTCCCGGAATCGGCTGAAAGTTCGTTGCCGGATATTACGTATCGACTGCGAGTCAGCAACGCGAACAACGCGCCGATTGCCATGACGATTGCGGCGTATGGCGTATGTCCCCAGTCGTAGGCCTGGTTCTGCTCGAAATCTCCCTCGATTCGAAAGTCGACCTCGATTGCAGAATCGCCACCACCCGCGCAACGAATCACTCGTCTCCTGGTCTCGTTCGGTTCGACGGTCAGCCAGGTGAGCGGCTGTCCGGCACGGCGCAGCATTTCCGCAGCGACGATGGTGTCCTTGCCACCGCCGTTGAGCATCAGCGCATGCTCGTGCAGCGGAAATTCGGCCATGTTGAAAGCCGCCTTCGGTGCCGAGACGACCGAGACTTTTCGCCTTGGGTCGAGACCTTGAAGAAACCGGAATTCACCGAGCCCGCCTACGAAGAAATCCTCGAAGAAGTAGACACTCTCGGGGTCGAGCGAGCCGAATCCGACACGAACGGTCGAGAAGTTCGAGAGTTTGAAAAACCGGGCTGCGAATGTCAGACCTATTGCCAGAAGCGCTTGCTCGAGACACGACTGCCCGCGGAGTGCCGACAGCTCCTCCATGAGGTGGTCAGGAACCGTCATCCGAACCGCGAAAGCGCAACCCTTGGCCGTGTATCGAAACACGATTGCGTTGGACTCGATGTCGGCAGCAACGAATTCGAGAGTCCGTCGCCGCGGTAATGGATCTTTGACGGCATTGCGAAAAAACTTTACCACTCTCTTGGTTCGCACTAGCATTCGAACAGCCTTCTCTTGGCTTGGATGAGCGATCTCAGTTTCGCTTCCGCGAAGACGCGGCAGACGCGCCATCCGTGCTGCGCAACATCCATCGTCCTGCCTCATGAACCTGCAACTACACGACCTCCGGCGAGTCTTTCGTCAGTACAGTTCGGCGGTCTACTACGGCGCGGAAGGCCGGTTCGATCGACTCGTCCCGATCGCGTATCGCGCGGCACGAGCACGATTGAAGTATGGAATTGGCCCGATTCCCTTCTCCGTTCTGCAACTTGCCACGGTTCCCGAAGGTCGTTGGCTTGATTATGTTTTCGACAACAATGACTTCAAGCGCGACCTGCAACGAATGAGCCCTCCGGAGATGCATCGACTGGCATACAACAAGGTTCTTTTTTTCGAGCACTGCCTTCGCCAAGGTCTTCCTGCCATAGCAATAATCTGTCGCGTGGGCGGATCGCCTGACCCCCTTGGCACCGTTGTTCCCCACGCCGACTCGGTCGAGCAGTTCAAGGCGATCCTTCGATCGGCGCCAGAGCGGCTCTTTATAAAACCCATCGACGGCGCGCATGCAGAAGGAGCTTTCCTCGCACTTCATGCCGAGGGCCGCTGTGAATTCCTCCCGCACGAACGAGAACAGACTCTCGAAGGTCTCTACCATTATCTGCAGGACCAACTGGACGACCATTCAGGGTTCATCGTGCAGCGGCAGGAGCGACCGCATGAAACGATGAAACCGTTCGCATCGGCGAGCGCGTTGCCCAGCGTCCGCGTGGTCACCGTATCCGCAAAGGACGGCCCACGCATCCTTTTTGCATGCCTGAAGATTCCGGTCGGCTCGAGTATCAGCGACAATTTTTCGGACGGCGCCGGCGGGAATCTCCTCGCCGGCGTAGACATAGAAACCGGTATTCTTACTGCGGCACGAGGGTCGCTTCGAAAAGACTGGCCGGTCATGGTCACCAGAGAGACGCATCCCGATACAGGTCATTTGATCACCGGCAGTCGGCTACCGCTGTGGGATTCGATCGCGGAACTGGCACTTCGAGCCCAAGCCAGCGTCCCCCGATTCAAGTCCGTCGGTTGGGATATTGCACCCACGGAAACGAGGGTCGTGCTGATCGAGGCGAACTCGGGTTACGACATGTCGGTCTTGCAGGTCGCCCACCGACGCGGCCTCAAGGCTGAATTGGCTGCAGGCCTGGCTCTGTGAACAAGAGAGACTAGACAAGCAATTCCGCGGCGACCGGATGGCTGAGAAAGGCGGTCGGGCTGGCCGTCAACCCGTACGCGCCCGACTGAAACACCGCGATCAGGTCGCCCGGTTCCGCGTGCGCAAGCTTCATCCGGTCGGCGAGGACATCCAGCGGTGTGCACAACGGCCCCACCACACTCTGCACCTCTTCGGCCGCCTGCTTCATTCGATTCGCCACCGCAACCGGGTAGTTCTTTCGCAGCACCTGCCCGAAATTGCCCGACGCGGCGAGGTGATGGTGCAGTCCTCCGTCGGTTACCAGGAAGGTCTGGCCGCACGAATCCTTGCGCTCCAGCACTCGGCACACGTACAGGCCCGCTTCCGCCACCAGGTAGCGCCCCAGCTCCAGCACGAGCGGCGCCTCGAGGTCGCGCTCCGCCCGGCTGCACAAGCCGCGAAGGTTCTCGGCGATCGGGGCGAGATCGAGTGGCATCTCGCCGGGAAAATAGGGGACACCGAACCCTCCGCCCAGGTTCAACCACTGCACCCGGCGACCCCACTGTCCGAGAAGACGCAAACCCAGTTCGTAGGTTCGGGATTGCGCCTCGACGATCGCCTCGGCCTTGAGATTCTGCGATCCACCAAAAATGTGCAGGCCGACGAGATCGACTCCGAGGCTGCGCATCCGTTCGAGCAGCGCGGGCGCCTTCGCTTCGTCGACGCCGAAGGCTTTCGGCCCGCCACCCATCTTCATCCCCGACGCCTTCAATTCGAAAGCTGGGTTGATACGCAATGCGACCCGCGGTGCGATCGCCAACTGCTCGCCTGCTCGCACGGCCTCCTCAAGCTGGCTCTCCGATTCTGCGGTCATCGTGATGCCGGCCGCAACGGCTCGACGAATCTCGCTATCGGTCTTTCCCGGGCCCGCGAAGCTGATTCGATCGGGCCGCACGCCGGCGTCGAGCGCGACCATCATCTCCTGCGCGGAGGCCACGTCGAGTCCGTCGGTAAGGGCCGCGAGATGCTGCACGACCGCAGGCATCGGATTCGCCTTGATGGCGTAGTGCAGATGCAGCGCCGCCGGCAACGCTTCGCGCAGCGAACGCAAACGCGCCGAAATGGCCGATCGATCGTACACGTAGAACGGCGTACGCCCTACGCATTCGGCGAGCCGCGTGATCTTCACGCCACCCGGCGCGATCTCGCCATCGATGACGGGAAACGCTCTCATCGAAACGTGATGTGCGAATCCGATTTCGGTCACTTGCTTCGACAAATCGTTCACCTGGGAAGATTCTGGAGGCAGGGAGCCGCGGCGCGACGACCTCAGGCTTGTTCGCCAATCGATGTGAACAGGTTGGCGCGCTCCGCCGCAAGCGCCTTTCGATCGATCTTGCCATTGGCGTTGCGCGGTAGTGGGGCATCGACCCAATCGATGAGCTGCGGAAGCATGAAGGTGGGCAGATCACCCTTGCAGGCGTCGAGCAGCGCCTTCGAGTCGGCCTGCCTGCCGTGCGCCGGTTTTGCCACCAACACGATCGCCTGCCCCAGGGTCGGATGTTCGACGCCGAAGGCGGCGACCTCGGCGGCAAGACCCGAGCGGTAGACGACCTCTTCGATTTCGGTGGGACTCACCCGGTAGCCGGAGGTCTTTATCATCTCGTCGCGCCTGCCGACGAAGTAGAGAAACCCTTCCTCGTCTTTTCGGACGGTGTCGCCGGACCACACCGCAAGTTCCGTAAGGACGAGTTCCCTGCGCTGGCCCGGAAGCGGTCGGAAGCGCTCCGCCGTCTTCTCCGGATCGTTCCAGTATCCGAGCGAAACGAGCGCCCCCCGATGGACGAGTTCGCCCGGCTCACCGGGCGCGCACTCGCTCCCGTCCTCGCGCACGACGAGGATCTCCGCGTTGGGGATCGCCTTCCCCATCGATGTCGGCCGCCTGTCCACCTCCGTCGGCGGCAGGTAGGTGGAGCGGAACGCCTCGGTGAGGCCGTACATGAGGAAGGGCTTTGCCTTCGGGGCGCGCTTGCGCAATTCGGCCAGGGTGGCGGTGGGCATCGCCCCGCCCGAGTTGGTGAAATAGCGCAGGTGCGCAGAGGCGCCCTTCGGCCATTCCAGCGTCGCCAACTGGATCCACAGCGGCGGAACCGCGGCCAACCCGGTGATCTGCTCGCGCTCGAGAATCCGCACGACGTCCTGCGGCAGCAGGTAGTTGTGCAGCACCACTGTGGCGCCGACGAGAAACGACGTCGTCAACTGCGACAAACCGTAGTCGAACGACAGCGGCAACACAGCCAGGATGCGGTCCGACGGATCGTTCTCCAGATACGCCGAGACGCTGCGTGCGCCCTCGACGATGTTGCGATGCGAGACGACGACGCCCTTCGGCCTGCCGGTGCTGCCCGACGTATAGAGGATCGCGGCCATGTCGACGTCGATCGGCTTTCGAAGCGTTGCCCCATTGCTGCGACCCGCGAGCATCTCGCCCCAGGAAAGCTGCACTACAGCGCCTTCGTCGCGCTCGACCCGAGCGCTTTCGACCAGGATCACGTGCCGAAGATCGGGGCATTCGGACGTGAGCGATCGCAGCGACGCCCACCGGGCAGCGCTGGTGATGAGTACCTCGACGTTGCAGTCGCGCGCGATGTAGGCCGCTTGCGCAGCCTTCAGGAGCGGGTTGACCGGGACGAAAACCCGGCCGGCCCGCGCCGTGCCGAAGATCGCGACCACGGTCTCGACGTGCTTTTCGAGCCAGATCCCCACGCGAGCGTCGGCCGATACCCCGAGCGACGCGAGTGCCAGCGCGAAGTCCTCGATCTGCGCACGCAGACCGTCATAGTCGATACGGCGTGTGCCGGCGACCAGCGCAGTGGCGGATTCGGGCGCGGCGCGCACCCCGAACGCGAGGTCTCCCACGAGGTTCGACATTCATTCTCCCGGCTCGATTCGAGATCGCGAGTCTATCGTCATCGAACTCGCACCCGCGTAAGGTTTGGCACAGTGCGGCCGCGAGCGGCTTGCTACACTGCCTGCTGCCAACCGGTTCCAACCCACGCTGCCATGGATCTCTCCCAGACGATCTCCCGCATCCTCAGCGCACAGCTGGGGCCTGCCTATCCCCCGGAATCATTCCGAGCCGACTCGGCATTGCTCGGGCAAATTCCCGAGCTCGACTCGATGGCGGTGGTGGGCATCCTGGCGGCCATCGAAGACGAAACCGGCATCTCGATCCCCGACGATGAGGTATCCGCCGATGCATTCGCCACATTTGCAGCGCTGGAATCGTTCGTGCGGGAGCAGATCGAAGCGGCGGGCTGAGGTAACGAGGATGTTTGCACGACGCGCCGCCCACCTTGCCGCTTTTGCGCTCCTCGCAGCTGCAGTTCAACCGCAGGCGTACGCGCTGTCGGAGAAGCCGCTTCTCGGGGTGGGGACCTGCGGCGATTTGAATGGCCGCGCCGGACAATACGGGCCGTACGACTATCGAAAGCATCCGGAAAAGGCGCCTCTCGTCGAGCAATTCCATTTCACGCCCAAAGTGGAGGCGTTGTCGGGCGGAGAGAGCACCGCCAAGCTCGGTGGCGACATCGGCTATACGCTGCGCGCCTTTCCGAATCATCCGCGCGCGCTCTACGCGCTGACGCGGTACAGCCAGCTTCTCGGCGGCGTGTCCAGGGTTCCCGGCGCGAGATACCCCGTCGAATGTTACTTCGATCGAGCGCTACGCTTCGCGCCGGACGACGCGCAGGTACACGCGCTGTATGCCGATTACCTCATCCGGATCGGCCGCAAGGACGACGCGCGCAAGCAGCTCGATGCGGCCGCAACGCTCGAGCTGAATCCGCAGATCGAATACAACCTCGCCCTCGGCTGGGTCAGTCTCGGCGAGAACGAAAAGGCGCTCGAGTTCGCGAAGCGCGCCTATGCCGGCGGCGTGCAGTTTCCGGCGCTGCGCGAGCAACTCGTCCGTGCTGGCGTCTGGAAGTGAGAACCACCGGCCCAACTGCGCTCTCGGAATGGCGCCGAAACCTGCGGGAAATGGGAGTCGCCGGTTGGTGCGGCTACAAACTCGATCGGCTCCTCTCGAAGGCGTCGCGGGGCCGCGTGCGCCTCTGGGTGCTGTGCTTGTACCTGCAGCCCGTTCCTTCCCGGCCCTTGCTGCCGCCCCAGCGGCAGACGAATCTACGCGTTGGCATCGTCTCGGCAGCCGCGCTTTCCGCAAGCGAGTTCAAGAGGCCGAAGGCTGCCATCGATTCCCGCTTCGAGCAGGGTAGCATCTGCGTCGCCGGGCGTACCGACAAGGGTCTCGCCGGCTCCCTGTGGCTGCATTTCGGCCGCTTGCAGGAACGGATGTTCGCCTGCGACTTCGAAGGACTGCCCGCGGGCCGCACATGCTGGGACTACGATCTCGAAATCGCGCCGCAGTACCGACTCGGGCGGACGTTTGCACGCCTTTGGGACGAGACATTCCGCGTGCTTCGCGACCGCGGCATCGCACACACGGCCAGTTGGATCCATTGCGCGAATCGCGCCTCTCGCCGATCGCACGAACGAATGGGAGCCATCCAGACAGGCTCGCTGATCCTGCTCGACGTTTTCGGGTTCAAGACGGTACTTGCATCGAGCCGTCCGTTCCTGCGTTTCGCCGGCCCGCGCAGGCGGATCTACATCCCGGTGCGGGCGCCGATCGCGGGTCCCGGTCCGAAAGCGCGAGTCGGCCGCTCCCGCGACGCCGGCGCGGCCGCGAGTTCCAACTGCGGATGAGCTTTCGCCACCCGTGCGCACCGTCCTGCTGATCGCGTTTCACTTTCCTCCGCTCGAGGGCAGCAGTGGATTGCAGCGGACGCTTCGTTTCGCGCAGTACCTGCCCGAGTTCGGCTGGAAGCCGATTATCCTGACGATCGGCGCACCGATGATCAGGCGCACGGCGCCGCGCGACGTCGAAGCTTCGCTCGAATGCGAAGTGGTGCGTGCTCCATGCGTCGACGTGGCACGTCACCTGGCCGTTCGTGGACACTATCCGCGCTTTCTCGCGCTGCCCGATCGATGGGCCAGTTGGCAACTTGCAGCCGTACCGATCGGAAAGCGCCTGGCACGCGAACGCCAGGTCGACGCGCTGTGGAGCACATATCCGGTCGCGACGGCACACCTGATCGCGGCGAAAATCGCAGGCAGCACCGGTTTGCCGTGGGTCGCCGACTTCCGCGACCCCATGGCGCAGGACGGCTATCCGCCCGAGCCGCGTCAGAAGCGCTCTTTCGAACGGATCGAGGCGCTGGTCGCCAGGCGTGCGGCGCGGCTCGTCTTCGTGACACCGTCGGCCCAGAGGCTCTACCGCGAGCGCTTTCGCGAGAAGCCGTCGGAGCACTTCCTCCTGCTCGAGAATGGTTACGACGAAGGCGCCTTCGAGCGCGTGATCGACGACGTCCGCCCCCGGAACCCGACGCCGCTGCTGCTGCACAGCGGCATCGTCTATCCACAGGAGCGAGACCCGGAGGCGCTGTTCACCGCGCTCGGGCGACTCGCGCGAAGCGGCTCGATCCGGACGGGCGACTTCCTGCTGCGCTTTCGTGCGCCGATACATCCGGGGCTCCTGCGAACGCTCGCGGAGCAGCATGGAGTGAGTTCCTTCGTCGAGATCTGCCCGCGTATCCCTTACGAGGAAGCGTTGCGCGAAATGGTCCAGGCCGATGCGCTCCTGCTGATGCAGGGCACGAACTGCAACGAACAGATACCTGCAAAACTGTACGAATATCTGCGGGCGCAGAGGCCGATACTGCCTTTGAGCGACCCGACCGGTGACACCGGGATGACGCTCTCCGCGCTGGGCTATCCGCTCGTGACAAAGCTCGAATCGGTGGAGCAGATCATGACGAATCTGCCGCTGTTCCTCGACGCACTGCGCAAGGGCAGCCTGCCGATCGCATCTTCGAGCGCAGTCGCCCGATACTCGCGTCGCACCCTCACGGGACGCTTCGCCGAGATCCTCGAGAGCACACTCGAACACTCAACGCAGCGAAAACGCCCGTCACGGTCCGACGACCGACGCGAGGCCGTTACTCTGTAGCAAGAAACCAGATTCCGGAGCGATACGTGGGGTAGAAGGCGTACCCACCCAGGGCAGGCAGCCATTGCCAGCGCGTCTGCACTCCATTGATCGCGTCCGGTATGTTGGCGCCACCCGTCGTTTCCACGATGCTCACCTCGAAAGTCTCGGGGTCGATCGCGTGCACCTTGCCGCCATCTCTCGTCTTCAACAGAAAACGACGACTGGGAACATCGTACCAGGCGAAGTTGTAGTCCGGCTTCACGATTTCGGCGGCATCCTGACCGCTGAAGCGAATCTCTCGGAGTTCGTCTGCGCCAATATCGTAGAGCAAGCCGCCGTCGGGTTTACGGTAGGCGTCACCGAAGAACACGACGGTCTTTCGATCGATATCGACCGCACATCCCCTCGCAAAGACCGAATAGGAGTTGTTCGGCCACTTCGACAGCAACTCGTACTCACCGCTGCGAGGATCGAACCGCCGGAGCTCCCTCGGGGCCGCGACATAAACCTGGTCAGTGGAAGGATCGAGACAGATTGCCCGCGCCGTCACGCTCTTGTGCGACCCCGGAACGACGTCGGGCCAGGTGCCCGCAGGATGCCAATCGTCATTCTTCAATGAAAACGCGTCGGTTTTCCAGTTGGCCTGGCCACCGCTGCCCCACAACGAGCCGGCAGCGAACTTGAACACCGCGTTGCGGCTGGCGAGAAACTGCAGTGCGTAATATGTGTGCGTCGACGCCGGTCGACCGTCCAGGTAATAGTCGTGGATGTCGCCGCTCAGCGACTTGACGATATATTCGGCGGCAGTCGGCTGGCGCAGGAGCCTCCACCTGGGTTCGTCCTTGGACAGGTCGATCTCGCAGACCTCGTTGCCCGAATAATCCGCGTGCCCGCCATTCGCTGCCGTGTAGAGCCGATTAGTAATACGGTCCGCGGCCATTCCGTTCCACGCTCCGATCCGTGTTCCCGGATTCCCGGGGACGGGATTTTCTGGAAGAGCCTCGGCGAGCGAAGTCCCCGGAATGTTATGCCAGTGGAACGGTTTGATGGACCGACGCCAAGCCGGCCATTCGACGCGTGTTTCCGCCCCTTTCGGCACCACCACCAACGCGCTGCCGTTGTACGGTTCGACGATTCCGTTGGGCGGCTGCGCCGGAGTGGCCGCAGAGAGATGTCCGACCGCGAGCACCGCCACGAAGCACGATCCAGCAGTTCTTGCAATCGGGCTTTCGAGCGACTTCCTGGAGGAAAGACGATCGGTACGCATTTGACAGAAACTCCCGGACTACCGGTAGCGGATGCTCAACTTTGGCCGGAAGCGCGGATCGGTGTCGTACTCGCTTGTATAGAAGCGCTTGAGGGCCGAAACATAGCCGCTGACCGGCATGAGCCTCCAGCCGAAATTGCCCGCTCCGTTGCTGAGACGCTGTATACCGTCGGTCAGGTCGAACTCGAGCCATTCACCGCTCGAGAAACCGACTGAACCAGTCGCATCTGGCGCGGCGTCGTAATCCGAACCCGATCCATTCGCACCGGCCACGGCCCATGCACCGGATGCACCTGTCTGCGTCCAGTTCGCCGTCGTCTCCTGCCAGGGCTTCAGCACGCGATGAAGGGCATACGTCATGTCGTACGCGGTGTACTTGTACAGCGACAACGTGGCCGACTCGATGGTCGCTCCGTCCGGTACCGGACCGCCTTCCGACTGGAAGATCGCGAAGCGGATGAGGCTGGTGTACTGACTCTTTTGGTCCTGCAGTCGATTGCTCGCACCAAACGCCAGCGACGGATGCCAGGAAGACAAGTACGTTTCGGACGCGAGCGTGTAGCCGTCCACCCCTTTTTGCAGCACGACCTCGCCACTCGCACCGCCGCCGTCGCCTGCGGTTGCCCGTACCGTTATCGTGACAGTTGCCGAAGTGGTTCGGGCTCCGAGATCGTCGGTCGCAACCGCCGCAAGGACGTACGTACCTACCGGCGCGGTGGCCCAGACGATCGAGTAAGGCGACACGTTCGATCTTCCGAGGCTCGCTCCGTTCGCGAAGAACTCGACCTCTGCAACGTATCCATCCGAATCGGATGCCGAGGCGCTCAACGAAATCGGAGCGCCGGCCAGGTACTCGGCTCCGGAATGGGGAGCAACGAGCGCGACCCCTGGCGAGACATTCGCCGGCACTCCACCATCGTCGCCACCGCCCTCATCGCCACCACCAGAACCTTGCCAGCCGACCGGCTTGTAGATCCAGACGTTGCCCGCAACCGAATCCTGCAACGCGATGAAGGCATCGAGGTCGCGCGCGTACTTCCACTTGCCCAGAATCCCGGTGCCGACCGCGCCATTGGGCACGGGACCTTGTGGCGTCATCGTCTTCCGGATTGTCCAGCCGGCAGCGGACAGCGACGCGGGCGGTTCCAGCATCCAGACCGTTCCGCCGCCACACCACAGCGCGTACTTCCCGCGCTTCAGGTCGAAATCGAGTCCACAATCGCGCATCTCGAATCCGCTGGAAGCCAACAACGCAGCGAATTCGCCGCTCGGGTCGTCGGGAACCAGTCGTATGTCGTCGTTCTTCGCGCCGGCCCTGTTCAGGTCCCAAAACACGAACGGTGTCGTATTCGTTGCCACACGAACGAAGGACTTGCCGACCGGATCGTAGCCGCACGCGGTCTGCGATCCCGGGCCGCCCCAGTAGCGGCCGACGACTTCCCAGGTGTCCAGCGACCGATTCGTTAGTTCCTGTATCCGGTAGCGATAGAGGACCGACGTCTTCACGTACATGTAGACGACGTCCTTTCCGCCCTCCTCCGCATACGCAGTGCAGCCGTCCGTGAAGACCTTCGTCCTGGGCTGGGAAGCATTGAGCCAGTTCTCACGGTTGACCCACATGTTCCCGCCCACGATTTCCGCGTGGGGACCGGTGCGCTGGACATGGGATCCGGTGGTGCCGCCGACGCGATCAGGATGTGCGAGATTGGGGTCGAAGAGGTAGGGACCGGTAATGCGCTTCGCAGTCCCTGCATCGTTCGCACGTAAATAATGCCCGCCGTTGGAGTCGGCGGCTCCGCCGAGAACGAGCATCCGGTCGAGAATCGGCAGGAAGATCGTGTTGTCGTAGGTGTGGGCCGATGCCGGTGCGTTATCTGCACCGTCGATCGCATTCCAGTTGCCGAGACTGTCCTGCCGGGATTCGCTCGGCAACGACGCCCGCTCCCAGAGCTGTGTTGAACCACGCCACAGATACACCTCGTTTCCGCGATAGTTCGCGTGGCCTCCGCCATAGAGCAGCAGGTTTCCGCGGTTGCTGTCCCAGGCAAATGAACTCCACGCGCCGATGACCCTGGAGGGCGACGGGAGCGTCTTCTCCATCATCGGACGAAGCTCCCCAGGCACCCAGACGCTCGAATAATCGTTCCGATTGACCTGCTTCCAGCTGCCCTCCGGCATCGCCGCCACGATGGCGGCGAGCGACGTGGTTTCACTCTTCCCGACGATCGCCGATGACCGATCGCTCGAGGCCTTGGGCACGAAGGGCGCGGACGTCGACGGTGGCTCCGACGCCTCGATGATCTTGATCGTGACATCGGCAGCGGTGCGCCGGCCGAAGGCATCACTGACTTCCACCGGGAAGTCGTAGCTTCCAACAAAGGCCGGACGGCCGGTCACGGCGCCCGTCGCGGGATCCAGAGCGAGCCCGGGGGGCAACGATGCGGGATCCGCAAGACGGAAGATGTACGGAGGAACGCCGTTTCTCGGAAGGAGCTGTCCCACGTACTCCTGATCGACCTGGGCGATTGCGAGTTGGTCTGGATCCAGCGTCAGTTCAGGGCGTTGCTGCCCGAGATAGAACGCACGGACCGAGTCGAGCAGCATCGGCTTTCCGTCCACCTGTTCGAAGGTGATCGTGTTCGGGCCCTGGCCCAGCCGGTACACCCCGAGAGAGTTCCATTGCCCGCCCAACGAGCTCTGATCAACCGGAAATGCGTGCACGCCCTCGGCATGCTCGATCCGCACCCGCGCGGCGCTCCCTTCACCGCCGGTCTGGGGCCACCAGGCAAAGAGTTCATAGAACCCCGCCTCCGGCGCTCCAAGGTCGAAACGGGCGCTCGCCGCGTCGCCTGGCATGGCGCGAAGGCTGGTCGGACTCTCGGACAGGTAGCCCGCGAAGACGTGGAAGGTTCCCTTGCGCTCGACGGATGGAGCATCGTTGTGAAGGATCTGGTTGGTCGACTTCTCCAGCGACGCAGGCGAGCCGCCGTCGCCACCCGAACCCCCGCATGCAGCGACCGTACAAATAGCGGCCGCTATGGCAACCAGCCGAAGGCGCGCCCTCGCACCCGACCACCCGCTGGATCGCACATCCGTCATCACCCGCCTCCCATTGCCTTGTTCGCGCCGCCCGTTGACGCGCTATCCGTCGTGTGCGGCGACATACCCGCGATCGTAGCGGCGCGTCGCAAGCAATCCAAGCATCAATGTCGAAGGAACCGGAAAGAAGCAGGGACGCGGTGAAACGCCGGTGCGCTGGCTACCGGATACGCCCCTCACTCTTCGGATCTCGAAGCCGCGCGGACTCCTTCAGGGTCCGGCGGCGGTTTTCCAGTTCCTGGGTCGGGGATGATTCGCGTGGAAACGATCAATTCGTCGTACCAGGTTGTCATGGCCGGGTACCTGTCTTCGATTCTTCGCCCGGTTTGAAACGTCATCAACCATATCTTGCCGAAATCGGTGATGCGACCCGATCCAGAAGCCGCTGTCAGGTTATAAGGTCCCCAGTCGATTACGAGCCGGGATGGTTCGTCCTCGTATGCCGCCCAGAGCCTTATATGACTGTCATGCCACTCATGATCCCTGTACGGTCCCGTCCTGATTTCGATCTGCCAGGTGATCCATTTCCCGGCTTCGATTGGCCAGCAATTTCCCGTCGGAGGAAGCATGAGGTTCTCGCCATCACGACTGCCATAGTCCGGGTGCCTCCCCCGCTTGTAGCAATATGGGGCGGGCATCGCGTTATTCGGCAGGTAGTAGTGGCGGCCGACGTAATGGCCGAATGAAGTCGTCGAATCAGCCTCGAATCCGTCATATGGCCCATGGCTGGGCGAACTCGAACAGGCGTTGTACATGACCGGGTAGCCCAGGGCTCCAGCCAGCAGCACGATTTCGTTCGGACTGCAGGCCTCACCGCACCCTCCGCCGCTCTTGCGCGTTAGCGTGCCCTCTCCGGGCGCGCCGCAGCTCGGCAGATCCCCCTCCGCGATGATCGCGACCTTGTGAGAAGGTTCGACCAGATAGTCCCGGCTGATTCGCTGGCGGAACTGGACGAAGAAATTGCTGTTCTCGCCGAAGCGCACCGTGCGATCGCTCGAGAAATTGGTGAACCAGTTTCCGGACGGCTGCGAGCTCGAGTGCGGCGGTACGTCCAATCTGAGACTTCCTGCACCGCTGGCCTTGATCTCGTAGTCGATGGTCGGATACTCCGGATATCCCTGTTCGGCGTTGTTCGACTTCCCGACCGTTACGCCCATCCAATCACCCCAGCGCCCGGCCACCGCAGAGCCATCGTCGAAGCCCTGGCACAGGATCACCCCTTCGCCTTTGCATCGGGCCGCGAAGTCCGAAGTGGCGTTACTCGCCTCTTGCGCCACGATCATCGGGCTGACGAGGGATAGCGCCGCTGCGGCGATGTATCTCATGGCTGGACGCTCCCGGCGGGTCGGCTACATCGCGTCACTGGATGAGTGACTCGAAAACGTCCTCGATGCGCCGTCCGATCGCGGGCCTGTCGTACTGGAGCCCGTGAGGAAGTTGTTGCGCGACGTGCCGCAACCAATAGAGGCACACCAGCGCGGCATGCAGTCGTACCGGCACCTCCGATCGCTCGTAACACGAGGTCAGGAACGCTCGCTCGCTTTCGTCCAATTGCGCCCAGTCGGCAAGGCGGGTGACATTCGATGCCGCCGTTCGCCCGGGGTCGAGGTGCCTTCTCACGCTGTCGACGTAGCTCAATCCATCCAGGACGGGCAATCCGCCATGGTCGACTCCGTCCCAGTCGACGATCCCGGTGACCTCCGAGCCTTCGACGAGGACATTGCTCACGCTGAAGTCTCCATGCGCGACGCCGACGACAATCGGCAGGCCGTCCAGATGCGCCTCGAGGTAGCGCTGGATCCGGTCGGCCAGCGGCGCGCCTTCGAGCGTCTGCCGAACCTCCTCCAGCGGCCGCGATACCTGCAATCGAAACAACTCGCCACCGACCGAGACGACCTCGCGTTTCTCCGGTCGCGGGTTGACCGCCTTCAGCACCGTCGATATCGCATCGAAGAAATGCGCCGAGTTCGCCGCAGTGAGAGCACCGCGCAGCGGCCTGCCCCTGAGTTGCCGCTCTACATAATAGGAGAGTCGATCGAGTTCTCCCTTCATCAGGGGTTCGGCGGTGAGCCGGGACAACTGTGGCGCCCACTTCGCTGCCTCGAGAAACGCAAAATTCGCCTCGCACCCGGCTCTCATCGCCTCCGTAAAAGGCATCTTGACTACGAAGGCGTCGCTTCCGGACGAACCCCTGATTATCCCCTTATGCTTTCCGGTAACATGAAAGGACGACAATACAGAGTATCGATCGTCTTGTTCCAGGGTTCGTGAGATCTCGCGCGCTAGTTGTTCAGCCAGCGACTCGCGATCGGACTGTTTCTGTGAACAGATTATGCCGAAGGCCGGCACGAAATTCCGGTTGCGCCTGATTTTATCGCGACCTGAGGGCCGTTCTGCCTTCCAAACACCGCCGCTTGTTCGAAGAGGAATGAGCTCGGCGAGATGCGAATAGCCCGGGTCCAGCCCTATGAACTCCTGCACGGGAAACCCCGCCTCCTTCAAGAGTCTCGCGTATCCGCGAAAGGAGTATGTGTACGTGCGATACGGTTGTCGCCTGGCCAGAATCGAATACACGTTCGCGACGAACCGTGGCAACAGGGATCCATACCACAAACCGGAATGATGATCCGGACGCTTTCCGAAGTAGGCGTAGCTCAGGCGGTTCTCGATGGCAATGAAGAGTTGGCCCTCCGGTTTCAGGACTCTTCGAATCTCCTCGAGAAAGCGCAGTTGCGTTCTTCGCGGATTCGATTTCCCGAAGAACGACTTCACGCCCGCAATGCCTTTGGCGAGCCTGGATCCGTCGTGCCGCCACACATTCTCGTCGTCCGCGACCCATTCGAGAACGCCGGAAAGGGTGACACAGTCGAGGCTTTGATCGGGGAAAGGCAGGTGCCCCGAATCGCCGCCGGCAAGCAGGGTGACCCGCTCACTGATCGCC
The DNA here is from genome assembly GCA_021166725.1 of Burkholderiaceae bacterium. GTDB lineage: Bacteria > Pseudomonadota > Gammaproteobacteria > Burkholderiales > Burkholderiaceae_E > Zeimonas. Next base: position 77,385 of record JAJPES010000056.1, on the reverse strand, counting down.
GCCTTGTCGAATCGCAGACGGGCGAATTGCAGCCGCTCATAGGTAAGGTCGAGCGCATAGACGTGCGCGACGTTGGGCGCGACGTTCTTCGTCAGGTTACCGAGCCCGCACCCGAGATCGAGGACCCGCGAATCCGGTCGCAATTTTAGAAAGAGCTGCCAGGCATAGCGCCCGTCGGCAACCAGGTTGTCGAGCCAATCCGGGTTCTGTCGGACGGATTCGAGAAAGCGGCGGATCGTCAGGAACCACGGCCGGGTGTGCCCCGAACTCGTCAACAGCCGCATCTCGTCGCGCGGCACCGGATTGAAGTAGTAGTCGTTCCTGTGCGTACGAAGGTCGATGATCGAGTCGTCGACACGATACTCGGCGCCGCAGCCGACGCAGGCGGACGAAGAAGTCGAGACGCTCAGTCTGCCCAGACACCTGGGACAGGAAATATCGTCACGCTGCCGCGCGACCGCCGGTTCCGACACCATTACCTGGCTCATGCCTCGTACTCGCTGGATATCCGCGTAGTCATTCTGTTCGAGCGTGACGCTCGGCTGCGTCCATCCGGCATCCGAATCGCTCCCCCGCGGAACGGGACCACTGCCATTGTTTACCTCCATGCTTTATGGAAATGTCGGACAAATTCCGGCCCGCGCCGGCCCATTCGGCCGGTTCGGAATTCGGCCGATCGTGCGCGGCAATGCGTAGTTCGCACGACCCTTGAGAGTGGCGAAACCAGACGACGTCTGCTTCGTGTCGCATTTCCCCGCAAGTGACCTCAATTGCGCCGCCGGCGGAGCGAAGAAGAACCAGCTCCGAGCGCATGCCTCGCCGGTGCCGGATTGCCAGGCCACCGCCGAAGTCCTCTACTGCGACCGGAAAGGCATTCTCGACACCGAAACCGAACACGAGAGCCGTTGTACAAATCTCCGGCTCCAGCGCATAGGTCAGTTGCGGCGCCGGCACCCGCTCCCCGTACCGCGGTGCCAACCACCCGCCAAGGGGATGTGTTTCACCCTGGGCGATGGTCGGGCGACCGAGGCCCGTTCCCCTGGCAATCCACAACGATTCGTTCTCGGCCTCGAGCACGACGAAATCGTGCGCGCCCACGTGGGCGCGGACATCGGGCGCCACCTGGAACCTCAGCCGCACCTCGCTGTCCGGCAGGGGGCGCGGCAGGCGATCGTAGAGAATCCAGCACTCCCCGACAACGTGAATGATCCCGCGGCGATAGCCGTCGTAGGATGCTGGCCCCGACATCTCGTATTCGACCCACGCGAGGCCATCTCCCGTCGCAAGGCCGCGACATTGCACTCGCGCCTCGAGTTCACGATCCCGGAAATCACCGCGCAAGGCCCCCAGCGGATCGATGCCGTCGATCGTCAGCGTATTGTGGGCCGACGGTCCGGCGAAGTAGGCGCGCCCGGGCGCGTGCGTCGGATCTTCCGCACGAAACCGATACGACCAGGTACCGGCGTCGATGAAGAACGCCTGTGCACCGCTTGTCGCATATACGCTCATCAGATCGGCGTGCGCGTGCCCCGGCATCGAACGGGACGACGGACCCGGTCCGGTACGAAAAACGACGCGGCCCGAACCCGGCGTGTCGGAATGAAGGTGAAAGCCGCTATCGCGCCACGACGTAATCCCGGTCGACGCCACGGGATTTTCCGGCTTTCCCGCGACGTCTCCCGAAAGGAGCCAGAAAGCGCGCTCGACCGAGGCGGCAGACCGCGGGGCCGGACTCAGCCGCGGACAAAAGAGCGAACGATAGAACTCGCGCAGGCCGGCTGTCGCGCATGCCTCTTCCGCGTCCAGGGGAAACAGCGGATCCTCCGTGGCGTTTCCATAGGCCACGGTGAGGCAGTGCGGGCCGGCGAGTTCCACCTGCAACTCCAGCATCCTCCGCACCCGCTCCGAAACACTGCCCGACACGGCTGCGCCTCTTCGCGCGCTCAATAGAAGATAGGCGACAGCCGTCTCGCAAGCGAACTCGTGATAGTGCAGCGAATGCTCGAAGCCGCCGCCGTCTTCGTAGGTCTGCCGCATCAATTCATCGACGTATTGCCGTTCGAGTTCCTCTATCCTGGTTCCCGAAGGAACCAGCTGCGGGAAAACGACAGCGAGGTACCAGGCAGCGAAACGCTCGACCAGCAAATGATTATTGGGATATCCGGTACCCAGCCGGGGAAAAAGAAAATCGATATCGGCGCGAACGATCCTCAGGATTGCCGCACGCAGTCGTATTCCCGCCTGGGAATTCGAAGTCGACGAGGCGGAAACGAAGGCGAAAGCCCAACTCAGGGCAAGCGATCGCTGTATCACGACCAACGAACTCAGGTAAGGGAGCGCGCTCGCCCCGCTCCTTGCGAAACCGATCCAACTCTCCAGGATTCCGGCGAGGATGTCGGCAGGAATCGCTTCGTACAGGATCGCCAACGCGAAGCGGGGCGCGAACGCAAAGCGATGCGGACGCACGCTGTACAACACGTCGTTTCCGGGTCCTGTCTCGATCCGGCCCCACGAAAAAGACGAGTCGAGCACGCCCGCAGTCCGGCCGTAAACGGGCAACCCGACGGTGCGATCGCGCTCCACGTGTGCCAGCGCACTTGCCACCCACGGCGACTTCGCTGCACGCAGCGCGCCGGCCAATACGGCAAGGCGCGCAGGGTTGGCGAAGAAGACAGATCCTTCGCCGAAGCCGTATGCGTCCACGCCCACCCCGCGCTTCAACTGCGCGTCGTGCGCAAACCGTGGTCGATGCGGTTTCGAACGCTGGCGCGACAAGCGGCTGCGAAGCGCCTTCCCGGCTGTCCGAACCGCCTGACGTACACGTGTGTGTATGTACCGAGTCACGCGCCGCTGCCCTACGCCTTCTTCCCGCCGAGTCCCGAGAACAGCGCCGTCCTTGCGGCGATCCTCATCTGTTCGGCAAGTGGATGCCCTACCAGATAGAGCAACGCCACGTAGGAAACGGCGACGATCGCTGCCTCGATCGCGAGCGCGCCCGGCGCCCCGCCACCGTAATGCGGCTCGAGCATGATCGCCACGGCCAGCACAGCGGCGACTCCCCCGGTGACGACGAGAGACCGACGGCAGGCAACGAGAAGCACGCGCAAACCGATGTCGACGTGCCGGCGGTATACGCTTGTCTGGACAATCAACTCGACCACACCGTGCATTGCGCGCAGCCAGGCGACGGCGAGCAGCGAATGCATGCTTCCGGCGACGAGCAGCGCGATCGAAACGAACTGCAGGATGAGCGCATTTCGCAGTTGCAGCCTTACGTCACCGCTGCCTTCGTACAGCGCCGCCGATTGGGAAGTCACGAGGTGAATCGCCTGGTAGACGCACAAGGCAGGAACCAACGGCGCCGCCGGTAGCCAATTCTCTCCGTACAGGAACAGGATGATTGCGTCGGCCTTGAACGCAAGAAAGACGAGCGCCGGCCAACCGACAGCGATCAGGTAATCAGTCGCCAGCAGCACCGAGGCGGTCGGTGCCCTTCCCGATCGAAAGACGGCAGCGAACTCGGCTCCCATCACCCATGCCACCGCCTGTGCGAAGACCCGCTGGATGATTGCGGAAATGCCGAGTGCTCGACTGTACAGTCCGACCGCCGAGAAGCCGAGCAGTCGTCCCAGGAGCAACTCCGGCGCCTGCGCGCCGAACTGGTTGATCAACGTGGTGCCCGACCCGACGCTTCCGAATTGGAGGACGCCGCGCCACTCCTTGAACGAGGGCAGCATGAACAGATGATCGGGGCGCGATGCAAGGCACAGAGCCACGGTTGTGCCGGTATTCGCCATCGCACCGAATGCAAGCGCAAGCGGCCCGCTGCCGTGCACGGCCGCCACGATCGCGACGACAGCGCCTGCGAGCGAAGACGCGACCGCAATCATCGAGAGCCTGCCGTACCTCCGCTCGCGCCGCATCAGCGCGAGTGCCGGCTGCCCGAACGGAAGGAAAACGAAATTCACCGAGAGCCATGCCAGTATCTCCGCAACCTGCGGCTCGCGATAAAACACCGCCGCCTGGTCGCGAAAGAGAAAGATGAGGCCGCCGAGCGACCAGCTGATCAGGATCGCAACGCCGAAAACCGTGCGAATCTTGTCGTCGGTGAGAATCGGCTCCTTCAGCAGATACCGGCCCAGTCCGAAATCCCGGATGGCATGCAGGATGGCCAGTACTGCAAGTGCAGTGGAGAAAATGCCGATCTCGGACGGCAGCAGGAGCCGCGCAAGAACGACATTCGATGCGAAGGAGATCAGGAATCCGGCACCCGTCCTGCCGAAACTGATGGCAACGCCACGCTTGATGCTCAAGTTTTCATCCTGGACTCAAACGAGCGGTACGGGAATGAAATTTCGCGACAGAATTGCCTGTGTGTACTGAACGTCGTGTTCGCCCGATGGCGGCGCAACGGCGCCCGAGCCCACGTAGTCGTTCAGGTATTGCGACAACTCGATCGAATTGAGTCCCGGCGGGTTGTATTCGTAGTTCAGGTACTCGGCTTTCATGTCGCCGAACAGCCAAGGATACCGGTCGTAGCCGAGAATCTTCGTGTATCGCGTTTCGCCCTCCACCGCAACGAAGATCTCCACGGTCGTCTCGTCGTACTGCAACCGCCGGTCGCGCGAGACGCCGTATGGCCAGGCGACCCGGTCTTTCGGCTTGTCCGGAAATCCCTGGTACGGACCGTAGGCGATGGTTGCCCCCGCATCCCAACCGATCCGGGTCTTGTTGACGTGGCTGACGACGTCGCGCGCCGCGTTTCGCTCAACGGTGAGCGTCTGGGCCGTGCGGTCGATCGCGACGACTCGCATGTGCTCGTGGAGTATGGGGTTGCTGGACTTCGCGCTGTGGACGTAATACGGGTAGTTCCCCGGGCCCTCTACGTCCGGGAAACCGGACACGTCTTCCAGGTGGAGCGTTTCGAGAGGTTTTTCCGAATAGGTCAATTCCGCCGCCGGCCTGGCGAGCTTGCCGTTCGCGTACTGGATCACCGAATCGCGCCCCGGCTTGATATGCAGCAGATAGGTAACCCACTTCTCGGCGGGAAAATGCCACCCCTCGATCCGGGACGGCGCCGCGGATCGAACCCGGGCATTCGGAAAGGAATCCGGCGCCTGAAGCCAGATTGTTTCCTCTTGTCCGTCAGCCCATTGCTTGGTTTCGGTGGTGACACCGCCCCCAGGGGGCATCGTAAGAGTCGCGCCAAAGATGGCGGTTCGATCTCCATACGCAGTGCTAGCCAGGAGCATGTTTCCGTGAGGCCCGTGAGCCCAATCACGGGGAACTTGGGTGAACTTCGATTTCGGTCCTACGGTCCAGAACAACTGAGCCTGTCCGCTGGTCGTGCAGTTCTGGATGTAGATCATCTTCGCCGTCGGAGAGCGCTCGTCGAACCGACTCGCGCTGATCTTCGCGCGAAACTGCAGGTAGAACTCGTCCCCCTCCCAGGCATCGACACGCGTCTCGTTGCGTGTTCCAGTCCTCGGTGTCCAATCCTTGAAACGGGCGTCACCGTGGGCGGGATCCCAATAACTGCGGTGGCCGAAGTAACCCTCGCGGAATCCCGTGTGCATGTGCGGATCATCCGCGTTCCAGCGGCGCTGCTTCCGTGCCGTACCGTTTCGCAGCCCCTCGTCGGGGACCGGTTTCCCGTTCTCCCCTGCAGGGAAGCATGCTGTCGGACGAATCCAGCGCCCTTGCGGCCCGCTGCCGATCGTCGTCTGCAGCGCCTTGTACGCACGCGACAAAGTGCGCCGGACCGTGATCGAACTGTCGGCAACATTCCGCGATTGCACCCAGACGTGCTCCTTCGCAGCGACGAGCAGCCGATATTCACCGTCCCAGGGCTCCTCGATCGCCGTGATGTCGGCGACATGCCAGATTTGCACTGCACCTTCTTTTGCCGCAGGAACGTCGCGGACGAGATGTGTTCCACGCGCTGCGGACTTGATCGCCCTGCTCGCGCCAAAGGGCGTTGCGACGAGGGACGCGTGGTACGGCATCGGCGGCGGCGCCGTTCGCGTCTTCTCGTAGGGAGTGGGCGCGGCGCGATGGAAGTTGCGGAACTCCTCGTCGTGACGAAAATCGTGCGCCCAGAGCACTCCGGGCCCAGTGGAACGCTTGAGCCAGTCGGCCTCGGCCGCGGCGTTGGTGCCGTTGGCGGAAGCACTGTTCCCGCGCGCCTGGGCCAGCGCCTGGCCTCCTCTGGTCGCGACCGCCACGGCCGCCAGGCTCGCTATGCGGGTACGGACGGCAACCCAGGCCGCAGGAATCACCTGAATGAAGCGACGGCGCAGCATTTCAACTCCCGCTGGTTATTGAACGCTGCCGCGTGACGGCCGATCCTCTGCCCGGCAGCGGGGCGCCCGAAATCCTGGCCGTCCGTGCGCCGAAGTTCCCCAGCGGCGCCTGACGGGACGTCACCGTATCCGGGCTCGAAGCGGCGAGGAGGCGGTTGGCCACCACGAGCATGACAAGAATGTTGTACGGCAGATCGAAGTACGCGAGGCTGAGAAAGGCGCCGCCGACCGCATAGCCGACGAGCGACACCTGGCACATCGCCGCCAGCAAGCCCAGAGACTGGAGATCGCCAGTCTCGCCTCTGGTGCTGCGTCGAATCCGGTTCGCCAGCCTCCAACCCAGGAACCAGATCGAGACGAACAACGCGAAGCCGATCCAGCCGTGCTCGCCGAGAACCTGGAAATAGATGCTGTGCGCCGCGCGAACCTTGGACGGATCTGGCGAATAAGCGGCAAAGACGGGAATCGAGTAGACCGAGAATCCGCCTCCCAGCAAACGGTCGTTCGCCAGATGGAACATTGTCCACCAGGCGTTGATGCGCCCCATGGCCGAACCGTCCTGGTCGTAGGTCTGGATGGTCTCCATCCGCAGGAGCCAGTTCTCGGGCATGAATGCGAAGATCGCAGCGCCTACGGCGACCATCGGGATCAGAGTAAGGCTCTTGCGTGGCGATCGCCACCAAAGGACGATACTCATCGCAAGAATCGCGAGAAGCGCCCCGCGCGAATGCGTACCGAGGGCCGATACCGCGCTGAGAAGCATCGCGCCCAGCAATCCGTGTCGAACCCATCGATTCGGCGACACCAGCCGAAGAAAGTACATCAGCGGAATCACCATCACGAGCGCCAGAGCGAGTTCGTTGTTTCCCTCGATGAATCCTCCAGGAGGACCCCAGACGCGCTCGGATCCTCCGCTGCGCAAGGTGAACAACCCGCCCTTGATTCCGTAGAACCCGAGCGAGAGGACGTTGATCCAGACGAACGCCTGGAGATGTCGACGGTCGTTCAAGACCGCCATCGCAACCAGGGTCATCAGCTGGATCTTGAAGACCTTGTTGAGCTGAGTCAGCGAATCGGCTCGGTCGATCGCGGTGAGCGTCGTCAGCGCCGTGAAAGCCACGAAGGCGACCAACACGATCGCCACCCGGTCCTTCGGCACGACAATCTTGTCGCGAGTGACGAACAGACCGATGAGCGTCACGCCTGCCGCGACGGCAGCGAACGGCATGTTCATCGCAAAGCCCCACGCGAGCTTGTGCGGATTCATCACACTGATCCACGTCCACAGCAGGACGCCGATCGACGGGTGCTGCAAGGCCATCGGCAGTATGCCGACGACGATCAGCGTGACGAGTACGTCCCGAATGCTCACGAAGCCACCTGCGGAATCTCGGCACCCCGGTTCAGCACGACCATCCGCACCGCGCTGATCGCAATCGCCAGCAGTGCGGGCAAGAGAAGCGCGACTACCACGAACAGATGAAAACGCAAGCGCTCGAGTGCCGCACGCTGCTCCTCATTCTCGCTCGTCTGCAGCACCCGGATCGGCGGATAGACACCAAGGACGATTGCCGACAATTGTCCCAGCGAGCGCGACGGCGTACTCAGCAGTGACACGACCGGTTGGCTGTCGTACTCGAAAACATTGTTTCCCCACCAGAGATACCACTCGCGCGCACCGCGCCGGTAGTAGTCGACGGCCTTCTCCGGATACTTGTAGCCGGGCCGCGCCACCGGCTCCACCGCGCGCCAGCGAACCGGGGCGCCGACGAGGAGCACCTCGCGAAATTCGAGCGCGGATAACGGTCGCTCGTTCTCGTCGACCACGTAGTAGTTGTTGAAGACGTCGATCATTCGCCAGCTTGCGCTCTTGCGGTCCCAGATCTCGTTGAAGATGTGACCGTGCCCATCGAAGCCGTCAAAGGAAAATGCCCATGAACGCGAGAAGATTCCCGACGTATTGGCCAGCGCCGTGAAGACGTCCACGTAATCGCCGCAGTAGCCTCGCCCCTTGCCGATGATCTCCTTCCAGGTGTCGGAAAGCCCCAACTGAACCGCCCCGCCATTGCCGCGGTGCGCAACGACGCCCGACAGCAGGTGTCGGCCGATCCGCAATGCGGTTTCCCAATCGTCTCCCGGCGCGACCAGCCGGTTCTCGGCAACGATCCTCGCGAACATCGGCGTCGGCGGCGCGCGCTCGGCGAGCCAGCCGGCCGGCAGCGCCGTCGGTGTCCAGTCGGTGTGGGCCGGCATGTCCTCGTACAGCAGGGCGTTACGCATCCTCACGAGTTCGGTGGAACTCGTGAGGTACGGCGTGAGCGATGCGACCAGCAGCAGCGCGAGCAGCGTGGAGAGCCAGAAGGTGGCCCTCCATGTTCGCACGCGGCTGCTTCGCGTCGTCAATTCGGGCATCGCATCTACCAGCAGAGGCCCTCACGCTGCATGCCGTCGAAGCGACCGTTCGGCATGTTCACCAGGTCGAGCAACTTCTGCTCCGGCTGCACGCTGCCAGCCAGCACATCGAGCACGGGCGCGCTTGTCGTGCCCACGATCACCAACTCCGCGCCGGACAGCGCCTGCGCGAGGTCGTCGGCGATCAACTCGCCGATGTGCGGCACGAGCGACTCGATGTATCGCTTGTTCGACCCGAGCAGCCGCGACAGGCTCACGTCCGGGTCGAAGATCGACAGCTTCACGCCCTTGCCGATCAGCGCCTCGGCGAGCATCACCAGCGGGCTCTCGCGCAGGTCGTCGGTGCCCGTCTTGAACGACAATCCGACCATGGCGACGCGTCGCGCGCCAGTGGCAAGCACCTTGTCGATCGCGTGTTGCAGGTGCCGGCGGTTCGACTCCAGGATCGCGCCCAGCATCGGCAAGTCGACGTCGTGCGTGCGCGCGAGGTAGTTGGTCGCGCGCAGGTCTTTCGGCAGGCACGATCCGCCGAAGGCGAAGCCGGGCTTGAGGTACGCCGGCGAGATGTTCAGCTGCCGGTCCTGGCACACGAGCCGCATAACCTCGAACGGATCGACACCGAGCGCTTCGCACAGCCGCGCGGTTTCGTTCGCGAAGGTGATCTTCAGCGCGTGGAAGTTGTTGCAGCAATACTTCATCATCTCGGCCGTGCCGATCGTCGTCTCGATGAACTCGCACGGCAGGTGGCCGAAGAGTTGTCGCAGTTTCTCGATCGGGTACGGGTCGGCGGCGCCGACGATGGTGAAGGGCGGCCTGTCGTAGTCGCGGATCGACGTGCCTTCGCGCAGGAACTCGGGCTGGAAGCACAGGTGAAAGCCCTTGCCCTCGGGCTTGTCCGACTCGCGCTCGATGATCGGCTTGACGACGTTCTCGACGGTGCCGGGTGCCAGAGTCGAGCGGAAGACGAGCACGTGCGGCTCGGTCTTGTGCGCCAGCGCGCGGCCGATGTCAGCCGACAGGCGCAACACTGCGCTCTGGTCCTGGCTGCCGTTGGGTGCCGACGGGGTGCCCACGCAGATCAGCGAGATCTCGCTGTCGCGGATCGCCGTGCTCACGTCGTCGGTGACGCTGACCCTGCCCGAGGCGACCACGTCGCGAACGAGGTCGACCATGCCCTCCTCGACGACCGGCGTGGTGCCGCCGCGCAGCATCGCGAGCTTGGATGCGTCGACGTCGACGCCGATCACCTGGTGGCCGTCGCGGGCCAGGCAGGCGAGCGACACCGCGCCCACGTAGCCGAGTCCGAATATGCTGATCTTCATCGCTTCGTTCCTTCAGCCGTTCCTGCATCCCGGGCCCACAGCGCGAGACGTCGTTCGATGATCGCGTCGAGCCTTTGCATCGAGCTCGTCCACGCGTGGTGCGACAGCACGCGCTCGCGCCCTGCCCGCCCGAGCGCGTTGCGGCGTGCCGGGTCGGAAGCGAGCGCAACCAGCGCGTCGGCCACGTCTTGCGCCCGATCGGCCACCCACAGGTGCTCGCCCGGCACCGCATCTACACCTCCAGCCGCCACCGAGCTCGTGACCACCGGCACTCCCATCGCCATGCCTTCCAGGATCTTGTTCTGCGTTCCGCGCGCGATGTTCAACGGGGCGATCATCGCGGCCGATCGCCGGACGTAAGGCCGCACGTCGGGAACCGAGCCGGTGACAGTGACGTTCGGCAACTCGCCGAGCCTGCGAACGGCCGGCGACGGATCGGCGCCCACGATCGCGAGCTTCATCGACGGCCGCTTCGCGAGCACCGACGGCCAGGCGTTGCGGCAGAAATCGTCCATGCACTCCTGGTTCGGGTAGTAGTCCATGCGCCCGACGAAACAGACCTGGTCGGGGTCGTAGCCGCCGGCGCCGTCATCGGGAGTGAAGAGCGCGGCGTCGACCCCGTTCGGGAACCAGTCCGTGTCGGCGCCGGTGCCGTAGCCGTTCAGCGTCTCCCATTCGGCGCGCGTTGTCGCCGTGCAGAACCCGAACTCACGCGCCAGTCGCCGTTCCTCGGCCTCGAGCTTGCGGCCCTCGAGCCAATAGCCGTATTTCATCGGCATCCGACGGTAGTGGAAATACTCGAGCCACTTCTGCGAATCCATGTCGCCGAAGTCGAGTATCCGCGGCGTGTCGCGCGCGCCCGCTACGTAGTGCGCCACCGACGAGCAGTGAACGAAGACCAGGTCGAAGCGCTCGTTGCGAAGCAGTTCACCCACTCGCCGGGCCAGCACCCCCGAATGAAACCAGCCCATCGACGACGGCTCGCGCGTGGGCAGCCGGGCGAGCATGCGCGCGGCCTGCACGCCGTTCGATACGCGCCCCACGAATACCCGCGCGCAGTGCGCCGACAGGCCCCTGCCTTCCTCTTCTTCTTCGCGCGATCGCGCGATCGAGCAGACGGTGACGTCGTGCCGCTCGCTCAGGTGGCGGATGATGTTGAACGGCCGGATCTTGCCGCCTCGTTTCGGCGGAAACGGAAGGCGGTGGCAGACGAACAGGATCTTCACGCGGCCGTCTCGAGGAATTCGTCGGCGACGTCGTCGTGGCTGCGCCGATCGAGAAAGACGCGACACCACAGTTCGAGGTTCATCAAGGCGAGCAGCGCATCGGTGCCGTCGATGCGGCTGGCTCGATGGTCGGCAACGAGCGTCGCCACTGCCTGCGGCTCGAGCAGGCCGCGCCGCTCGATGCTCGCGGGCGACAACAGCGAATCGAGGGAGGCGGCCAGCGTTCCCTTGAGCCAGGCGCCCATCGGCGTGCCGAAGCCGCGCTTCTCGCGATGCAGGATGTCGTGCGGCAGCACTCCCTTCAGCGCCTCCTTCATCAGGTGCTTCTGCCGGCCGCCCTTGATCTTCAGCGACGCGGGAACTGCCGTGGCGAGCTCGACGAGCTCCTCGTCGAGCAGCGGCACCCGGCATTCGAGCGACACCGCCATGCTCATGCGGTCGGTGAGCATCAGCAGGTCGTCGGGCAACTGGGTGGCGGCGTCGACCTCGAACAGTCGATTCACCGGATCAGCCGACCGTGCATCGGCGAAGGCGGCCGCGAGCGCGTCGAATCCGTCGTCGACCGGTGCGCGAAGCAGGCTGCGAACGCGTTCGCGATCGAGCACGCGCACGTAGCTGCGGTAGCGCTCGTCGGGGGTGAGCTGCGCGCTTTCGAGGAACTGGCGGGCCAGGCGCGACAGGTTGCTCAACCGCCCGTGCCGGTCGCTCGGCAAGCGCCGGGCCACGCCGGTCGCCGCGCGCACCAGCGGCGAGGGCACGCGCCCGAGCAGACCGAGGTAGTGCACGCCGAGGTAGCGACGATAGCCGCCGAAGAGCTCGTCGCCGCCTACGCCCGACAGGATCACCTTGACATCCTCGCGGGCAAACCGCGAGACGAGATACGTCGTGACCGCAGCCGAGTCAGCCACCGGCTCGTCCATCTGCCAGGCGAGCTTCGGCATCAGTTCGACGACGTCGGGACGCACGACGATCTCGCGGTGCTCGGTGCCGAAGCGCTTCGCCACCTGGCGCGCGTACGGCAGTTCGTTGTAGAGCGCTTCGGCCTTGCCGCCCTCGAAGCCGATCGAGTAGGTGCGGATCGGCCGATCGCTGTGGCGCGCCATGAAGGCGACGACGGCGCTCGAGTCGATTCCGCCCGACAGGAACGCGCCGATCGGCACGTCGCTGACCATCTGCCGGTGCACGCAACTCTCGATCGAAGCGCGGATCCGCTCCACCCAGTCGCCCTCGGAGAGCGATGCGTCCACCGCGTGCGGCAGGCGCCAGTAGCGCCGTTCGTCGACCCGCATATCCTCGACCGAGAGCATCGTGGCCGGCGGCAGCTTGGCGATACCCGCGAACAGCGACTTCGGTGCGGCGACGTAGCCCAGATGCAGGTAGTCGACGAGCGCGCTTCGATCGATCTCGACCCCCTGGTCGAGCAGCGGCAGCAACGCCTTCGCCTCGCTGGCGAAAGCGATCATCCGCGGCGTGCGATACACGTACAGCGGCTTGATGCCGAGTCGGTCACGACCGATGACCAGACGGCGGCGCTTCGAATCCCACAGTGCGAAGGCGAACATTCCGCGCAGGCGGTCGACGAAAGCGTCGCCGTGCTTCTCGTACAGGTGCAGGGCGACTTCCACGTCGGACGCGGTCTTGAAGCACCGGCCTTCGGCCTGCAGTTCCGCCCGCAACTCGCGGAAGTTGTAGATTTCGCCGTTGCAGACGAGCCAGTTGCCGCCGCCGGCACTCGAGATCGGCTGGTGCCCGCCCCCCGGGTCGATCACCGACAGGCGCCGCATCCCGATGCCGCAGGCGCCGTCGACGTGGCGTCCCTGGTCGTCCGGACCGCGATGCGCGATCGCCTCGCCCATCCGAGACAGGAGCTCGGGATCGACCGCTTGCGCGTCGAATCGGAATACGCCGTAGATGCCGCACATGGAAGGGTGGCGAGAGTTGGCGCCGAGTGTAGCCGCAGGACGGAAGACCCTACGTCAGCTTTCGCACAATCGCCGTTTCGTGGCTCGTCCGGACTGATCGAAGGGTTGTCGCACAGGATGCGTCAGCGCAGCGGATTACTCCTGTCGGAGCACCGCGAGCGTGTCGTCGATCACCATCGCCCATGCATGCGGGTCCGAAAACGTGTGATCCGCCTCGGGGAGGCGCAATTCGGATGCCGCCAGCTCATCGGCAAGCCCGGCGGTCTTCATCGCCACTTCGAACTCGGCCGCCGTGAGATCGTTGCCGCTCAATTGCAGGTGGACCCGCGTCCGGATCTGTCGAAGCGCCGTTGCGAAGCGCTGCGGCAGGTTCGGTTGCTCGCTGCTGGCCGCGTCGCCTTCGCGCCGCCCGCTTCGCGCACGCGCGACGTGTCCGATCAGCTCTTTCACCGTGGCGACCACGTCGATGCCGCCGCTGGCCAGCTTCTTCCAGAACTCCGCGGAGCGCAGTCGCGAGCGGTAGTGCGTTTTCACGAGCGCCGCGGATCGCGTCGAGTCTCCGCGTGCCCACGGATTCGCCGCGATCACGCGCGTCACGCGCTCGTCGGTAACGGCGTGGAACACGGCGGCCGTCGCGCCATCGCACAGGCCCCACAACACGATGCGCCGGCACCCGGGAGCGGCAGCCAGCAGCGCGTCGCAGGCGCGCCGGATGTCGTCTCCGGCGGCTTCGAAGTCGGGTTTCGGACCGCAGCTGTCGCCCATTCCGGTGTAGTCGAAGCGCAGGCACGGATAACCCGCGCCCGCCAGTGCGCGGGCGAGAAGGACGAACTGGCGATGCGAGCCAACACGCGTTTGCGGTCCGCCGACGACGATGACGACGCCGGTCGCGTGCTGCGGCGCATTCCGAGCGGGACACGCGAGAACGCCCAACAACTCGCGCCCGGCGCCGGGAACGGTGAGCAACGTTTCATCGAAGAAGGAGGGCGACGGGTCGATCTGGGACAAGACAGGCTTAGCAGGTGTGCGAATCGAATCGAGGGAATCAGCAAAAAATCATCGCATCTTTTCGATCCGCTCTGCACACTGTGGAGGAGATGAATCGACAATGGGAGGCAACGACGTGGACCCTGTCGCATACGCGCAAGCGTTGGGGGCCTCCGCGGCTAGGCTCGGGCGGGGCCTGCACTGGGCCTTGAACGATCGCAAGCGGCACTTTCACGCGTTCCTTCATCGAAAGCATCTGTCGAATGTGCTCTTCGTCGGGATCACCGGCAGTGCCGGCAAGACCTCGACGAAGGACTTCGCGACACGGGTTCTATCCACTCTCGGCGAGTGCCAGTGCAGCGATCGATCGGGAAACGAGCATAGTCGCGTCGAGGAGACGGTCCTGTCGACTCGACGCGAGCATCGGTTCTGCGTGGTCGAGATGAGCGCGTCGGAACCCGACTATCTGAATCGATCGATCCGAGTGGTACGACCCCGTATCGCCGTGCTTACAGTAGTCGCGTTGGAGCACTTCTCCGCATTTCGAAGCATCGATGCGATCGCGGCGGAGAAGCGCAAGCTGATCGACGCCCTTCCACCGGGTGGGGTTGCCGTGCTTAACCGCGACGATCCACAGGTGCGCGCGATCGGGGAGAGTCGCGCCGGCCCGACGATATGGGTCGGCAGAGACGAGGGCGCGACGGTTCGCCTGATCGACGCGCAATCGGCCTGGCCGGCGCCGTTGACGCTGGTCGTGGAGTTCGAAGGCAAGCGCTACGAGTTAATAACGCGCTTGCACGGGATGCAACTCGTTACCTCGCTGCTGTGCGCGCTTGGGGTCGGGTTGGCTGCGGACGTTCGAATCGACGATGCACTCGAGGCTCTCGGCGGGGCAACGAACAGCCCCGGCAGGATGCAGGTTGAAACGCTCGAAGACGGCGTCACTTTCGTACGCGACGACTTCAAGGCACCGCAGTGGTCGCTACAGGCGCCGCTGGACTTCCTGCGCGAAGCGCACGCGCGAAGAAAAGTGGCGGTAATCGGAACGATCTCCGACACGCCCAACGAACCGGCACGTCGCTACGCGAAAGCCGCTCGTGCCGCGCTGGAGGTAGCGGACCTCGTTCTGCTCGTCGGCCCGCATACGATCAGCACGGAACGCGCGAACCGCATTCGGAGCGACGGATCCTTGCGGCTCTATCCGTCGACCAGAGACGCTGCGGCGTTCCTGAGGAGCGAGTTGCGCAGTGGCGATGTTGTCCTGTTGAAGGGCACCAACAAGGCCGATCACCTGGTTCGCATCCTGCTCGATCGGCGCAAGGCAGTGCAGTGCTGGGAATCCTCCTGTCGAAAGATCATGTTCTGTGACGAATGCCCCCGCGCCTGGACACCGGTTTCGGAGTTCGCCGGGCCCACCGCGCCGGCCACTGCCCGCACACCGGCATCGACCGCAACCGGCAGCGCGCCGCGGCCAGGCTCGGCCACGATCGTCGTCGGGCTCGGAAATCCGGGCGACCGGTATCGGCACACGGTTCACAACGTCGGCCAACTGGTGCTCGATCGGCTCGCCGAACGAACTGGCGCTTCGTGGGCCACCGGACGCCACGGGCTGGAAGCCAGGCTGTCTATAGACGGTTCCCCGGCCATTCTGTTGAAGCTGGATCAGCCGATGAATTGCAGTGGGAACGGCTTGAGCGCCTATCTAGAGGAATGCGGGTACCAGGCGAGTGATTGCATCGTGGTTCTTGACGACGCCGATCTTCCACTCGGAAGGGCTCGGGTCAAACGCAACGGAGGCGACGCAGGTCACAAGGGTATGCGGTCGATTCTGCAGGCGCTTTCGACAGACGTGATTCGCCGAGTGCGAGTGGGCGTACGTGGACGGGGAGAAGGCCAACAGGCGTCCGAGTTCGTTCTCTCGCGTACTGACACTCGCGACGATACGATTCTCGCCGCAGGGCTGGCCACCGCGGAACGCTTGACGCTCGAGTTGATGACCGAGCGGAGCCAGCACGAAATCGCGTCCGCGCGTTGACTCAGGAAACCGCATTACCGACCCACTCCCGCGGCAGATGCGCATCAGTCAGGCTGCTTCACTTCCGAACGCAGGACGTGACCAGTCACACCTTCCAGCGCCTCCTCGACGCAATCGACCGTCAACTCGAGCAGTCGCGGAACATCCACGAGATCGGCGACGTTCCAGAAGGCCGGGCCCGGCAACGCAAGCGCCTGCGTGGGAACGCCCCGCGCCGCCCAGGCGTGCGCGCGGCGACGCAATCCTTCCGAGGCGTGCAACGGCGCGTCGTCCTGCGCGCCGCGCAATTCGAACAATGCGGCGCGTTCCGCCCGCGGTGCACTCGTCGCATCCAGCGCCGCGAGCTGGTCCGCGAGCGTCGCGGATACCGGATAGCCGGCCAGCCACGCGAGTTCGCCTGCCGCCCACAGTGCCTTCGGATCCGGCATCTGCGGCCGGTTCATGCGGGCGATCCTTGTCACTCGCAGCAATGCGCCGAGCTGCTGGTTTCCCTGCAGGACAGGCGCCCACCCGACCAGCAAGGCGGCGGGATGCACGAGCATCTCGCTCGCCTGCACAGCCAGGGCTACGCCGAGGCGACAGCCGACCAGGATTACCGGCCCGCCTTCCCGCTGCGCCGCGTCGACCATCCGCCGGCAATCGGACAACCACGCCGCAACCGTCGCCTCGCGGAAATCCGCGCTGCTGTCGCCGGTGCCGAGCAGGTCGAACATCCGGCCACCGACGCCGCGCGCTGCCAGCGCCTCGGCAGCGAGCCGGAACATGCGGCGCGACTGGTTCATCTCGTCGCCCCAGGGCGCAAAGAACACCGCCTGGGCGCGCACCCTGCCTCGCGGCCGCCAGCGCAGCACGGGACTGCGGTGCCCGTCGAAGTCCTCGAAGCGCGCGATGCGGTCGAATCCCGTCATGCGAGCTCCCGAGCAACGATCTCGACGGAGAGCGCACGCTCGAACGCGCCGTCGGCCGAGAGACGAGCGAGGTCGAGCACCGGATCGAGCCGCCATTCGCCGGGCAGCCTGGCGCGCCACTTCGCAATGCGTTCCGGCGACACCCGATCGCGCCGCAATCGGCGGCCCAGCGCCGCGATGTGCGGCCGTAAAGTCACCGGCCGCAGCCCGTGCAGCCACTCGCTGCGGCGCGCGCGCGCATCGGGGCCGTCGGCAATGCGAAATCCGTAGCTCGACGCGTGCCGGGCGACACCCGCGTGTCGTTCGGCGATCAGGCGGCTCTCGAAAGCGCCGGCGTTCTTCCAGGCCAACGGCAGCGCTACTGCCTGCCGAACCAGCTGGAGATCGACGAGCGGCGTAGCGAAATGACCATAGCGGATCGACAGGCTGTTGTTCACGCTCATCCAGTGATGGCAGCGAAAGAACGGGTACACGAGCTCGACCTGTTCACGAGTCATTCGCTGCCGCAGCGGATCGTCGGATGCCGCCAGGCCCGCGGCGCGCGCGATCGATGCTGCCAGTCCGTGCTCGTAGGCGGAAAGCCCGCCTGCGTCGCGAAACGCCATCGGGTCGAAGCCGCGATAGAAGGCGTGGACGATGTCTATCGGCCGGTATGTGCGATCGGGCAGGTGAAAGAAGTTGCGGAAGATTTCGCCGCCGCCGCCGTTCAATGCAATAAAGCCGTCCGCGTTCTGCTCCAGGCGCGTAAGCCTGTCGGCCCCGCGATCGTAGATGCCGTCGTTCGGCAATCCGTCGAAGAAGAGCGCGTTGCGCACGAGATCCTCGACCTCGCACTCGGGCAGGGGCTCGTTCATCGTCGACTTGTCAAAGCAGCGCAATGGCAGCTTCTCGCCATTGGCGATCTCGCGGGCGATGCGCACGTCGTCGCTGGTGTCGGAACCGTAGACGAACAGCCGCGGCTGCTCGCCCTTGGCCAGCAACGAGGCAACGATCAGGCGCGAGTCGAAACCACCCGAGAGTGCGGCGCTCGTTTGCCCGGGGAAGGCGGCCGTGATCTCGTCGAAGGTGATCGCGAGTTGTGCGCCGATCGACGCGAGCGCGTCATCGAACGAGTCGTACCGAACGTGCGGTGCGGGCGCGAGTCCGTCTGCGAAGCGCGGGCGGTCCTCTTTCGCCTGAAGATCGAAGAGGTGGCCGAGCGGCAGGCGCGTGACGCCGGCAAACGGCGTTCGCTCGGAATGCGAAGCGCCAAGCAGCACGTACTCGGCGGCGGCCGCTGCATCCAGCGTCGTGGTACCGGCATACGCAAGGGTCGCCAGCCAGCTCGTTCCGTGGAAGTTGCCGTCGGGGCTTCGATGGATGCGCACGAAGCCAAGCGGGTCGTTGAGCAACCAGCGGCCGCGTGACGTCTCGAGGAAGAGCGCGAAGTTTCCGCGCAGCGCGGTCTCGTCGATGCGCGGAATCCGTACGTCGACGCCTTGCGCCCCGTCGCCCGCGGCCGTCGCATCGAACAGAAGGCGCTCGAGCGCCGCCTGCCCGAATGCGCCGCGGTACCACAGCGGGCCCACGGAACACGCCGTGCCGTACGCGGTCTGAACCGCCGTCGCCTTCCCGCCCCGCTCCCGATTCAGCCAAAGCTGCGCCGAACCGCCGCTCCATTGCCGTCGAAACGACGGAACGAAGCCCTGCTGCTCGAAAGAGCGGACCGCGCGAGCCTGCGCGGCCGCGTCGTCGCCGAGGCAAACCGAAAGCGCGCCGATCGTCATCGGCGAGCGTGGTCGGCAAGGCCGACCTTTCGATTCCCCGACTCGCGGTATTCGATCGGCAGCTCCAATTGCCCCCGCCCCACCCAGGTATTGCCCGTGAGCGTTGCGCGCAGCGGTCCCAGGGCGGCGCGCACGAAGACCGCCGCACCGTGCCGTCGGTTCACCACCGTGTTGTCGCTCATGTCGAGTTCGTTCACCGGCCAACGGTACCCCTCGGCGCCGATCGAAACGATGACCGGATTGCTCGAACGCGGCGACTGCTCGATGAGGTTTGCATGCACGCGAGCGATTCCGCCGTTCGGAAACTCGAGCTCGTAGCTCGCGGTGCCGTCGCCGTCGACGAGCCGACTGTCGACCACGTGATTCACCCGCGCCCTCGATTTCAACAGGTGTCCGACGCGTGCGCTGTGTGACCAGCTCTCGCGCACGACGAGGCTGTCGATCAATCCGACGTACAGGTTGTGATACCAGTGCGCGCCGTCGACCGGACCGCTGAACTCGCAGCGCTCCACGATCAGTCGCGAACCGGCGTCGTTGCCGGTGAGCAACCCCATCTGGTTGTCCAGGAAGCGCGAATCGCGAACGGTCAGCCGTCCGCGTTCGAAGCGGATACCCGCGCCGTTTCCATCCGGAACCCGCGCACCTGCGAATTCGAATCCTTCGATCGTGAAATCACCGTTGCGGATGACCCAGATGGCCTTCTCTTCGGCGCTCGCCCCGTCTGCAATCAGGCGCACACGTCCACCGACCGCCCGGATCGCAAGCGAAGCCTGGCGCCAGACGGCTACGTCGCCGGAATAGGTTCCTGCCTCGACCTCGACGACGTCGCCGTCGCCTGCGATCGACGCAGCCTGTGCGATCGTGCGCACATCTCCGCCGGATCCGACTCGAATCGTGCGTTTCGCCGGTGCGCGCTCCGCCACCGGGCCCGCAGTACGCCCCGCGGGCGCCGCGGCGCCGGTTCGCGCGAGCGCTGCGAAGCCCAGGGCAAGCGGCAGAGCGGTCGCTGCGCGACGTCCCGGCCTCACGTCTCGGCCGAACCGCTCGGGCCTACCAGCGGGTCGTTCGCGGGCGTCATCCTCGCTTCCGGACCGGCGCCCGGATCGGTGCCGAGGCCCCTCGCGGCGCGCACTCGCCGATAGACGTCGCGATAGCGTTCCACCGATGAGCGCCAGGTCCGTTCCCCCTCGACGAAGGCGCGCGCGCGATCGAGCACGCCGTCCAGAGCGCCGAGACGCGCGAGCGCATCCGACGCGGCCTGCGCGAGCGAATCGACGCTGCTGTGCCGAAACAGCAAGCCGGTCTTGCCGTGCTCGATCAGTTCTCGATGCCCGCCGACGTCGGAGGCGAGTACCAGACGGCGCTGTGCCATCGCTTCGAGCGGCTTGAGCGGCGTGACGAGTTCGGTGAGTCGCATCGGCTTGCGGGGAAACACGAAGACGTCGACGAGCGACGAATACAGCGGCACGCGCCCATGCGGGACGCGTCCGGTGAAGATCACCTGGTTCGCCACGCCGAGCCTTGCGGCCTGGGCGCGCAACGCGCCTTCCTGCGGCCCGCCGCCGACCAGCAGCAGCCGCGTGTTCGGCCGTATGCGAAGGATTGCGGGCAACGCGGCAATCAGCAGATCCAGACCCTCGTACCCGTAGAAGGACCCCATGAAGCCGAGTACCTGTTTTCCACTGAGGTCGTACTCCGACTCGAGTGCCCGGGTGCGCTCGCCGATCGGGGGAAACTGCTCGATGTCCACCGCATTGGGAATTACCGTCAAGCGCTCCGCGTCGACGCCGCGCGCCAGGATTTCCGAGCGAAGACCGTCGCAGATGCAGGTGACGGCGTCGACCTTGCGTACGACGTGCGTCTCCAGCGCGCGGGAGAGCCGGTATCGCAAGCCGCCCGGACGCGATGTGCCGTGGTCTACGGCTGCGTCCTCCCACAGAGCGCGCACCTCATAGACCACCGGAAGATCCAGTTCGCGTCCGGCCTGCAGTGCAGCCAGCCCGTTCAGCGATGGCGAGTGCGCATGCAGGATGTCGACACCTTCTCTGCGAGCGACGGCCACGATGCGCCGCGCGAGCGTTTGCACGACATCCCATTGCCGAAGCACCGGGAAATGCGCGAGCCTGCCGGGAAAGGTGCGATGAAAGACGAGCCCGTCGATGGTTTCCCGCGATAGCGGGCTGCCGCCGCGCGCGAACCCCGCATGCTTGGCCGACGTGAGATGCACGGTTTGCCAGCCGAGTTCGCGCTGCGCCAGGATGATCGACCTCGAGCGAAAGGCGTACCCGCTGTGCAGCGGAATCGAGTGGTCGAGAACATGCAGGATCTTCTCGGTCATGCCCGATTCAGCTCCTCGTGGCCACGAGCATGGCGGGCTCGCCGGGTGCCGTCAATCGGCGGAACTCGGCAACGAGCCGCTCGACGCGTTCGTCCCAAGCCTGTGAGCGCGCATACGCGAGGATCGCAGCGCGATCCCAGCGGCGCGTCAACGCCCGCTCGATCGCCTCGGCGAATGCGTCTTCATCCCACCAGTCGACCAGTTCCCCGGTGTCTGGCTCCATGACGACCTCCGCATTGCCGCCCACGCGGGTGCTCACGACCGGCAGGCCGCAGGCCATCGCTTCCAGGAACACGTTCGCCCAGCCCTCGAATTCGGTGGCGAGCACGAAGACGTCGGCCGCACCGTAGAACCAACGCAACTCGTCCGGCAGTTGCCGGCCGCAGAAGCGCACCGCGTCCGCGACGCCGCACGCGCGGGCCTGCGCTTCCAGTGTTGCGCGCAGGTCGCCCTGCGTGGCTCCGCCGCCGACGATCAGGTAGACGAGCCCCGGGTGCCGCTCGCGCAACCGGGGCAACAGAGCGATGACGCGCTGAAACCCCTTGCTGGGAACGAGGTTTCCGACGCCGATCAGCACCGGAGCGTCCGCGGCGAGACCCAGCCTGCGCCGCGCCTCGGTGCGATCGACCGGCGTGAAGCGATCGGCGTCGACGCCGTTTCCGATCACCGACACCTTCGCGGGCGCAACGCCGAGGGCGTGCGCAACGTTGTCCGCGAGCGCGCGCGAGACAGAGAAAAGCTTCGTCGCACGCGCCATCGCCTGACGGAGTCCCTTTTCGCGCGAGGTACCGATCAACCATTCGTCCTTGCTGCCGCGGATCGTGATCGTCACGGGCAGTGCGAGCCGCTGCGCGATGCGAGTCGCCGCCCAGCCGTCGGGGTACAGGAAATGAGCGTCGATTGCCGTTGCACCGAAACGGCGATGAACACGGCGCACGCACGCCTCCGTGCACAGCGCCATCAGCCATCCGTCGAAGCGCTTGCCGATACCGGGCAACGACAGCCACCGTGGTCGATACACGTCGATGCCGTCCATCTTCTCGTGACCCACCGCGCTCGGACGAAAGTCGGGCCGGAAAAAGCGGATGAGCGCATCGAACGGGGACCACGCCTGCGGCGCGACGACGACGATCGGAATGCGCTTGCCCACGCGGAACATCCGCTCGCGGATGAACGTACCGGCGGTAGGCGCTGCGGCGCTGGGGAAGAGGCTCGAATAGACGATCAGGCGCGGCTGGATCACGTGACTGAGGCGAACGCCGGCGACTCGCGCCGGCTCCTGCCAATGGTAGCGTCAGCTCGCGTCGATGCAGAGCCGCAGGGTTGCTCCCGAGGGAAAGGATGTGAACCTTTTCCGGTTCGTAGCCTCGAAGAAGCCCCGTGGGGTCGCGAGAGTGGAAGCCGTTGCGGTTTCGGGGCAGACTCGGCCCGTCGAGGACGATCGGTGCCGCTCAACCGCAGAAGCTGGCTGAAGCTCACGACGTCGGGCGCGGTGCTGCCCGGCGCGGGCCTGTTCGCGCTGCCCCGGCGCCTGCGCATGCGGCTCGTACCGATCACCGACCTCGAGCGTGCGGTCGTCTCGCGCATCGTCGACCTGCTCGTTCCTTCCGACGAAACGCCGGGCGCGCTTCGGCTCGGCATCGATCGCGAGCTGCTCGCCGACATCGAGAAGAAGCGCTGGGATTCCCGGTGGGTGGCCGAGGCCGTCGCATGGCTCGACGCGCAGGCAGGTACCGATGCAGGCAAGGAGTTCCTTGCGCTAGACGAGTCTCGACAGATCGCGCTGCTCGAACGGATGGAAGCGGCACAGGGCACGAGTGCACCTGCACGCGTGTTCCGCATGCTGCGCAGCGCGACGATGACCGCGTATTACGTGCGAACCGAGAGCTGGCCCTCGCTCGGCTTCGACGGCCCGCCGCAGCCCGCTGGCTTCCCCGGCTACGCGAGCCCGCCGGCCGCGGGAAGGGCATGAGCGACGATCGCGACTTCGATGTGGTGATCGTCGGCGCCGGCGCGGGCGGCGGCGCCGCTGCCTGGGCACTCTGCGCGAAAGGGGCGAAAGTGCTCCTGCTCGAGGCGGGCCCCGTCTTCGATCCGCTTGCCGACTACCGACTGCATCGAAGCGACTGGGAACGAGCGCCGTTTCCCGTCGGCAAGGCACGCCACCAGGGACGCTACATCTACGCGCCGATGCAGGCCCTCGATCCGGCGTGGAACGACCTGCGCAGCTGGAACGCCGTGATCGGCGCGACGAATCCGGGCGAGCGACGCAAGGCCGATCGCTATCATCACGTGCGTGGCGTCGGCGGCTCGACGCTGCATTTCCAGGGCGATGCGCATCGTCTGCATCCGGAGTCGATGTACATGCGCACGCGTTTCGGCGTGGCGGCCGACTGGCCCTTCGGCTACGATGCGCTCGAGCCGTATTACGAGATCGCCGAACGCATCGTCGGCGTCGCCGGTCCCGGCACGCGCTCGCTGCGTCGGCGACGCAGCGAACATCCGCTGCCGGCACATCCGATCAGCTACGCAAGTCGGCGCCTCGCAGCGACCGGCGCAGCACTCGGCATGCAATGGGAGGCGAACTCGCAGGCGATCCTGTCGCAGCCCTACGACGGCAGGCCCGGCTGCAACCACTGCGCAAATTGTCTGCGCGGCTGTCCGCGCAACGACAAGGGAAGCGTCGACGTCACTTTCGTGCGCAAGGCACGCGAGAGCGGTCGCTGCACGCTGCGCACCGATGCGCCCGTGCGGCGGCTCGAACCCGGCGCCGACGGGCGTATTCGCTCGGTCGTCGTCGAGAACGAAGGCCGCAACGAGCGCATCCGCACGCGCGTGCTCGTGCTCGCCTGCGGAGCGGTGGAAACGCCCCGGCTGCTGCTGTTGTCGCAGGGTGCGTACGCGCCACACGGCCTTGCGAACGAGAGCGGCCTCGTCGGGCGCCATTTCATGGAGACGCTCTCGTGGTCCTCGACCGGCCTGCATCCGGAAGCGCTGGGCAGCTTCCGCGGCGTGCCGTCGGACATCGTGAGCTGGACGCACAACGCGCCCGACTCGATTGCCGGCACGGCAGGGGGTTGTCGCTTCGCCGCCGGTGTCATCGATGCCGGCTTCGTCGGTCCGATCGCCTACGCGACGCGCGCGATCGCCGGCTGGGGCGGCGCGCACAAGCGCGCAATGCGCGATCGTTTCGGACGGCTGCTCTCGGTGAGCGCGATCGGCGAGTCGTTACCGAACGAAGGCTCGTATGTTGACCTCGATCCCGCCGAACACGACGAGGCGGGCGACCCCGTCGCACGCATCCACAGTCTTCTTCCCCCGGGCGAGCTCCGCCGCCTGCGCTTCATGGCGACGATGTGTCGCGAGATCGTGCGTGCGGCAGGCGCGCGCGAACTCGTAGAGGAATTCGGCACTTGGGACCATTTCAGCGCCACGCACGTGTTCGGCACCTGCCGCATGGGCGCGAGCGAGGAGGATGCGGTGGTCGACCCCATGGGGCGCGCACATCGGTGGCGCAACCTCTACGTTGCCGATGCGAGCGTGTTTCCGAGCTCGGGCGGCGGCGAGTCGCCGTCGCTGACGATCGAGGCGTTGGCGATCCGCGCCGCGGACGCGATCGTCGCCGCCATGTCTCGGGGAGAGGCCTGACGAGCGCCTCCCCCGAGGCAAACCGCGCCTGCTACTTCCTGCGCTTGCGGCCGAAAGCGAGGCCGGCCGCCGCCGCAGCCGCGAGCAGCCCGAGCGTTCCGGGTTCGGGAACCTGCGTAGGAGGAGGCACAACGCCCGCGTATGCCGCGACGCTCGCCAGCGAAAGCACCACTCCGATCCAGACACGCATGTCGACCTCCTGTTTTTCGCGTGGGCCCCTTCCTGGTGGACACACCGCGCTACCGGGGCGTCCACCAGAGCAGCAATATCGATGCCATTTCTCGCAAGTGGCTCATTCCAGAAGATTCTTGGCGTCGCTTCGCGCGACTTACTGTCGCTACTGTAAAGAAGTTCGACACGGTAGCAGCAGCGAAGCGGCGCGTCGCAGACGCCGTGAGCGGCTGCCCTCGAGGCATCTTCACCTCGTCAGAACCTGCTCTATTTCCGCTTCGCCAATTCCTTCGTCGAGCCGCTGTGGAACCGCACACCGCCTCCTTGCCGGGATAGTGGTCGATGCGAAACACCGACGACTCCGGGAAGTGCGCGTGCAGCATGCGGTTGCGCGGATTCGGTTTCCGCCGCACCTCCGTCGCAGCGTCCAGATCTGGGGAGGTCCGCTTTTAGTGGGCGCTCTGCACTTTGAGCTGATCGAGTCGATTGACGATCGACGAGTGGTCCGCCAGCGCCCCCGCGACGCGCGCGGCTTGCGCTCGACTCCCAGCATCGGTGAAATGTACCGAATCGACGAAGTGATCCGAATCACCGGGTACCGCGTCCTCGTCACCCACGAGAATCACTTTCTTCTCAGTTGCGACCTCGCGGATGATCTCGTTGTAGCGCGCGAAACTATCGATCAGTCCGTCGAAGGAGACGCCAGGAGAGTAGAGAACCGCGCTTTGCATGGCGCGATTTCGGGCTTCCTGTTCCTGATCTCGCCGCATTTGCGTCGTGAAGGTGACGACGGCGACCTCGGCGCCGGTGCCTTTCGCGGCTTCAACCAGGCTCCCGAGTCGGTTCTTGAAAGCGCTACCGAGATGACCCTGATCGATGGGGATGTATCTCGCATCGCTCGACTGAGCACGCCGCTGAGCGGCAAGTACCGTGAGGTTCTTCGATACGAGCAGCCACAAGAGCGATCGGCGCGCGATCCAGGAAGCCTCAGGCGGCGCGATGTCAACCCCACGGCTGCCTGCCAAGGCTCGGATCTCCCCCGACAAATCGTTCGTCGCATGGTAGATGACAATGACGTCGGGGCGGAGCGGCGCCACTCTCTGCTTCAGATTGACCAACGAACTCTCCACCGTGTAGCCGGGAACACCTGCGTTGACGTAATCGATCCGGGTATCCGGGAATCGGCGACGCAATGCCTCGGTCACCAGATGAGGCCAGGTCGCTTCGTTCGAACTGACCTCGGCGCAGAACGTGGTCGAGGCGCCGAGGAATGCCACGCGCACGGTTCCCGCAGGCTCCGGATCAACGAGTTCCGGGTTTCTGAATCCGCGCGAGTCGATCCGGATGCGACCGAAGTCTCCCCCGGCTTTGGGTATCCGTAACTTCGTCACCGGGTCGATCGCGTACATCTGATCGAGCGTCAGCGACGTTCCGTGCTTCCACGCCTGCCGGACACGAACCGCGATCTCCGCGCCGCCCATGAGTATCACGATCGCCACGATCACCAACGCGGCCGCAAGAACCCTTTTTGCGCGCGCGGACAGGCGTTCAGGGGCAGACATGCTTCAGTCGAGCTCGAACTGGGCGACGTAGTCGCGGGCGAGCGAGGAATCCTGGTCGCCTTTTCTCAGCAGGCAATTGCCAATTGCCAGCGCTTCAATCCCGGTTCCCATGAAGCAGCGGAAAGCATCCTCAGGCGTGCAGACGATCGGCTCGCCACGCACGTTGAAACTGGTATTGACGAGAACCGGGCAACCGGTGAGCGCCTTGAACGCGGAGAGCAACGCGTGATACCGCGGATTGGTCTCGCGATGGACGGTCTGGATCCGCGCTGAATAATCCACGTGCGTCACCGCAGGAATCGACGAGCGCGGAACGTTCAGCTTGTCGATTCCAAACAGGCTCTGTTCCTGCGTCGTCATCGCGCGTCTGCGACCCTCGATCACATCCGCGACGATCAGCATGTAAGGGCTGTCTTCGTCGAGTTCGAACCATTCGGCAACGTCTTCGCGCAGAATCGAAGGCGCAAAAGGCCGGAAAGACTCCCGATATTTCACCTTCAGGTTCAGCGTCTTCTGCATCGTCGGCGAACGGCTGTCGCCGAGGATCGATCGCCCTCCGAGCGCGCGCGGGCCGAATTCCATCCGCCCCTGGAACCAGCCGAGCGCCTGACCATCAGCGAGGAGTCGGGCGCATTCGTCGATCAGGGCGTCACTCTGAAGCACCGTGAAACGGGCTCCCGCGTTGCGCAGCCGTGACTCGATCTCCGCCTGCCCGAACGAAGGCCCGAGGTATCCGCCCTGCATCGCGTCGCCGACGCCGACGCGACGCTCCTGCCGCTCGCCCATGTGACATGTGATCAGCGCCGCGCCCAGCGCTCCGCCTGCGTCGCCGGCAGCTGGTTGAATCCATACCCGGGAAAAATGACCGTCGCGCAACACCTTGCCGTTGGCAACGCAGTTCAAGGCGACGCCGCCCGCCAGGCAAAGATTCCGGCTCGAACCTTCGGACGCGATCGACCGGACGAGACGGAGAACGACTTCCTCCGTGACAGCCTGGATGGACGCCGCCAGATCCATGTGACGCTGCGTCAAGGGTTCCTTTTCCGGTTGCCGGGCAGGCCCACCGAACAGCGCATGAAAACGCTCGTTCGTCATTCGCAGCCCAGTGCAATAGTCGAAGTACTGCATGTCGAGCCGAAAACTGCCGTCGGGCTTCACGTCGATGACGTTGTCGAGAATCGTCTTCGCGTATTTCGGCTCTCCGTACGGGGCAAGACCCATCACCTTGTATTCGCCCGAATTGACCTTGAAGCCGGTGTAATAGGTGAAAGCCGAATAGAGCAGCCCGATCGAATGAGGAAAATGGATCTCGCGGTGAAGGCGCAGATCGGTGCCGCGACCAAGAGCGATCGACGTCGTCGCCCATTCTCCGACGCCATCCATCGTCAGGACCGCCGCTTCCTCGAAAGGCGACGGGTAATAGGCGCTTGCAGCGTGACTCAGGTGATGCTCGGAGAAGCGAAGCTTTTCGCGTGCGTGGAACCCCTTGTCAAGCGCGCGCAGTTCACGGCAGAGAAGATCCTTGAGGAAGAATTTCTCGCGCAGCCACACCGGCATCGCCTTGCGAAAAGAGGCGAATCCGGACGGCGCGAACGATAGGTACGTTTCGAGCAGACGTTCGAACTTGAGAAACGGCTTGTCGTAGAAAGCGACGAGATCCACCTGCGAAAGCCCGATGTTCGCCTGACGCAAACACGCTGAGACTGCGTTCACCGGAAAGCCTGCATCGTGCTTTCTCCGTGTGAAGCGTTCCTCCTGGGCAGCGGCGACGATCCGTCCGTCGTGCACCAGCGCGGCGGCACTGTCGTGGTAATAGGCAGAGAGGCCAAGAACGTACATGGTTCAGAACAGCGTATAGATGAACGGCGCGAGCGCCGAACCCTGGGCGAGAACGAGCAGGCCACCGAGTAGCAGCATCACGACCAGGATCGGCAAGAGCCAGAATTTCTTGCGCGTCGCCATGTAGGCAAATAGTTCCTTCGTCAGTTCGATCATGGAGCGCCTCCTAGAACTGATTGCGAATGGACTCCGGCTCCGGGCCGGGAGGTTCACGTCGCACCCAATAGGTATCGACCGACGCGTCGCGCGACAATTCGAGCGGCCTCCGTCCAAGTGCTCGCATGACGAAACCAAAGGGAGTGAGCACGACGAAGAACATGAACGCCAGTACTACGGGGCTCACGATTCGATGCAGAAGAACGCCGAAGCGCATCCACGCCCGGTTTACTGGAGTCAGTACGTTCGGGATCAGCATCGTGACGAATGCAACGACCGCCGCAGCGACGCCTGCCCACGCGCGAATCGCCTCGCCGAACAGGAGCGGCCAGAGCGCCACCACGGCGAACACGACGGAAAAAAGGAAACCGAACGAGCGGTTCGACGGCAGTATCAATTCGGTCTGCCGGCCCGACGAAAGCCCCATAGGATCTTCCCCGTCTGTTGTGGTTCAGATCATATAGCGGAGGGAATACCGTCGGAACAACATTTGCAACACTGAGTGCATCGCCGAAGCATGTGTAGTAGTTATCCACCAGAACAGGTCAACTGCCCGTTCATTCACCGATGCGACCCCACTGCCGGGATCGCATCTGCCGAGGCCTCTCGACTCGCGTCCGTAGACTGAAACGCGTCACTTGGCCCAGGAGCGCCCTCATGCCCTCCTTCCGCGCCGACGCCTTCGTCTTCTTCGGCGCCACCGGCGATCTCGCCCACAAGAAGATCTTTCCCGCGCTCGCGGCCCTCGTACGCGACGGTCGCCTCGAGATGCCAATTGTCGGCGTCGCCCGTTCCCCGCTGTCGATCGACGATTTCCGCGCCCGTGCCCGCGCGAGCCTCGAAGCGAGCGGCCCAGTCGACGAGGCCTCGTGGCAGCGCCTGTCCAGCCGATTGCGCTACATCGACGGCAACTACCGCGACGAAAAGACCTACGCCAAGCTGCGCGCCGAACTCGGCGACGCTGCACACCCGCTGCACTACCTCGCCATTCCCCCGTCGATGTTCGAAACGGTGCTCGACGGCTTGGCGCATGCCGGCTGCACCGACGGCGCGAGCGTCATCGTCGAGAAACCCTTCGGCCGCGACGTCGAATCCGCGCGCGAGCTCAACCGCACGCTCCACGCGCATTTCCCCGAGTCGTCGGTCTTTCGCATCGACCACTACCTCGGCAAGGAAGCAGTGCAGAACCTGCTGTACTTCCGCTTCGCGAATTCCTTCGTCGAGCCGCTGTGGAACCGCACGCACATCGCGTCGGTGCAGATCACGATGGCCGAGGCCTTCGGCGTGCATGGTCGCGGCGCGTTCTACGATGGGGTGGGCGCGGTCCGCGACGTGGTGCAGAACCACCTGCTGCAGGTCGTGTCGCTGCTCGCGATGGACGCGCCGGTGGGCAGCGACGCCGAGTCGATGCGCTCGGAGAAGCTGCGACTGTTTCGCGCGATGCGCCCGCTCGATCCGTCGCAGGTCGTGCGGGGGCAGTTCGATGGCTATCGCGAGGTCGACGGCGTGGCCCCGGACTCCGACGTCGAGACCTTCGTCGCGCTACGGTTGCAGATCGAGACCTGGCGCTGGGCAGGCGTGCCCTTCTACCTCCGCGCCGGCAAGCGCCTGCCGGTGACGGCCACCGAGGTCTTCGTCGATCTGAAGACGCCGCCGCTGGCGCTCTTCGATCCCGTCTCGGGGCGGCACTCGAACTACTTCCGTTTCCAGCTCGGTCCCGAGGTGATCGTCTCGATCGGCGCGCGCGCGAAGAAGCCGGGCGAGGCGATGACGGGCGAAGACGTCGAGCTCGTTGCCACCTGCTGCCCCGAGAACGGCGGGCGCAGCGCCTACGAGCGGCTGATCGGCGATGCGCTACGAGGCGACTCGTCGCTCTTCACGCGCGACGACACGGTCGAAGCGGCCTGGCGGGTGGTGGAGCCGGCATTGCACGACTCGCGGCCGGTGCTGCCTTACGAACCCGGAAGTTGGGGCCCGACGGCGGCGGCGAAGATCGTCGCCGGCGACGAGGGCTGGCACGACCCGCACCCGCGCGAAGGAGCGAAGAACCGATGACCGCCGCCTCACCTCGTTCTGATCCTCGATCTTTCGACGACCTCGATCGCCGCTGCGTCGACACGCTGCGCTTCCTGTCGGTGGACATGGTGCAGAAAGCCGACAGCGGCCACCCGGGGCTGCCGCTGGGCGCCGCGCCGATGGCCTGGGCGCTGTGGAGCCGGTTCCTGCGCCATGCACCCACGGAGCCGCACTGGGCCGATCGCGACCGCTTCGTGCTGTCCGCCGGCCATGGCTCTGCGCTGCTGTATTCGCTGCTGTTCCTCACCGGCTATGACCTGTCGCTCGACGATCTGAAGCAGTTCCGCCAATGGGGCAGCCGCACGCCGGGGCATCCGGAGCGCGGCCACACGCCGGGCGTCGAGATCACCACCGGGCCGCTGGGCCAGGGTCTGTCGAACGCGGTCGGAATGGCTATCGCAGAAGCGCAGCTCGCCGCGCGCTACGACCGTCCTGGGCATTCGATCGTCGACCACCGCACCTTCGTCATCGCCAGCGACGGCGACCTGATGGAGGGCGTCGCCTCGGAAGCCGCATCGCTCGCCGGGCACCTGAAGCTCGGCAAGCTCGTCGTGCTCTACGACGACAACGAGGTGACGCTGGCCGCCGGCACGCCGATCACCTTCAGCGAGGATCGCGCGGCACGCTTCGCCGCCTACGGCTGGCGGACGCAGACGGTGGACGACGGCAACGATCTGGCGGCGATCGGCGCGGCGATAGCACGCGCCTGCGACGAGCAGGAACGCCCGTCGCTCGTCCTCGTGCGCACGCACATCGGCTACGGGTCTCCCGAGCAGGACAGCTACAAGGCGCACGGCTCGCCGCTCGGCGAAAAGGACGTCGCGGCGACCAAGCGTGCGCTCGGCTGGCCCGAGTCGCCACCGTTCCTCGTGCCCGACGACGTGCGCGAACGCGCCCGCGAGGCGATCGATCAGGGACGGCGTCTGGTCGACGAATGGAAGTCGCGGTTGGAGGCCTATCGCGTCGCGCTGCCCGAGGAGGCCGACGAGTTCGAGCAGCGCATGCGCGGCGAGCTGCCGCACGGTTGGGATGCATCGATTCCGTCGTTCGCGCCCGATCCGAAAGGCATTGCGACGCGCGTCGCCGGCGGCAAGGTCGCCAACGAGATCGCCACGCACCTGCCCGCGCTGACGGGGGGCTCCGCCGACCTCGATCCTTCGACGTATACCGCCCTGCAGGGCCTGGGTGAATTCAATCCGCCGCCGCCCGCGCCGCCGGCGGCGCAGGACCAGCCCAACGGTCCCTGGAGCTACGCCGGGCGCAACCTGCATTTCGGCGTGCGCGAGCACGCAATGGGCGCGATCCTCAACGGCCTGGCCGCGCACGGCGGCATGTTGCCCTTCGGCGCGACCTTCCTCACGTTCTCCGACTACATGCGCCCGTCGATCCGCCTGGCGGCGTTGATGGGGCTACAGGTCGTTTACGTCTTCACGCACGACAGCATCGCGTTGGGCGAGGACGGCCCGACGCACCAGCCGGTGGAGCAGATCGCCAGCCTGCGCGCGGTGCCGAACCTCGACGTGATCCGGCCGTGCGACGCGAACGAGACGGCAGTGGCTTGGCGCGTGGCGGTCGAGACGCGCGATCGGCCGACGGCATTGGTGCTGACGCGGCAGAAGGTGCCGACGCTGGACCGGTCGGTAGTGGCGCCGGCCGAAGGGCTGCGGCGCGGGGCGTACGTGCTGAAGGACTTCGGGCGATCGGGCGACGCGGCGCCGGCGCTGATCCTGATCGCGACCGGCAGCGAGGTATCGCTGGCGTTGCAGGCGGCGGAGAAGCTTGCGACGGATGGGACTATCGTGCGCGTCGTTTCGATGCCGTGCTGGGAGTTGTTCGAGGCGCAGGACGAGGCGTATCGCGAGTCGGTGCTGCCGCGCAGCGTTCGCGCACGGGTGGCGATCGAGGCTGCGTCGCCGATGGGATGGGAACGCTGGGTCGGCGATGCGGGAGAGGTGATCGGCGTCGACCGGTTTGGCGCGTCGGCGCCGGGCGACGAGGTGATGCGGCGCTACGGGTTCGACGTGGGGAACGTGGTCGAGCGGGCGCGGCGGTGCCTGGGGTGATCCTCGTTCACATCCTTCGCCGCACGGCGGCGACGAAGTCGAGCAGGTCGACCAGCCGGTTGCGCACGATGTCCTTCACGATCTCCAACGCGACGTCCTCGTATCCGTGCACGACGACGTTGCGAAAGCCTGCAAGATTGCGCATCGACCGGCTCAGGTCGAGGTCGATCCACTGCGCCCGGTGCAGGAGTTCGAAGAGCTCGGCGTTCGTACGCGGCTCGCTTAGGCGCTCATCCGAGACGACGTGGGAGGCGACGTCGATCGTCGCCTGCGCCGCGAGCTGAAGGGTGTGGACGACGAATCGTTCTTCACGCACGTCTTCGTCGATCGCATCGAGCCGCGCCATCGCGCGCAGGTCGGCGACGCAGGTCTCGATGAAAGCAAGCTTCTTGTGAACCAGGTCACTGTCGACCATGGCTACGCTCCGCGACTCGGCGGTATCGGTCCAGGTGCGGCTTCAGGTCGAAATATTCGCTGCGCGCCTTGACCTCGAAGCGCACGCGCGCGTTGCGATCACGCTCGACGAGCAGCACGCCATCACGCAGCACGCGGTGAATCAGGTCGACCGGAGCGCGGTTCAGGATCACCAGATCGATCGGAAGTCCGGTTTCCGCCTGGATATCCCCGCCCATGGCAACTGCGGAGGCGTCGAGCGTTAGAGGGGGATCGCGCTCGAGAAGCACGGCGACATCGATGTCGCTCTCGCGGCGCGCCGTGCCGCGTGCGACGCTGCCGAAGAGCCAGGCGCAGACGACTCCGTCGGAATGCGTATCGAAGTACGTGCGTAACGTCGCGACGACGGAGTCGGTATCCATGACGCAAGCCTACCATCGCTCACAGGGTTGGGCGCCCGCTCGACAACGTCGGCTGCGTTCTACCGGCATCATCCGCCCCAATGCAGCGGCTCGTTCACTCGAGCCATTTTTCAATTGCGCGAACCGCCAAGATGCTGCGCGGCCGCCGCTGCCAACCTGCGGTCGAAAGTGGCCAACGGCGCCTTCAATTCAGCGGCCAGGCAGAGGTAGGCCGCGTCGTATGCGCTCAGCGAATAGCCCCGAGCGAGCTCGAAACTGTTCTTCGCATTGACCCGGTGCAGTGTCACGTCGGCCCCACCGAAGGCGGCGAGCGCAGCATGCGCGATGGCGTCGCCTGCCGTAGCGACTTTCTTCAATGCGGCGCTGGCGAACTCGTACTCCAGCAATTCGGGGGCGTGCAGTTCGCATCGTTCGAGGGTCGCACGCGCCTGCTCTCCCAGCACCGGTTCCAGGAACAATGCCGCTACGAGAACGCTGCAATCGACGATGAGCGGCGGCAGCACACGATATGCGCCTGCCGGCTCGGCGATGTAGAGGCGCCCTACCCCGGTGCGTCCGCCCATTCAACGTTCGTCCCTGTCTGCCCGGATGATGTCGACTCCGAGCGGCGCGTCTGCAGGCGGGTCGGGAAAGCGCGCACGCAGCGAATCGATGATTTCGCCGATGGGCCGGGTGGCCTCCGGCGGTTTGCGTCTCGCCGATCCGGCCCAAGCAGGCGGCGACGCGAGGTCTGCCGATTGCGCCGCCGCCTCGATGATCGCCATCAGTTCACGCTGAAGTGAACGGTGATTGCGTGCTGCGCGCGCCCGTAGACGTTGCGCGAGATCGGCGGGAACACCCTTGATGGAAAGGTTGACGACGTGTTCCGGCATTTGCGCATCTCCGAATGGATCCGTTCTGGATTCTACTCCCTTTCTGGATCCGTTACGGAACCGTTCGCTGCGGCGCGGCGGAACAAGCTACGGGGAACGCCGCCGCGAGCAGTCGGGCCTTGCTGCGACAGCGGGCGCGTATCACGCGCACGCGCGTCGCCGTCAGTACCGATCCTTTCGGTTCCGATAACCGTCCTTGCGTAAACCGCGTGCAATTCCGGCGAGCTCGTCGAGCTCAGGCGCCGGCGTCCTCGCGCCCTTCCCCTTGGGTCCGAACGCCACGCCCTCGACGAGCACGTCCACTCCGGCCGCGCATCGGACCGACGCTGCCGGAATGTCCTCTCCCGCGCGCCATCGCCGCACTGCATCGCGCTTGGACTCCCCGACCACCAGAAAGAGCACCTCGCGTGAACGCCCCAGCCGAGTAGCGCTCATCGACACGCGTTCGGGCGGCGGCTTCGGTGCACCGAACACCGGCAACGCGTCGGGTGCATCGACGCCTTCGCCGCGCTCGTGCGCTCCGGGAAAGAGGCTCGCGGTATGTCCGTCCTCACCGAGACCGAGCAGCACCAGATCGAAGTCGCCAACGCCGACAAGAGTGCGCCTATACGCTTCGGCGCCGGCTACCGG
Source organism: Burkholderiaceae bacterium (assembly GCA_021166725.1). Classification (GTDB taxonomy): domain Bacteria; phylum Pseudomonadota; class Gammaproteobacteria; order Burkholderiales; family Burkholderiaceae_E; genus Zeimonas. The sequence goes on along the minus strand of JAJPES010000056.1, from coordinate 42,335 downwards.
CCCCTGCTCCGCGGGGATGACATGGATCGCATCCCGAGGGATTGCGACGTGATCGAGCCACGCCTCGAACGCCATGCGGTCGTTGCGCTCGGCGTCGCCTCGAGGCACGCAGCGCTCGTCGCCGAAGTACACCTCCCAACGCGCCCATTCCGTTTCGAGCGCGACGAGCCTTCGATAGACGTTGCGCGGCGTCTCGCCGCCGGCAAGAACGATCCGGAAACGGCCTCGGTGAGTGCAGGCGTTTCGCGCGGCGCCCGAAATGCGCGCGAGCGCTTCCGCCTCGAGCGCTTCACGAGTAGCAACGACATGCCAGCGAGTGGATTCCGCATCCGCATCGTTCGAGCTCATTGCGCCCTTCCTCGCCGACGTCGGAAATTTCACGCCGCCAATCGACGCGGCTCGATTCCCTTCTCTACACAGACTTCGAGAAAGACCCGAAGCGACTTCGTGAACTCCGATCGGAGCTCCTCCGGGTTCTTTCCGTAGAAGTCGAGTCACCTCTGTGTTGGCGGCGCCGGGCCGAAACCGACGCATCGTCGCGTTCGGCAAATGATAGCCGCGCCCTACCCCTCCTTCCTCATCGCATGCCCGCCGAACTGATTCCTCAGCGCCGACAACAACTTGTCCGCGAACGAATCGTCGTCGCGTGACCGCAGTCGCTCGATCAGCGACTGCGTGATGACCGGCGCCGGCACGTTCAGTTCGATCGCCTCGGCCACCGTCCATCGCCCTTCGCCGGAGTCCTCGACGTAGGGCGCGATGCCATCGAGCGTCGGGTTCTCCTCGAAGGCGCGTGCGGCGAGATCGAGCAGCCACGAACGAACGACGCTGCCGTAGCGCCAGATCTCGGCCACCTGGTGCAGGTCGATTTCGAAGTCGGGCTTGTGCGAGAGCACCGAAAAGCCTTCGGCGTAGGCCTGCATCAGGCCGTACTCGATGCCGTTGTGCACCATCTTCGTGAAGTGGCCGGCGCCGCTCGGTCCCACGTGACCCCAGCCTTGGTCGGGCGCGGGCGCGAGCGCCGCGAAGATCGGGCGCAATCGTTCCACGACCGCATCGTCGCCGCCCACCATCAGGCTGTAGCCCTCGTCCAGCCCCCATACGCCGCCACTCGTTCCCGCGTCGACGTAGTCGATGCCGCGTTCGGCGCAGGCGTGCGCACGCCGCTGCGAGTCCTTGTAGAACGAGTTGCCGCCGTCGATCAGCGTGTCGCCGCGTTCGAGCAGGCCGCGCAACGACTCGACGGTGCGTTCGGTGATCGCGCCGGCCGGCACCATCGTCCAGACGGCGCGCGGCTTCGCGAGCGCAGCGACGAGTGCCGGGAGCGAGTCCACCGCCTGGCCGCCACGCTTCACAAGTGCCTCGCGCGCGTCGGGCTGCGGATCGAAGCCGATCACCTCGTGTCCGCCGCGCACGAGGCGCCCGGCGAGATTCACGCCCATGCGGCCGAGGCCGATCATTCCGAGTTGCATGTGGGTCTCCGTTGGTCGTGCTCGTCGGTGCGCGCCTCTTCGAGCCAGCCGCCGACGAACCCCGCGCGCCGCAGCCCGTCGACCAGCGGCGCGCACTTCCTCATCAGCGCCCAGACCAGGCCGCTGCGATGGTTCTCGATCATCAGCACGTTCGGACCGAGGTTCAGTCCGAAATGGAACGGCGAGATCCAGCCCGGCGCTGCGCCGGCCCGCGCGAAGGTCGCGTTGTAGGTCGCGCGAAAGCCGTAGCGGTACGGGTCGTGCAGCTTCAGGTGCTCGATCCAGTGATGCAGCGTCGGCAGGACGATCTCCGGGGCGAAGGGAATCGAGGCGACTACTGCCCACGGCGCGAGCGTCCCGTCGTCGGGGCCGAAGGGAACGCCGCGGCCCGTGTAGTCGTAGAAGCGCCGCTGGATGCCGTCTATGCGCTTCGTCGTCGGGCCGGGGCCGTCGCTGGCGGTGATGCCCCACGCATTGCGGCCATAGCCGTGGAACCGCTGCGGGTTCTCGTGCGCGTAGTGCTGCTGCACGATCGTCGCGCGGCGGCTGTTTTCGAAGTAGTCGATGCCCTTGCCGCGCATGAACGCGTCCCGGATGCCGCGGAAGTCGACCCATCCGTGCGAGAGCTGGTGCGTGAACAGCGGTCCGGCGTAGAGGTAGTCGATGTCGTAGTAGCGAACCCACTCGTAGGACGCGCACCACGCGGTCCATGCGTCGGGCGACACCGGATGGGTCGGCGAGCCGAGCGCCAGCAGGTACACCAGCATCGCTTCGTCGTAGCCCTCCCAGCGGTAGCGCAGGAAGCCCGACTCGGGGCGCCAGCCGTGGCCGATCGTCCTGGAGCGGCCGAGCGCCCAGGTCCAGTCGACGCGTTCGTACAGCATGCGCGCGAGCTCCCGCAGCTCGCGCTCGTCGCCTTCGTCGGAACCGAAATACTGCGCGGCGCACAGCATTCCGGCGACGAGAAACGCGGTGTCGACGGTCGACAGCTCGCAGCGCCACGCGCGCCGGCCACTCTGCATGTCGAGGAAGTGGTAGTAGAAGCCGCGGTATCCGCTGGCCTCGGCGCCGGTGCCCTGCTCGCTGTCGCGAAAGAAGCGCAGCGTCGCGAGTACGCGCGCCTTCGCGTCGGCGCGCCCGATGAAGCCGCGCTCGACGGCCACCGGGTAGCACGACAGCGCGAGTCCGGTGGCCGCGATGCTGGCCGGCCAGTTCTCGGCAGTCTTGTCTACGACGAGTCCGTTGACCGGATTCGTTTCGTGCAGGAAGTAATCGAAGGCGCGCTGCTGCACGCGTTGCAGCTGGCGTTCCTCCGAATACGGTACGTCGCCCATTGCGGACGATCGTACCGCGCGTGCGCGTCAGCGCAGTCCGAAGTAGATGTTGGCCGTGAGGAAACCCTGCTTGCTGCCGCAGTCGAAGCGCTTGCCGCCGAATCGGTAGCCGTGCAGCCCCGGCGACTCGATCTGCCGGGCGAGCGCGTCGGTGAGTTGGATCTCGCCGCCGCTGCCGGGCGGCAGATCGACCAGCGTCTTCAGGATCGAAGGGTGCAGGATGTAGCGACCGACCACCGCGTAGGTGGAGGGCGCCTCTTCCATCGCAGGTTTCTCGACGATCGACGTGATGCGCATGCGCGGCCCCTGCTCGTCGGCAGGCGAAACGATGCCGTACTTGTCGACGTCCTTGCGCGGCACCTGCTCGATGGCGACCACGCTGCCGCCGCTGGAGGCAGCCAGCGGCAGCATCTGGCTGAGCACGCCCTCCGGATGGCCGTCGATCAGGTCGTCGGGCAGCAGCACGGCGAAGTGCTCGTCCTCGCCGATCATCGGCGCGGCGCACAGTACGGCATGCCCCAGGCCCAGCGGCGCAGGCTGGCGAACGAAGAGGACTTTCACGTGCGGCGGTACGATGTTGCGCACGGCGTCGAGCGCTTCGTGCTTGCCCTTGGCTTCGAGTTCGGCCTCGAGTTCCGGCGCGCGATCGAAGTAATCCTCCACCGCGCGCTTGGAGCGGCCGGTAACGAAGATCAGCGTGTCGCAGCCGGCCTCGATCGCTTCGTCGACGGCGTACTGAATGATCGGCCGATCGACGATCGGCAGCATCTCCTTCGGAATCGACTTGGTGGCGGGCAGGAAACGGGTGCCGAGTCCGGCCACCGGAAACACGGCCTTTCGCAGTTGCATGGTGTTCGTATTCGAGGCGGGAGGAACCGGAGATACTACCGCGCGGACCCCGAAACACCGGCGATAGAATGGCCGCGCGATGGAACCCTGGATCTCGGTCAGCACCACCCGGGATGCCGCGCGTGTGGACGGCCGCGACGGCCCGGCACGCTTCGAGCCCGCCCGACTCGAGGGCTTCGCGGGCGGTGCGCGCTTCGGTGTCTGGTGGATGCCTGCCGAGCGCGAGCCGCGCGGAACGATTCTCTGCGTGCAGCCGCTCGGTGACGAGCAAGCTTGCGCGCGGCGGGTTATCGCGGCGCAGGCGTGGCGTCTTGCCGCACGCGGCTGGGCGGTGCTCGTGCCCGACCTGTACGGTTGCGGCGATTCTGCGGGCGCGCCGGGCGAGACCACGCTCGACGCATGGCGAAACGACCTGCTTCGCTGCGCGATGCTCGTGCGCCAGCGCGCACAGGGACCGAACGTGCTGTGGGGGATACGCGCCGGCGCGCTGCTGGGGGTCGACATTGCAGTGGCACTCGATCAGCTGCTCGATGCGCACCTATACTGGCAGGCTCCCGACAGCGGCCGAAGCGCAGCCGATGCGCTTGCCGCATCTGCCGGGTTTCCCCAGCGTCTGCTCGCATCGCTCGGCGAGCTGCGCATGCAGGCACCGCCCACGGCCGAGCGCGGGACACTGCCGGCGGTGACTTTCGTCGAAAGCAACGAGGCGCCCACTTCGCTTGGCGACGTCTCGCATGCCACCCGCGCGCTGACCGAATCGTGGCTCGACGCCGGCTATCTCGCCGGCGCCCGGGCCGCGCGTGTTCCGCCGTTCTGGGACAAGGCGCAGTTCGCCAGACCACTGCCCGATGCGCTCTTCGACACGACCGAGGACTTCCTCGAGTCGTTGCACTGAACGGCTCGTGCGCGGCGCGCCCACCTGATGACGGTACTCGAGCAGCCTCGAATCATCGGCGGCGTGACCGGCTCGCTGATCGGCGTGGCAACCGCCGTCGTTCGTACCGCCGACGTCGCTGCGCTCATTGCCCCGGTTCCCGCGCACCCGCGCGCCGGCGAACACCGGTTGCACGTGCGGCTGGCGCGCGAGCTGGCGCGGGTGGGCGTGCCCTCGCTGCGCTTCGATCCTGCCGATGGCGGCGACAGTGCACCGACCGCGGCACAAGCCGCGCGCTACGACGGCGACCTGGTGGCTGCCGCTACCGATCTTCTCTCGATTCATCCCGATGCACGACTGGTACTCGTGGGATTCGGTGACGCGGCACTGCCGATCGCGCGATCCCTGCACGCGGTTCGCACCGCCTCGTTGCCGCTGCAGGCCCTGTGCTTCGTCGATCCGCGATTGGCTTCGGTGCGCCCGATCGAGCCGCGCGGCCTGTGGCGGCGGCTCACGGGACGCGCATCGCCGACGATCGAAGCGCTCGAAGACGGCTCTTCGTCGCTCGACGAGGACGAACGCATCTGGCTCGGAGTGCCGGATGCACTGCACGGAGCATCGCTGCACATCGCCGCCGGCCACGAGCTGCACGTGCGCGAGCTGATTCGCACGCTGGTCGCGGAAGACATGCGATGGCGTCGCGTACTGCGCAACGAAGCGTTTCAGCGCATCGAAGGCGCCGATGCCGGCTATTCGCACGACGCGCATTGGCGCGCGCTCGTCGAATGGATCGTGCAGCAGATCACGCATCGCAAGCGCCGGGGACGCTGAAGCTGCGCTCACCGCCGAGGTTCAGCCAACCGGCGTCGCGCGTGCGGCTGCCGTCGGCGTCGGCGCCGACGCTGAGGCGTGGCGCGCCCCCCGGCGTTACGGGATGGGTCCACGGCGCGGGATCGATCGGCGGCGCGACATCGATTGGCGGCACCGCATCGATTGGCGGCGCGACATCGACCGACGACACCGGATCGACCGACGGCACAGCCGAGCCGGTACCACCCCCGGGCAGCGAAGCCGCGCGCATCGGCGATTCCGTTCGATGCTGCGTGCGCGTGCTGCGTCGCGCGGCGCTCTGCATGCGCACCGTGGCGGTCACGCGCACCGGCCAGCGCGAGACGATTCGCCCGGAGGCATCGGGCGCGCGATAGATCGGGCACGTCCAGGCGCGCGGCGCCGCCGCCAACGGCGTACCCAGATCGACCAGGCCGAGCCTGCGTCTCGATGGCGCCTCGCAGCCGTCGAGGATGCGCATCAGCCACGCCGCGATGCTGCCGACGAGCGGCACGCTGAGAGGAACGCCATAGCGCAACTCCAGCTTCAGCAGGTTCGCGTCGTTCAGCGTCTGCTCCGAGCGGGCACCGATCGGCTCGCGCCCGCGCATACCGGCGATGCCGCCCGTCGGCATGCGCAGCCACGACCACTGCAGGCTGTCGTTGGGGATTTCGAGCGTGCCCGGGGTCGGCCGACCGAAGGCGTCACTCGCCGGCTCGGCCCAATCGTCGAAGCTCTCGATCGTGGGAGCGAGCTGGCGCCAGTCGATCCAGCCGGCAGCAAGCCCCTGGCCCAGACGCAGCTTGGCGGCTGCGAGCGCCGCGACGGGCGCGCGCGGAATCGCCGCGCCCTGCCAGAAGGGCAGCAGGCCGCGGGCAAGGCCGGACTCGATCGCGTCGGGACGCGCCTGCGCGACGCTGCCGGCGCGTGCCGCTTCGAACAACGCATACTCGATCGCCGTGCGCGCGTGCAGCAGCAGTGCCCACTGCAATGCGCCGAGCCCCAGCAGCAACACGATCGGCGCTGCGAGCAGCATCTCGACGGCCGCGCTCGCACGTTGCAGGCGGCGCGCTCGGCGAGCACGCGCGAAGCTGGTCCGCCTGCATGCGGCTTGCGCATTCACGGCCGCCCGGCTCCGCGCGCGGCGCCTTCCGTCGACGAGAACGCATCCAGCCGACGTTGTGTCCGCTCGGTCTCTCGCGCGAGCGGCGACGGGTCCGAAATCGCGCCTGCGCCTTCGCCGAGTCGTTCGAGCGAACGCAGGCTCTGGCGTGCAAGCTCGAGGTTGATCAGCGCGACGTTGTAGATCGCCTTCGCCCGCAGCGAAGGCTCGGTATCGACGCCGGCATGGCTGCGCGCTGCAGCGCGGCGATACGCGGTGAGCGCCTTGAACCAGTCGCGTCGGCGATGGTGGACGTTGCCCAATCGGAGCCAGGCCTGCGCGTTCGACGGCTGCAGCGCGAGCAGGCGCTCGTAACGGATCACCGCCTCGTCGAATCGCCGCGCCCGATAGGCATCTTCGGCCTGCGACTGCAGCGCGGCGAGCTCGGCCGCCGAGGCCGACTGCACCGCGGGCGCCGATGCCGACTGCACCGTGGTCGCCGATTCCGACTGCGCCGCGTCCGAGGCCGACTGCGCCGCAGCCGCCGATGCCGGCGCCGGTGCGACCGCCACCGCCTTCGACTGCTCTTCTTCGTCGAACAGATCGGCTCCGCCCTGCAGCAGGCCGCCCTCGGTTGCACAGGCGATCGGCGCAAGCGCCACCAGCACGAGTGCTGCGGCGCGCATAACACGCTCCATCATCGCTTTCCTCCTCTGGTGTCGTCGATCCAGCGAAGACGCATCCCCGGCCGCAGGCCCAATCGGCTCGCCTCGCCCCCGCGCATCTCGAGGACGGCGCGCGCGCCAAACGCACCGCGCGCGCGGCCCGGCGGCACGTCTTCGCAGACGCGAAGCACTTCGCCCCCGCGTGCGACGAAGACCAGATCGAGCGCGCCGCGCACGCCGAGCGTGTGCACCGCCCGACACGGTTCGATCCACAGCCCGGCACCGGCGGCGGGCAGCGGCTGCGCGATCAAACCGATCAACCGCTCCAGCGCGCGCACGGCGCGACGCACGCGCAGGCGAACCGCCCCCGGCTCGGCGACGACGAGACCCGTGCGTCGCATCACAGCACCCCTTCGAAGAGCAGGCGCTGCACGATCGGAAACAGCAGGATCGCGAAGGTGCCCGGAAAGATGAACAGCACGAGCGGCAGCAACATCTTCACCGGCGCCTCCATCGCGAGTTTCTCCGCCCGCAGGAAGCGCTCGGTTCGCCGCTGTTCGGCCTGCGCGCGCAGAATCGGCGCAAGGCTCGCCCCCTGCCGCTCGGCGGCGACGAGCGCGGCGACAACGTTCGAGACGGCGGGCAAGGCAAGGCGCGCCGACATCGCGCGCAGCGCATCGTGGCGCGGCTGGCCTGCGTGCACATCGCGCAGCACGCGCTGCCACTCGTCGCGCAGGGCGCCGGCCGGACCGTGCGCGGCGGCGTTCGCCAGCGCCGCGCCCAGGTTCAGTCCCGCCTCGACGCTGAGCGTGACCAGATCGAGGTCGTGGGGAAGCTGCCGCAGGATCGCGTGGCGGCGCCGGAGAATGCGATCGCGCAATGCCATCCGCGGAAGCGCTGCACCGAGCGTTGCGACGACCAGTACGGTTGCCGGTGAACTCCAGCCGAGCATCGCAAGCGCCGCAACGGCGCCGCTCGCCGACGCGGCCGCGGCCACCACCTGGCCGGCGACTAAATGCTCCGGATTCAGCCGCGCATCGAGCGCGGCGCGCGCGAGTGCGTCGCGCAGGCGCTCGCGGTGAGCTACGCCGAGGAAGTTCGCCACCACCGGCGCAAGGCGCGCGACAATCGGCCAGCTCACGCGCCACGTCCACGGCAGCCGCTCGGCACTCTCGAGCGCAACCGGCGCGGACGCACCCGAGCCGGCATCGAGCAATCCCCACGAAACCAGCACGACTCCCACGAAAGTCGCGCCCAACGAAACGACGAGCCAGGCGTTCATACGTCGATCGTCACGATGCGGCGGATCGCCAGTCCGCCGGCCACCTGCAGCAGGGCAACGGTGCCGCAGACGATCCACCCCTGCCAGGTGGTGACGAGCGCGCGCATCGCGACCGGCTCGATGACGAACAGCACCGCCGCGAGCAGCGACGGCAGCGCGCCCATCACCCATCCCTGAAGACGGCCTTGCGCCGTGAGCGCGCGGATCTTGCCTTCGATCGAGAGCTTGCGTCGCATCGAATCGGCCAGCGACTCGAGCGTAGCGGCCATGCTGCCGCCGGCTGCCGAACCAATGCGCAGGGCCGACGCGAACAGCACCGTCTCCTCGATAGGCATGCGCCGCCCGAAGGACACGAGTGCGTCTTCGAGCGATACGCCCAGGCGCTGCTCGCGCAGCAGCAAACCGAAATCGTGACGCGCAGGCGCCGGCAGTTCGCCCGCCGCCTGCCCGAGCGCCTGCATCAGGCCGCTTCCCGAACGCAGTCCGCCGGCGACGAGCATCAGCGCATCGGGCATCTGTTGGCGAAAGGCCTCGACGCGTCGTCGGCGCAGTTGCGACAGCGCCAGGCGCGGCAGCAGTGCAGCCGCCGTCGCGACTCCGAGCGCGGCCGGCCAGGCGCCGGACGCCCACCAGGCAGCGACGGTTGCGCACAACGTGAGCAGGTGTTGCGCGACGAGCAATCGCGTCGTATCGACGAAGAGAAAAGCTTCACGCATGCGCGCACCGACGCCGCGCTCGAAACGCTCGCGGTGCCGCGTCGCGAAGCGCGTTCCGTAGCGCACGAACAGCACGAGCAGCACCGCAGACGCGCCGAAGACGCCGACCAGCGCGAGACCAAGCAAAGTGCCGATCTGCGCCGTCATGGCATCCCGCCCGCGCGGAAGATCGACAGATCGAGCGGCTCGCCTTCCTCGCGTAGCCGCTCGTAGAACTGGGGGACGTTGCCGCAGCCGCCAAACCGCCCGGCGGCAAAGCGAAAGAGCGGCTGCATCAGCACACGCGCGCCCTCCAGACCGGTGAGCTCGACGATCTCGACGACGCGGCGACGGCCGTCTCCCATCCGGGCCTGGTGCACGACGACGTCGATCGCGCCGACGATCTGCTCGCGGATCGCGGCTACCGGCATGTCGACGTCGGCCATCAGCACCATCGTCTCCAGCCGCGAGACGACGTCGCGCGGGCTGTTGGCGTGCACGGTGGTAAGCGAGCCGTCGTGTCCGGTGTTCATCGCCTGCAGCATGTCGAGTGCTTCGCCGCCGCGGCACTCGCCGACGACGATACGATCGGGGCGCATGCGCAGCGCGTTGCGCACGAGATCGCGGATGCTGACCAGGCCGCGACCTTCCGCATTCGCCGGTCGCGCTTCGAGCGTGACGCGATGCGCATGTGCGAGGCGCAGCTCGGCCGCGTCTTCGATCGTGACGATGCGCTGCCCGGGCTCGATCAGGTTCGACAACAGGTTCAGCAGCGTTGTCTTGCCCGAGCCGGTGCCGCCCGAGACGACGACGTTGCGCCGCGATCGCGCGCAGACCGCGAGAAAGTCGAGCATCGGTTGCGACAACGAGCCGTTCGCCACGAGATCGGCCGGCGAGAACAGGCGTCGATTGAAGCGCCGGATGGTGATCGCCGGTCCGCGCACGGCGAGCGGCGGGATGACGGCGTTGACGCGCGAGCCGTCCGCCAACCGCGCATCGACCATCGGCGAGGATTCGTCGATGCGCCTTCCGAGCGGCGCGACGATGCGGTCGATCGCGGCGCGCACGGCGTCTTCGCCGGTGAACGACGCGCCGGTGGCTTCGAGCCGCCCGTTTCGCTCGACGAAGATCTCGTCGGGCGCGTTCACCATGATTTCGCTGATCGTCTCGTCGCGCAGCAGCGGCTCGAGCGGGCCGAGGCCGATCGCCTCGTCGAGCACCTCGCGCGCGAGCCGGTCGCGATCAATGTACTCGGGCAAGGTGCGCTCGCCATGGGCGATGTCGCGCAACAGCGCCTCGATCTCGGTGTGCAACTGCTCGGCGCTCAGCTGGCGAATGTCCTGGCGCCGCAGGTCGATCGTGGCGAGCAGACGGCGATGCAACAGCCTTCGCCAGGGAACGAGGCCGTCGATCGGTGCCGATGCCGGCGAACGCTGCACTTCTCCGTCGGCGGCGCTACCGCCGACATCGACGACACCGGGCGCCTGCAGCGAACCGGGCGCGATGCCGCGTGTTTCGCGAACGCGATCGTGAGCGAAGCCGTGGCTCCCAGGATGCACACGCATCCGATACCCCGCGATCTCGATCTCGTCGTCGTTGGCCAGCGGCGCATACTCGGCGATGCGCTCGCCGTTCACCCACGTTCCGCCGAGACTGCCACGATCGACGAGCTTGAAGCCGTGCTCGATGCGCACGATCTCGGCGTGCACGCGCGCGACACGCCATCCCGGCAGGTGCACGGCGTTGTCGGAACGCCGCCCGATGCGCGCCGGAAAGCGCTCGATGCGCAAGCTGCGCGCTGCGCCGTCGTCGGTTTCCACGGTAAGCGTCAGCATCTCATTCGGCCATCTGCAGCCGCTCGCGCGCCTCTTCCACGCGCTCGGCGCTGCGCTCGACGGCGGCGCGCTGCGGTTCGCTGCCGGGCGAGACGAAGCGCGGCGTGATGAAGACGACGAGTTCGGTCTTGCTGTTGCGAAACTCGCGCGAGCGGAACAACGCGCCGAGGATCGGCAGTTCGCCCAACCCCGGCACCTTGTCGATCGAACGCGATGCGTCTTCGCTGAGCAATCCGGCGATGACGAGCGTTTCGTTCTCGCGCAGGTTCACCTCGGTTTCGGCACGGCGCTTCGTCAGCCCCGGCACGTCCTGCACCTGGACGTCGAAATTGATCGCCGAGATCTCGGTGGCGATCTTCGCCGCGATGACGCCGGTTTCGCTCGCTATCGGTTCGACCTCGAACTTCACGCCGTACTCCTTGAAGCCGACCGAGACGGTGCCCAGTCCGCTGGCGAACGGCACCGGCAATTCGCCGCCGGCGACGAAACGCGCGGTGCCGCCGCTGCGACAGGAAAGGCGCGGCTCGGCGAGCACCAGCGCGTCGCCGTTCTGTACGAGCAAATTGATGACGGAACCGATCGACGTGGCGAGCCCGAGCGCCGTGGCAAAGGGGGGAACGCGGGTACGGACCTCGAGCCCGGCTTCGGCGGCCGCACCGCCCGCGCGAAAGGCGGTGCTGCGATGCAGGTCGCCGATGATTCCGAAGCTCGGCCCCTGCAGGCTCGAACTCCAGCGTACGCCGATGTCGTCGAGGCGATCGCGCCGGATCTCGACCATGCGCACGTCCATCTCGATCATCCGTTCCAGCCCCACGCGGCTGATCAGGTTGACGATCTGCGGATAGCGACGCGCGACCTCGGTCATGCGCGCCGCTTCCTCTTCCGACAGTTCGTTGCCCTCGAGGACGACCTTGTCGCCGACGATGCGCGCACGGATCCGGCTCGACTCGCCGAGCATCGCACGCACCTCGGCAAGCAGGCGGTTCGCGTCGGCGGGAACGACGTGGATCTCGAAGCTGCTCTCGCTGCCGTCGGCAGCCCAAAGGTGCAGCGTGCTCTGCCCCGGCGCCTCGGGGATCACGAGTACCTGGCCGCCGTCGAGCACGGTGGCCTGGATGACCTTGCCGTTGCCGACTGCAACGCGCTTGAGCTCGCCGGCTCGGATCAGATGCACCTGGCCGACGTGCAGTTCGACGGGGATGGGCGGCAGGTCGGTGGCGCTGGCAGACGGAAGGCCGAAGGCGGCGACGGCCAGCGCGCTCAGCATTTTCGTCCGGATCGAGGCGCGCAAGAGCACGAACGAAGGACAAAGGCCGATCGAAGGAAGCGTGCTCATTGCGCCTCCGCCGTCGGTTGCACGGAAACCGTCTCCCGACCCACCCCGCGCGCGAAGCGGTGCAGCTTCCAGGCTCGATCGTCGGCGCCCGCACCGTCCGCCTGCCCCGTGGCGACCCGCGCATCGCCCGTCGGCACGCGTTGCTGCGCATGGGCGTCGTTGGGCTGGGCCCGCTGCTGCAACGGCATGACGCCGGCGTCCGATGCTCGCATTGCCTCGAAGCCCTCGATCGGCGCCTGCCCGACGCTTGCCGTTGCCACGAGCGCACCGCGCCCGCCGACGATGATCTCGGGACCGATCGGCCTGGCTACGACCGGCGCGCGCTGCGGTGCCTCGATGCCGAGCAGCGCATTCAGGTCCATCGCACGTGCACGCAACGGCTGCCGGTCGTCCGGATTGCGCAGCATTGCGGTGAGCTTGCCGCTACGCTGCGCGACGATCAGCTCCTGCGCCTGCGACGGCGACACCTCGACGGTAATCGCCGTGAAGTGGCGCAGCCCGGCAGCATCGCCCTTGTCGGCGCGTACCTGCCGTCCGGTGGCGAGCACTGCGAGGTCCTGCATCAGCGTGGATGTCACTTCCTGTGCGGGCGGGCTGCCGGGCAACGATGGCGGACGCACGGTGAACAGCAGGTCGATGCGGTCTCCGGGCTGCAGCATTCCCGAAACCGAATTGACTTCGTCGACGAGGACCGACATCGCTCGGATGCCCGGGCGAATGCGCGTGGAGAAGGTGGACGCGTCGGCGCCGACGATCAGGCCCGCGAGCAGCGGTTCACCGGAGCGCATCGGCGCACCGATGCGGGCGCCGACGTGCTGGTCGAAGCGCTCGGGGTGCACGGCGCTACCCGGAACGAGGTCCACGGGCACCTCGCGCACCGCCATGCTCTCCGGCTCGACGACGGCGCCGGCATCCAGGTCGTGGCGCGCGACGACCACCGGGATCGTCGCCTGCGACGGCGTGAGCCGCGCCTTCTCGATCTCGATGCGCTCGGCGAGGTAGCCGCGCGCACCGAAGACGGCGAGCGCGCCGAAGCCGATGGCAGCCGCGAAGAGCAGCGCGGAACGATGACGTGCGGCAACGGCGCCTGCGCGCCTGACCAGAGCAGGTGTAGCGATCATGGCATCGAGATCGTCGCGGTGAAGCGTTGGTATCGGTCGGCGGCGGCGTGGAAGAGCGACTCGAGCGGACTGCGCGGACCGGCGGTGAGCGCCAGTACGAACAGCGCGACGACGAGCAGGTATTCCACGATCGCCTGTCCCTGCGAACGGCGGTCATTCATCGCGGTGTCTCCACGTGGTGCAGGACGGCGCTCGCCCCCTGCGGTTGCCGATGCAGCGTTACGAGCAGTTCCGCGTTCGTGCTGCGATAGAAGCGCGCACGATCGTCGTTCCAGCGCAGGTCGCCCAACATGCCGCTCGCCTGCATCGGCTGGAAGCCGGCGCGCAGCAGATGCCGCTCGAGATGCCGCTCGGCGTCGTCGAGCGAACGCGCGAAGTGCGCGACGATCGTCGCCGCGCGGCGCTCGCGCTCTCCGCCCGACGACAGCTTCCGGACGAGTTGCGCATCGGCGGGGACGAGACGCGCGAGCGCGTCGTCTGCTGGCGCGACCGCGGCGGCGCGCACCCACCGGGTGAGCAGGCCTTCGCTGCCGCCGCCCGGCGACGCCCGCAACTGCAGCGTCTCGAAGCCCTCGACACGCGGCGTCGTACCCCGCACATCGGAAGCTTCGCCGACCGGATCGGCGAGGCGCGACAACACGAACCAGTCTTGCGTCTGCGCCTGCAGCACCGTATCGGCGCCCTGCGCGCGCCAATGACGCTCGATCTGCGCAAGTGCCTCGCGCGGTGCGCGCCCGCTGTGCAGTTCGAACACGACGACCGAATGCCCGGCGATCGAACCATCCGGGATCGCGATACGCGCGCTGTCGATCCCTGGCAGGAGCCGCAGCGCGCCCGGATCGTCCGCGTGCGCCGGCGCGTGCAGCGCGGCCAGCGGCAACGCGGCGAGCAGCGATGCGGTGCGCCGATTCATCGGCCGATCCGATCGACCGGCACGCGGTCGACATCGGTTTCGTGCGCACGAAAATCGGACGCGCGCGGTTCGAGCCCGGCGACGTCCATCAACTGCATCGACCACAGCGTGAGCCGATAGCCCGCGCGGAACGCCGCCTCGTGCACCGGATCGACACGCTGCCCGGCTTCGACGCGCGACTGCACCGAATGCGGCGCGCCTCCATAGGGGCCCGACGCGTTCCACGCGTCGGTGACGAGCGCCACGCGCGCGCGCATCAGCAGCGGCAGCGAGTCGAGCCGGTCGAGGCCTTCGTTGCCCCCCTGACTCGGCGATACGCGCACGTGCAACTCGGAGGTGGCAAGCCCGCCGTCGAGCGACAGGCCGAAGCGCGAAGGCCCGGCGAGTCGATCGAGCAGGATGCCGACGTCTCCCGCTGCGCGGCCGATTGCCGTGGAGCGCCCGGCATCGAAGCGCGACGGCCTCACCTCGATCGACACGTCCGAATATCGCTCGAGCAGCGGCTGTGCGCGTCGATCGGTCCACAACGGATTGCGTTCCCGTGCCGGAGCGCCGTCGCCGAGGATGTCGCTGGTGAAGATCTCTCGATCGATGCGTCCGAAATGTCGGCGCCGTGCCTCCTCGGCGAGCGCCGCACGCGCCGGCGCTTCACTGCAGTCGCCGGGACGGACCGTGCATTCGAAGGCCAGCGTTCGCGAGGCTGCGATCGTCGCCTGCTGCATCGACTGGAACTTGCCGAGCAGCACGACCAGCAGCATCAGCGGAACCAGCGCGAGCATGGCCACCAGCGCTTCGACGAGCGCCTGCCCGCCTTGCACGCGCGCTTCAGTTCGCATAGCGCACCGCCGCCGCACGTTGGGCCTCGCTCGGCTCGGCGAGTCGCGCCTGCCAGTAGGGGCTGTACAGGCTCGCATATTCGATACGCCCCGGCCCACCGGGCGGACGCCGAAAATAGGCCTCGCCGACGGCCATCGCCCACAACCGGTTGCCGGCAAAGGACTCGAACAGGCGCAACCGACCGATGCCGACGTCGAGCGCGTTCGCGGTGCGCACGTTGCGCGCGTCGGTTCGCGCGAGCACGACCACCTGCGAGACGGGAAAGCGCGCATCGGGAAGCGCTCGGTAGTTCAACTCGCGTACGCGCTCGATGCCGCCGTAGCTGTCGAAGCCCGCGTATCCGTCGCCGTCGATCTCCGCTGCGGCCAGGGCAGTGGCCCCGCGATTGTCGAGCGTGCCGCCCGTGTTGCCGATGATTCCGGGCGAATCCGAACCGTCGGAAGCCTGCGCCGCACCCCACCCCACCGGCATCCATTCGCGCTGCTTGCAGCTGCCGAACAGGAACCCGCTCTTGCGCCAGTTGTGGATCGATGCGGTGTCCACCGCCTGCCAGCGCTCGAGATCGGGCGCAATCTCGGTGCCGCCCCGCTTGCGCCACCGGCGAAACCACTTGTCGACGCTCGTCGTCCGACCGAAACACGACGAAGGCAGCAGCAGCAGTCTCAGGTCGTCGCGCCGTGGGCCGCGCACGAAGGGATCGAGCGAATCGACGACGACGTCGCGCAAGCGCGCGCGGTCGTCGTCGCTCGCATAGCGCCGCGTGAAGCGCCCGAAAATGCCATCGTCGCCGAGCGCGAAGGCGAAGAACGCCGGATCGTTCGCACGGGCGACCTCGTTGGCCACGGCGCCCAGGCCGAAGGAATCGGCGGCGAGCTGCAGCGCCTCCTGGCTGCGTGCGAGCAGCGACTTGTAGCCCAGCGACGAAGCCGCCCGCACGCGGATCTCCTCGGCGGCGGCAGCCTCGGTGAGCTCGCGCGCCGTGCGCGCAATCGTAGCGGCAGCCTCGAGCACCGGCGCAGCGGGCGGCCAGGCCACGGCGAGCGTGCTTGCGTTCTCGGTGAAGCGCTCGAAGTACTTCGACCACGAAACGAGCGTGACCGCCTGCGCCACGGCGACCTCCTGCGCGACGATCGCGCGGTTCGCGTAGGCGTGGAAGTTCAGCACGCGCGCGCGCCACAACGCAGAGCTGTACGCGGCGGCGTCGGCTGCGTTGACCAGGCGCTGCTTCGTCGCGACCACCTGTCCGGTGCTGAAGAGCAGGAATAGCGCGAGCGACGCTGCGAACAGCAGCACGAGCGCGAGCACGAGCGCCTGCCCGCGCTGCGATGCCTTGGCCGAACCTTCCGTGCGCATCGCGGCCGCTCCGCTCAGCGGTTGTTCGCGTCGTAGTTGTCGAGGCCCTTGCGTGCGTTCGCGTTCGTCGACGCGGTGCTGGCGTTCGACTGCGCGTTGCCGATCGCGGTGGAGGCGGTCTGTCCCGAGACCTCGAGCGCGAGCCCGGCGGTCTGGTTGCGGATCGCCTGGCCGAACAGCGTGTAGACGCCGATGGCTGCGACGGCGATCAGAGCGACGACGATGATGTATTCGGTCATTCCCTGGCCGCGCTGGCGACGCGATCGGGCAGCGGGAGCAGGAACGGGAAGGGAAGCGCGATCGAGTTCGAGCGCGGGAGCAGAAAGCGTTTGCATGGGACGGTCTCCTGTTGCGCCGGAAGGAGGAGGCGCAGGAACCGTTATAGGCGCGCACCTCGCGCGCCGGAATTCGACGCTCGGCCGAGTCGGCGGCCTAGGACATCCGTTCGGCCGTTCGGACGACAACCGGAGCAGTCCCCGAAACGCGACGACGTGCTGCCGGCACTCGGACTATCGGTGACCGAGGCTGCCGAGCAACTCGGTGTGTCGCGCGTCACGTTGTCCCGCGTACTGAACGGACGTGCGGCCATTTCTCCGGAGATGGCACTGCGCCTGGAGGCGTGGCTGGGCAAGGAACGCGGCGGGGACGCGCGGATGTGGCTCGGTCAGCAGATGACTCACGAGATCTGGCAGGCCGAGAAGAAGCTGAAGAAAGCTCGACTACGGGTACGGCCGGCGCCGTGACCGCCGCGAATGCGCAGAAAACGAGCAGTCGTGGACACTCCGGGCCGGCCACGCAAAAAGGGCCGGCTTACGCCGGCCCCCGATCGAGAGAGGAAGACGACTGGCCTCAGGCCGCTTTCTTCTTCGCGCCGCCCTTCGCGTCGAAGAACTGCGCGTCTTCCGTCGACCCTTTCAACGCCGCGGTGGACGCCTCGCGCTCGACGGTCGTCGTCACCGCGTCGAAGTAGCCGGTGCCCACCTCGCGCTGGTGTTTCACCGCCGTGAAGCCCTGCTCGGCGGCGGCGAATTCGGCTTCCTGCAGCTCGACGAAAGCGCTCATCTGGTTGCGCGCGTAGCCGTGCGCCAGATGGAACATCGAGTAGTTCAACGAGTGGAAGCCGGCCAGCGTGATGAACTGGAACTTGTAGCCCATTGCGCCGAGCTCGCGCTGGAACTTCGCGATCGTCTGCTCGTCGAGGTTCTTCTTCCAGTTGAACGACGGCGAGCAGTTGTACGCGAGCATCTTGCCCGGAAACTGCTTGTGGATCGCGTCGGCGAAGGCGCGCGCGAAGTTCAGGTCGGGCGTGCCGGTCTCGCACCAGATGAGGTCGGCGTACGGCGCATACGCCAGGCCGCGCGAAATCGCCTGCTCGAGGCCGTTCTTCGAGCGGAAGAAGCCTTCGACCGTGCGCTCGCCGGTGAGGTACGGCTTGTCGTTCTCGTCGACGTCGGAGGTAACCAGATCGGCGGCTTCCGCATCGGTGCGCGCCAGCAGGATCGTCGGCACGCCGCAGACATCGGCGGCCAGCCGTGCGGAGACGAGCTTGGCGACCGCCTCGCGGGTGGGCACCAGGACCTTGCCGCCCATGTGGCCGCACTTCTTGACCGAGGCTAGCTGGTCCTCGAAGTGCACGCCGGAGGCGCCGGCGTCGATCATCGACTTCATCAGTTCGAACGCGTTCAGCACGCCGCCGAAACCGGCTTCGGCGTCAGCCACGATCGGCGCGAAGTAGTCGACGAAGTCGGCGTCGTTCGGGTTCTTGCCTTCCATCCACTGGATCTGGTCGGCGCGCGTGAGCGTGTTGTTGATCCGCCGTACGACCGAAGGAACCGAGTTCGCCGGGTACAGCGACTGGTCGGGATACATCTCGCCGGCCAGGTTTGCGTCGCCCGCCACCTGCCAGCCCGACAGATAGATGGCCTTCAGACCGGCCTTCACCTGCTGCATCGCCTGGTTGCCGGTGAGCGCCCCCAGCGAGTTGACGAACGGCTCCTCGTTGATCAGCTTCCACAGCTTCTCGGAGCCGCGTTTGGCCAGCGTGTGCTCGACCTGCACCGAGCCGCGCAGGCGAACGACGTCCTCGGCGGTGTAGCCGCGCTTGATGCCGCGCCAGCGCGGGCTTTCCGACCATTCCTTCTGCAGTTTCTGCGCGTCGAGTTCACGGGACGACATGGGGGACTCCTGGACGAGTTGAAGACCGTTTCGGCGGCGAACCGCGAGCGCCGGGGCTTTGGCTCGGGCGGGATCGAATCGTCGTCGAGATACCGGCAAGCTTAGCGACTCTTGATGCAATGCAATATGACAAAGCGCCTTCGTTGTTCAAAAACTTTTTGCTCGGGTTTTCATAAAGTTATGGCGCTTATATCGTATGGCGGAACCACAATTACAGCTCGTGAAATTCAAGGATGCCGCATTGCATTGCGACATTGCCGCAATGTGAAATGATTTTTCCGAATCCGAGAAACGAAACCGGAGCCGACCGTTGCGGCCGAGTCGGCGTCGCCGCAGCCGCTCCCGCACTCGTGGGACGTCGCGACGTCACTGCGGGATCGCGATGGCCCTCCGATCGGACCAGCATGACTGTGCGCCGGCGTCCCGAGCTCCAGGCGGCCCGGCCCGCGGCGCGCGCAGAAACAGCTGCAAGTCGGAGGTTCGTCATGAAAACCGGATGCTCACTTCTCGTCACGGCGGTTCTCGGCGCCGCTGCAGCAATGTCGCCCGCTGCATTCGCCGAGTCGTGCTCGGGCGGATCGGACCATGGGATGGACGCCACCGGCAATGAATGCAGCATGACGACGCAGACGACCGACCAAGTCGATCCTTCGCTGTGGAGCGCGATCACCGCACGCCTGGCGCACCGTGCCGAGCACGCGGGCGCGATGGAGCACGCGGCGCTCGCCGGCGCCGTCGGCCCTGTATCGACGCCGACGGGGTCCGGCACGCTCGGCTCGGGCACGTCCGCGTCGGTCGTCCCTGCCAGCATCGAGGGCCCCATGCGTTGAAGGCTTGATCTCGCTCAAGTACGCGCTCCGGTCCGTTGAATGATGATTCATTCAACGGACCGGAGCCTGGAAATCGATGGGCGAGCTGCAACAGGAGCGACTGGGTAACGTACTGCGCGTCACGCTCGACGCGCCCCCGGTGAACGCGCTCAGCCGGGCCCTGATCGACGAGCTCGGGAGCGTCGCGGAATCGGTGGCCACCGACCCTTCCGTCTCGGTGCTGCACCTTCGCAGCACCGGACGCGCCTTCTGCGCCGGCGCGAACCTGGCCGAGATGCGCGTCGGCTTCTCGGGCCCCGAAGGTCTGGAGCAGCAACTGGCCTTCGTTCGCCGGCTGCAGCAGGTGTTCGAGCGCATAGAAAGGCTCGATGCGGTGAGCGTCGCGGAGGTGGGCGGTCATGCGCTGGGCGGCGGGCTGGAACTCGCGCTCGCCTGCGACCTGCGCATCGGCGCCGCGGAAGCGCGCATCGGACTGCCGGAGGTCGAGCTCGGCCTCGTCCCCGGCGCCGGGGGCACGCAACGCCTCACGCGCCTGTGCGGGCCGGCGCTCGCCCGCCGCCTGATCCTCGGTGCCGAGATGCTCGAGGGTTGCGCCGCCGAGCAATACGGATTGCTGCACTGGGCCGTCCCGAAAGCCGACTTGCCGGCCCGCGCGCAGGCGCTGGTCGACCGACTCGCAGCGCTGCCACGCGCGGCGCTCGTCGAAGCGAAGGCGTGCATCGACTGCGCCACCCGCCCCGGCAACGAAGGCTTCGAGCACGAATTGCTCTCCACCCGCCGGCTGATGAACGACGCCGAGACGAAGCGGCGCGTCGCCGCGTTCCTCGCGCGCTGAGCCTGCCCCGCCGGGCGCGTCCCCTCCCCCTTCCTTCCCTACGGAGCACCTGCCATGAAACTCGACGACCGGATCGCGATCGTCACCGGCGCCGCCTCGGGCATCGGCCTGGCCACCGCGCAGCGCCTTGCCGAAGCCGGTGCACAGGTTATGCTCGGCGACATCGACGATGCGCGCGGCGAGAAGGCCGCCGCCGACCTGCGCGCCGCCGGCCTGCGCGCCGACTACGCGCGCTGCGACGTCACCGACGACCAGTCGGTCGCCGCGTTTCGCGACACGACGCTGCAGCGGCACGACCGCGTCGATATCGTCGCCAACGTCGCCGGTTGGGGCAAAATCCAGCCCTTCCTCGAAAACGACGACGCGTTCATCACCAAGGTGGTCGAGCTGAACTTCATGGGAACGGTGCGCGTGGTGCGCGCGTTCCTGCCGCAGATGATCGAGCGCAAGCAGGGCAAGATCGTCAACGTGTCGAGCGACGCGGGTCGCGTCGGCAGCCTGGGCGAAACGGTATATTCCGGCGCAAAGGGCGGCGTGATCGCCTTCACCAAGGGCCTGGCGCGCGAGACGGCGCGCCACGGCATCACGGCCAACTGCGTGTGCCCGGGGCCCACCGACACGCCGCTGCTGCAGGCGGTGCCCGAAAAGCATCGCGAGGCGTTCCAGCGGGCGATCCCGATGAAGCGCTTCGCCAAGCCCTCGGAGATCGCCGACGCCGTCGTTTTCTTCGCCAGCGGACGTTCCGATTACATTACCGGACAGGTCATCAGCGTCAGCGGTGGCCTGAGCATGGTGGGCTGATTCACGACGACAGGAGCACGAGTACGATGTACAAGATTTCCGCGAAGGACCTCAAGCCCGAGCACTTCAGCTTCGAGGTCGACGGCAAGGTGGCCACGCTCACGCTGAACCGCCCCGAGCGCAAGAACCCGCTGACCTTCGAGTCGTACGCCGAGATGCGCGACCTGTTTCGCAAGCTCGCCTACGCGCCCGAGATCAAGACGGTGGTGCTCACCGGCGCCGGCGGCAACTTCTGCTCGGGCGGCGACGTGCACGAGATCATCGGTCCGCTCACGAAGATGGACATGGGCGGACTGCTCGAGTTCACCCGGATGACGGGCGACGTGGTGCGCGCGATGCGCAACATGCCGCAGCCGATCGTCTGCGCGATCGACGGCATCTGCGCCGGCGCCGGCACTATGCTCGCCTGCGGCTCGGACATCCGCTACGGCACGCCGAAGAGCAAGGTGGCATTCCTGTTCGTGAAGGTCGGCCTGGCCGGGGCCGACATGGGCGCCTGCACGCTGCTGTCTTCGATCGTCGGACACGGGCGGGCGTCGGAGCTGCTCTTCACCGGTCGAGCGATGCCCGGCGAAGAAGCCGAGCGCTGGGGCTTCTACAACGCGCTGGTCGAACCCGAGGCGCTCGCCGAGCGCGCGAAGCAGATGGCGCAGTCGCTGGCCGACGGTCCGACCTTCGCGCACGCGATGACCAAGAAGATGCTGCTGCAGGAGTGGAACATGGGTCTCGAGGAAGCCATCGAGGCCGAGGCGCAGGCGCAGGCGATCTGCATGCAGACGCAGGATTTCCACCGCGCCTATCATGCGTTCGTTGCGAAGCAGACGCCGAAATTCGAAGGCAACTGAGTCGACGGGAACTGAGTCGACGGGAACCGCGTCGAAGGGAACCGAGCCGAAGGCAACCTGGCCGCAGGCCACCGAGCCGCAGCAACAGAAGGCAGCGCACGCATGTCCGATCGTACGTTCCTCGAATGGCCGTTTCTCGACGCCGCCCACCGTGCGCTTGCCGAAGCACTCGAGACGTGGGCGGAAACGGTCCTCCCCGGCCTCGAGGTAGCGCACGACTGCGGCAACGAAGCGCTCGATGCCGCCTGCCGGCGGCTCGTCGCTTCGCTCGGTGACGCGGGCCTGCTGCAACTGAGCGTTGCGGCGCCGTACGGCGGGCGGCACGAAAAGCTCGACGTACGCAGCCTGTGCCTGGCGCGCGAGACGCTTGCGCGCCATCACGCGCTCGCCGACTTCGCGTTCGCGATGCAGGGCCTGGGCAGCGCACCGATCACGCTGGCCGGTTCCGAAGCGCAGAAGAAGCACTTCCTGCCCGACGTGGCGCGCGGCCGGTCGATCGCCGCGTTCGCGCTGTCGGAGCCCGACGCGGGCTCCGACGTCGCGGCGATGCGCACGCGTGCCGAGCGCGACGGCGACGGCTGGCGCATCGACGGCGTCAAGACGTGGATCTCGAACGGCGGCATCGCCGACTTCTACACCGTGTTCGCGCGCGTGGGCGACGAACCGGGCGCGAAGAACCTGGCGGCCTTCATCGTTCCCGCCGACACGCCCGGACTCGACGCTTCCGAGCGCGTCGACGTCATCGCACCGCATCCGCTGGGCACCCTGCGCTTCGATACCTGTCGCGTGCCGGCCGACGCGCTGATCGACCGCGTCGGCGCCGGATTTCGCATCGCGATGGCCACGCTCGACGTGTTCCGCTCGACGGTCGGCGCAGCTGCGCTCGGCATGGCGCGCCGCGCGCTCGACGAAGCGCTCGCGCGCACGCGGGAGCGCGAGGCCTTCGGACACAAGCTCGCCGACTTCCAGCTCACGCAGGCGAAAATCGCCGAGATGGCGCTCTCCGTCGACGCGGCGGCGCTGCTCGTCTATCGTGCCGCCTGGACGAAGGACACGCAGCGCGAGCGCGTCACGCGCGAGGCGTCGATGGCGAAGCTCTTCGCCACCGAATCCGCGCAGAAGGTCATCGACCAGGCCGTGCAGTTGTTCGGCGGCACCGGCGTGATCCACGGCGCCACCGTCGAAATGCTGTATCGGGAGATACGCGCATTGCGCATCTACGAAGGCACCAGTGAAATCCAGAAGCTCGTGATTGCGGCCAAGACCTACGAGGCCTTTGCGGAATGATTCGGGAAAATCGGGAAGGAAAATCGGGAAAATCGGGGTCAGACCACGATTTTCCCTGAATCGTGGTCTGACCCCGATTTTCCCCGATTTTCCCGATTTTCCGGGTTGCTGTTCGAACTACCGAGAGGAGATGAGATGGAAAAACGAACGTTCCTGAAGCACTCGCTGGCGCTCGGCGGCGCCGCTGCGGCGCCCGGCTTCATCAAGTCCTTGCATGCGCAGGAGCAGGTCAAGCTGCGCATGTCGCACTTCCTGTCGCCGATGGCGCCGGCGCAGACGAAGCTATTCCAGCCGTGGGCCGAACGCGTCGAGAAAGACTCCGGCGGGCGGATCAAGTGCGAGATCTATCCGTCGATGCAGCTCGGCGGCAAGCCGCCGCAGCTCTACGACCAGGTGCGCACCGGCGTCGCCGACGTCATCTGGACGGTGCCGGGTTACACGCCCGGACGCTTTCCGATCTCGGCGGTGTTCGAGCTGCCCTTCGTCGTCGGCGACACCGCCGAGGCCACCGCGCGTGCCATCTGGGACTTCTACAAGCTGCACCTGCGCGAGGAATACAAGGACGTGCACCCGATCGTGCTGCATTGCCATGCACCGGGCCTCGTGCACATGAAGGACAAGCTCGTCACGAAGATGGAAGACCTGCAAGGCAAGAAGCTGCGCCTGCCCACCAAGCCGGTGGGCGACGCGCTGAAGCTGATGGGCGCCTCGCCGATCGGGATGCCGCTGCCCGAGGCCTACGAGGCGCTGTCGCGCGGCGTGGCCGATGGCGTGACGGTGCCGTGGGAGGTGATGAAGCCGCAGCGCCTGAACGAGCTGACGAAGTACCACACGTACACGGGCCTGTACACGAACGTGTTCCTGATGGCGATGAACAAGCAGAAGTACGAGAGCCTGCCGGCGGACCTGAAAGCGGTCATCGACAAGAACTCGGGCGACAACTTCATCGGGGAGGTCGGCAAGGCCTGGGACGACGCCGAAATTCCGGGGCTCGAGCAGGCGAAGGAGCTGGGCCACGAGATCACGCGCCTGTCTCCCGAGGAGAAGGCGCGCTGGAGGAAGACCACGCAGCCGGTCGTCGACGCGTGGATCGCCGGCACGCCCAACGGCCAGAAGCTCTACGACGAAGCGGTTGCGCTGATCGCCAAGTACGAGAAGAAATGAGCGAAGGCGAGAGTCGGATCACCGACGCCGCCCCGGCCCGCTCGGGCGCCGAACAGGCGCTCGAGCGGGCCTGCACCTGGCTCGCGATCGCCGGCGGCGTCGTGATGCTCGGTTTCACCGCGGTATCGGTGCTGAGCATCCTGGGCCGCAGCTTCTTCAACTCGCCGCTGATCGGCGACTTCGAACTCGTCGAGCGCGGCACCGCGATCGCCGTCTTCGCGATGCTGCCCTACTGCCATCTGCGCGGGGGCAACGTCGCCGTCGACATGTTCGTCGGCATGTTCCCCGCTGCGATGCGCCGCTTTCTCGCGGTGAGCAGCGACACGCTGTTCGCGATCGTCGCGGCGCTGATGACCTGGCGCCTGGCGCTCGGCGGCTGGAACCAGTACGAGTTCAACGACATGTCGATGATGCTGCTGATCCCCACCTGGTGGATCTTCGTGCCGATCGTCGTCTCGATGGCGCTCCTCACGCTGGTGTGCATCGCCCGTGCCGCTCGCGGCGGAATCAAGTTCGCATAACAACAGGGGACGCTCCTTGAGCGGGATGGCCATATCGCTGACGATGTTCGGCGTGCTCGTCGCATTGCTCGTGCTCGGCATTCCGGTGGGGCTCACGCTGCTGCTGGTGGGCGGCGCCGGCTACATCTGGGTGTCGGGACTCGAGCCGATGCTCAACTACATGAACGCGGCGCCGTACTTCCAGGCCGCGAACTACTCGCTGTCGGTGATTCCGCTGTTCATCCTGATGGGACAGTTCGCCACCGGCTCGGGCCTGTCCACCGGCATCTTCAACGCAGCCGCCGCATGGCTCGGACACCGCCGCGGCGGCATCGCGATGGCCGGCATCGGCGCCTGCGCGGCCTTCGGCTCGATCTGCGGCTCGTCGCTCGCCACGGCGGCGACGATGGCACACGTGTCGCTGCCCGAGATGAAACGGTTGAACTACTCGGGACGCCTGGCCACCGGATCGCTCGCCGCCGGCGGCACGCTGGGCATCCTGATTCCGCCGTCGGTGGTCCTCGTCGTCTACGCGATCCTCACCGAGCAGTCGATCGGCAAGCTGTTCCTCGCCGCGATGGCGCCCGGCGTGCTCGCCGCACTCGGCTACATGCTCGCGATCGCGATCGTCGTGCGCTTCGACCCGAAGGCCGGGCCGGCCGCGCCGAAGGCGTCGCTTGCCACGCGGCTGAAAACGATGGGCGAACTGATGCCGGTCATCATCGTCTTCATCGTCGTGATGGGCGGTATCTACGGCGGCTTCTTCACGCCTACCGAAGGCGCGGCAGTGGGCGCAGCCGCCACCGGCGCAATCGCCTTGTTCAACGGAATGCGACTGCGCGGAATCGTCGAATGCCTGCTCGGCACGGCGAGCCTGACGGCGATGATCTTCCTGATCCTGATCGGCGCGGATCTGTTCAACGGATTTCTCGCGATCACGCAGATGCCCAACCAGGCAGCGGCTGCGATCGCCAGCAGCGGCTTTTCCCCGATGACGGTTCTGCTGCTGATCCTGCTGTTCTACGTCGCACTCGGCTGCGTGATGGACTCGATGTCGATGATCCTCATCACGATCCCGGTGCTGTTTCCGATCGTCATGGGGCTCGACTACGGTCTGTCGCACGAGCACCAGGCGATCTGGTTCGGCATCCTCGTGCTGATCGTCGTCGAGATGGGGCTGATCACGCCGCCCTTCGGGCTGAACGTCTTCGTCATCAACTCGATGGCGCCGGGCGTTCCGCTGGCCGAATCGTTTCGCGGCGTCCTGCCCTTTCTCGTCAGCGACTTCATCCGCGTCGGAATCCTGATCGTGTTCCCGTTCATCACGCTCGGGCTGCTGCGCTTCATCGAGTGAACGCACGCGTGTCGAGGAAGCGCGCGATCCCCGACGTCGCACCGAAGCGCGGCGACGCCGCCGCGCGAGCCGAGCCGCGCCAGCTTCCGGTGAAGGCGCGCGTCGGCGACGAGGCGCTCGTTGCGCAACGTCGTCGGCAGATCGTTGCCGCAGCGGTCGAACTGTTCTCCGACCAGGGCTACTACCGCACCACTGTGCAGGAGATCGCCGCGCATGCGGGCATCAGCACGGGCCTCGTCTACCAGTACGTCGAGGACAAGGACGACGTGCTGCTGCTGGCGATCCTAGAGGTGGTCGACGCGTACGGCCGCGAAATCCCGGCGGCGCTGACGCAACTCGACGATCCGCTCGAACGCTTCCGCACGGCGGTCACCACCTACTGCCGCGTCGTCGATCGGCTGCGCGAGGCGACGGTTCTCGCCTACCGCTCGACGCGTTCGCTGTCGCCGGCGCACCGCAAGCTCGTCATGCAGGCCGAATTGCAGTCCAACGAGCTGATCGCGCACACGATCCAGGACTGCGTCGGTGCGAAGGTGTTCGCCGACGATGTCGACGTCGAGTTCCTCACGCACCAGACGGTGATGTTCGCGCACTCGTGGGCGCTGAAGCACTGGCGGCTGTCGCGACGATACTCGCTCGACGAATACATCGAGCGCGGCCTGGCGATGTTCCTGCGCGCGTCGCTGCGGGGATAGCGCGCACGGCGGCGACGTGGATCCCCGTTGTTGCGGGGATCGCGCGACGCCCGCGGTGGGCGACGCGTTGCCGCGCTACGGCTCGGCCTGCATCTCGTCGTCGAGCAGCTGCACCGCCGCCGGCTCGGCGAGCGACTCCACGCCGCGCAACTTGCGCTCGATGGCGCGCGTGCGCGTTGCCGCGCTGCCCAGCGTCGTGCCGGCACGGTCGATGTGCTCCTTCGCCTTGGCGAGCACGTCGCCGAACTTGCCGAACTCGGTCTTCACCGCACCGAGCAGCTGCCACACCTCGCTCGAGCGCTTCTCCACGGCGAGCGTACGAAAGCCCATCTGCAGGCTCGACAGGATCGCCGCCAGCGTGCTGGGGCCCGCGACGACGACGCGCCAGCTGCGCTGCAACTCGTCCACCAGCCCGGGGCGGCGGACGATCTCCGCGTACAGCCCTTCGGTGGGCAGGAACAGCAGCGCGAAATCGGTGGTCGCCGGCGGCGCGATGTATTTGTTGCGGATCGTCTTCGCCTCCAGCCGCAAGCGCTGCTCGAGCTGCTTGCCCGCCGCCTCGGCGGCCACCGGGTCGGCGCGCTCCTGCGCGAGCACGAGACGGTCGTAGTCCTCGCGCGGGAACTTCGCGTCGATCGGCAGCCACACCGGCGCGTCGTTCGCGCTGCCGGGCAGGCGGATGGCGAACTCGACGCGCTCGCTCGAACCGGGCACGGGCGCCACGTTGCAGCCGTACTGGTCGGGAACGAGCAATTGCTCGAGCAGCGAAGCGAGCTGCACCTCGCCCCAGGTGCCCCGCGTCTTCACGTTGGTCAGCACGCGCTTGAGATCACCGACGTCGGAGGCCAGTGCCTGCATCTCGCCCAGGCCCTTGTGCACCTGTTCGAGCCGGTCGGACACCTGCTTGAACGACGCGCCCAGGCGCTGCTCGAGTGTCGCGTGCAGCTTCTCGTCGACGGTGCGGCGCATTTCCTCGAGCTTGATCGCGTTGTCGGCCTGCAGGTCGCGCAGCCGACGCTCGAGCGTCTCGCGCAGCGACTCGAGCCGCAGCTCGGTGCCCTCGCGCAGCGCGTTCAGCCGCTGCTCGTTGCTCTCGCGCAGCGCGCCGAGCCGCTGCTCGTTCGCCTCGGTGAGCTTGACCAGTTGCTGCGCGAAGGCGTCGATCTGGTTGTTCTGCACGCTGGCGATCGTGCCCATCTGCTGCGTCAGGCTGCGCCCGAGTTCGGCAAGCGATGCACCCAGTTCGACGCGGTTCTCGCGCGCCTGCGCGCTCGTCTCCTCGCGCAGCTCGCGCTGCGTGTCGAGTTGCATGCGGCTGGCCTGCGCGAGCGCGTCGAGCACCGGCGCGGCAGCGTCCGGCGGCCGGCGCAGCAGCAGCGCGAGCAGCAGCACGGTGGAAAGTGCCGCGAGCGCGACGGCGGCAATCAGCAGGATGTCGTTCGAGGGCAAGGGAAAACCTTCGCAGGCCCGCGGTTGTCGGGAAGCGGGATATCCGGGAGGATACGACACGACGAACCCCTGTCAGGAGGCCCGATGAACGCCCGCGCCGTACCCCTCGCCGCAGCAGTCGCATCCGTCCCCGGCATTCTCGCCGCCCTCGCGCTCGTGCTACCGCCGCCGGCCGCCGCCGCACCGTCCGACGTACCGAGTGCCGTCTTCCAGTGTTCGACGCGTGACGGCCGCACGGTGTTCTCCGACGAGCCGTGCGTAGGTGCGCCGCACGTTCGCGTATGGACGCCGCGCGCGGGCACGCAGGGAATCGAGCGTTCGTCATCGTCGGCGCCGGCGCCGGCCGCGATGGTCGCGAGCGCGATGGGCTACGGCTCGAACGCCGGACCCGCCGCCTACGGCCCGTATGTCGATTGCCAGCGTCGGGGCGGTCGCTTCGACGTCGCCGCGCGCATCTGCCACCTGCCCGACGACGCCGCGCGGCAGATGTTCGACGCGAAGTAGCCGCCGCGAACCCGGCTCGCGACGGCGCGAACCCGATGCGAGTCGGTCATTACAGGTTCCGGCGTTACGCGCCCCGCAATGTAAGAAGCGGTGGTGCGCGCAGCACCGAACGCAGGCTCAGCCAGCCGGCCACAAGCGCGAGCACTGCGCCGATGGCGGCACCCGCCGGCACGATCATCCAGCGCGGCGCGTACGCGAAGCCGAACACCTGTTCGGCCAGCGCCCAGCCGATGGCGATCGAGCCGAGCGCGGCGAGCAGCCCGGCAAGTCCGCCGCTGAAGGCGAGCTCGATGCGCTGCGCGCTCGACAACTGCCGCGCCGACGCGCCCAGCGCGCGCATCAATCCGGCCTCGCGGATGCGCTCGTCGCGCGAGCTGGCGAGTGCCCCCCACAACACGGTGACGCCGGCCGCCAGCGTCAGCACGAACAGGAACTGCACCGCCTGGATTACCTGGTCGAGCATCGTCTGCACCTGGCGAACGATGTTCCCGGTATCGAACACGGTGAGGTTGGGGAACTCGCGCACGAGTCGGCGGTCCACCGGATCGGCCACCACGGGCTGGTGATACGCGGTGATCCATGTCTGCGGCTCGTCGGCCAGCGCTTCCGGCGACAGGATCATGAAGAAGTTCACCTTCATCGAGTCCCAGTCGACGCGCCGCACGTTGACGACCCGCGCGGTGACGGTCTGTCCGGCGATGTCGAAGCCGAGTTCGTCGCCCAGCGCGAGTTTCAGCGTGCCGAGGATGCCCTGCTCCACCGACACCTCGGAACGCCCCGGCTGGAAAGGTGTGCCGGCGACGATCCGGTTGTGCTCGGGGATCTCCTTCGCGTACGACAGATTGAACTCGCGATCGATCAGTCGTTGCGCCCGATCGTCGTCGTAGTTCTCGGGGCGCACCGGCGCCCCGTTGATCGTGACCAGGCGTCCGCGCACCATCGGGTACAGCTGCGGATGCGAGACGCCGCCCTGCGCGAGCGCCGCGCGAACGGCATCGACCTGGTCGGGCTGGATGTTGACGACGAAGCGGTTCGGCGCGTCGGGCGGGCTCGCGCGGCGCCATCCGTCGATCAGGTCGGTGCGCGTGACGGTGAGCAGCATCAGCGCCATCAACCCCACCGACAGCGCCACCGTCTGCGTCACCGTCATCGCGCGGCGACGCGACCACGATGCGAAGGCCAGCCTCAGCGCGGGGCTGCCGGCGACGAAGCCGGCGTGGCGCAGCGGCTCGAGCGCGCGCACGGCGGCCAGCGTCACTGCCACGAAGACGACGACGCCTACCGCGAAGCCGCCGATCGCCACCAGCGCAAGCCGCCGATCGCCGGCGAACCATAGCAGCAGCGCGGCGAAGGCGAGCGTGGCGCAGGCCGCGGTCGCCCAGGCGGAAGCGGGCGTGCCCACGACCTCGCGGCGAAGCACGTGCAGCGGCGCCACGCCGGCCAGCCGCAGGAACGGCCAGGCGCCGAAGCCGGCCATCAGCACGACGGCGGCGAGCAGCGCCTGCGCCGCGGGTCGCCATCCGGGCGGCGGCAACTGCATCTGCAGCAGCGGCGTCATCGCCGCGACGAGCGCGAAGTGCACGAGCCAGCCGAGCACGACGCCGGCGAGCGCACCGAGCAGCGCGACCCAGAGCAGTTCGAGCCCGAGCAGCGCGAGCAGGCGCCGCTGCCGCAGGCCCATCGCCTTCATCACTGCACAGCCGTCGAGATGACGCTCGGCGAAACGCCGCGACGCGAGACCGATGGCCACCGCCGCGATCAGCGCCGACAGCAGCGCGACGAGCGACAGGAATCGCTCGGCGCGGTCGAGCGTGGCGCGCAACTCCGGACGGCCGCTGTCGAGCGACTCGATCCGCGCACCGCGCGGCAGCCGCGCCTCGGCCCATTGCCGGAAGCGAGCCACCGCCCCGGCGTCGCCGGCGAGCATCAGGTTCCAGTGCACCCGACTGGCCGGCTGCACGAGCTTCGTCGCGGGCAACTCGTCGAGCGCGAACATCGCGCGCGGGGCGAAGTTCACGAAGCCTGCGCCGCGGTCGGGCTCGAAGGTGATCAGCGCATCGAGACGGAAGGCATGTTCGCCGAAGCGCACGGTGTCGCCGATCGACACGCCGAGCGCGAGCGCGAGCTGCGGATCGAGCCAGACCTCGTCGCCCTGCGGCGCGCGGCTCGCCTCGGCATCGCCTGCGGCAGCGTCGCGCTGCACGCGAACGCGCCCGCGCAGCGGATAGTTCGGCGACACCGCCTTCACCGCGGCGAGCTGCGGCATCCCGTCGGCGAGCGCCATGCTGGGAAATACGGCGCTGTGCGCCACCTGCAGACCGAGCGTGCGCGCGTGCTCGGCGAACGACGCATCGAGCGGCTGGTCGGCACCGACGACGAGATCGGCGCCGAGCAGCTGCGCGGCTTCCTGCCCGAGCGCGAGGCGCATGCGATCGACGAAGAAGCCGACGCTGGCGATCGCCGCGACCGCCACCAGCAGCGCCGCGACGAGCAGGCGCAATTCACCGGCGCGCCAGTCACGCAGCGTGAATCGGAACGAGAGCAGCAGGTCGCGCATCGCGGGATTTCGCCGGAGCGCCGTTCAGAAGCGGAACGGCGTGAAGTTGGTGTCGCGGTCGTACCAGTCCTCGTTCTCCGCGCGCTTGAGGAAGCCGACGACCGCATAGGTGACCGGCGTGAACGCAGCCTCGACGAGCGTCTTGCCGACCCATTGCGAGAGCATCAGCGTCGGCAGCATTTCGTCGGGCAGCAGGCCCGCGCCCCAGAACGCGACAGGATAGAACAACAGCGAGTCGACGCCCTCGCCCAGGATCGTCGAACCGATCGTGCGCAGCCACAGGTGGCGGCCTTCGGTAATGACCTTGATCCGCGCCATCGCATACGAGTTGACGAACTCGCCGCAGAAATACGCGATCAGCGACGCGATCACGACGCGCCAGGTGTTGCCGAAGGCCACCTCGAAGGCGTGCTGGTGCGGCCAGCCGGGCGCCGGCGGCATGTGCACGACGGCCCAAGACATGAACGCCGCGAACAGCATCGCGACGAATCCGGTCCAGATGACGCGGCGCGCCCGCGCATAGCCGTAGACCTCGGTGAGCACGTCGCCGAAGATGTACGACAGCGGAAAGAAGAGCACCGCGGCGCCGAAGGTGAGCGCGCCGAAGATCGGCACGTGGACCTGCACGGCCTTGCCCGGGCCGAGGAGGTTCGAGCAGAGGAAGACGGTGACGAAGGCGGCCAGCAGCAGTTCGTAGTAGCGATAGCTGCGCGGGCGAGGTTTTTTATCCATGGTGGGCCTCGGAACATGACGTCGCGCAGGATAACTGCGCGCGCGTGGCCACGCGCACACGACTGCGCGCGCGTGGCCACGCGCACACGTCTCCTCTGCGCGAGGCGCGAGAGCGAAGGGGCGCACGCCCTACGCGCGCACGGCTTCGGCCCCGGCTTCGCCGGGGCTTCCCGGCCCTACCTCGCAAACTCGCACCCGCAGCCGAGGGGCGCTGCGCGCCCCCCGGCGTCGGGTCCCGCGAGTTTGCTTTCGGTAGCGGCCGGCTCGCCAAGCGCGCGTAGGGCGTGCGCCCCTTCGCTCTCGCGCCGGCGTAGCGTACCGGTGCGCGCAGCTACCCGTGCGCCGCTACCCGTGCGCCGCTACCCGTGCGCCGCTACCCGTGCGCCGCTACCCGTGTGCCGCTACCCGTGTGCCGCTACTGATGCTCAGCGCTGCTCGTGAGCAACGCTACTCGTGCGTGCAGCGGCTCGGGCGCGTCGCTAGCCGCGCGCGTTCGCTGCTAGGATGGATTCGCTGCCGCGAACGGACGCGGGGTGCACTTCGGGAGCTTGCGCGAATGAACTTCCGTTTCGAGGTCGTCGATCGGGTGGCCCGGCTGACGTTGGATCGGCCGGAGGCGTTCAATACGATGGGGCCGGCGTTCTGGCGGGAGCTCGACGGGATCCTCGAGCGGCTGCAACGCGAGGTGCCGGCGCGGGTACTGGTGATCGATTCGACGGGCAGGCATTTCAGCGCGGGAATGTCGCTCGAGGCCTTCGGGTCGTCGATCTCGCTGGACGATTCACGAGCGGCCTCGCGGGCGAACATCGCGCTGCTGCTGGCCGACATGCAGCGCACTTTCGACCGGATCGCGCAATTGCGCATGCCGGTGATCGCCGCAATCCAGGGAGGCTGCATCGGCGGAGGCGTGGACCTCGTCTGTGCGTGCGATCTGCGTTACTGCACGAACGACGCGTTCTTCTGCGTGCAGGAGATCAATATCGGGCTCGCCGCCGACCTCGGCACGCTGCAGCGCCTGCCGAAACTGATTCCCGAGGGCGTCGCGCGCGAACTCGCCTACACCGGGCGACGCCTGCCGGCCGCGCGCGCGCTCGCGCTCGGCCTGGTCAACGACCTGTTCGAGACGCAGGAAGCGATGATGGACGAAGTGATCGACGTCGCGCGCGAGATCGCGACGAAGCCGCCGGTGGCCGTCTGGGCGAGCAAGCAGGCAATCGACTACGCGCGCGATCACTCGATCGCCGACGGGCTGCAGCAGATGGGCTGGCTGCAATCCGGGCTTTGGGACAACGAGGCGGTGGCCGAGGCGATCCGCGCTCGCGCCGAGAAACGCGCGCCGCGCTTTGCCGATCTCCAGCCGCTGCGCCTCTTCGCCGAAGCGGACCAGGAAAGCGACTCGAAATGAAGCACGACATCGTCGTCGACTGGTACTTCGACTTCGTTTCGCCGTTCGCGTATCTGCAGAGCACCCAGCTCGAACGCATCGCCGAGCGGGCTACGCTGCGCTGCCGGCCGGTGCTCTTCGCCGGATTGCTCGAGCACTGGGGCAACGTCGGCCCGGCGGAGATCGCACCGAAGCGCCAATGGACCTTCGAGCACGTAGCGTGGATCGCGCATGCGAACGACATCGCGTTGAAGCTGCCGCCGATGCACCCGTTCGTGCCGCTGCCGCTGCTGCGCCTGGCGATCGCACTCGGCAGCGAGCTGGACGTCGTTCGACGCCTGTTCGCCTTCGTCTGGCGCCAGGGGCACTTGCCCACCGAGCGCGACGCATTCGCGATGTTGCTCGACGAACTGGGCGTAGGGCCCGAGATGCTCGAATCGGCGCAGGTCAAGCAGAAGCTGCGTGCGAACACCGACCAGGCGATCGCCGCCGGCGTGTTCGGTGTACCCACCTGCGTGATCGACGGCGAACGCTATTGGGGCTTCGATGCGATGCCGATGATCGTCGCGCGCCTCGACGGCGATGCGTTCTTCGCGTCCGATGCGCTGCGCGCCGCTCGTGCGATGCCGGAGGGCGTGCAGCGCGAAGGCGTGCGGCCAGCGCAGCCCGAACGCGCGCAGCGCCCGCCGTCGCTCAACCCCTCGGCAGGATGACGACTTTCCCCTTCACGCGCCGTTCCATCACGTCGCGCAGCGCCTGCCCCGCCTGCTCGAGCGGATAGCGATGCGTCACCGGCGGGTGAACCTTGCCGGACGCGTACAGCCCGAACAGTTCCTTCATGTGCTCGCGCGTGCGCTTCGGATCGCGCTGGATGAAATTGCCCCAGAACGCGCCGACCAGCGACGCCGTCTTCAACAGCGGCAGGTTCAGCGGCATCTTCGGAATCTCTCCGGCGGCGAAGCCGATGACGAGGTGTCGTCCCTCCCATGCGATCGAGCGAAACGCCTGTTCGGTCAGTTCGCCGCCCACCGGGTCGTAGACGACGTCGGGCCCGTTCCCGCCGGTGAGCGCAGCAATGCGCTCGCGCAGGTTCTCGCGCGCGTAGTCGATCGTCGCATCGGCACCGTGCTCGCGACACAGCGCGAGCTTTTCCTCGCTGGATGCGCAGGCGATCACATGCGCGCCCATCGACTTGCCGATTTCCACCGCTGCGATGCCCACGCCGCCGGCGGCGCCGAGCACGAGCAGCGTCTCGCCAGGCTGCAGCTTCGCGCGGTCCTTCAGCGCGAACAGGCTCGTGCCGTAGGCGAGCACGTAGGCCGAGGCGGTGGCGAAATCCATCCGTTCGGGCATCGGAACGAGCCGCTGCGCATTCACCACGATCTGCTCGGCGTATCCGCCCCACGGCGCATTGGCAATCACGCGATCGCCCGCTTTCCATTGGCTGACGCCCTCGCCCACCGAATGCACGACGCCCGCCACCTCAGCGCCCGGACTGAACGGCAGCGGCGGCTGTACCTGGTATTTCTTCTGGATGATCAGCGAGTCGGGGAAATTGACGCCGGCCGCGTGCACGTCGATCAGCACTTCACCGGCCGCGGGCGTCGGCGACGGCACTTCCTCGACGACCAGCGACTCGGGCGGGCCCCATTGCCTGCAGACGACGGCTTTCATCGGATCTCCCGGAGTACGCGGCGCCGAGGGGGCGGACCGCCCGGTCGATTCTAGCTTGCCCGACACGACCGACATCGGGCATCAGCCATGCAGGACCACGAGCAGCTTCATTACAAGCCTGTCGTTCTCATGACCACCGCGCCCCAGACCGACGTCCAGCAGTGGATCGCGAGTTTCCTGCAGCATGCCACCGAGCACGCGCTCCTCGTCGTGCGCCCGGACGGCGTCATCGAGGGGTGGCTCGGCGCGGCCACGCGTCTCTTCGGCTACGAGGAGAGCGAGGCGATCGGCATGGACGTCGCCGAGATCTTCACGCCGGAAGATCGGCGCATGGGCCTCGATCGCCAGGAGATCCGCACCGCCCTCGCCGCCGGCCGGTCGGAGGACGATCGCTGGCACCTGCGCAAGGATGGCAGCCGCTTCTGGGGGAGCGGTGTGCTGTCGGCAGTACGCGACGCCGACGGACGAATCACGCGGCTCCTCAAGCTGATGCGCGATCGCACCGACCTGCGTACGCAGATCATCGCGATGCAGAACCGGCTCGCCTCACGCGAGAGCGAGTACGACCATCGATCGGAATACCTGATCTCGATCGCCCACGAGATGCGCAACGCTCTCGCGCCGATGCAGAATGCCGCGACGCTGATCGGCATGGCCAGCGAGGAAGCGGTTCGTCGACGCTCGCTCGACATCCTGCAGCGCCAGCTCGATACGATGTCGAAACTGCTCGACGACCTGTCGGGCGCCTGGCATCCCGCACCGCAGCGCTTCACGCTGCAGCGACGGCCGATCGTCGTCCAGGATGCGCTCGACGAGGCGGTAGCAGCGGTGCGCGGCGCGGCAGAGGAACGGGGGCAGGTCCTCGCCTGCACCTATCCGCTGATCCGCTTCGCAGTCGACGCCGATCCGCAACGGCTTCAGCAGATGCTGCTGAACCTGCTCGGCAATGCAATCAAGTTCACGCAGCCCGGCGGACACGTCACGATCAGCGCAACGGTCGAAGGCGACGTGGCGGTGATCCGCGTGACCGACGACGGCATGGGCATAGCACCGGAAGTGCTGCCGCACATCTTCGAGTTGTTCACGCGCGACGACGCACGCACCACGGCGCCCGGCCTGGGCGTGGGACTGGCCGTCGTCAAGGAACTCGCCGTGATGCATGGCGGCGGCATCGAGGCGCGCAGCCCGGGCGTCGGCCTGGGCAGCGTCTTCGCGCTTCGGCTGCCGCTGGCGCATACTGCCGGCCATCCGGAAAGCCCGTCGGCGAGCGGGCCGACGGGCGAAGGTACAACGTAGTCAGAACGTGAAGTCTAGATCGACTACGTCGCCGGCGCTCACGTCGGCCGGTGCATCCGTCGAGGCCGTGCCATCGCTCGCCCGAACAACGTACTGACCGGCATTCGAGCCGGTGACGAATGCGGGCGAGGATGCGGCGTACGGAGCAACGCGCGCTGCGCCGGACGGCACCGACATCGCGTATTCCCCGGTGTCCGCATCCGCGGTGGCGAAGTCTGCCTCGATGACCACGCCGGTCGCGACCTCCTGCAACGCCTGCGCCGAGTTGTTCGCGCCGGCCGACGTGATGGTGCCCTCGATCCTGCGAGCCGTCGAAGCGACGAGCGTCACGCCCGGCACCGCGGTAGCAACACCGCTTTGCACCGGCACGTTGGTGAAGACGACGTTCGCGTAGCCGGGGGCGCCGATCACCAGGTTGTAGCCGGAAGACGACGACACCGGAACAGGCGACAGCTTCCACGTGCCGTCGTCGCGCACGGTCGTCGCGCGCACGATCGTCACCTCGCCGGTCGTCGGATCGGTCTTCTGCAGCGACGCCCAGGCATCGTCTGCCCCGGCAGCGGCGACGGCCGCGCCTTCGATGGACCCTACCGAGATCGGCAGCACCGAGACAACCGGCTTGAGGTTGTACCGGTCCTGGCCCCCACGCTTGACGATCGACTTGCAGGCGTCGAAGTCGAGAACGAGATCGACCTCCTCGCCCGCGGCGACGTCGAAGCCGTGCTTCAACTTCAGGCCGCTCTGCTGCGCGCTGGGCGTGTCGAGCGAGATCGGCGTGGGATTGCCGGTCAGCGTGATCTGGTTCGCCCCGTTGGCCTCGGAAAGTACCAGGCGCACCTGTGTGTAATGACCTTCCGGGAGCGACGTCTGGCCGAGATCGGCCAGCACGCCGTTCTGCAGCGAAAGCAGATCGATGCGACGGCCGGCGCCGCCGTCGACGAGAACCTCCGACCACCCCGAGTCCTCGTCGCTCGCGCCTTCCGCCTTGTGCACGCGCACCTTGGTCACGGTCACCCAGACGTTGTCGTAGCCGCAGGCCGGCGCGTCGGTGAGCGACACGCCGAGCGTGCCGGTGCCGCCGCCTCCGCCACCTCCGCTCCCGCAGGCGGCAACTACGGCAGCAACGGCGATCATCGAACCACGGCGGATGAAACGGATCATCGTGAAGCCTCGCGAGATGGGAGGGCCGGTCCTCCGATCGCGCGATTCTGCGTTGGATGCGAGTTGCACCTTGTGTGACGAAAGTCAGGGCCCCGACCGACGGCCGGCATCGGCATTCGAGCGGCCGCAGGCTCTATACTCTTGGCCCCTGTGGAAGAGTGGCCGAGCGGCTTAAGGCACCGGTCTTGAAAACCGGCGACGGGCGACCGTCCGTGGGTTCGAATCCCACCTCTTCCGCCACCTGGGCGTCTTCTTCTTCGACCGCGAACCGACAGCGTCGATCAGATTTCGCGAACTTCGAGGCTTCGAACCAACGTCAGAACCTCGTTGCGAAAAGGCGCGTCGGCCACGCAGTGCTCCTCGAGCACCGCCAAAGGCGGGCTCGGCAGCCGTTGGCGGAACAGCATCAGGCAGCGCGCCGAATCGTCTCGCTTCGAGCCGTAGCCAATTGCTTGTGCCCTCGGACGCTGGTCGTACGCCGCTTGCGACCAGGCACGTGTTTGCGGATAGCAATCCGTCGGGGTGTCGGCGATGAGCTGGGCGCGGGACAGGCGCAGCCGAGGAAGATCCTTTGTATGAAAGCTGACGAAGTCGATCGTCGAGGGCAGCCGAAGCTCCACCAGACGGAAATTCTCCAGCGACGCGACCTCGAACACGCCGGGCGGAAACAGGGAGACGTTGTGCAGCACCGACTCCATATAGACCGCCTCGCGCGTGCTCGCGACATAGTAAGTGTGCACCGGCGTGTCGTCGGCCTGCTGGATGGGAGCGAAGCGCGTATCGCCCCAACCTTCGGAGAAGGTCGTTGCGGTCGCGGGATGTACGGCCACGCTGTATACGTGGTACCAGACCGGAACTTCCGCCGTCGTTACCGCCCGAACGGTGAAACGCTCGTTTGGACCCGGCGCCCGCAGACCGGAACTCACGCGATGTAACTGCTCGAGCGCTTCGCTGCGGCGGTGACGACTTCGCGGGCTCGGTCCGCAAGCGCGTCCCTCGGAGCGATGTTGCGTGCGCCCCGCCTGTCGCGCACGACGAGCCACGGCGACGGAAAGTGAAACCACGCGGCCAGTTGCCACGCGTCGGCGACGTCGCCGAACGCCGCGATAATTTCCTTGATGACGGGCAGCGGCTGATACAGCGCATCGAACTCGTAGCGAGGGAAGTACTCCCTGCCCCCATAGTTCACGCTGAAAATCCGGCCGCGACGCTTCCAGTCGCTCGCAGGATGCGCCTTGTTTGAAGGAGGCGAAGCCTGCAGCGCGTTGATCTGTTCCGCAGTCAGCCAATCGCCTTCTTCGAATACCTGGCGAATCGTCCGCATCCTGCGTGTGCGCTCTTCGACCAGATCCATCGACGGCTCGGCGAGGCCGGTCGCGAGCTCTGCCAGGCGATCGGCCCGCCCTACCACTACATCTCCCACGTTCGTCATCAGCGTCAGCGCCTTCTCCATGGCGGCGCTCACGGATGGAACGGCCCCCGGATCGATGCCGCTCGGTAGGGTGATGGACAGGACCCGTTCCGGCTTTTTCGGGTCCTTCGAACGGGCGGCAGACCTGGCGCTCACACAACTTCCTTCGTTGCCACTTTTGCCAATATTATAAATCGTATCGTCAAGATCGCAATGACATTCC
Source organism: Burkholderiaceae bacterium (assembly GCA_021166725.1). Classification (GTDB taxonomy): domain Bacteria; phylum Pseudomonadota; class Gammaproteobacteria; order Burkholderiales; family Burkholderiaceae_E; genus Zeimonas. Next base: position 2,962 of record JAJPES010000056.1, on the reverse strand, counting down.
GGATCTTCCGCACTCATGGCGCTCTGCTGGTCCGTGCGCCTCGTCGACCCCGCTCTGCACTACGTCCGGACTATCCCAGCGATGGCAAGTTCCCGCCGTCGATGCGACCCTCTCCTGTCATGAGTACCGTAATCACCGACATCCCACCCACCCGGTTCAAGCTCACCGTCGAGCAATACCATCGGATGGGCGAAGTGGGCATCCTCGGCGAGAACGATCGCATCGAACTCATCGACGGCGAGCTGATGCGGATGGCGCCGATCGGAAGCCTGCACGCAGGACTGGTTTCGCGGCTCACCCGTTTGCTGATCGAACGTTGCGCGGGGCGTGCGGTCGTCTCGCCGCAAAACTCGGTGATCCTCAGCGACGTCACCGAGCCGCAACCCGATCTTTCGCTGCTGCGCTGGCGCGCCGACGACTACATGAGCGCAGTTCCGGTCGCCCCTGGCACGCGGCTCGTCATCGAGGTGGCCGACTCATCGCTGCGCTACGACCGCAACGTGAAACTGCGCTTCTATGCCGAGAGCGGCGTACCGGAGATGTGGATCATCGATGCGCGCCGACAGCAGCTGCTCGTTCATGGCGAGCCGGTCGATGGCAGCTATCGCAACTCGCAGGCGCTACCAGCAGGCGAGGCGGCCGCCTGCAACGCATTGCCGCAGGTGCGCATCGAAGCAGGCGAGTTGTTCGAGACGGGAAGCTGAGTCAGGGCAGAGACGCGTTCGCGCCAGCTTCTCCGTCGCGGTCCGCCCGCTCGAACTGCGGCCACGGCCACGCACCCGAGAACATCCGCTCGAGCCAGAAGGTGGCGATCTGCGTCTTGACGTCGCTGAGGCGCCCGGCGCGCAGTTCGTCCATCAACCAGCCGAACGGCACGATCTCGATCTCGAGGAATTCGTCCTCGTCCGGGTCGTGCACGGTCTGCACGAGATCCCGGCACAGGAACAGATCCATCACCTCGGTGGCGAAGCCGATCGCCGGGTGCAGCCGCGTGAGGAAGGCCCATTCGCGCGCGAGGTAGCCGGTTTCCTCGACGAGTTCGCGCTTCGCGGTCTGCAGCGCGCTTTCGCCCGGGTCGATCTTGCCGGCGGGCATCTCGATCATCGTCAGGCCGACCGGATAGCGGTACTGCCGTTCGACGAGGATCCGCTCGTCGGGGAAGATCGGGATCATCGTCGCCGCGCCCGGGTGCACGATGAATTCGCGCGCGCTCTCGTGGCCGTTGGGCAGCCGCACGCGATCGCGCCGCATCTGCAGGAAGCTGCCGTCGTAGACGACCTGCGACTCGATCGTGGTTTCGCGCAGGTCCTTCATCGCAGCATAGTCCGACAGCTTCCTAGGTGGCCAACGCCTGCTGGATCGCCACGAGGCAGGCGGCCATCAGCGGTCCGGGAACGATGCCCAGCAGCAGCACCGCCAGGCCGTTGACCGCCATCGTCGCGCTGGCCATCGGTTGCGGCTCGATCGCCACCGTCTGCGTCGGCTCGTCGAAGTACATCGCCTTGACGACGCGCACGTAGTAGAACGCGCCGATCAGCGAGAACACGACGGCGACGACGGCGAGCCACACCAGCCCCGCGTCGATCAGCGCCTTGAGCACGACGAGCTTGGCGTAGAAGCCCACCAGCGGCGGAATGCCGGCGAGCGAGAACATCATCAGCAACAGCATCAGCGCGAGCCACGGGCTGCGCCGGTTCAGTCCCTTCAGGTCGTCGATCTCCTCGGCTTCGAAGCCGGCACGCGCGAGCAGCAGCACCAGGCCGAAGGTGCCCAGCGTGGTGAGCACGTAGGTGACGAGGTAGAACAGCGCAGCGCCGTACGCGGTGGGCGCCGACGACATGTTGCCGTCGACCACGCCGGCGAGCAGCCCGAGCAGCACGAAGCCGATCTGCGAGATCGTCGAGTACGCGAGCATCCGCTTGAAGTTGGTCTGCGCCACCGCGACGATGTTGCCGATCGCCAGCGACAGCACGGCGAGGATCATCAGCATCAGCTGCCAGTCGGCGGCCACGCCGACCAGTCCCTCGACGAGCAGCCGGAAGGCAATCGCGAAGGCGGCGAGCTTGGAGCCGGTGGCGACGACGAGCGTGGCCGTCGTGTGCGCGCCCTGGTAGACGTCGGGCAGCCACATGTGGAACGGCACCGCGCCGAGCTTGAAGGCGAGACCGGCGACGATGAACACGACGCCGAAGGTGAAGACGGTGGAGTCGGCCTGCCCGGAGGCGTAGGCGGTGGCGATCTGCGCGAGGTCGAGGCTTCCGGTGCCGCCGTAGATCATCGACATTCCGTACAGCAGGAAGCCCGACGACAGCGCGCCCAGCACGAAGTACTTCATCGCCGCCTCGCCCGGCAGGCGCGCGTCGCGCTGCAGCGCGATCATCGCGTACAGCGCCAGCGACATCCTCTCGAGCCCGAGGTAGATGACCAGCCTGTTCGCCGCCGACATCATCACCATCTGGCCCAGCAGCGAGAACAGCACCAGCGTGTGGAACTCGCCGAGCGGAATCGGCCGCGCCCGCACGTAGGCGTTGCCGTAGATGATGACCACCGCCATCGACACGTACGACGACAGCTTCAGCAGGTGCGCGAAGATATCGGCCACGTACATGCCGCCGAAGGCGTACTGCACCGGCTGGCCGAGCTGCCACAGCGTGATGACCGTCGGGATCGCGATCGCGATCAGCGACATTCCGGCGGTGCTGATCCGCTTCTCAGCCGGGACCCAGGCATCGACGAGCAGCACCACGCAGATCGCCGCCAGCAGCGCGATCTCGGGCGCGGCCGCCCAGGTGTTGAGCAGTTGAGGATTCATCTCGCGAACTTCACTGGAGCTTCGAGTGGGAAACGTGCTGCAGCAGCGCCTGCACCGACGCGTCCATCATGTCGGTGACCGGCTTCGGATAGACGCCCAGGCCGAGCACGAGCAGCGCCATCGCGAACAGCATCCAGAATTCGCGAAGGC
>JAJPES010000045.1 GCA_021166725.1 Burkholderiaceae bacterium | reverse complement strand
GCGCGCCACGGCAGGTTGCCTACATAGATCTTCGTACCCATCGAGAGAGTTTCCTCGAACCGTTAGCCTCATTGCATTTCGAGGAACACCGATCCAGCAGACCGAGAAATGCAACTCCGCGAGCCGGATGGACCGGTCCGTTTTTCGACTTTGCCACAAACGCTCACGGATGCACAGACAGTCCCGCAACTCGCTGCAGGACCGGGGAACAGGCATGAGTGGAAAGGCGCCATCGCGGCATCCGCTTAGCAAGTGGCGTTCCTGAAAGAGCGTGAAGGGTCAAGGGTCAAGGGTGAAGAGGAAAAGCCGCGCATCCGACGCGAGGTGCAATTCGCCGAGAAACGGTGTACTGTACGTAAACACAGTTACAAGAAGGAAGGAGAAAACTCGCGCGAACGGGCTTTTCCCCTTCTCCCTTCCCCCTTCTTCCTTCTCTTCGTCGAATGCACGCCCTCACCCCCCGCCAGCAGCAGATCCTCGCGCTCATCCGCCAGCACATCGCCGATACCGGCTTTCCGCCCACGCGGGCCGAGATCGCTGGGCAGTTGGGGTTTCGCTCGGCCAATGCCGCCGAGGAGCATCTGAAGGCGCTGGCGCGCAAGGGCGTCATCGAGCTCATGGCGGGCGCTTCGCGCGGCATTCGGTTGAAGCGGGTGACCGATGCGCCCAACGAGTCTTCGAGCGCGGTGCAGGTGGTGTCGAGCCTGCCGCTCATCGGACGCGTCGCCGCCGGCAGCCCCATCCTGGCGCAGGAACATGTCGAGGCCAGCTATGCGGTCGATCCGAACCTGTTCGCCGAAACGCCCGACTACCTGCTGCGCGTGCGCGGCATGAGCATGCGCGACGCCGGCATCCTCGATGGCGACCTGCTCGCGGTACGGCAGGCGCACGAGGCGCGCAACGGGCAGATCGTCGTCGCACGGGTGGGCGACGACGTCACCGTCAAGCGGTGGCGGCGCCGGGGCAACACGGTCGAACTGTTGCCCGAAAATCCCGACTTCCAACCCATCGTCGTCGACTCGCGCACCGATACCTTCTCGCTCGAGGGCATCGCCGTCGGATTGTTGCGCAGCGGCAAGCTGTGAGGAAACGACAATGTCCCTGCCCGACTCCGTCTGGCGAGCCAGCCGCATCGGCCATGCCGCCGTGCAGGCATTGCCCAGCGGCTTTGCTGCGCTCGATGCCGAATTGCCCGGCGCCGGCTGGCCCGCGGGAATGCTCACCGAACTGATCAGCCGCGAATCGGGCGTCGGCGAACTCCGGCTGCTCGTGCCGCTGCTGCGTCGGCTCACCCGCGAGCGTCGCTTCGTCGTCGTGCTCGGTCCACCGCAAACCCCTTACGCACCGGCGCTGGCCGACCACGGCATCGATCTCGATTACCTGCTGATCGTGCAGGCGCCTCAGGCCGCCGATCGCCTGTGGGCCGTCGAGCAGACGCTGAAGAGCAGCGGCTTCGGTGCGCTGCTCGCCTGGCTGCCGCAGCCCCGTACCCGCCCCGAGCATCTGCGCCGCATGCAACTCGCCGCGCACGGCACGCACGGCCCGGTGTTCCTGTTCCGTTCACTCGAAGCACAGTTCGAAGCCTCGCCGGCGCCGTTGCGCCTGCTGCTGCTGCCGCGTGCCGAACAGCGCCTTTCGGTGCAGATCCTCAAGCGCCGCGGGCCGGTCGTCGCCGATCCGATCCTCGTCGATCTCCCTCGACCGCTGTCGTCGATCCGGCTGCGCTCGCACGGCGCCGGTGAAACCGCCGCACCAATACCGATGCGCACCATCCATGGCGGAGCGATCGACGCATCGACGCAGGAAACCCGGGATCCTCGTTCCTCCGAGCCGATCTCGCTGCGGGAAACGCAGTGAGGCGCCTGTCGTGTGGTGGCTGGGCCTGTTTTTCGAACGGCTGTCGCTCGACATCGTCGAACGCGGCATCGCCGTTCCCGAGACGGCGCTTGCGCTGTGCGACCGGCGCTTCGTGCTCGACGCCACCGATGCCGCGTGCGCACAGGGCATCGCCCCGGGAATGAAACGCGCGGCGGCCCAGGCGCTCGTGCCTTCGCTGCCGCTGCTCGAGCGCGATCCGGATGCCGAACGCCGGGCGCTCGAATCGGTTGCCATCTGGATGCAGCAATTCACTCCCTCGGTAAGCCTGCAATCCGATCTCGCCTTCGAGGGCTTCGACGAGGCACCGTCGCCGTGCGGGCTGCTCGCCGAGGTGGCGCCGAGCCTGCGCTATTTCGGCGGCTTTCGCGCCTTGTTCGCCCGTGTGCACGACGGCCTGCGTTCGCTCGGCTATCGCGTGCGCATCGGCGCGGCGCCCACGGCGAGCGCCGCCTGGCTGCTCGCGCGCCATCGCAACGCCTCGTTCGCCTCGCAGGCGCACCTGGAGCAGCGCATCGGCGCGCTGCCCGCACATCTGCTCGCGCGCACGCGCGCGCAGCGCGAACTGCTCGATTCGATCGACGTGCGCAGCGTGCGCGAACTGCTTGCGCTGCCGCGTGCTGCAATAGCGCGTCGCCTGGGCGGCGCGCTGCTCGACGAACTCGATCGCGCGCTCGGCCGGCTGCCCGAACCGAGACGATGGTACGAAGCTCCCAGCGAATTCCACCTGCGCCTCGAACTGCTGGCCAACGTCGAGCACGCCGAGGCGCTCGTGTTCGCCGCCCGCCGCCTGATCGATCCGATGACCGGCTGGCTCGTCGCACGTCACGCGGCGATTCGCGCCTTCACGCTGCATGTCGAGCACGACGAGCACGACGACACGCACCTCGAGATCCGGCTTGCCGATCCCACTCGCGATCCCGGTCGATTGCTCACGCTGCTGCGCGAGAAACTGGCCGTCACGCGGCTGCCCGCAGCCGCGCATGCATTGCGCCTGCGCTGCGAGGACGTCGTCGCCTTGCCCGATGCCAGCGGCGAGCTGTTTCCCGCACCGGGCGCGGCGCACGAGAACCTGCGCCGTCTCGTCGAACGATTGCAGGCTCGCCTCGGGGCGCAGCATGTGCAGCGATTGCGACTCGTCGCCGACCACCGCCCGGAAGCGGCCTACCGGATCGAGCCGATCGACGCCCCCGGCGTGGCCGTGCACGCGAGGCGTTCCGCATCGATGCCGTCGACGCCGATGCCGTCGGCGCCGATTCCCGGCGCGCCGATGCAGGATTCCCCGGTGCCGGGCGCTTCACTGCCGGTTGCGTCGCTGCCTCGACCCTTGTGGCTGCTCGATCGCCCGATCGCCCTCGCCGAGCGCAACAACCGCCCCTGGTGGCACTCGCCGCTGCGGCTGCTGGCCGGTCCGGAACGGATCGAAGGCGGCTGGTGGGACGACGCGCTGATGCAGCGCGACTACTTCATCGCCGAAGACGACGAGCACGCGCTGTACTGGATCTACCGCGAACGCTGCGCGAGCGACGCCCGTCGCGCATGGTTCGTGCAAGGCAGGTTCGGGTGAAGGAAGAGAAGGGAGACGGGGGAAGGGGGAAAGCCTCGATCCGGGCAGCCGGCGCTGTTCCCCTTCACTCTTCACCGACTTCACTCGGTTCCGAACGTGCGCTCCCGCTTCTCCGCCACCGCCTGGCAATCGATGCAGCGGTGCGCGAGCGGCGCGGCGGTGAGGCGCTCGAAGGGAATGTCGACGCCGCATTCGGTGCACACGCCGTAGGTGCCTTCCTCGATGCGGCGCAACGAAGCGCGCAGCGCGCGCCATTCGTCGACATCGCGCCGGGCCTCCGAGAGATCGACTTCGCTCTCGGTGAGGATCGAACTGAGGTCGCCGGCGTCGCCGACGCCGTCGAAACTGGAAAAGCCTTCGGCGCTTTCGCCGAGCTTGCGGGCGATTTCTTCTTCCAGCACGGCAAGACGGCCGCGGATCTGCGCGACGATCTGCTCGAGCTGGGCTTCGGACAAGGACATGCGGACACCTCCGGAGGAGATCGTACGTGGGCGCCCGATGTCGGCGTTGATCGGCGTCAACGCGCTGCACCCGACGTGCCCGCCTGCGGGGGCGATCGCGACGCTGAGGACTCCGCAGGACACTAGCGCGACGCGGCGATCCGGTCGACGGCGTCGGTGATCAGCGCGTCCAGGCCCGCGGCGAACAGCTCATCGGCGCGCGCCTCGTCATTCACCGTCCACGCGAGCACGCGCAACGACGCGTCGTGCGCCTGCGCGATCAGCGCGGCGTCGAGCAGCGAATGACGGGCGTCGAGCGCGACGCAGCCGAGCGCCATGCAGCGCTCGAGCCAGTCGCCGGGCAGCTCCGAGAGCAGCAGCGCGCGCGGTAGCTCGGGCGCGACCTCGCGCGCCGCTGCCAGCGCAACCGCTGAAAAGGACGACAACAGCGGCGGCACGCCGGTATCGCGCCAGGCCGCCTGTGCATCGAGCGCTACCGCCGCGCCGGTTTCTCGCTCGCGTCCGGGCGTCGGCTTGATCTCGATGTTCAGCATCGCGTCGTTGGCCAACACCCAGCGCGCGATGCGCTCGAGCGTCGGAATGCCCTCGCCGGCGAAACCGGCCGAATGCCAGCTGCCGGCATCGAGCCGGGCGAGCGCTTCGAATGGCTGCGCGTCGACGCGCCCGCTCCCGTCGGTCGTGCGATCGAGCGTTGCGTCGTGCATCAGCAACGCAACACCATCGCCCGAGAGCTTCACGTCGATCTCGAACATCCGGTAGCCGAACGAGTGTCCGGTGCGCAGCGCTACAAGCGTGTTCTCGGGCGCCAGGACTCCGGCGCCGCGGTGCGCGACGAACGCCGGATAAGGCCAGTCGGCGAAAGAAACGCGAGCGCCGCTGCGATGAGACGCACTCACCACGCCGGCCTGCGCTTGCCGCGCTCGAGCCAGCTCATTTGTCCGACTCCACCAGGCCCTTGACGAACCACTTCTGCATCAGCACGACGACGAACACCGGCGGCAGCATCGCGAGCACCGCAGTGGCCATCACGAGATGCCATTCGGTGGCGGCATCTCCACCGGCGATCATCCGCTTGATGCCGATCACCACCGGATACATCGACTCCTGCGTGGTGACGAGCAGCGGCCAAAGGTACTGGTTCCATCCGTAGACGAACTGGATGACGAAAAGCGCCGCGATGCTGGTGCGCGACAGCGGCAGCAGCACGTGCCAGAAGAAACGCATCGGTCCGGCGCCGTCGATCTTCGCCGCCTCGGCGAGCTCGTCGGGAACCGTCATGAAAAACTGGCGGAACAGGAACGTGGCGGTGGCCGACGCGATCAGCGGCAGCGTGAGCCCCGCATAGGTGTCGATCAGGTGCAGGTCGGCCATCACCGGGTAGGTCGGCATGATGCGCACCTCGACCGGCAGCATCAGCGTGACGAAGATCAGCCAGAACGCGGTGCGCCGGAACGGAAAGCGGAAGTAGATCAGCGCGAAGGCCGACAGCAGCGAGATCGCGATCTTGCCGATCGCGATCGTCAACGCCATCACGAGGCTGATGTACATCATGCGCGCGACGGGCGCGGTCGTGTTCCCCGCACCCGAGGCGAGCACCTCGGTGTAGTTCTTCAGGAATTGCGTGCCGGGCAGCAGGCTCATCGGCACGGTCTGCACCTCGTCGAGCGTCTGCGTCGATGCGACGAACGTCACCCACACCGGGAACGCAACGACGAGCACGCCGAGCGTGAGCACGAAATAGGTGAGCATGCGGGCGGAAAGGCTGCGTCCGGGCATGACTCAGCGGGTCGACGCCACGCTTTCAGTATCGAACGCGGCGTTCGACATAGCGAAACTGAAGAACCGTGAGCGCGAGCACGATCGCCATCAGGATGACCGACTGTGCCGCTGAACCGCCGATGTCGAGTCCCTTGAAGCCGTCGTTGAAGACCTTGTAGACGAGTATCTCGGTAGCCTTCGCCGGCCCGCCGCCGGTGGCCGCATCGACGATCGCAAAGGTGTCGAAGAACGCATAGACGACGTTGACGACGAGCAGGAAAAAAGTGGTGGGCGACAGCAGCGGAAAGATCACCGAGCGGAACGTGCGCCAGGCGCCGGCGCCATCGATCGCAGCCGCCTCGAGCAGTGACTTCGGAATCGACTGCAACCCGGCAAGGAAGAAGATGAAGTTGTAGCTGATCTGCTTCCAGACGGCGGCGACGACGATCAGGATCATCGCCTGACCGCCGTTGAGCACGTGGTTCCACTCGATGCCGGCACTACGCAACCAGTGCGAGACGATGCCCAGCGTCGGATTGAACAGGAAGATCCACAGGACGCCGGCGATCGCCGGAGCGACGGCATACGGCACGATCAGCAGGGTGCGAAACGCGTATGCGCCACGGATCGCGCGGTCGGCGAAATAGGCGAGCGCAAGGCTCAACGCAAGACCGATCGCCGTGACGGCGATCGAGAACACTGCCGTCACCTGGAACGAGTACAGATACAGCTCGTCCGAAAACAGGTTCTCGAAGTTCTCCAGGCCGACGAACTGCAGGCTGCTACCGAAGGCGTCCTGGATGAACACCGACTGGAACAGCGCCTGCAACGCCGGCCAGTAGAAGAAGATCACGACGATCGCGAGCTGCGGCGCGAGCAGAGCGGCCGGGAGCCACCCGGCCGCACCGAAGAGAACGCGCTTTTCCAGGGCGCCTTACTCCCGTGCAGTGCGCTCGAAGCGCACGAGTTGCTCGTCGCCGCGCCGCTTCATGTTCGCCAGCGCCGTCTTCGGGTCCTGCTTGCCCGCGAGCATCGATTCCATTTCCTCGTGCACGATGTCGCGGATCTGCACCATGTTGCCCAGCCGCACGCCGCGCGACTTGTCGGTGGTCTTGACGATCATCTGCTGCACGGCGACGTCGGTGCCCGGGTTCTTGTCGTAGAAGCCCGATTTCTTCGTCAGCTCGTAGGAGGCGATCGTCACCGGCAGGTACCCGGTGGCCTGATGCCACTCGGCCTGGACCTCGGGCGACGAGAGGAACGTGAAGAACTTCGCCACGCCCTTGTAGTCGTCCTTCGACTTGCCGCTCATCACCCACAGGCTCGCGCCGCCGATCACCGTGTTCTGCGGAGCACCTTCGACGTCCGAGTAGTACGGCAGCTTCGAGATGCCGAAGTCGAACTTGGCGTTCTTCTTGATGTTGCCGTAGGCGGAGGAGCTGCCAGTGAACATCGCGCACTCGCCGCTGTAGAACTTCGCGTCACCCTCCGTCGTACGACCCGGGTAGACGAACAGGCCTTGCTTCGACCATTCCAGCAGGTTGGTCAGGTGCCGTTCGAACAGCGGTTTGTCCACGGCGAGGCGCGCCTTCAGGCTCGCGAAACCGTTGTTCTCGGTGGCGAACAGCGTGTTGTGCCAGGTTGCGAAGCTTTCCATGTGCACCCAGCTCGCCCAACTCGACGTGAAGGGACACGACGTTGCGCCCGAAGCCTTGAGCTTCCCCGCCGCTGCAGCGAATTCGCTCCATGTCTCGGGAACCTTGTCGATTCCCGCCTTCCTGAACGCGTCCCGGTTGTAGTAGAAGACCGTGGTCGAGCTGTTGAACGGGAACGACAGCATCTCACCCTTGCGCGTCGTGTAGTAGCCGGCCACGGCCGGCACGTACGAGCTGCGATCGAACTTCTCGCCGGCGTCCTTCATCAGCTTCTCGACGGGAACGATCGCGCCCTTGGCCGCCATCATCGTCGCCGTGCCCACCTCGAACACCTGCACGATGTGCGGTGCGTTACCGGCGCGGTAGGCGGCGATCGCCTGCGTCATCGATTCGGGGTAGCTACCCTTGTAGACCGCCGTGACCTTGTAGTCGGACTGGCTCTTGCTGAAGCGCTCGGCGAGACTGTTGATGCGATCGTTGTTCGCACCGGTCATCGAGTGCCACCACTGGATCTCGGTGACGGCGCTCGCCGACGTCCATGCGAGCGCGCCCCCGGCAAGCGTCATCGCCACGAGCGATGCGCGCGTCCACGCGGCAGCGCCGCGACCTGATCTTCGGTTCATCCGGATCTCCTTCGATTTCGTCAGCGGCGCTTCACGGCGCCGGTTCGCCCGCACGGGCGGCCGAAATGATGCGGCGCCAAATGTGACAGACCGCTGAACGCCACGCAACAAGGGGCGTCCCGAATTGGTGCCTTTCAGGAGTGGCTCTCGCCGCCGCCCGCTGCAGACCGGGATCGGCGCAACCACTCGTCGACGATCTCCTCGGCATGGCGCAGGTCGCCCAGCCACTGCCGGTAGGCCGGCTCGCGCTCCTCGCCGCGGATGCGCAGCAGCGCCGAAGGATGCAGCACGACGAGCACGCGCAGCCCGTCGTCGCGTTGCAACCATCGGCCGCGCTCACGAGTGACCGCCACGTTTCGATGCAACAGCGACCGCGCTGCAGTGGCGCCGAGCGCGATCGCCGCGCGCGGCTCGACGAGCCCGATCTCGTCCTCGAGCCAGTGCAGGCAGGCCGCCGCCTCGCGCTGCGAAGGCGTCTTGTGGATGCGCCGCTTGCCGCGCAACTCGAACTTGAAATGCTTGACCGCGTTGGTGACGTACAGCGCCTCGCGCGGCCAGCCGAGCGAGTCGATGGCGCGAAACAGCAGCTGGCCGGCCGGTCCGACGAAGGGGTGGCCCTGCAGGTCTTCCTGGTCGCCGGGCACCTCGCCGACGAGCATCAGCGCCGGGCGCAACGTGCCTTCGCCGGCGACGCCCTGCGTGGCGAAATAGCCGAGCGGGCATTCGCGGCAGCGCTGCAGTGCGCCGCGCAGCGCGGCGAGTGCCTCGCGCGCGGCGCCCGACGCGAGGTGCCTGGCGCCGGCAGCCTTCGACGGGCGATCAGGCGCCGCGGGTGAAGCAGTATCGTGACCACGCGCAGGCATCGAACCCGATGCTACCCGCGCTTGCGGTATAACGCCGCTCGTGACCGACTCCACCACCCTGCCGCCGCGGGCCATTGCCACGCAGATCGTGCTGTGCATGATCTGGGGTCTCGGACAGGTGGCGACGAAGGTCGGCAACAGCGGCATTTCTCCGGTCTGGCAAGCCGCGCTGCGCTCGATCGGCGCGGCATTGCTTCTGGCGATGTGGATCTTCCGGCGTCGCGTGCCGCTGCGCGAGCACGTGCAGAGCGCCGCGCCGGGCCTGCTCGTCGGCGTGCTCTTCGCCGCCGAGTTCGCCTGCCTGTTCATCGGCCTCGTCTACACCACCGCAGTGCGCGCCGTGCTGCTGCTCTACGCTGCGCCGTTCTTCGTCGCGCTCGGCGCGCACCGCTTCGTTGCCGGCGATCGGCTCACGCGGCAGAAGGTCGCGGGCCTGATGGCGGCGTTCGCAGGTCTCGTCATCGCTTTCGGCGGGCGCATCGGCGCCGCGGAACCGATCGCGCTGCTCGGCGATGCGCTTTGCCTGGCCGCCGCGTTCTTCTGGGGCGCCACCACGATCGTCATCAAGGCCAGCGTGCTGCGCCGAACTCCGCCCGAGCTCACGCTGATGTACCAGCTCGGCGTCTCGGCCGTCGTGCTCGTCGCACTTTCGTACGCGTTCGGCGAACCGGGCGTCTTCGCGCCGTCGCCGATCGTCTGGGCTTCGCTCGCATTCCAGACCGTCGTCATCGCCTGCGCGAGCTACCTCGCGTGGTTCTGGCTCGTCGCGCACTATCGCGCGACGACGCTGCACGCGTTCACCTTTCTGACACCGCTGTTCGGCGTCGTCGCCGGCGCCCTGCTGCTCGGCGAACCGATCGGAGCGTCGCTGGTCGTTGCGCTGGCGCTGATCGCCGTCGGAATCGTGCTGGTGAATCGGGCCTGAACGGACCGGGTCCGTCGGATACTGTATATTCGTACAGTTCATCCTGCACAGCAGCACCGTGCTTCCCCGCTACGCCGAACTGCACTGCGTCTCGAACTTCTCGTTCCTGCGCGGCGCCTCGCATCCCGAAGAGCTGGTCGAGCGCGCGCAGGCGCTCGGCTATGCGGCGCTGGCGATCACCGACGAGTGTTCGCTTGCCGGCATAGTGCGTGCGCATCTGCGCGCACGCGACACCGGGCTGCCGCTCGTCGTCGGCACCCAATTCTCGTTGCACGACGCCTTTGGCGACGAGGCGCGTCTCGTGCTGCTCGCCGCCACGCGCAACGGCTACGGCAACCTGTCGGAGTTGATCACGCACGCGCGCATGCGTGCCGACAAAGGCACGTACCGGCTGCTCGTCGACGACCTCGATGCAGGCGTCGATGACTGCTTCGCACTGCTGGTGCCCTCGCCTGTCGTCGCCGTCGACGGAGCGGGCGCCGAGCCGGCCGCCGAACGCCTGCTGCAGCAGGCGCGCTTCCTGCGCGAACGCTTCGACGGCCGCTGCTGGCTCGGCGTTCCGTTGCTCGTGCGCGGCCACGACGCGGCGCTGCTCGAAGCCACGCGACGCATCGCCGACACGGTGGGCATGCCGCGCGTGGCCGTCGGCGACGTGCTCTGCCACGTTCGCTCGCGCAAGGCGCTGCAGGACACGCTCACCGCGATCCGGCTGAACGTGCCGCTGAAGTCGCTCGGCTACGCGCTCGCGTCGAACGCCGAACAGCACCTGAGGAGTCGCCTGCGCCTGGCGCGCCTGTACCCGCGCGAACTGCTCGACGAAAGCGTCGGAATTGCCGAGCGCTGCCGTTTCTCGCTCGACGAGCTGCGCTACGAGTATCCGCAGGAGATCGTCCCGCCCGGGCATACGCCGGCGAGCTGGCTGCGCACGCTCGTCTTCGAAGGCCTGCCGTCGCGCTATCCGGGCGGCACGCCGCAGAAGGTCCTCGAACAGGTCGAGCACGAGCTCGCGCTGATCGCCGAGTTGAACTACGAGCCGTATTTCCTCACGGTGGCCGACATCGTGCGCTTCGCGCGCAGCCGCGGCATCCTGTGCCAGGGGCGCGGCTCGGCGGCGAATTCGGCGGTCTGCTATTGCCTGGGCATCACCGAGGTCGACCCCGCGCGCGCGAGCGTGCTCTTCGAGCGCTTCATCAGCCGGGAGCGCAACGAGCCACCCGACATCGACGTCGACTTCGAGCACCAGCGCCGCGAGGAAGTCATCCAGTACCTCTACGCGAAATACGGGCGCGATCGCGCGGCGCTCACCGCCACCGTCATCAGCTACCGCTCGCGTTCGGCGCTGCGCGACGTCGGGCGCGCGCTGGGCATCGATGCGCGACGCATCGAGCAGCTCGCGCACGGGCATTCGTGGTGGGACGCCGGCGTGCAACCGGCTCGATTGCGCGAGGCGGGCTTCGATCCGGCCTCGCGCGTCGCGCGCCAATGGCTCGAGCTCGCGTCGACGCTGCGCGGCTTTCCTCGCCATCTGTCGCAGCACACGGGCGGCTTCGTCATCGCGCGCGACAAGCTCACGCGGCTCGTGCCGGTGGAGAACGCGGCGATGGCCGATCGCAGCGTCATCGAATGGGACAAGGACGATCTCGATGCGCTCGGGCTGCTGAAGGTGGACGTGCTCGCGCTCGGCATGCTGAGCGCGATCCGGCGCGCGCTCGAGTTCATCGGCAAGCGGCGCGACGGCAGCTTCCGCATCCAGGACGTTCCGGCCGAAGACGCCGCCACCTACGAGATGATCGCGCGTGCCGACACGGTCGGCGTGTTCCAGATCGAGTCGCGTGCGCAGATGAGCATGCTGCCTCGACTGAACCCGCGCTGCTTCTACGACCTCGTCGTCGAGGTCGCGATCGTTCGCCCCGGGCCGATCCAGGGCGGCATGGTGCATCCGTACCTGCGCCGCCGGCAGGGCCTGGAGCCCGTCGTCTATCCGCGCGACGAGATCCGCCCCGCGCTCGAGCGCACGCTCGGCGTGCCGATCTTCCAGGAACAGGTGATGCAGATCGCGATGCTCGCCGCCGGCTTCTCCGGCGGCGAGGCCGATGCGTTGCGCCGCGCGATGGCGGCGTGGCGTCGGCGCGGCGGACTCGAGCCCTTCGAGCAGCGCGTCGTCGACGGCATGATGTCGCGCGGCTACGGCCGCGACTTCGCCGAGGCGATCTTCCGCCAGATCCAGGGCTTCGGCGAATACGGCTTTCCCGAGAGCCACGCGGCGAGCTTCGCACTGCTCGTCTACGTGTCGAGCTGGATCAAGCGGCACGAACCGGCAGCGTTCCTCGCCGCGCTGCTGAACAGCCAGCCGATGGGCTTCTACGCGCCGGCGCAGCTCGTGCGCGACGCGCGCGAGCACGGCATCGAGGTACGCGGTGTCGACGTGCTGGCAAGCGAGGTCGAGACCACGCTCGAGGAGCGCCTGGACGACGACGCTGGCTTCGACGACGAGGCCGGTGCTGCGCCACGCGCGCAGGCGCCTGCTGCATGCCGTGCGCCAGCCGCCTGGCGCGCGCCCGCGGACGGCAGCGCGATCGATCATCGTCCGCAACCCGCGGTGCGTCTGGGGCTGAATCGCGTGCGCGGCCTGCCGCAGGCGGCCGCCGAAAGCATCGTCGCCGCGCGCGGGGTGCGCCGCCGCGAACGCGGCGAAACCCGCTTCGCGTTCGACAGCGTCGAAGATCTCGCCCGCGAAGCGGGGCTCGATGCGCGCGCGCTGAACGCGCTCGCGCAGGCCGACGCGTTGCGCACGCTCGCCGGCCATCGCGCGCAGGCGCATTGGGAAGCGGCGGCGATCCGGCCGATGCCGAAGCTGCTCGCCGAAGCGCGCTTCGACGAAATGCCGGCGCGCCTGCCGGCCCTGTCGGAAGCGCGCGAGATCGTCGCCGACTATCGCGCACTGGGCATCCCGATGCGTCGGCATCCGCTCGCGCTGCTGCGCGAGCGACTCTCGCGCCATCGCGTAAGCACATCGGAAGTGCTCCGTGCTTTCCCCGACGGACGCCTGGCACGCGCCAGCGGCCTGGTCACGCATCGGCAGCGACCCGACACGGCATCGGGCACGATCTTCGTCACGCTCGAAGACGAAACCGGAACCATCAACGTGATCGTCTGGCCCGACGTCTTCGAACGCCACCGCAGCGCAGTACTCGCGTCGAAACTGATGACGGTCTACGGTCGCTGGCAGCGCGACGCGGAAACGGATGGAGCCGTGCGCCACCTGATCGCGCAGAAGGTCGTCGATCACACGCGGTGGCTGGGGGAGCTGGAGGTTTCGAGCCGGGATTTCCGCTGACCGCCATCGCACCGTGGGTGGCAGATGACGTACCATACCCGCATACCATCATTCGTTGGATATGCGATGAGCAGAATGACTATCCGTTCCACGTACGCGCTCGATGAACAAACGGCACGGCGCATACGCCGACTGGCCGAGCACTGGCGCGTATCGCAGGCCGAGGTGATCCGACGCTCGGTCCGGCAGGCGGAAGAACAGGAGCAGGAACCGGGGCCGACGCCGTCCCAGGTGATCGAACACTATCGCTCGGGTCCGTTGCCTCGCTCCCGGTCGCAGGCCCGCACGTGGGCGAGACAGGCACGTACCGAGCGCCACGCCGGCGACATCGAGCGCACGACGGGCGACGAAGCTTGATCCACCTCGACACGAACGTCCTGATCTACCTTCCTCAATGGGCAAGGGATGGGCATCCCGTTCTGGAGCGCATCGCCGCCGGCGAGCCGGCCGCCGTATGCGCGGTCGTCTGGTACGAATTCATGCTGGGGGCGTTAAGCGACGGAGAAGCCGACCTCGCCCGCGCATTGGTCCAGGGCCGCATCACCCCCGTAACCGAAGCCGAAGCGCTGCTGGCAGTCCGCTTGTTCAGCGCCACCGGCCGGAAACGCCAGCACAGGACCGACACGCTGATCGCCGCTTGCGCAATTCGAGCCCAGGCCGAATTTCTTACCGCCAACGTTCGCGACTTTCGACCACTGGTTGCGCACGGACTGCGTCTCGCGTCGGTCGCATGACCCTGTCGGACTATCTCTTGAACAGCCACCCCACCGCACCCGCCGTCAGTGCAGCCGCAACGAACGCGACAACACCACCGACGCCCGCACCGAGCAGCAACGCAAGCGCGATATAGAACCAGACGAACCCTGCCAGCCCCACCGACAGTCCGCGCAGCAGCGTCACCGTCGCCGGATGCCCGTAGGCGGGCAGCGTGAAGCACGGGAGGATGGTTCCGCTGATCGGCCACGCGAGCAGCAGCCCGCTGACCACGGCCGGCACGTGCTGCGCGCCGAGAATCACGGTGGCGGCGAGCACGAAGGTGCCGACGACACGCATCGCGACCTCGATCCGCGGCACCGGCACCGCACCGGTGACGGCACTGGCACGCGGCATCGCCGCCAGCGCCGCGAAGGGGCCGGCGATCGCCAGCGCCCATTGCAGGGCGCCCGGCACCCAGGACGCAGTGGTCGACACCCCGACGGCAAGGAAGGCTGCAGCAGCGCCGATCAGGCAGCCCCACCACGGCAGTCGTCGCGACAACCAGGCAAAGGCGACGATGTGCGCGAAAGTCGCCGGGCTTGCCGCGATCGTTGCGCGTGCGATGTCTTCGACTTGCCCGGCAGGCAGCGAGAACATCAGCACGGCGACGATCGGGCCGGAGATCACCGGAAAGCCCGACAGGAAGCCCGAGGCGCCATGCCCGAAACGCCGCGCGACGAGCGTGGCGAGCAGGATGGAAGCCGGCGCGAGCGTGAGCTTGAAGAGGAGAATCATGCCGATGCCTGCCGACGGGATCGGGATCCGTGGGTCACCCGGACCCGTTCACATTCCCCGCGCCAGGTCGCCGCAGATATCCTCGACGCTCTCGAGTCCCACGGCCACGCGCAGCATCCCCTCGCCGATGCCCGTCTCGCGACGCGTCTCGATCGGCATGCGCCCGTGCGTGGTGCTCGCCGGATGCGTGATGGTCGACTTCGCATCGCCGAGGTTCGCCGTGATCGACAACAGCCGGCATGCATCGACGATGCGCCAGGCGCGCGCCTTGCGCTCGGCGTCGTCGACGCCGCGCACCTCGAAGGCGAGCACCGCGCCGCCGGCGCGCTGCTGCGCGCGGGCCAGCGCGTGCTGCGGATGCGATTCGAGCCACGGGTAGCGCACGCGCTCCACCGCCGGCTGGGCCTCGAGCCAGCGCGCGACGGCCAGTGCGTTCCGTGCGTGCCGCTCCATGCGCACCGACAGCGTCTCCAGCCCCTTGGCGAGCACCCAGGCGTTGAATGCCGACAGTGTGGGGCCGCCGTAGCGCAGCACCGGCTGCAGCGTCTCGTCCATGTAGCGCTTCGAGCCGAGCACGGCGCCGCCGATCACGCGGCCCTGGCCGTCGAGGTACTTGGTGGCCGAATGCACGACGATGTCGGCGCCCAGTTCGAGCGGACGCTGCAGCGCCGGCGTGCAGAAGCAGTTGTCCACGACGAGCGCGATGCCGCGCTCGCGCGCGATCGAAGACAGCGCGCGCAGGTCGGCGACCTCGGTGAGCGGGTTCGACGGCGTCTCGACGAACAGCATCCGCGTGTTCGGTCGAATCGCGTCGCGCCACGCCTGCGGGTCGGCCAGCGGCACGAAAGTGGTCGCTATGTCGTAGCGCCGAAAGAGCGCGAACAACTGCAGCGTCGTGCCGAACACGCCCTGCGCGCAGACGATGTGGTCGCCCGCCTGCGTGAGGCTCACCAGCACGGCCTGGATCGCCGCCATGCCCGACGCGGTGGCGCGACACTCCTCGGCGCCCTCGAGCGACGCGAGGCGCTGCTCGAACAGTCGCACCGTCGGATTGCCGAAACGCGAATAGATGTAGCCGTCCGCCTCGCCGGCGAATTTTGCCGCCGCATGCGCCGCGCTGTCGTGCACGAAGCTCGACGTCAGGAAGATCGGCTCGTCGTGTTCGCCGTAGGCGCTGCGCTCGAAACCGGCGCGCACCGCGCGCGTCTCGAAGGACCAGCGCGCAGCGGCGTCGTCCTCGGCCGCGCCTTCGCGTCGATCGTCGCCTTCCTCGCCCGGACGATCGCTCATCGCCGCCCTCTCACTCCTGCGTGGCCTGGAAATGCAGGCTCATCTGGTTGCGCGGCAGGTCGTCGTCGACCGGGCCGACGCCGGCCAGCCGCTCGCGCTCGATGCGATCGAGGTACTCGGGCGTGATGTCGCCGGTGACATAGTGGCCGTCGAAGCACGAGGCCTCGAATTCGGCGAGATGCGGCGCCACGTCGGTTACCGACTGCTCCATCGCTTCGACGCTCTGGTAGATCAGCGCATCTGCGCCGATCGCCTGGCGGATCTCCTCGTCGCTGCGTCCGTACGCGATCAGTTCGCCGCGCGTGGGCATGTCGATACCGTACACGTTCGGAAACCGCACCGGTGGGGCGGCAGACGCGAAGTAGACCTTGTTCGCGCCGGAGTCGCGCGCCATCTGCACGATCTCGCGCGAGGTCGTTCCGCGCACGATCGAATCGTCGACCAGCAGCACGTTCTTGCCCTTGAACTCGACGCTCATCGCGTTGAGCTTCTGGCGTACCGATTTCCTGCGCACCGCCTGTCCCGGCATGATGAACGTGCGACCGACGTAGCGGTTCTTCAGGAAACCCTCGCGATAGGTCAGGCCCAGCTTCATCGCCAGTTGCATCGCCGACGGACGCGACGTGTCGGGGATCGGCATCACGACGTCGACGTCGCCGCGCCACAGCTCGCGCGCGAGCCGCTCGGCCAGGTGCTCGCCCATCCGCAGGCGGGCGGCGTACACGCTCGCGCCGTCGAGGATCGAATCGGGTCGGGCGAAATACACGTACTCGAACACGCACGGCACCAGCCGCGGGTTCTCGGCGCACTGGCGTGAATGGAAATTGCCTTCCAGGTCGATGAAGACGGCCTCGCCGGGCGCGACGTCGCGCACCAGTCGAAAGCCCAGCCCTTCGTGCGCGACCGACTCGGAGGCCACCCGGTACTCGGTGCCGTAATCGGTCTCCGAGATGCCGTAGCACAGCGGCCGGATGCCGAAGGGGTCGCGGAAGGCGAGGATGCCGTAGCCGGCGATCTCGGCGACGCAGGCGTAGGCGCCGCGCGCGCGGCGATGCACTTCGCGCACCGCATCGAAGATCGTGTCGGGATCGAGCGAGACGCCGCGCGCGCTCGCCTGCAGCGAATTGGCGAGCACGTTGAGCAGCACTTCCGAATCGGAATCGGTGTTGATGTGCCGCCGGTCACGACGGAACATCTCGTCCTTCAGCTGCTCGGCGTTGGTGAGGTTGCCGTTGTGCGCCAGCAGCAGTCCGAACGGTGCGTTCACGTAGAACGGCTGCGCTTCTGCCGAGTTGCCCGCCGACCCGGCGGTGGGATAGCGCACGTGCGCGATGCCGGTCGTCCCCGGCAGCGAGCGCATGTTGCGCGTGCGAAAGACGTCTCGCACCAAACCGTTGCCCTTCTGCATCTGGAACGCCTTGCCCTGCTCGGTGGCAATGCCCGCGGCGTCCTGGCCCCGATGCTGCAGCAACAGCAGCCCGTCGTAGAGCAGCTGGTTGACCGGGGAGCGCGCTACGACGCCCAGGATTCCGCACATGTCGGGCCTCGTTCGGTGGTGCGCACGGGTTGGCGCGGCGCTGCCCGCGTCGGCAGCCAGGGATCGACCCACGACACGAGCACGTCGAGCAGCGGCCGGGACAACGCCTGCTGCCAGGCCGCTTCGCGGTCGGCACCGATCTGGCGCCCGACGAGCGCGACGATCGTGATGACCACGAGCGCTCGAAGCAGGCCGAGCGCCGAGCCGAGGGTGCGATCGGCAAGACCCAGGCCAACGCGCGACAGCGCGCGCGCGAGCAACGAACCGAGCAGCCGCACCGCGACGAGCAGCACGAAGAAGACGAGCACGCCGACGAACAGCGGCGGAAAGCTCCAGCCGGTGAACGCGATCAGCGGCGGCGTGGCGAGCGGCGCGCCGAGCAGCGCGACGATCCACGCGGCGAGCGCGAAGACGGTTCGCACGAGCCCGCGCAATGCGCCGAGCGCAATCGAGATCGCCAGCGTAGCCAACACGAAGTAGTCCCAGCCCGTGAGCTGCTCGACGCTCACCGAGCGTCCACGACGGACGAATCGATGCCCGCGAGTTTCAGCGTTGCACGCGCCTTCTCGGCTTCGACGCGCGAGTCGAACGGGCCGACGCGCACGCGCGTGCGTTCGC
>JAJPES010000028.1 GCA_021166725.1 Burkholderiaceae bacterium | reverse complement strand
GATGGGCGGCGCGTTTTGCATCGAGTCTGGGCCTCCCGCCATAGTGGGTGGCCCGCCGGGCAAGTGGGGTGCGGGGCGGCCCGGGGGATTTGGAAGGGGTGGGCCGGAGGTTTGGTGGCGCAGGGCTCGCATATCCACGTTGCAGTTCTCCCGGAACGAAGTGCAGCTCTCGTTCAACGCGCGCACGTCGACGGTGCGTCGGAAACGCCGAGCCGCTTCAGGATCATGCCCAGCGGACAGACGTTGCTGAAGCCAAACTGGAACAAATTGAAGCCTACGAAAGCGGTGAACGCGAGAAACCACTTCGAGACGAAGAGCGGGCTGCCTTCGACTCCAAGCGCGAGCGAAACGAGAATGAAGCTTCCGGCGAAGATCCGGATCAGGCGTTCGACGGTCATGGATGCACTCCTTCGGAGGACGGGGAAGATGGTCCGGCGCCGGCCGGCGCCTCGTGGCGGCGACGGAAGACGGCGTAATGCAGCACCGGGATCACGATCAGCGTGAGCGCGGTGGAGACGAGGATCCCGAAGATCAGCGAGACGGCCAGCCCCGAGAAGATCGGATCGTCGAGGATGAAGAAAGCGCCGGTCATCGCGGCGAGCGCAGTCAGCGCGATCGGCTGCGCGCGCACGGCGGCGGCGCGGATTAGCGCATCGCGGTAGGCGACACCCTCGGCCACCTGGAGTTCGATGAAATCGACGAGCAGGATCGAGTTGCGCACGATGATCCCGGCCAGTGCGATCATTCCGATCATCGACGTGGCGGTGAACTGCGCGCCGAGCAGCGCGTGGCCCGGCATCACGCCGATCAGCGTCAGCGGAATGGGCGCCATGATCACCAGCGGCGCGAGGTACGAGCGGAACTCGGCGACGACGAGCAGGTAGATGAGCACCAGGCCCACCGCATAGGCGGCGCCCATGTCGCGGAAGGTCTCGTAGGTGATCTGCGACTCGCCGTCCCACTTGATCGCGTACTGGCTCCACGCGTCGGCCGGCTGATGGATCCAGTACTCGCCCAACGGCCCGGTGCCGGGCAGCGCCGCCCGCGGCAGCGATGCGCGGATCGCCGCCAGGCCGTAGAGCGGCGAGTCGAGCACGCCGCCCATGTCGCCGAGCACGTACTGCACGCCGAGCAGGTCTTTCGTGTAGCGCGGCTTGTCGATGACGCCGCGTTCGACGCGCACCAGTTCCGACAGCGCGATCATCGATCCGTCGGCCGCCCGCATCGGCAGCGCCAGCAGCGCGTCGAGGCCGCCCTGCGCTTCGCGCGGCAACTGCAGGCGTACCGCGACGGGATACTTGCCGAAGCCCTGGTGCAGCCATGCCGCATCGACGCCGGACAGTGCACCGTGCACCGTCTGCGCGATCCCGGCCGCAGGAATGCCGAGCGAATCGGCGCGCGCGCGGTCGATGCGCAGGAACGCGCGCGGGGCATCCTCGCGCGTCGTCGTGTCGATGCCGACGATGTCGCGGGTCTGCGCGAAGGCGTCGGCGACGCGGCGCGCGAGCGCCACGCGCCCCTCCTCGTCGGGACCGTAGACCTCGGCGACGATCGGCGCGCGCACCGGCGGGCCGGGCGGCACCTCGACCACCTGCACTCGCGCGCCATGGCGCTGCGCGATCTCGACGAGTTGCGGGCGCAGCCGCGTCGCGATCGCGTGGCTCTTCTCGCGACGATGCGCCTTGTCGACCAGGTTGACCTGCAATTCGCCCAGTTCGGCGTCGGCGCGCAGGTAGTACTGGCGCACGAGTCCGTTGAAGGTGATCGGTGCCGCGGTACCTGCGTAGCCCTGCAGGTTGCGCACCTCGGGCTGTTGCGCGAGGAAGGCGCCGAGATCGTGCAGCGCTGCGGCCGTGTCCTCGAGCGCGGTGCCCGCCGGCAGATCGACGACGAGCTGGAACTCGCTCTTGTTGTCGAAGGGCAGCATCTTCATCACCACCGCCTGCAGCGGCACGAGCGCGACCGACGCCGCCATCAGCAGCAGCACGGCGATCGCGAGCAGGCGTCGGGCGCGCGCCGTGCGCAGGAACGGACCCAGCACGCGCGTGAAGAAGCGCTCGGTGCGCGACGGGCCCGCTGCAGCAGCGTCGTGTGCCTTGTGCGGCTTCATCAGGCGCGCGGCCAGCCATGGCGTGAACGTGAAGGCGATCGCGAGCGAAATCGCCATGCCCATGCTCGCGTTGATCGGGATCGGGCTCATGTACGGGCCCATCAGTCCGCTGACGAAGGCCATCGGCAGCAGCGCGGCGATGACGGTGAGCGTGGCGAGGATGGTGGGACCGCCGACCTCGTCCACGGCGCCGGGGATGATCGATTTCAGCGTCGCCGACGGATTCATCGCCTGATGACGATGGATGTTCTCCACCACCACGATAGCGTCGTCGACGAGGATGCCGATCGAGAAGATCAGCGCGAACAGCGAAACGCGGTTCAGCGTGAAGCCCCAGGCCCACGACGCGAACAGCGTGGCGACCAGCGTGAGCAGCACGGCGGCGCCGACGACGACCGCTTCGCGCCGCCCGAGCGCCAGGCCGACCAGCACGATCACCGAAGCGGTGGCGAATGCGAGCTTGAGAATCAGCTGGTTCGCCTTGTCGGAAGCGGTCTGGCCGTAGTCGCGCGTCACCGTCCACTCGACGTTCTCCGGAACGACGCGGTTGTGCAGACTGTCGAGGCGCGCGCGTACGTCGCGCGCGACGTCCACCGCGTTCGACCCCGGCTTCTTCGTCACCGTGACCGTCACCGTCGGGAAGACCTGGCCCGGCGAGACCGGATCCGTGCGCTCGGCACCGGCCCGGACTTCCTGCGCCGCGCTGCCGGGAGTGAACCAGACGTATTGCCCCGGCTGCGCAGCCCCTGCGCTCACCTGCGCGACCTCGTTCAGGTACACGGGGCGGCCGCGGTGCACGCCGACGACCAGCGAAGCGACGTCTTCGGCCGATCGCAGGAACTCGCCGGTCTGCACCGACAGCATCCCGCTTCCGCGCTCGACGTCGGGCACGCTGCCGGACGGCATGCCGAGGTTCGCCGCGGCGAGCGCACGTCGCAGGCCCATCACGTCCACCGCGCGCTCGCGCATCCGCGCCGGATCGAGCGCGACCGAAACGACGCGCCCCGGCCCGCCGATGGTGCGGACTTCGCGCACGCCGCCGATGCGCGCGAACTCGACCTCCAGCGAGTGCGCGACGCGTTCCAGGTCCGCGGCGGGACGCGCGTCGCGCCCCCACAGCGTGATGGCGAGCACCGGCACGTCGTCGATGCCCTTGGGCTTGACGATCGGCTCGAGTACGCCGAGATCGCGCGGCAGCCAGTCGCTGTTGGCCTCCAGCGCGTCGTACAGGCGCACCAGTGCCTCGGTGCGCGCGACACCGACCTCGAACTGCACGGTGAGCACCGCGATGCCGGGTCGCGCCACCGAATAGGTGTGATCGACGCCGGCGATCTGCGAGAGCACCTGCTCGGCAGGCAGCGCGACGAGCGCCTGCACGTCGGCGCTCGAGGCGCCGGGGAAGGCGATCATCACGTTCGCCATCGTCACGTCGATCTGCGGCTCCTCCTCGCGCGGCGTGACGAGCACGGCGAACAGGCCGAGCAGCAGCGCCGCGATCGCCAGCAGCGGGGTGAGCGCGCTCGACTGGAAGACGCGGGCGATGCGGCCGGCGGCGCCGAGCGACGGCTGCGGCGGCACGGACGACGGCGATTGCTGCAGCATCGGAATCAGCGCGCCGCGGCACGCGGCACGGCCGTCGCAAGGCCGGCGCGCACCGGATCGGCGGCGACCTTCTCGCCGTCGGCCAGCCCGCCGAGCACTTCGACCTCGTCGCCGTGGCTGCGACCCAGGCGGATCGCGCGCAACGCGAATCGATCGTCGCGGACGACGTAGACCGCGTCCAACTCGCCGCGACGCAGGACCGCGCGCTGCGGAAGCGTCCTGCGGACGACCTCGGCGCCGTCGAAGCGCACGCGCGCGCGCTGGCCGGGCACGCCGGGAAGCTTCACCGCATCTGCGAACTCGAGGCGAAGCTCCCGGGTCTGCGCGACCGGATCGACGCCGGGAACGAAGGTGCGGACCGCTGGAACGAGCGTCTGCCCATCGGCGAAAGTCACGACGACGTCGTCGGCGTGCTGCGCGCTCGGCAACGCCGAGAGCGGCACCTGCACGACGACGCGGAGGGCGCCCGGCTGATACAGGGTGGCGACCCCGCGCCCGGGAGCGGCGAAGTCGCCGGCATCGACCAGCGTGGCGAGCACGACGCCGTCGTACGGTGCGACCACGCTGGTGAAGCTGCGAGCGAGCGCCGCCTGTTTCGCGCCGGCAGCGGCCTGCTGTTCGCTCGCCCGTGCGGCGTCGAGTCGCGCCTGCGAAGCATCGAGCGCGGCCCGGCTGAGGAAGCCACGCTCGACGAGCATGCGATTCCGTTCCCACGCCGCCTGCGCGTCGATGCGTTCGGCGCGCGCCTGCGCGATCGCGGCATCGGTGCGCGCGACCGCGGCCTGCGCATCGCGCTCATCGATGCGAACGAGAGGCTGGCCGGCGCGCACGCTGTCGCCGGCGCGAACGTAACGTTCGACGACATTGCCGCTGACCTGCGCGGCGACGGTGCTCTGGCGCACCGCTTCGAGCGTTGCGTCGAACTCGAGCGTCGAGCGCACCGCCCGCGCGCGTACCTCGATCGTGTCTACCGCCGGTGGGTCGGATTCGGCGCCCACCGCCGCCGCACCGGACAGCGCGGTTGCCGTAACGGCGAGCATCAGCGCAACGATTCCGCTGCGGCGGCGGCCGTTCCCACTCCATCGGGAAGGAAAACCGGCAGCCCGGCTTCGGCGGAAATTTTCCATGTCGCGATAGTACATATACCCCGTGGGGTATGCAAGTCGTCGTGCGAGCGCAGAAACGAGAAACGCCCCGCGGCGCGAGCCTGCGGGGCGTTCGGAACGGCGCCGGCCGTGCTCAGCTTGCGCCGGCGAGGATCCAGTCGACGATCGCCTTGATGTCCTCCTTCGGAACGGTCGGGTGCGGAGGCATCGGCACCGGCCCCCAGACCCCGGAGCCGCCCTTGACCACCTTGTCGATCAACTTAACCTCGGCCGAGGCATCGCCCTTGTACTTCGCGGCGACGTCCTTGTAGCTGGGTCCGACCAGTTTCTTGTCGATCGCATGGCAAGCCGTGCAGTTGTGCTTCTTCATCAGCGCGAGCGCCTGCTCCTGCGAGATCGGCTGTGCACTACCGCCGCCGCCTGCCGCCGCTCCAGCCGCGCCCGCTGCTGCCGTTGCCGCGGCGCCGGCGGCCGGCGCGCTGCCGCCCGACGACGAAGCGCCGCCTGAGTCCGGCGAGCCCGCCTGCGCGACCTGCGTGGACGAACCGCCCTGGGAACCGCTCGCCTGGGCAGCGCTGCCCTGCGACCCGCTGTCGCCACCTGCGCCCGGCTTGCTCAGTGCTTCGCTCGAATGGTTGTTCGCCTGCCCGGGCTTGGGCATGGCGTTCTGTTCCTGCGGCTTCGTGAGCTCCTCCTTCGGCTTGGTCGCGGCACTGTCACGGCCCGAGTCGGCCGCCGTGTTCGGCACCTGGACCTTCGGCAGCGTCTCCCCGGCGCCGCGCGGGCCGGTGACGAGCTTCTCGTCGGTGGTGGAGCCGGCGCTCGATGACTGGTCGCTCACCGGCGGCGATGCCGGCGGGTTGTCGTTCGAGTTGTCGCAGCCGGCAAGCAGGAATGCCGCCGCCACGATCGGAAGCCATCGTTTCATGGGTGTCCTCTGTGGTTCGTACGTAAGGGCCGAGACGAATGCGGAATCGGCCGGGGGCCGCAGGCGCAACGCGCGCGCCCTGCCCGATGGATCGGGAGAGAGCGCGCGCGATGCGGCCAGCGGCGAAGAAATCAACGGCGGTCGCGGTCCTTGCCGACCTCGTGGCCGACCACACCGCCGGCGACGGCTCCGCCCACGGTTCCTACCGGTCCGCCGATCACGGCGTTACCCGCCACCCCACCCACGGCAGCGCCTACGGCAGTTCCCTTCTCGGCGCCCGACATGCTGTCCCAGGTGGAACAACCCGCCATCAGGGCGATGGACGACGCCACCAGGACGGCTTGTGCGATTCGATGCATGACCTCTCTCCTATGGCTGGTGCTCATCGCGAGCCGCGTATCAGGCCCAGCACGAGGCTGATCACGGCAACGATCAGGAACAGGAAGAACAGGATCTGCGCGATGCTCGAGGCGCCGGCGGCGATTCCGCCGAAGCCGAACACCGCAGCGATCACGGCAATGACGAAGAAGACGAGTGCGTAATAAAGCATGGTGTCCTCCTGCGCAAAGCGCCCTGCGTCAGGACGGACGACCGCGATACTGCGTCGAGCCGTCGTCAGGAAGATCCGATTCCCATGAGTCGATCTGCCGCTCGGCTTCGTCCTTGCTGTAGCCGTAGGCCTCCTGCAGCTTGCCGGCGAGCTGATCCCGCTTGCCGGCGATCACGTCGAGCTGATCGTCGGTGAGTTTTCCCCACTTTTCGCGCGCCTTGCCGCGAAATTGCTTCCAGTTGCCTTCGATTCGATCCCAGTTCATGGCTACTCCGGTTGGTTAGGACTTTCGTCGGTGCCTGCCGTTCCGCAACTCACGTGCCCGACGCGATGGCCTCCAACGGCTCGCCCGACGCGTACGGGCACGCCGCTTGCCGGCCCGCTGCGCGAACCGGCGCCGCCGTCAGCATCGCGTTATCGAGATCGCACGATCGGCGCGACCGCCCGCTTTTTCCACGCCCCATGGAGGCACGCATGAACGCAAGAACGCTTGGCGCCGCACTGGTCGCGGCAACGCTGATCGGCGTAACCGGTTGCTCGGTCACCCGCGGCCAGCAGACGGCCGGCGAGTACGTCGACGACGCGCGAGTAACAACGGAAGTGAAGGCGAAATTCGCCAACGACCCGACCGTTGCGGCCACCAGCATCGGCGTCGAGACGCTCAACGGCACCGTGCAGCTGACCGGCTTTGCGAAATCGCAGGCTGAGAAGGATCGCGCCGTGGCGCTCGCGCGCCAGGTAAAGGGCGTTCAGGCGATCAAGAACGACATCATCGTTCGCCCGTAGCGATCTTCGGCGCCGTGCCCGGCCCGGCGTCCTCGCCGGCGGCCGGGCTTTTTTCGCTGGACGCGCCGATCGCATCGCCGTTACCGGCATCGTCGCCCGCATCGTCGTTACCGGGATCGCCTCGTGCGTCGATCGTCGACGAAGCGCGCTCCGGGCGAGACACAGTCTCGAAGAAGCCGAGCCAGGCCGGTGAATCGACCGCCTGGCCGGAGAAGGCAGGCAGGTACATCGCGAAGGACGCTCCCTTGCCCTTGCCCTCGCTGTGCACCGACACCTCGCCGCCGTGCGCCTCGACGATGTGCTTGACCAGCGCAAGCCCGAGCCCGAGACCGGCCTGTCGGCCCCGGCCGCCGGCTTCCCCCTGGCGGAACCGGTCGAAGACGAAGGGAAGCAACTCGGGCTCGATCCCGTCGCCTTCATCCTCGACATGCAGGGAGATTCGCTGCCCGTCGCGTTGCAGGCGTACCGATACACGCGCACCGGAATGCGAGAACTTCACCGAGTTGACGAGCAGGTTGGAGACCGCCTGCTGCAGGCGAACCGCATCGCCGAGGACGTCGACGGGCGCATCGGCCTGCAATTCGATCGCCACGCCGCTGGCGGCAGCCGCCTGGCGCTGCGACTCGACGGCATCGCGCACGACACGATCGAAGCGCACGCTCTGCAACTCGAGCGCGAGCTTGCCCTGCTCGATACGAGCGAGGTCGAGCAGGTCGTCGATCAGACGGCTCTGCGCCTCCGCGTTTCGACGAATAACCTGCGTCGCACGCTGGACGCTCCCGGGCTTGGAGCCGGTGCGATCGAGCACCTGGAGCCAGCCGAGAATCGCGTGCAACGGCGTTCGCAACTCGTGCGACACGATCGCGAGAAATTCGTCCTTGCTCGCATTCGCCGCCTCGGCGTCCACGCGTGCCGCGCGTTCGCGCTCGACCGCCTCCGCCGTCGCCATGGCAGCGGTGACCAGCAGCACGAGTTGATTCACGATGACTTCGTCCTCGGGCACGAAGCCGGCATCGATCGCATGCAACAGGACCAGCCGCGCGAGCATCGGTTCGTTGCCGATGCGCACCGGCACGATCATCGCATCGCCGCAACCGTCGGGCCACGCGCGTGGATCGACCGTGGCCGATTCGATCCGGACGCGCGCGATGCGATCGCCGAAGTCGGCGGGCCAGTACCGGCTCGCCTCGAGCAACGCGCGCCGGTTCGCGAAGCTCATCGGGTCGGCGCTCGAAACGGCGATGCGACGCACGCCCACCGCGCCCTCGCGCAGCAGCAGCACATGACGGCATCGCACGAGTTGACGGGCTCGATCGGCCAGATGCTCGAGCCGCGCCTGGTCGTCGGCAAGCGCCGGGATCGCCAGGCCGGCATCGGCGAGCGCGCGCAGTTGTGCAGCGCGCTCGCGTTCGCGCTCGAGCGAAGCACTGCGCTCGCGCTCGACGCGCTGGCGCTCGACGATCTCCTCGCGCAGTTGCAGGTTGCTTGCCGTCAACTGCTCGGTGCGTTCGCGCACCCGCGTGTCGAGTTCCTCGTTCGCCCGGCGCAAGGCGGCGGTCATCTCCTGCGCCAGCCGATGCGCGCGGTCGCGCGTCGTTGCCATCGACCACAGGACGGCAAACAGCAGCACTCCGAGCAGCGCGACGCCGGCGGGCAGCGCCAACGCGCGTCCCGGCAACGACGTCGCCGCAGCGCTATCGGGCACGCGGATCGCCTCGAGCGTCCAGCGGCGATCGAGCGCGCGAACCGGTACCCGGACCGCCCTGCTCCAGTCGCGCACGCCCGCTGCGGCGTCGGCGTCCTGGTAGAGCAGCGAATGCGAATCGGTGCTCGCCGTGTCGTAGAGACGCATCAGCGTCGAGCTGTCCACGCCCCGGATGCTGCGAATCAGATCACCCGGGCGGAACGGCGCGTAGACCCAGCCGCGGATCGCCGCGCGGCGCGCCACGACCGAGTCCGGGACGGACCCGGTGGCATAGACCGCCCGGTACATCAGTACGCCGGCGCGCTGCTCGCCGCCGGCGTCCTGCACCAGGCCGACGGCACGCGACAGGTTCGTTCCTCCCGAGTCGCGGCTGGCCTGCATTGCCTCCCGGCGATCGGGGTTGCTGAGCATGTCGAAGCCCATCGCGCGCGCATTCGCCGCATTCATCGGCTCGATGTACAGGATCGCGCTCGATTCGGCCCGCGGACCGGTAGGCCATATGCGAAAGCTGTCGAAGCCTTCGGCGCGCACCTGCTCCTCGAGCGATCCGATCGACTCGGGCGGCACGATGGCTGCGTAGGCGATTCCCTGCACGCCCGGATAGGTGCTTCCGAGGTCGAGCGCCTGGACGAAGGAATGCCACTGCGCGCGCGTGGGCGCATGGGTGGCCGCGAACAGCGATGCGCCCGCGCGCACGACCAGATCGTAGGCGACCAGGCGCCGTTCGATGCGCGCCGCCATCGTCTTCACGTGCTCGAGGGTGCGAGCGTCGCTTTCTTCCCTGGCTCGCGCCGTCTCGCCGCGCCAGACCAGCAGGCCGGCGCCGAAGCCGAGCAGCAGCACGAACACCGCGAAAGACTTGCCGATCGCACGCTCGGTAATCCGCTGCGAAAGTGCGCCCATGCCGGAGTCGGGACCTCGGGAACGAAGCACAGGGCCCTACGCCACTGTTCGGTGGATTGTACTTGCGCAGCAGGCACCGGGATTGCTTCGATGACAGGCCCAGTCATGGGCACCATCCGCGAATGTCTCCTCCCCTGTCCGTTTCGACGGACTTGACCCCCCGGTCTCACCCGGGGGTTTTTTTTGGCGCACAATGGGTCGCCTCGTTCCGCTTTTCGCGTGCCCATCGCGTGTCCGACCCTTCCATTCGCGTGCTGATCGTCGACGACCACGACGATGCGGCCGAGAGCCTGGCAATCGTGCTGTCCACCGAAGGCTTCGAGGTGCGCACCGACAACGATGGCGCAGACGCGTGGCAGACGATCAGGAATTGGCGTCCGAGCGTGGCATTGATCGACCTCGACCTCCCGTCGATAGGCGGTCTCGAACTCGCGCGTCGCGCGCGAACGCTGGCGTTCGGCGACCAGCTGCTCCTGGCCGCGCTCACCGGCTACGGTCGCGACAGCGACCGCAAGACGTCGCGGCAGGCCGGCTTCGACACGCACATGGTCAAGCCGGTCGACCCGAACGAAGTGCTGCGCTGGATCGCCACCGCGAGCGTCAATCGCGCGAGATGAACTCTCCGATCGTCGAGAGCGCCTCGATATGATCGGCACAGATCTTCAGCACGACGAGCGTAGGCACGGCAAGGAACAGTCCGCCCAGCCCCCAGATCCAGCCGCCGAACATCAGCGCCAGGAAGGTCACCACCACGTTCAGCTGCATGCGTCGGCCCACCAGCACCGGCTGCACGAACTGCCCCTCGAGGGTAGTGAGCGCGAGGAACGCCAGCGGGACCTGCGCGATCTGCCATCCCTCCAGGCTCACCGCCGCGGCGGCGGTGAGCAGTACGAGGCTGGTCGCCGCACCCAGGTAGGGGATGAAATTCAGCAGGCCGACCACCACGCCCCAGAATGCCGGCGAAGGCATGCCGAGGTAGCCCATCACGAGGGCGGTGGCGACGGCGAGGCCGGCGTTGCTCATCGCCACCGTCGCGAAGTAACGGCCGATCTCGCTCTGGATCGTTCGCGCGATGCCCACGGCCAGGCGCTTGTCCTGCATCGTCGGCAGTACGCGAACCAGCTTGCGCAGGAACAGATCGTCCGCGGCGAGCAGGAAGAAGGCGAGGACGATCGTCGAGACGACGCCGAAGGCGATCGACTGGAACTCCGCGAAGGTGGTGAAAAGATCGGCTTTCTGCACGACCACTTCGCGCGCCTTGGCCTTGCCCTCGGGCTCGGCGATCTCGCTCACGCGCTCCTGCGCGCCCTGGATCTTCGACAGCGGCTGCTTGATCGCGCGCAATTGCGTCTCGAGCTTGCTCCACTCGGACGACCGCGGGTTCAACCACTGCTCGGCCGGCCCGGACAGTTGCAGCACTGCGGCTGCAACCGCGGCGATGACCAGCGCGATCGTGACAGCGGCGGCGAGCCACGAGGGCAGCCCGAATCGATTCAGGAAAGCCACCGCGGGAGTCAGCAACAGCGTGAGCACGACGGCGAAGGCCACCGGCATCAACAGCGCCTTCCCCGCCCACAGCGCGGCAACGACCGCGATCGTCGCCATCACGCCGATCGCCATGCGCATTGCGAGCGGTTCGTCGACGGTAGGCTCGACTTCGACGACGACTCGCTCGTCGGCGCCCGCCGCGCGCGCGCCATCGACGCCGGCTCGCGGCGGATCGTCGGCAACGGATTCAGCGAGCGCGGCGGCGGGATCGGTCGGCATTGCAGCGCGCAAAGCAAGCGACGCGCCCGAGCGCCGGCTGCTTTTACGCAGCGCGCCCGTTTCCGTGTAGGCTTTCCGCGACGGGCCCGGGCACGACAATTGCTCTGCTCCCGCACGGCCCCAGGGCCATGAAGCGGCGCCCCGGCGTCCCCCTATTCGAGACTGAATCCGCGAAGTATCCGATGGCTGCACCCGCCCGCGCCGCAACACGAGCCGCGCATCGTTCCCCGACGCCCCGTGCGGTCGCCGCACGGGCATTGGAATCGTCGACGCAGGCCGATCCACGCGCCGACCCCGACCCGGCCTTTCTCGCCCAACTCGCACACGACCTGCGCACGCCTTTGAACGCGATGGTCGGCTGGCTGCACCTGCTCGCTTCCGACACCATTTCGGACGAACTACGAAGGCGCGCTCTCGCCGGATTGCAGCGTGCGGTGGAGCAGCAGCGCAGGGTCGTGGCAACGCTCGATTCTCCGACCGATTTCGCGGACGGCCACCGGCCCGGCCGCGCCGGCGACGAACCGGCGAACCGGATCGCTCGCCTCATGCCCGCCGAACTCGACGGCACGCGTGGTTCCACCGTACGCGGGCCGCACCCGTCGGACGAAACCGGCCGGGCACTCGACGAGCGGCCGCCGGAAACCGGTGCGCTGCAGGGAGTCTTCATATTGGCCATCGACGACGATCCCGACGTGCTGCAGATGCTCCAATCGCTGCTCGAGCACTCGGGCGCGATCGTCGAATCGACCACTTCGCCCAACGACGCGCTGCGGAGGTATGCTTCCTGGGCAGGCGGCGCGGGCGAGCGACTGGTTCTTTCCGATCTGGCCATGCAGGAACGCGACGGCATCTCGCTAATGCAGGCAGTTCGCGCGCTCGAGCGGAAAGGGAACCTGCGTCGCGTGCCCGCGATCGCGTTGTCGGCGCATTTCCGTCCCGATACGCGACGCGAGGCATTCGAGGGCGGGTTCGATCTCTTCCTGGCAAAGCCGATCGACCCCTCCGTGCTGCTCAATCATCTTAGAAGCATGCTCGATCGCTGAGCGTCGAAGCATCAAGGGGAGATAGGGGTCTTGGCGCACGCGCTGATCGTCGAAGACGACGAGAATTCGGCGGAAATGCTCGCGGAGCTGGTATCGGCTGAAGGATTCTCCACCGCCACCGCCGGCAGTCTGCACGATGCCTACCGGCAATATGCTTTCCGGCAGCCCGATGTGGTGCTGCTCGACCTGTCGCTGCCCGACGGCAACGGCATCGAATTGTTCGACCGCGTCGAACGCAACGAGGCCTGCGAGATCGTCCTGATCACCGGGCACGCGACGCTCGAAACGTCGATCCAGGCGCTGCGACTCGGCGCCGCCGACTACCTGCTCAAGCCGGTGAACGTTCCCCGCCTGCGCCAGATCCTCGCGCGGGCGAGCGGAGGGTCGGAAGCGCGCGGTCGCCTCGCGAGCGAACGGGTCCACGTGGACGCCGAAGGCCGTTTCGGGCGACTGTGGGGCAAGTCGCCGGCGATGCGCGAGATCTACCACCAGATCGCCCGCGTGGCGCCTACCGCCGTAACCGCGCTGATCACGGGCGAGAGTGGCACCGGCAAGGAAGTCGTCGCGGAAACCATTCACGATCTCTCCAAACGCGCGAAGGCGCCGTTCCTGGCGATCAACTGCGGATCGATCTCGCCGCAACTCATCGAGAGCGAGCTTTTCGGGCACGAGAAAGGCAGCTTCACCGGCGCGCTGCGCCAGCACCGCGGCTTCTTCGAGCGAGCCGACGGCGGGACGCTGTTCCTCGACGAAATCACCGAAATGCCGATGGAATTGCAGGTCAAGCTGCTGCGCGTGCTCGAAACGGGCTCCTTCGTTCGCGTAGGTTCCGACGCGGTGATCAGCGTGGACGTGCGCATCGTCGCGGCGACCAACCGTCCTCCGGGCGAGGCGGTTTCCACCGGGAAGTTGCGCGAGGATCTCTATTACCGGCTCAACGTTTTTCCCATCGATCTGCCGCCGCTGCGCAATCGACTCGAAGACGTACCGCTACTCGCCGAACATTTCCTCGCCGGATTGAACGAGCGCGAGGACGCAAAGAAGCGCCTGAGTGAAGACGCGCTGCGCGCACTGGCCGAATATCGCTGGCCCGGCAATGTGCGCGAATTGCGCAACGCGGTGCATCGAGGTTTCATCCTCGCCGAAGGCGACGTCATCGACGTCGATAACCTGCCGATCGGAGCGGCGAGCATCGCCCCCCAGCCGGCGGCCATCGAAGCCGCAGACGTCCCCTCCGGAGCGCGCCCGGACGACCCGTCGCCGTCCCCGACGTTGCCGGCGGTCGCCGCATCGCCGAACCCCGCAGCGAACGCACCGCGCGCTGCCGCCGGCGGCGCAATCACTGGCGGCTTCAACGGCAATGCACCGCTCGGCATCGGCGTCGGCACTTCGATCGCCGAAGCCGAGCGAACGCTGATCCTCGCCACCGTCGAGCACTGCGGCGGTCATCGCGAGCGCGCCGCCGCCATGCTCGGCATCAGCGCGAAGACGCTGTACAACCGGCTCAAGGGGTACGCGGAGGAGAAATAGGAAGAAGTAAAGGGGAAAACCGGGGTGCGTCCCCCGGTTTGCGGGCCAAAACGAGGGGGGGGGCCCGG
>JAJPES010000021.1 GCA_021166725.1 Burkholderiaceae bacterium | reverse complement strand
CATGTTGCGCGTCTGCGCCTGCATCTGCTCCTGCATCTGCACGAACAGGTTCTTGCTCTGCTCGATGTAGTTGCCCATCATCGTCTGGATCATCGGCGTCTGCATCGACATGAACTGCGCCCACATCTCCGGGTTCGGGATTCCCTTGTTGTCGTAGAAGGTCTTCGACTGCTCCTGCATCTTGTTCTGGATATCGACGAAGGCCTGCATCGTCTTCTCGAGGTACGCGCCCATCATCCCCTGCATCGCATGGCCGTAGAAGCGGATGATCTGCGCGAGCATCGGCGAGGAGAAGAGCGGCGTGCCGCCCGCCTCCTCTTCGAGGATGATCTGCAGCAGGATGCTGCGGGTCAGGTCCTCTCCGCTCTTGGCGTCGACCACCTTGAAGTTCTCGTTGCCGAGCACCAGTTGCTTGACGTCGGCCAGCGTGATGTACGCGCTCGTCTGCGTATCGTAGAGGCGCCGGTTGGGGTACTTCTTGATCAGGCGGGTGGCATTCGCCATCGGGTTCTCCGGTCAGCCCATGTGCAGGCCGCCGTTGCACGAGAACTCCGCACCGGTCGTGAAGCCCGCGTCGTCGGTGGCGAGCCACCCGACGATCGACGCGATCTCCTCGGCCTTGCCCAGCCTGCGCACCGGAATCTGCTGGATGATCTTCTCGCGCACGTCTTCGCGCACGGCCATCACCATGTCGGTGGCGATGTAGCCCGGCGCAACCGTGTTCACCGTGACGCCCTTGCTCGCCACCTCGAGCGCGAGCGCCATCGTGAAGCCGTGCATGCCGGCCTTGGCCGCCGAGTAGTTCGTCTGGCCGAACTGGCCCTTCTCGCCGTTCACCGACGAGATGTTGATGATGCGGCCCCAGTTGCGATCGAGCATGCCGTCGATGACCTGCTTCGTCACGTTGAACAGCGAATTCATGTTCGTGTCGATGACCGCGCGCCAGTCGTCGAGCGACATCTTGCGGAACACGCCGTCGCGCGTGATGCCGGCGTTGTTCACCAGGACGTCGATCGGGCCGATGTGCGCGGTCTTCTCGAAGGCATCGCGGGTGGAGTCCCAGTCGGCAACGTTGCCCACCGACGCGTGGAAGTGGTAGCCGTCGGCCTTCTGCTCGGTGATCCATTTCTGGTGATCGCGCGTCGGCCCGCAGCCGGCAATCACGGTGAACCCCATGTCGTGGAACCTGCGGCAGATTGCCGTCCCGATGCCACCCATTCCGCCCGTCACGTACGCGATCCTGCTCATGGTCGTGCTTCCTCTCGTTCGCCGTTGGGTACGACGGGCGGGGGCCCGCCGCGGGATGTCAGACCTGGCCCGCCTTTTCCTTCACGTAACGCCCCGGCGCAGGTTCTATCGGCCGATGGCGCGCGTTGCCCGGCGTCTTCGGCGCAGGCCGTTGTTCGCCAGCGAATTCGGACAGCCACTGCGCCCAATCGGGCCACCAGCTGCCCGGACGCTCGCCGGCCTGCGCGAACCAGTCCTCGGCATCCTCGGGCAGGTTCTCGCCAAGCCAATGACTGCGCTTGCCCTTCGCAGGCGGGTTGATCACGCCGGCGATATGGCCGCTTGCGCCGAGCACGAAGCGCAGCGGTCCGGACAGCAGTTGCGTGGATTCGTAGGCTCCCTGCCACGGGACGATGTGGTCCTCGCGCGAGGCGTAGAGGTAGGTGGGAACGCCGATCTCGCCGACGTCGACCGGCACGTCGAGGCAGGTGAGGCGTCCGGGCTGGCGCAATTCGTTCTGCAGGTACATGTGGCGCAGGTACCAGCAGTACATGGGTCCGGGCAGGTTGGTGCTGTCGGCGTTCCAGTACAGCAGGTCGAAGGCCGGTGGCGCCTCGCCCTTCAGGTAGTTGGCGACGACGTAGTTCCAGACCAGGTCGTTGGGACGCAGATAGTTGAACGTGAGCGCGAGTTCGCGCCCCGGCATGATGCCGCCCGAGCCGATCGTCGCTTCGCGGTACGCAACCTGGTGCTCGTCGACGAACACGCCGATCGACCCCGGGCGCGAGAAATCGATGAACGACGTGAGCAGCGTCATCGACTCGATCCAGTCTTCACCGCGCGCCGCGAGCACCGCGGCCGCCGTGGACAGCAGCGTGCCCCCGACGCAGAAGCCGAGCGTGTTGATATGCTCGACGCCGCCGATCTCGCGCACGACGCGCATCGGTTCGAGCACGCCGCGGTCGATGTAGTCGTCCCAGCCCAGGTGTCCCTGGTCGGCATGGACGTTCTTCCACGAGACCATGAACACCGTGTGCCCCTGGGCGACGGCGTAGGCGACCAGCGAATTCTCCGGCTGCAGGTCGAGGATGTAGAACTTGTTGATGCACGGCGGCACCATCAGCAGCGGCCGGCTGCCGACGGTTTCGGTGCTCGGCGCGTACTGGATCAACTGGACGAGGTCGTTCTCGTAGACGACCGAGCCGGGCGACGTGGCGACGTTCACGCCGACCTCGAAGGCCGACTCGTCGGTCTGCGAGATGCGCCCGCGCTGCAGGTCGGTAAGCAGGTTGCCGATGCCCGAGCGCAGGCTCTCGCCCTGCGTTTCGAGTACGCGCCGCTGCGCTTCCGGGTTGGTGAGCAGGAAGTTGGCAGGAGAGATGGCGGCCAGCCATTGTTGCGTGGCGAAGCGGATGCGCTCGCGCGTCTTCTCGTCGCCGCCCTCGACCGACTCGGCAAGCCGCTTCATGAACTCTTCGTTGAGCAGGTACAGCGAAGCGGTCCAAGCGAACGGCCCCTGCCGCCAGGCCTCGCCGGCGAAGCGCCGATCGGAAGGTTCCGGCGCCGCGGGCGAACGGACCAGCTCGCCCAGGCGTGACAGATACTCGGCCTGCAGCGCGCCGAGCCGGTTGCCGGAGACGTGGATCGGCTCGCCGCCGTCGTGCTGCCCGCCGCCGACGGGGACCGGCGCGGGGCGCGCCGCCCGCTCACGCGGCTTCTGCGGAGCCGGCTTGGGCGTGGCCTTCCCCGAGCCGGCCTTCGCCGATTTCGCGGCACGCGGCGCGCGCGCCGTAGCGGCGCTCTCGACGCCCGGGGCTGCGGCAGCGCCGCGCGCCGCGGTGGGCGTTTCGTTGCCCGCGCTTCGCGCGCGTGTTGCTTTCGTCTTTCGCGCAGCCGATTCCTTCGGCGCCGATTCCTGGCTTCGCGCAGCTTTCGGCTCGCTTTTCCGCGCCGCACGAGTTGCACCGGGCATCTTCTCCTCCGTTGTCGTCGGCCGGAACCTCGCATTCATTCTGCACTGCGCAATCGTTTTGTCAACGCGACGTCGTCCAGACAAGGGTCGCCATGCGTCCGCACCTGCCGTCGCGTCGATACGAGTAGAAATCCGCCGCTTCGCGCACCGTGCAACGATCGGCGCCGGCCACGCGATGCACGCCGAGTTCGCCGAGACGAAGGCGCGCGAGCGCCGGCAGGTCGGCCAGCCACTTGCCTTCGCGCTCGCCGGCGGTGAACGCGCACGCTGCCCGCGGATCGATGTCGCAGAAGCGTTCGCGAACCTCGTCGCCGACTTCGAAGGCTTCGCGGCCGATCGACGGCCCGAGCCATGCGCACAATCCGGAGCCGTGCGCGCCCAGCGCCCGCATCGCCTGTACCGTCCGCTCGAGCACGCCAGCAGCCAGGCCGCGCCAGCCGGCATGGGCGGCGGCGACGACTTCGCCGCTCGAATCGGCGAACAGCACGGGCAGGCAATCGGCGGTGAGCACCGCCAGCACGACGCCGGCGACGTTGGTGGCCGCCGCGTCGGCACGCGGTGCGTCGAGGGTCGGTGTCGAAGTTGCGTTCGAGGCGCCGATCGCTGCGTGCGCCTGGTCGGCGATCACGTGCACGTCGGTGCCGTGCACCTGGTCGAGCCAGGTCGGCATTGCGCCGATCGAGCGGGCCAGTCGAGCGCGGTTCGTCTGCACCGCGGCCGGGTCGTCGCCGCAGCGCGCGCCG
The DNA here is from genome assembly GCA_021166725.1 of Burkholderiaceae bacterium. Lineage (GTDB taxonomy): Bacteria > Pseudomonadota > Gammaproteobacteria > Burkholderiales > Burkholderiaceae_E > Zeimonas. Next base: position 41,063 of record JAJPES010000021.1, on the reverse strand, counting down.
AGATTGCACCCGCCGCGGCTGCCGTCGACGAGCCCCCACGGGCCGGCGCTGACGCCGCCGCGCCGCGTCGTCGACAATGCGCAGACGCGCGCGGGAGCGTCCCAGCGCGGAACGAGCGCGTTCTCGATGCCGAACGACGTGCCGCGAGCGGCCAAGCGTCGCAGCGTCATTCGCGCGCCTCGATCGGCGCGACGTCGATGCTCGCCGCCGCGCACAACGCGCGCAGGTCGGCGGGCAGCGGCGATCGCCACTGCATCGGGCGGCCGTCGGCCGGATGCCGCAGTGCCAGGCGCCACGCGTGCAACGCCTGGCGCGCGAAACCCCCGAGCGCCGCACCGCCGTACAGCGCATCGCCGACCAGCGGATGTCCGATCGATCGCAGGTGCACGCGGATCTGGTGCGTGCGCCCCGACTCGAGCCGGCATTCGAGCAGGCTCAGTTCGCGGCCTTCGAGCGTGCCCAGCGCCAGCCGCTCGTAGTGCGTACGCGCCGCCTTGCCGCGCCCCGGGTCCAGCACCGCCATGCGCACGCGCGAGACCGGATCGCGCCCGATCGGCGCATCGATCGTGCCGGCCGGACGGCAAACGCCGATCGCGAGCGCGAGATAGCGCCTACCCATGCTTCGCTCGGCCAGCTGCGCCGTCAACGACGCGAAAGCGCGCTCGGTCTTCGCCACGACCAGCAGGCCGCTGGTATCGCGATCGAGGCGGTGCACGATGCCGGCGCGCGGCAGCCGGGCAAGCGCGGGGCGATGATGCAGCAACCCGTTCATCATCGTGCCGCGCCAGTTGCCGGCAGCCGGATGCACGACGAGTCCGGCGGATTTGTCGACGACGAGCAGGTCCTCGTCCTCGTAGGCGATGTTCAGTTCGACCGGATCGGGCGCGAAGGCGGTGTCGGCTTCACGCGGCTGCGGCTCGACGACGATGCGCTCGCCGCCCTTCAGGCGCGTGCTCGCACTGAGCGCGCGTTCGTCGCACTGCACGGCGCCCAGCGCGATCCACTGCTGCAGCCGCGTTCGCGAGACGCCGTCGAGGCGCGCCGCCAGGTAGCGATCGACGCGCTGGCCGGCCGCATCGGCGGCGTCGATGACGAGCGCTGCGGGACGCTCTTCGTCGGGCGCTTTTCCGGGGGCCGTCGCTATAATGCCGCGCATGAAATCAGCACTGGTCTCCTTCCTGCGGGTCGCGTCGTGCGCGGCCCTGGTGTCGCTGGCGGCGTGCAGCACGGCGGAAGCGCCGGACACGACGCTGGGGTGGACGCCCGAACGATTATATGCAGAGGCCAGCGACGAGATGCGCACGGGCAACTGGGAGCAGGCGGTCAAGCTGCTCGAGAAGCTCGAGGCGCGCTACCCGTTCGGTACCTGGGCGCAGCAGGCGCAACTCGACACTGCCTACGCGCACTACAAGGACGGCGAACGCGCGCTCGCGCTGGCGGCGATCGACCGCTTCATGAAGCTGCATCCGAACCACGAATCGATCGACTACGCGCTGTACCTGAAGGGCATCGTCAACTTCAACGAGCAGCAGGGCCTGCTCGCCAAGCTCGGCAGCCAGGATCTTTCCGAGCGCGACCACGCCGCGTCGCGCGAATCCTTCGACGCGTTCAAGGAACTCGTCACCCGTTTTCCGGAGAGCAAGTACGCGGCCGACGCGCACCTGCGCATGGAATACCTGGTGAATTCGATGGCGCGCGGACAGGTGCACGTGGCCCGCTACTACTTCAAGCGCGGCGCCTACGTCGCCGCCGCCAATCGTGCGCAGGAAGTGGTGCGTCAGTTCCAGCAGGCGCCGGCCGTCGAGGAGGCGCTGTACCTGCTCGTGAAGTCGTACGACCACCTCGGCATGCCCGAGTTGCGCGACGACGCCGAGCGCGTGCTGCGAACGAACTTTCCGAACAGCGAACTGCTCACGAAAGGCCTGCCGGAAGACGATCGTCGCTGGTGGCAGGTGTGGCGCTGAGCGACGTCTCGCAGAACGCCAGCGCCTCTTCGGCATCGCGCGTGCGACGGAACGCCGGCAGGCTGGCCACCAGCTTTCGCCCGTAAGGGCGCGTCGCCAGCCGCTCGTCGCAGATCATCAGCACGCCGCGGTCGGTCTCGGAACGGATCAGCCTTCCGGCGCCCTGCTTCAGCGCCATCGCCGCGGCCGGCAACTGCATCTCGCGAAACGGATCGCGGCCGGCGCGTTTCGCGGCATCGATACGCGCTGCGAGAATCGGGTCGTCGGGCGCGGCGAACGGCAACTTGTCGATGACGACCAGCGAGAGCCGGTCGCCGACCACGTCGACACCTTCCCAGAAGCTCGCGGAACCCACCAGCAGCGGCCGCGGCGACGAGCGGAAACGCTCGATCAGCGACGAGCGCGATGCGCTACCCTGCACCAGCAGCTCGATCCCGCAATCGCTCGCGGCGATCCGCTCGGCCATCAGCATCGCCTGCTGCTCGACCATGCGCAGGCTCGTGCACAACAGGAATGCGCGTCCGCCGTTGGCGGCGATCAGCGGCCACGCGGCACGCGCGACGCGCTCGGCGAAGCCGGCCGACGCCGGATCTCCGCAGTCGCGCGGCACGTAGAGCAGCGCCTGTCGCGCATAGTCGAACGGGCTGTCGCAGCGCAGCGTGCGCGCGCCTTCGAGTCCGGCGGCGGTCGCGAAGTGATCGAAGCTGCCTGCTACCGACAGCGTCGCCGAAGTCATGATCCAGGCGCACGCGGAGGCTTCGCGATGCCGGCGCAGGGTATCGGCCACGGTCAGCGGCGTGATCTGCAAAGCTACGCCGTTGGCGTGGACTTCCGCCCAGTAGATCGACTCGCCCTCGCCGCTGCGCTGCCACACGCCGTCGCTCCATTCGCGCAGTCGCACGGCCAGCTCCTCGACGCGAACGAGCAGACGTCCCAGTTCGCGGCCGCGCTCGGCGAAACGCGCGAGCGCTTCGCGCGGGAGCACGCGCAGCACGCCGTCCACGGCCTCGCGCAACGCGTCGTTCGCTCGCGCCTGCGCGGCATCGCGGCGACCGGGACGCCCGGCGGCGAGTCGCAGTTCACGCACCGCCTGCTCGAGCTGCGCCGACAGCGCCGTCCAGTCGGCCGCATCGAGCGCCTCGTCGCGTCCGGCGCGATGCAGGTCGCGCGCGAAGTCGACCAGCTGCCGCGTCGAGACGCCGCGCCCGAGGAACTGCGTGGCCACCTGCGGTAACTGATGCGCTTCGTCGAAGACGATCGCGTTGGCGCTGGGCAGCAACTCGGCCACGCCTTCGTCGCGCAGCGACAGGTCGGCGCAGAACAGATGGTGATTGACGACGACCAGGTCCGCAGTCTGCGCGGCCTGGCGCGCGCGGAACACGAAGCAGTTGCCGTGGTCGTCGCATTCCTGGCCGAGACAGTTCTCGCGCGTGGAGGTGGCGAGCGACCACGCGGGTGCGTCTTCGGCAATGCCCGGCGCCTCGCTGCGATCGCCGGTGGCCGAAATCGCCGCGAAGCGCTCGATGCGGCGCAACACGGCGATGTCCTCCCTGCGTTCGAACCGGCCTTCGGCCAGGTTACGCCGCAGATGATGCCGGCACACGTAGTTGGCGCGGCCCTTGAGCAGCGCGACGCGTGCACCCGAGCCTAGCGCTTCTCGCAGCCGCGGCAGGTCGCGACGGAAGAGCTGGTCCTGCAGCGTCTTGGTTCCGGTGCTGACCAGCACGCGCGCGCCGCTCAACAGCGCGGGAACGAGGTAGGCGAAGGTCTTGCCGACACCGGTTCCCGCTTCGACGACCAGCGGCTGCCCGGTATCGATCGCCTCGGCGACCGCGCGCGCCATCTCCCGCTGCGCGGCGCGCGGCAGGTACCCGGCATTGGCCCGGGCGATCGGTCCTTCGGCGTCGAATGCCGCGTCTACCGATTCGGCCAGACGCGACGCGGCGCCGGCAAACGGCATCAGGCGGGTTCGTCGGGAACGAGTTGCATCTGGAGCAACGCGATCGCGTCCTTGATCTGCAACTTGCGCTTCTTCAGTCGACGCAACTGCAACTCGTCGAAATGCGACTGCACGCCGAGCGCGTCGATCATCGTGTCGAGGCCGCGATGTTCGAGCTGCAGTTCGGTGATGCGCTGTCGGATCGAGTCGCCGATGCCGGTAAGGTTCTCGCTTTCGTCGACACTCTGGTCTTCGATCATGTAGGTACCGTTCGCCCCGCGAGGGGCCCGAAAGGTGGACACGCAGCGAACCGTTCCCGATGATACGTCCGCCGCCCCGGTCGATTCAATGCGACCGCCCTGCCGGAAGTGGCGCGGGCCCCGTCAGGAAGCCGGAGCGCCGTCGAGCGCCGAAGCGGCGCTGCGGCGCGGCGCCTGCAGGTATTCGCGCGAGTTCATCTCCACCAGGCGACTGACGGTGCGGTGGAATTCGCCGGCCAGCACGCCCTCGGTGTACAGCTGCTCGGGCGGAACCTCGGCCGAGACGATCAGGTTCACCCGCCGGTCGTAGAGCACGTCGACCAGCCAGACGAAGCGCCTTGCCTCGGAGGCCATTGCCGCGCTCATTCGCGGCACGCCGGAGACGATCACCGTGTGGAACCGGCTGGCGATCTCGAGATAGTCGTTCTGCGAGCGCGGGCCGCCGCACAGCGTGCGGAAATCGAACCAGACGGCGCCGCCGCCACGGCGCAGCGCGCGGATCTCGCGATGCTCGATCATCAGCCGTGGATCCTCGTCGCGCGCTTCGGCCAGCCGGGCGTAGATCGCGCGCAGCTCGCGATCCGCGGCATGCCCGAGCGGCGTCTGGTAGGCATTCACGTCGGCGATCGAACGTCGCCGGTAATCGACGCCGGCATCCACGCACAGCACATCCACGTTACGCTCGATCAACTCGATGGCCGGCAGGATCCGGTCGCGGTGCAGCCCTTCCGGGTACAGGCCGTCGGGCCGGTAGTTCGAAGTGATCACGAAGGTGACGCCGTGCGCGAACAGGCCGCGCATCAGCCGCTCGAGGATCATCGCGTCGGCGATGTCGGAAACGTGGAATTCGTCGAAGCAGATCAGCCGGTAGCGGCGCGCGACGTTCGCGGCAACCGCATCGAGCGGATCGGCGCGTCCCTTCAGCTCGTCCAGCGAACGGTGCACGCTGCGCATGAACTCGTGGAAATGCAGCCGTGTCTTGCGCACGACCGGCACCGCGCCGTAGAAGCAGTCCATCAGGAAGCTCTTGCCGCGACCGACGCCTCCGTACAGCCAGACGCCGCGCGGTACGTCCGGGCGCAGCACGAGCTTCTTGATTCGATTCGAGCGCGCTGCCTTGAACGCGACGAACTCGTCGCACATGCGCTGCAGGCGCGCGATCGCCGCCTGCTGCGCGGCATCGGGGAGATGGCCGCGCTCGGCGAAGGCGCGTGCGCAGGTCTCGGCGACGCTCACCGATCAGGAATTCAGGGAGCGCTTGTCGGTGGCTGCCAGTGCCGCCTCGCGCAGCGCCTCGGACATCGACGGGTGCGGATGCGAGACCCGGCCGATGTCCTCGGCCGACGCGCGGAACTCCATCGCCAGCGTGGCTTCGGCAATCAGCTCGGAAGCTGCGCCCGAGACGATGTGCACGCCGAGCACCTCGTCGGTGGCCGCGTCGGCCAGCACCTTGACGAAGCCGGCGGAATGACCGGTGCCCAGCGCACGTCCGTTGGCCGAGAACGGGAACTGGCCGGCCTTGTAGGCGCGCCCGTCCTTCTTCAGCTGCTCCTCGGTGCGTCCGACCCACGCGATCTCCGGCGCGGTGTAGATCACCCAGGGAATCATCCCGTAGTCGATGTGCGGGTCCTGGCCGGCGATGCGTTCGGCGACCATCACGCCCTCGTCCTCGGCCTTGTGCGCGAGCATCGGCCCGCGCACGACGTCGCCGATCGCCCAGACGTTCGGCGCGCTCGTGCGGCAGTGCGCGTCCACCGGCACGAAGCCGCGCTCGTCGACGGCGAGATCGATCGCATCGAGCCCCAGGCCGTCGGTGTTCGGCACGCGTCCCACCGAAACGACCAGGCGATCGCACTCGAGCACCTGCTCGGCGCCGTCGCCGATCGCGTAGCGCACGCGCGCGCCCTTCTCGCCGACATCGACGCCGGCGATGCGAGCATCGAGCTCGATCTTCAGGCCCTGTGTCCTGAACTGCTTCCACGCCTCCTTGCGCACACCCTCGTCTGCGGCAGCGAGAAAGGTAGGCAGAGCCTCGAGCACCGTGACGTCGGCACCCAGGCGGCGCCAGACCGATCCGAGCTCCAGGCCGATGACGCCGGCGCCGATCACGCCGAGCCGCTTCGGCACCTCGGTCATCGCCAGCGCGCCGACGTTGTCGCAGACGATGCGGTTGTCGATGTCGAGTCCGGGCAGCGCGCGCGGCTTCGATCCGGTGGCGATGATCACGTGCTTGGCCTCGACGAGCTGCGCCGGCGTGCCGCCGGCTTCCTCGTCGGAGACCTCGACGCGGTACGCGTCGTCCTCGTAGCCGACGAAGCGCCCGAAGCCCTTCAGCCAGGTGACCTTGTTCTTGCGGAACAGGAACTCGATCCCCTTGGTCATCTTCTTCACGATACCGCCCTTGCGAGCCTGCATCTTGCCGAGATCGAGGCGCGCGCCGTCGATGCCGATGCCGTGAGCGTCGTAGCTTTCGCGCACGAGTTCGTAGGCTTCGCTCGACGCCAGCAGCGCCTTCGACGGAATGCAGCCGACGTTCAGGCAGGTGCCGCCGAGCGAGAGCTCGCCGTCCGGATTGCGCCAGCCCTCCACGCAGGCGACGTTCATGCCGAGTTGCGCGGCGCGGATCGCCGCGATGTAACCGCCGGGACCGGCGCCGATGACGACGACGTCGTAGGCCTGGGCCATGTTCGCGCTCTCCTTACAGGTCCAGGAGCAGGCGCGACGGATCCTCGAGCGCCTCCTTGATCGAGACGAGGAACAGCACCGCGTCGCGGCCGTCGATGATGCGGTGATCGTAGGAAACGGCGAGGTAGTTCATCGGCCGGACGACGATCTGGCCGTTCTCCACCACCGGGCGCTCCTTCGTCGCGTGGATGCCGAGAATCGCCGACTGCGGCGGATTGATGATCGGCGTGGAAAGCATCGAGCCGAACACACCGCCGTTGCTGATCGAAAACGTGCCTCCGGTGAGCTCCTCGATGCCGAGCTTGCCCTCCTGCGCGCGCTTGCCGAAATCGGCGATCGTGCGCTCGATCTGCGCGAAGCCGAGCTGGTCGGCGTTGCGCACCACCGGCACGACGAGCCCGCGCGGCGAACTCACCGCCACGCCGATGTCGAAATAGCCGTGATACACGATGTCCGAGCCGTCGACCGAGGAATTGACGATCGGGTACTTGCGCAGCGCATGCACCGCCGCCTTCACGAAGAACGACATGAAGCCCAGGCGCGTTCCGTGCTCCTTCTCGAAGCGATCCTGGTAGCGCTTGCGCAGCTCCATCACCGGCTGCATGTTCACTTCGTTGAAGGTGGTGAGGATCGCGTTCGTCTGCTGCGACTGCAGAAGCCGCTCGGCGACGCGCTGTCGCAGCCGCGACATCGGCACGCGCTGCTCGGGCCGGCCTTCGATCAGCTGCGAAACGTCGACCGGCGGGCGCACCTCGGGCAGCGCCGGGCGCGCGGCAACCGCTGCGCCGGCGCGTGCCGCGGGTGCGGCGGCGACCGAGGATGCGGCGCCGAGCACGTCGGCCTTCGTGACCCGACCGTCGCGGCCGGTGCCCGGCACCTGCGACGGCGACATCTGCGCCTCGCGCAGCATCTTGGCCGCCGCCGGCATCGCGATGTCGCCTTTCGGCCCGCCGGCTGCGGTCACCGCGCCGCCGGCCGGGCCGCCGGACGACACTGCCGCGGGCGCCGCAGCAGCAGCCTTGTCGCCGCCGCCGGACGCCTGAACGCCGGCCTTCCCGGGCGTGGCCGCGGCGGCCGCAGGCGCCGCCGCCTTCGCATCGGCAGCGGCCGCCTTCGCGTCGGTGTCGAGCCTGGCGATCAGCTCGTCGGCGACGACGGTGGCGCCATCACCCTTGACGATCTCGACGAGCACGCCGTCGGCCGGCGCCGGCAGTTCGAGCACCACCTTGTCGGTTTCGATGTCGATCAGGTTCTCGTCGCGGGTGACCGCTTCACCGGCCTTCTTGTGCCATTGCAGCAGCGTGGCCTCGGCGACCGACTCGGACAACTGCGGAACCTTGATCTCGATAACGGGCATCTATGTCTCTCCGGAGCGAGCGCGCGTGACGGATTCGTTCACGACTTCTCAGGCGGCGTCGCGGTTGGTTTTCCTGTTTCGCGGCCGCGCGGCGCCCAGCGCCGCGGCGAGCAGCTCCTTCTGCTGCGCGTAGTGCTTGTCGTAATATCCGACCGCCGGCGAAGCCGACGGCGCGCGCCCGGCGTAGCCGAGCTTCTGGCCGTCCTTCAGCGCCTCGGCGATCCGATGCTCCACGTAGAACCAGGCGCCCTGGTTCTGCGGCTCGTCCTGGCACCAGATGACCTGCGTGGCCGACGCGTATTTCTTCATCTCGGCTTCGAAGGCCTTGTGCGGGAACGGATAGAGCTGCTCGATGCGCACCAGCGCGACGTCGTCGAGCTCGCGCTCGCGGCGCGCGGCGAGCAGGTCGTAGTAGACCTTGCCGGTGCAGACGACGACGCGGCGCACCCGGCTCGCCTCGACGCTCGCGTCGCCGATCACCGTGCGGAACTCGCCGGAGGCGAGGTCCTTCAGCGACGAGACCGCCTCCTTGTTCCTCAGCAGCGACTTCGGCGTGAGAATGACGAGCGGCTTACGGAACATGCGGATCATCTGCCGGCGCAGCAGGTGGAAGATCTGCGCGGGCGTGGTGGGCTGGCACACCTGCATGTTGTTCTCGGCGCACAACTGCAGGAAGCGCTCCAGGCGGGCCGACGAGTGCTCCGGGCCCTGCCCTTCGTAGCCGTGCGGCAGCATCAGCACCAGGCCGTTGGCACGACCCCACTTCGTTTCGCCCGACGAGATGAACTGGTCGATGACCACCTGAGCGCCGTTGGCGAAGTCGCCGAACTGCGCTTCCCAGATGACCAGCGTGTTCGGGTCGGACGACGCGTAGCCGTATTCGTAGGCGAGCACGGCCTCCTCGGACAGCACCGAGTCGATGACGATGAACTGGCCCTGCTTGTCGGCGACGAACTGCAGCGGGATGTACGAGCCCTGGTCCCAGCGCTCGCGGTTCTGGTCGTGCAGCACCGCGTGCCGATGGGTGAAGGTGCCGCGTCCGGAGTCCTGTCCCGACAGGCGCACGTCGTAGCCCGAGGCGAGCAGGCTCGCGTAGGCCATGTGCTCGCCCATTCCCCAGTCGAGCGGATGCTCGCCCTCGGCCATCGCACGCCGGTCGTTGATCACGCGCTCGACCAGCGGGTGCAGCTTGAGGTTCTCCGGAACCGTGGTGATCTTCTCGCCCAGCCGGCGCAGCTCGGCCATCGGCACCGCGGTCTCGGCCGAGTCGGTCCACTTGCGGTTCAGGAACGGCATCCAGTCGACCGCGAACTTGCTCTTGAAGTCGGTGATCACCGGGTCGAAGGTGTGCTTGCCTTCGTCCATCGCCTTGCGGAACTCGCCGACCATGCGCTCGGGATCGGCTTCGGCGATCACTTCCTGGCGCACCAGCTTGTCGGCGTACAGCTTGCGCGTGCCCGGGTGCTGCGCGATCTTCTTGTACATGATCGGCTGCGTGACCGCCGGCGTGTCCTGTTCGTTGTGCCCGAGCTTGCGGTAGCAGACGATGTCGACGACGACGTCCTTGCGGAACGCCTGCCGGAAGTCGAGCGCGAGCTGCGTGGCATAGACGACGGCTTCGGGGTCGTCGCCGTTCACGTGCAGCACCGGTGCCTCGATCATCTTGACGACGTCGGTGCAGTAGATCGTCGAGCGCGTGTCGCGCGGGTCGGAAGTGGTGAAGCCGATCTGGTTGTTGATGACGATGTGCACCGTACCGCGGGTGCCGTAGCCGCGCGTCTGCGCGAGGTTCAGCGTCTCCATCACGACGCCCTGCGCGGCGAAGGCGGCATCGCCGTGCACGAGCACCGGCAGGACCTGGTCGCCGTTGCGATCGCCCCGGCGCGTCATCCGGGCGCGGCACGAACCCTCGACGACCGGGTTGACGATCTCGAGGTGCGACGGGTTGAACGCGAGCGACAGGTGCACCGGGCCGCCGGGCGTGGTGACGTCGCTGGAGAAGCCCTTGTGGTACTTCACGTCGCCGCTGGGGAGATCGTCGGCGTGGCGCCCCTCGAACTCGGCGAACAGATCCTTCGGCATCTTGCCGAGCACGTTTACGAGCACGTTCAGGCGCCCGCGATGCGCCATGCCGATGACGATTTCCTGCACGCCGGCGTTGCCGGCGCGGCGCACCAGCTCGTCCATCGCCGGGATGAAGCTCTCGCCGCCTTCGAGCGAGAAGCGCTTCTGGCCGACGAATTTCGAGTGCAGGTAGCGCTCGAGCCCTTCGGCTGCGGTGAGCCGCTCGAGGATGCGCTTCTTCTGGTCGATGTTGTAGCTCGGGCGCGAGCGCGTGGACTCGAGCCGCTCCTGCAGCCAGCGCTTCTGCGCCGGGTCGGAGATGTACATGAACTCGGCGCCGATCGAGCCGCAGTAGGTATCGCGCAGCGCCTTGACGATGTCGCGCAGCGGCGCGTTGTCGAAGCCGAAATAGGTGTTGGCCGCCGAGTAGATGTGCGCGTGGTCGCCTTCGGTGAAGTCGTAGAACGCCGGCTCGAGTTCGGGAATCGACGGGCGTTCCTGGCGCTTCAGCGGATCGAGGTCGGCCCAGCGCGACCCGAGGAAGCGGTACGCGGCGATCAGCTGCTGGACGAAGACCTGCTTGCGCGCGGTGGCGGCGTCGCCGCCCATCTGCTGCGGCTGCAGCAGGCCCTCCTTCGCGCGCTCGGCGAAGGACTGCACGATCGGACCGTGCGCGATGTCGCGGGTATCGGGACTGCCGTCGGCGGCCGGAACACCCTGCAGGCTGTCGAACCAGGCACGCCACGCGTCGGGCACCGACGCGGGATTGTTCAGGTAGCTCTCGTAGAGCTCTTCGACGTAGGGGGCGTTGCCGCCGAACAGATAGGAGTTCGACTGAAGCGCTTTGAACATGGTTTCTTCACCTTGCGGAACGAGTTTCTCGTCCAAGATGCCCGGCATGCCTGGTGCTGCAGCCGGCGAACGACCTCCGGCTTCCGGAGCGTTCGTTCGAGATCGGGCGGTGGTGATGGACGAGTTCAGGTCATCGGGCAGTGCGCTCGCGAAGGAGCAGGGAACCCGTGGATGGTATCACTGCGGCGCAGCACCCGCCTGCCTGCGCATGCGCTCGGCGGTCTGCCGATAGACGGCGCTCGACGATCCGCCCAGCGCCACCGCCCGCTCCGCGGCACGTCGGGCGGCCAACGCATCGCCGGCGTCGGCGTAGGCGTGCGCAAGATTGTTCCAGGCGTCGGCGAAGTCGGGATGCTGCCCGAGCAACTGGTTGAAAGCCTCGATCGCCTCGCGCGGACGCTCGTCGGCCAGCAACGCGTTGGCGCGCGCGAAGCCCGCGAGCCGGTCGTCGGGCGCGCGCGCGAGCAACGCATCGTAGGCGCGCAACGCGGCGGCGCGATCCAGGCGCTCGAGTGCCACCGCAGCGCGCAGCGCCGTCGCCACGCTCACCCGTGGCGGGATCCGCGACGGATCGACGACGATCATCGACCACGAGCCGGCGCGCGCCCAGGTGCGCTCGAAAGCGTCGATCGACATCGGCATCGACGCCTCGGTGCCGGAGTGCAGCACGACGAGCCCGGCCGGCAGGTCGTAGCCGACCAGTACCGCGTAATGCCAGGTCGGCGCCCACGAAAGGCCGAGGTTCTGGAACACGAGCACCGGAACGCCGTCGGCGACCAGTTGCAGCATCGATGCGAGCCGCGGCTCTACCGGGATCGACAGCATCGACTCGCGCCGTGGCTGCGCGAGCATCTCGGCCTGCAGGCTGCCCTTGCGCGCCGGCACGTATACCGCATCGACCAGACGCTGCAGCTCGACGCGGTGACCGGCCGCGGCGAGCGTCATCGCCAGCGCGGCCGGACCGCACTCGTAGTCGCTCTGCGCGACGAAAGGCACGTCGACGACGGCCCGCGCCGGCAGCGTTGGCGCCGACACCGCGTTGCCGGCCGACTGCGCCGCGCGCAATGCCGTGCTTTGCGGCGCCGCACACCCGGCGAGCACGAGCACCGCGCAGGCGCACGACAAAGCGCCGGTCGCCAATCGGCGCAGCGTCATCGAGGCGTCTATCGGATCGGGCGCGTGAACGGGAACACCCGCGTGAAACCGAGAATGTCGGTGACCAGCAGGATCACGAACACGAGGAACACGACGCCCAGCACGCTGCCGCCGGCGGGCATCTCGTCGAGCCGCTCGGCGAGCGCCTGCGCCTGCGCATCGTCGAGCGCCTGCACGCGCGCGCGCGCGTCCTGCGGATCGACGCCCAGCGCTTCGAGTTGCGCGCGCACGTCGTCGCGCGCGAGCAACGCATCGATCGAAGCTCGGTCGTAACGCAGCGGAACCGGCTCGGGTGCCGCGGCGGCGAGCGCCTCCTCGGTGCCGATGACGCGTGCCTGCAGCGGAGCGGGCGTGGTGCTTGCGACGAGCGCGACGACGACGCCGGCGACGACGGCGCGCAACAGGGGGCTGGCATTCATGGAGTGCTCCGGTGGGTGGATCGGTCGGATCCGGGGGCGCCGGTGCTGCTGGTCCCCGAGCGAAAGATCATAGACGCAACCCGGGGCGGCGTGACGTCGTTGTTTCCTATCGCGCGACGTCCTTCGGTAGTAAAGTGTCCGAGGACGATCGCCGCATCGAACGGCGAAGCCGCTTTCGCTGCGTGAGAGGAGGGAGACCCCTTGCAGGCGACCGATACGCGCAATCCCGATCACTTCCACCGGGTCGTCGATTGTCAATGGGCGTGCCCCGCCCACACCCCTGTTCCCGAATACATTCGCCTGATCGCCGCCGGCCGCTATTCCGACGCCTACCTGGTGAACTGGCGGTCGAACGTCTTCCCCGGCATTCTCGGGCGCACCTGCGATCGGCCGTGCGAACCGGCGTGCCGGCGCGGACGCGTCGAGGAGCGACAGGCCGAACGGCCCGAACCGGTGGCGATCTGCCGGCTGAAGCGCGTCGCGGCCGACTTCAAGGACGACATCCGTGCGCGGCTGCCTCCGAAGGCGCGCCGGTCCAACGGTCGGCGCGTCGCCTGCGTCGGCGCCGGGCCCGCGTCGCTCACCGTCGCTCGCGACCTGGCTCCGCTCGGCTACGCGATTACCGTGTTCGACGCCGACACCCGCGCCGGCGGGATGATCCGCACGCAGATCCCGCGCTTTCGTCTGCCGGAAGCGGTGATCGACGAGGAAACCGGCTACGTACTCGACCTCGGCGTCGATTTCCGGCCGGGCACGCGCATCGATTCGATGTCGGCGCTGCTCAGCGAAGGCTACGACGCGGTGTTCGTCGGCAGCGGCGCGCCGCGCGGGCGCGATCTCGATCTTCCCGGCCGGCACGAGGCCGCTGCGCACATTCACATCGGCATCGACTGGCTCGCTTCGGTGTCCTTCGGCCACGTCGATCGCATCGGTCGCCGGGTGCTCGTGCTGGGCGGCGGCAACACGGCGATGGACTGCTGCCGCACTGCGCGACGGTTGGGCGGCGACGACGTGCGCGTCGTCGTGCGCTCCGGCTTCGCCGAGATGAAGGCGTCGCCCTGGGAAAAGGAAGACGCGATGCACGAGGGCATCCCGATCCTCGACTTCCTGGTGCCGAAGGCTTTCCTGCACGACAACGGACGGCTCACCGGCATGCGCTTCGAACCGGTGCAGGCGCACTACGACGAGAACGGGCGCCGCTCGCTGGTCCCCACCGGCGCGGGCGAGCGCGTGCTGGACTGCGACGAGGTGCTGATCGCCGTGGGCCAGGAGAACGCATTTCCGTGGATCGAGCGCGACGCCGGCATCGACTTCGATGCGCACGGCATGCCGAAGCTCGACCGCGTGTCGCTGCAGTCGACGCGTCCGGAGGTGTTCTTCGGCGGCGACGCGGCGCTCGGACCGAAGAACATCATCTGGGCCGTCGCGCAGGGCCACGAGGCAGCGGTGTCGATCGATCGCTACCTGAACGGCGAGGCAGTGGATGCGCGCCCGGCTCCGGCGGTGACGATGATCGCGCAGAAGATGGGCATCCACGAATGGAGCTACGACAACGAGCCCACGCGCGATGCGCGCAACAAGGTGCCCTGGCACGACCCGTCGCGCGCGCTGCGCGACATCCGCATCGAGGTGGAACTGGGCTTCGACGCGCAGGCGGCCTGGCGCGAGGCGCAACGCTGCCTGAACTGCGACGTGCAGACGGTGTTCAGCGCGCCGCAGTGCATCGAGTGCGACGCGTGCGTGGACATCTGCCCGACCGACTGCATCACGTTCACCGGGCTTCCCGCCGACGGCGACGAGCGGGCGCTGCGCGCGTCGCTGCGCGCGCCGGCGCTGAACCGGGAGCAGCCGTTGTACCTTTCGCCGCCGCTGAAGACCGGCCGCGCGATGGTCAAGGACGAGGACGTCTGCCTGCACTGCGGGCTGTGCGCCGAGCGCTGTCCGACCGGCGCCTGGGACATGCGCAAGTTCCTGCTCGACATCGCGCACGCCGGCCCGGCGAGCCGCGATGCTGCGCGCAAGGTGGCGTGATGACGAAGAGAATCGAGGCGGTCAACGACTTCGTCGTCCAGTTCGCCAACGTCAACGGCTCCGGGTCGGCCTCGGCCAACGAGTTGTTCGCACGCAGCTTCCTGCGCATGGGCATCCCGGTCAGCCCGCGCAACATCTTCCCGTCGAACATCCAGGGCCTGCCCACCTGGTACGAGGTACGCGTCACCGAACGCGGTCATCTGGGACGGCGCGGCGGCGTCGACCTGATGGTGGCGATGAACCCGCAGACCTGGGACGCCGACGTCGCCGCGATCGAGCCGGGCGGCTACCTGCTCTACGACAGCACGCGGCCGCTGCCGGCGTCGAAGTTCCGCGACGACGTTCACACGGTCGGCGTGCCGCTCACCGAGCTGTGCAACGCGGCCTACGACGATCCGCGCGAGCGCCAGCTGCTGAAGAACATCATGTACGTGGGCGCGCTCGCCGCGCTGATGGGCCTCGATCCGGCCGTCGTCGCCGAGCTGATCGGCGAGCAGTATCGCGGCAAGCAGAAGCTGCTCGAGCCGAACCTCGATGCGTTCCGCAAGGGCTGGCGCTACGCCGGCGAGCACCTCGAGAACGCGATCGGGCTGCGCGCGTGCCGCGCCGCGCAGGTGGGCGATCGCATATTCGTCGACGGCAACGCCGCGCTCGCGCTGGGCTTCGTGTACGGCGGCGCAACGGTGTGCGCCTGGTACCCGATCACGCCCTCGTCGTCGGTGGCCGACGCGTTCACGCGCCATTGCGCCAGGCTGCGCGTCGATCCCGACACCGGCGAGCGACGCTATGCGATCGTGCAGGCCGAGGACGAGCTGGCCGCAGTGGGCATGGCGGTCGGCGCCGGATGGAACGGCGCGCGCTCGTTCACCGCCACTTCCGGCCCGGGCATCTCGCTGATGTCCGAGTTCATCGGACTGGCCTATTTCGCCGAGATCCCGGTCACCATCGTCGACGTGCAGCGCGGCGGGCCGTCCACCGGCATGCCGACGCGCACGCAGCAGTCCGACCTGCTCGCCTGCGCCTATGCCTCGCACGGCGACACGAAGCACGTGCTGCTTCTTCCCGAGGATCCGCGCGAGTGCTTCGACTTCGCCGCGCAGGCGCTCGACCTCGCCGATCGGCTGCAGACGCCAGTGTTCGTCATGACCGATCTGGACATCGGCATGAACCAGCGGCTGTGCGCGCCCTTCGCGTGGGACGACGCGCGTCGCTACGACCGCGGCAAGGTGATGCGCGCCGAGGCGCTCGAGGCGGGCGTCGAGTTCGGGCGCTACCTCGATGTGGACGGCGATGGCATCGCGTACCGCACGCTGCCCGGCGAGCACCCGACCAAGGGCGCGTACTTCACGCGCGGAACGACGAAGAACGCCTACGCCAGCTATTCGGAGCGCGGCGCCGACTACGTCGAGAACGTGCAGCGACTGCTGCGCAAGTTCGACACCGCGAAGGCGCTCGTGCCGTCGGCGATCGAGGCGCGCGCAACGACCCCGTCGAAGATCGGCGCGATCTTCTACGGCTCGACCAGCCCGGCGATGGCCGAAGCGATCGAGTCGCTGCAGGCGATCGGCTGCCCGATCGATACTCTGCGCATCCGCGCGTTTCCGTTCGGCGACGAGGTCGCGCGCTTCATCCAGGCGCACGACACGATGTTCGTCGTCGAGCAGAACCGCGACGCGCAGATGCGCACGATGCTGGTCAACGAACTGGGCATCGATCCGGCGCGCCTGCAGCCGGTGCTGCACTACGACGGCACGCCGATCACCGCCCGCTTCATCGCCGGCACCATCGCCGAGCAACTCGCGGCGGGCAACGTGCTGCCGCTGGGGCGCCCGGCTGCCTCAACGCAGGCCGCGCTGCCCGCGCAGGCGCAGGCGAAGGCTTCGGCGACGGCGCGCGCATCGCACGGGCGAGTCGCCTGACGCACTCGCCACCGCCCGCTCTTCGGAACGACGATCAATGACCTATCTCGCGAAACCCTCGCTGCACCACCCGTCGCTGCCGAAGAACGCTCTCGGCCACACGCGGCGCGACTACGAAGGGCGCGTCTCGACGCTGTGCGCTGGCTGCGGCCACGACTCGATCTCGGCGGCCATCGTGCAGGCGTGCTGGTCGCTCGACATCGAGCCGCACCGCGTCGCCAAGCTCTCGGGCATCGGCTGCTCGTCGAAGACAACCGATTATTTCCTCGGCCATTCGCACGGCTTCAACTCGGTGCACGGTCGCATGCCGTCGGTGCTCACCGGCGCCAACCTGGCGAACCGCACGCTGCTGTACCTCGGCGTCTCCGGCGACGGCGACTCGGCGTCGATCGGGCTCGGGCAGTTCGCGCACGCGATGCGTCGCGGCGTCGACATGACCTACATCGTCGAGAACAACGGCGTCTACGGCCTGACGAAGGGGCAGTTCTCGGCGACCGCCGATCGCGGCTCGAAATCGAAGCGCGGCGTCGCCAACGAAGACGCCGGAATCGATCTCGCCGCGCTGGCGCTGCAACTCGGCGCCACCTACGTCGCACGCGGATTCTCGGGCGACAAGGCGCAACTGGTGCCGCTGATCGAAGGCGCGATTCGGCACCGCGGCGCCTCGCTCGTCGACGTCGTCAGCCCTTGTGTCGCGTTCAACAACCACCTGGGCAGCACGCGCAGCTACGACTACGTTCGTGCACACAACGAAGCCGCCAACCGGATCGAGTTCGTGCCGCGTCGCGACGAGATCACCGGCGCCTGCGATCCCGGCTCGTACATCGAGATCGTGCAGCACGACGGTTCGCTGCTGCGACTGCGCAAGCTCGACGCCGACTTCGATCCGCGCGACCGCATCGCGGCGACCCGGCGGATACTCGAGCACCAGGCGCGCGGCGAGTTGCTCACCGGCCTGCTGTATGTCGACCCGGAAGCCGGCGACCTGCACGACCGGCTCGGGACCACCGAAACGCCGCTCAATGCGCTCGACGAGACGACGCTGTGTCCGGGCAGCGCGGCGCTGGAACGCTTGAATGCGTCACTGCGGTGAGGGTGCGGAGCAAAATCGCAAGCGGAGCAAAATCGGGGTCAGACCACGGTTTTCCTGCGTGGCGATCAACGACCGGAGGCCGGACCCGCGACGGTGTAGGCGGCTGTGTTCTCGTCGATCCAGCGACGCGCGAGGTCGTCGGGCCGCTGATCGGGGTGGAAATCGGCGCGGAAGTACTCGCGCCATGGAGCGAAGGTTTCGCGCGCCAGGCCGCCGCGGCCGAACAGGTGATGCGCCGCGCTGCGCCAGGTGCGCCGCTGCCACAGCGTCCCGCTGCGACGCAGGTTCGACAGGGTCTGTCGCATGACGTCCGCGAGGAAGAACGTCGTCACGCGACGGAACCACTTCAGCCGCCAGCGCCGATCGCCGCCGATCGCGTGATGGAGATCGAAGGCGACGCTTCGGTGCTCGGTTTCCTCGGCGCTATGCCACAACCACATCGTCCGCAGTCGCGGTTCGGCGCCGTCGAGAACGTGCGGGTTGCGCAGCAACCACTGCGCGAGGATCGCCGTCAAGTGTTCGTAGGCGGCCGTCGCGGCGAGCCAGTGTCGACGGTCGACGTCGGCCAGCCACCCGATGCGCACGAGCGCCCGCTTCTCCCAATCGTTGACGAGGCCCTGCCCCAGCAGTTGTTCGTTGAACAACGAATGGATGCGCCGGTGCGTCGCCTCCTGCCCGATGAAAGCGCGCGTGCGCTCGGCGAACTCGTCGCGCCGCTCGGCAGGAAGCTGTTCGAGCGCAGCGCGCACGGAGTCGATGAAGAACTGCTCGCCGACCGGAAAGCTCATCGACAGCGCATCGAACAGCGCCGTCAGGAAGGGATCGCCGCCGCACCAGCCCCGCTCGAATGGCGCCTCGAGGTCGATGAGCAGCCTGCGAACGACCGGAACCACGGCCGATGTCCCCCTTCGCGCCCGGGAAAGCCGGGGAAGAACCGGGAGAAAAACCGCGGTCCGGGAGAAAAACCGGGGTCTGACCCCGGTTATCAAACCGGGGGCTGACCCCGGTTTTCCCCCTTCCCCCTTCCCCCTTCGCCCTTCTCCCTTCCCCTCCTCAACCCTTCACTGTCGCAGGAACGTCGCGCCGCGTATGCCCCGTGTACAGCTGCCGCGGGCGGCCGATCTTCTGTTCGGGGTCGGCGATCATCTCGCCCCACTGCGCGATCCAGCCGACGGTGCGCGCCAGCGCGAAGATGCAGGTGAACATCTCGGTAGGGATGCCGAGCGCCTTCTGCACGATGCCGGAATAGAAGTCGACGTTCGGGTAGAGCTCGCGCTTGACGAAGTAGTCGTCCTCGAGCGCGATCTTCTCGAGCTTCATCGCCAATGCGAACAGCGGATCGTCGTGCAGGCCGAGTTCTTCCAGCACCTCGTAGCAGGTCTCGCGCATCAGCTTGGCACGCGGGTCGTAGTTCTTGTAGACCCGGTGGCCGAAGCCCATCAGCTTGACGTTCGAGTTCTTGTCCTTGACCTTCTCGATGAACTCGCCGATGCGCTCGATGCCGCCCTGGCGCTGGATGTCGCGCAGCATAAGCAGCGACGCCTCGTTCGCCCCGCCGTGCGCGGGGCCCCACAGCGTGGCGATGCCGGCGGCGATGCAGGCGAAGGGGTTGGCGCCCGACGAACCGGCGAGCCGCACCGTGGAGGTGGATGCGTTCTGCTCGTGATCGGCATGCAGGATCAGGATCCGATCGAGCGCGCGCACCAGCACGTCGTTCGGCTCGTATTCCTCGCAGGGAGTGCCGAACATCATCCGCATGAAGTTCGCCGAATACGACAGGCGATTCAGCGGATACATGAACGGCTGGCCCATCGAGTACTTGTAGGCCATCGCCACCAGCGTGGGCATCTTGGCGATCAGGCGGATCGCGGAGACGAAGCGGTGCTCGGGGTCGTTGATATCGAGCGAGTCGTGATAGAAGGCCGACAGCGCGCCGACCATCCCTACCAGCACCGCCATCGGGTGCGCATCGCGCCGGAACCCCTGCAGGAAGCGCGTCATCTGCTCGTGCACCATCGTGTGATTGGTGACACGGCTCTCGAAATCGCGCTGCTGCTCCGCGTCGGGCAGTTCGCCGTTGAGCAGCAGATAGCAGGTCTGCAGGTAGTCGCAGTATTCGGCCAGCTGCTCGATCGGGTAGCCGCGATACAGCAGCTCGCCCTTGTCGCCGTCGATGTAGGTGATCTTCGACTCGCAGGCGGCCGTGGACATGAAGCCGGGATCGAAAGTGAAGCGCCCGGTCTGCCCATAGAGCTTGCGGATGTCGACGACCTGCGGCCCGATCGTTCCCGAATAGATCGGCAACTCGATGGGAGCGGTGCCGTCGGGGAACGATAGCGTGGCCTTGCTCTGCTCTTTCATTTCGGTTCTTCCTGGAATCTTCGTTGTTCCCGGCGGCGGCCCGGGGATTTCGCGCCGCCTCACGATTCGCGCAGCATTTCCAGCACCCGGCGCGCCGCGGGCGTGCCGGCTTCGCCGTGCGGCTCGCAGCGCCGCAGGATCAGGTCGAGCAACTCGCCGTCTGGCAGCGCGAGCAGCACGTCCAGGCCCTGCGCGAGCGCATCGTCGATCTCGTCGCCGTGCCGAGCGAAGAATCGTTCGAGCACGATGTCGTTCTCGAGCATCCCGCGGCGCGAACGCCAGCGCAAGCGGCGCTGCAACTCGGCTCTTGCGTCGGCGGACACGAAACGCTCCGCGCAGCGACGCTCAGACCGAGCGCCGGACCAGAAGGTCCTTGATCTTGTTGATCGCCCGCGTGGGGTTCAGCCCCTTCGGGCAGACGTCGACGCAGTTCATGATCGAACGGCAGCGGAACAGCCGGTACGGATCGTTCAGGTCGTCCAGACGCTCCGACGTCGCCTCGTCGCGACTGTCGGCAATGAAACGATACGCCTGCAGCAGGCCGGCCGGCCCGACGAACTTGTCGGGATTCCACCAGAACGACGGACACGCCGTGGAGCAGCATGCACACAGGATGCACTCGTACAGCCCGTTGAGCTCCTCGCGCTCCTCGGGCGACTGCAGCCGCTCCTTCTCCGGCGGCGGCGTGTCGTTGATCAGGTAGGGCTTGATCGAGTGGTACTGCTTGAAGAACTGCGTCATGTCGACGATCAGGTCGCGCACCACCGGAAGGCCGGGCAGCGGACGCAGGACGATGGGTTCTTCCAGCTCGCGCAGGTTGGTGATGCACGCCAGCCCGTTCTTGCCGTTGATGTTCATCGCGTCGGAACCGCACACGCCTTCGCGGCAGGAGCGACGAAAGGCGAGCGAATCGTCGCCGCTCTGCTTGATGCGCAACAGCGCGTCGAGCAGCATCTTGTCGCCGGGCTCGAGCACGATCTCGAGGGGCTGCATGTACGGACGCGCGTCCTTGTCGGGGTCGTAGCGGTAGATCGAGAACCGCACGGTGCGCCTGCCCTGTGCGGCCTGCGCCGGTTTCACCGCGGGTTCGAGGACTGCGCTCATGGTTCTCCTGCGCTGTGCGGAACGGAAACGGGTTTCAGAAGGTGCGCGCTTTCGGCTGGAAGCTTTCCACCGTCAGCGGCTGCATGTGCACCGGCTTGTATTCGAGGCGGTTGCCTTCCGAATACCACAGCGTGTGCTTGAGCCAGTGGACGTCGTCGCGCTCCGGATGATCCTGCAGCGCGTGCGCGCCGCGGCTCTCCTTGCGCGCGGCCGCCGAGACCACGGTGGCGCGCGCCACTTCGATCAGGTTGTGCAGTTCGAGCGCCTCGACGCGCGCCGTGTTGAACACGCGCGACTTGTCGGCGATGTACAGCGACTCGACGCGCCGGGCGATCTGCTCGACCTGCTGCACGCCCTCCTCGAGCAGTGCAGTGGTGCGGAAAACCCCGCAGTGCGACTGGATCGTGCGCCGGATGTCGGCCGAGACCTGCTGCGTGTTCTCGCCGGAGGTCGACGCGTCGAGCCGCGCCAGGCGGGCAAGCGCCGCATCGCCCGCGTTCGGCGGCAACGGCTTGTGGCTACGCTCGCGCAGCTTCGACGCAACGATGTGGTTGCCGGCGGCGCGACCGAAGACGAGCAGGTCGAGCAGCGAGTTCGTGCCGAGCCGGTTCGCGCCGTGCACCGACGTGCACGCGCATTCGCCGATGGCGTACAGGCCGCCGACGACCGTCTCGGGGTTGCCGTCCTTCGGCACGACGACCTGGCCGTGGTAGTTCGAAGGAATGCCGCCCATCTGGTAGTGCGCGGTAGGCACCACCGGAATCGGATCCTTGATCGGGTCGACGTTGGCGAACTTGATCGCGATCTCGCGAATCGACGGCAGCCGCTTGATGATCGTGTCGGCGCCGAGGTGATCGAGCTTGAGCAGCACGTAGTCGGCGTCGGGGCCGCAGCCGCGGCCCTCCTTGATCTCCTGGTCCATCGAGCGCGAGACGAAGTCGCGCGGGGCGAGGTCCTTCAGCGTGGGCGCGTAGCGCTCCATGAAGCGCTCGCCGTCCTTGTTCAGCAGGATGCCGCCCTCGCCGCGCACGCCCTCGGTGATGAGCACGCCCGCACCGGCCACGCCGGTGGGATGGAACTGCCAGAACTCGAGGTCTTCGAGCGGGATTCCGGCGCGCGCCGCCATGCCCAGGCCGTCGCCGGTGTTGATGAACGCGTTGGTGGAGGCCTGCCAGATGCGCCCGGCGCCGCCGGTGGCGAATACGGTGACCTTCGCCTCGAGGATCATCACCTCGCCCGTTTCCATCTCGAGCGCGACGACGCCGACGCAGTCGCCGTCGGCGTCGCGGATGATGTCGAGGGCCATCCATTCGACGAAGAACTGCGTGCGCGCGCGCACGTTGCGCTGGTACAGCGTGTGCAGCATCGCGTGGCCGGTGCGGTCGGCCGCGGCACAGGCGCGCTGCACCGGCTTCTCGCCGAAGTTCGCCGTGTGGCCTCCGAACGGGCGCTGGTAGATCGTGCCGTCGGGGTTGCGGTCGAAGGGCATGCCGAAGTGCTCGAGCTCGTAGACGACCTTCGGCGCCTCGCGGCACATGAACTCGATGGCGTCCTGGTCGCCGAGGTAGTCCGACCCCTTCACCGTGTCGAACATGTGCCAGTACCAGTTGTCCTCGCTCATGTTGCCCAGCGATGCGCCGATGCCGCCCTGCGCCGCCACCGTATGCGAGCGCGTGGGGAACACCTTCGACAGCACGGCGACGTCGTAGCCTGCCTCGGCCAGCTGCACCGAGCAGCGCATCCCGGCGCCGCCGGCACCGATGATGACGGCGTCGAACTTGCGCCGCGGCAGGCTGTTGGACAGATGGTTCAGCACGTCGGCCATCTCAGACGCTCCAGAGAGTGAGCAGCGCCCAGCCGGCGTAGCCGAGCAGCACCACGATGGTAAGGACCTGCAGCGCCAGGCGAAGTGCCACCGGCTTGATGTAGTCCATGTAGATGTCGCGCACCCCGACCCACGCGTGCCAGATCAGCGCGAGCACGGCGACGAAGGTGAACACCTTCATCCAGCCGGCGGCGAAGATGCCGGCCCAGTTGCCGTAGTTCAGCTCGGGCAGCGCGAAAAGCCAGCCGAGCATCACGAAGGTGTAGACGATGAGTACGACGGCGGTGAAGCGCTGCGCGAGCCAGTCGCGCTGTCCGTAGTGCGCGCCGACGACGATGCGGGAAGTGGTCATGGACGGGTTTCCGAAACGCTCGGGAGATCGCAGCGAAGATCAGAACAGGCCGAAGATTTTCGCGGCGAAGATCACGGTGAGCGCGAGGCTCACGGCGAGGACGATCGCGGCCGACGTGCGGCCGGCGGCCTTGTCGACACCGAGGTCGAGGTCCATCAGCAGATGGCGCACGCCGGCGAGCAGGTGATGCAGATAGGCCCAGATGATGCCGACCAGCACGAGCCTGACGAAGGGGTTGGCGACGAATTCGCGGTAGCGTTCGAAGCTCAGTTCGGAGACGACGCTCTGCTGGAACAGATAGAGCACGAGCGGCAGCCCGACCAGGAACATCGCCGCGCCGCTGATCCGGTGCAGGATCGACACCAGCGCAGCCAGCGGCATTCGATAGCGGACGATCTGCGAGATATGGATGTTGCGGAATTCCGGCCGGGCCCCCGGATTGCTTGTCGTCTTGCCCACCGCGCTCGCCATTCTCGTCCTCGTCGATCGCAAACCTTCGTATTCTGACCGAAGTTGGCGCGTTGCACAAAACCGCCGCGCCGTTCCCGACCCCTGCGCGTCAGCTCAGGCGATTGAAATAATGGTGGTGCTCGGTGACGCAGTAGCCGCGCCGCAACTCCACCGGTTGCTCGCCGTAGGTCCACGACACGCGTTCGACGAGCAGCAGCGGAGAGCCTTCGACCACGTGCAGCTCGCGCGCATGCGAACGGTCGGCCGCCACCGCCTTCAGCCGCTCGGCGGCGCCGATCATGCGCACGCCGAACTCCGTCTCGAACAACGCGTAGAGCGGCCCGTGCCAGGCGTCCAGGCGCTCTACGCTCAGGCCGCGAAAGCGCGCGCCCGGCAACCAGATCTCGTCGAGGACCATCGGCTGCGTTTCGCTTTCGAGCAATCGGCGGATCAGGACCACGGCTTCACCGGCGCGCAGGCCGAGCGCGCGTGCGACCTCGACCGGCGCGCGCAGGCGGCGACACTCGAGCACGCGGCTCGTCATCGCCAGCCCCGGACCGGATTCGCCACGCGCCTCGCCGCCCTCGCCCGCCGCAGCTGCATCGGAAGCGAGCATCGCCGCCTCGTCGGGACGCAGCCGAAGGAAACGGAACTGCGTGCGCACCTCGCGATGCGAGGCGACGAAGGTGCCGCGTCCCTGGCGCCGAACCAGCAGGTGCTCGGCGGCCAGCTCGTCGATCGCCTTGCGCACCGTTCCCTGGCTGACGCGGTAACGGGCCGCCAGCTCGGTTTCGCTCGGAATCGCCTCGCCGGGCTTCCATTCGCCCGACTGAAGGCCACGCAGCAACAGCGAGCGGATCTGGCGATACAGCGGCGCGAAGGTCGGCGTCTCTTCCCCGCCCGTCTCGACCCCGCCCACCCCCCCGCGCACACTCTCGTTCATCGGCGCATTGAAGCACGAAAAAGAACCGAGGTCCATTGTGTTATCTCTTATATAAGATAGCGAGCTGGTTGACATCGCTCCCCTCGCGGAATAGACTCGCGGCGCTGCCGACCATCCCACCCGAGGTCCCTTCCCATGCCCAAACCCGCCAAGCGCGTCGCCGTCACCGGCGCCGCCGGCCAGATCGGCTACAGCCTGCTGTTTCGCATTGCCAACGGCGACCTGCTCGGCAAGGACCAGCCGGTCATCCTGCAACTGCTCGACATCACGCCGGCGCTGGCCGCCGTGCGCGGCGTCGTCATGGAACTCGAAGACTGCGCGTTCCCGCTGCTCGCCGGCGTGGTCGTCACCGACGACCCCAAAGTGGCGTTCCGCGATGCCGACTACGCGCTGCTCGTCGGCGCACGCCCGCGCACCAAGGGCATGGAGCGCAAGGATCTGCTCGAAGCCAACGGAGCGATCTTCACGGTCCAGGGCCGCGCGCTCGACGAAGTCGCCAGCCGCGACTGCCGCATCCTCGTCGTCGGCAACCCGGCGAACACGAACGCGTACATCGCGATGAAATCGGCGCCGAACCTGCCGAGGAAGAACTTCAGCGCGATGCTGCGCCTCGACCACAACCGCGCGCTGTCGCAACTGGCCGCGCGCACCGGCAAGCCGGTCGATCGCATCGAAAAGCTCGTCGTCTGGGGCAACCACAGCCCGACGATGTATCCCGACTACCGCTTCGCCACGGTGGACGGACAGTCGGTTCGCGATCTGATCGGCGACGAGACGTGGAACCGCGACGTGTTCATCCCCACCGTCGGCAAGCGCGGCGCGGCGATCATCGAAGCGCGCGGCCTGTCGTCGGCCGCATCGGCGGCCAACGCCGCGCTCGACCACGTGCGCGACTGGGCGCTGGGCGCCGGCGATCGCTGGGTAACGATGGGCATTCCGTCCGACGGCTCCTACGGCATTCCGGAAGGCATCCTCTACGGCTTCCCGGTGCTGTGCCGCGGCAACGGCGAATACGAGCTCGTGCGCGACCTGCCGATCGACGAGTTCAGCCGCTCGAAGATGGACCACACGCTGAACGAGCTGCTCGAAGAACGCGACGGCATCGCGCACCTGCTCGGTTGAGCGCTTTCGGTCCGTAACTCCAGGTGAGCCCCATGACGTCCAGCGCCGGAAAACGCTTCCGCGAAGCGCTCGCAGCCGAGCAGCCGCTGCAGGTGGTCGGAGCGATCAACGCGAACCACGCGCTGCTCGCGCAGCAGGCCGGTTTTCGCGCGATCTACGTCTCCGGCGGCGGCGTCGCCGCCGGCTCGCTCGGCGTACCCGACCTCGGCATCAGCGGCCTCGAAGACGTGCTGATCGACGTGCGGCGCATCACCGACGTCTGCCCGGTGCCGCTGCTGGTCGACGTGGACACGGGCTTCGGCGCGTCGGCCTTCAACGTGGCGCGCACCACGCGCTCAATCATCAAGGCGGGCGCTGCGGCGATGCACATCGAGGACCAGGTCGGCGCCAAGCGCTGCGGCCATCGCCCGGGCAAGGAGATCGTCTCGCAGCAGGAGATGGTCGACCGCGTCCGCGCGGCGGCCGATGCGCGCACCGACCCCGACTTCTTCCTGATGGCGCGCACCGACGCGCTGGCCGTCGAAGGGCTCGATCGCGCGATCGAGCGCTCGATCGCCTGCGTCGAGGCGGGAGCCGACGGCATCTTCCCCGAGGCGATGACCGAGCTTTCGATGTATCGGCGCTTCGCCGAGGCGGTGAAGGTGCCGGTGCTGGCGAACATCACCGAGTTCGGGCAGACGCCGCTGTTCACCGTCGACGAGCTGGGGAGCGTCGGCGTGTCGATGGTGTTGTACCCGCTGTCTGCATTCCGCGCGATGAACAAGGCCGCGCAGCACGTCTATGCAACGCTGCGCCGCGACGGCACGCAGAAGGCGGTGCTCGACACGATGCAGACGCGCCAGGAGCTGTACGACGCGATCGGCTACTGGGACTACGAACGCAAGCTCGACGAGCTGTTCTCGCGCTCCCGGTGAGAGACGGGTCCCCAACCAACCCATACGGAACGACGCGATGACCGACAACGCCACGGCCACCCCCGCCGCACCGAAGCCGAAGAAATCCGTTGCGCTGTCCGGCGTCGTCGCCGGCAATACAGCACTGTGCTCGGTAGGGCGCACCGGCAACGACCTGCACTACCGCGGCTACGACATCCTCGAAATGGCCGACGTCGCCGAGTTCGAGGAGATCGCCTACCTGCTGGTGCACGGTCGCCTGCCGCGGCGCGCCGAGCTCGTCGCGTACAAGGCGAAGCTGCGCTCGCTGCGCGGGCTGCCCGCGGCGGTCAAGGCGGCGCTCGAAGCCCTGCCCGCGTCGGCGCATCCGATGGACGTGCTGCGCACCGGCGTATCGGTGCTCGGCTGCGTGCTGCCGGAGAAGGAAGACCACAGCATCGCCGGCGCGCGCGACATCGCGGATCGGCTGCTCGCATCGCTCGGCTCGATGCTGCTGTACTGGTGGCACTACGCCACCAACGGCCGGCGCATCGAGGTACAGACCGACGACGACTCGATCGGCGGGCACTTCCTGCACCTGCTCCACGGTCGCGAGCCCTGCGCCGCGTGGGTACGCGCGATGCACACGTCGCTGAACCTGTACGCCGAGCACGAGTTCAATGCGTCCACCTTCACCGCACGCGTGATCACCGGTACCGGCTCCGACCTGTATTCGGCAATCACCGGCGCGATCGGCGCGTTGCGCGGCCCGAAGCACGGCGGCGCGAACGAAGTGGCCTTCGACATCCAGAGCCGCTACGGCGATCCCGACGAGGCCGAAGCCGACATCCGCCAGCGGGTGGCGAATCGCGAGGTCGTCATCGGCTTCGGACACCCGGTGTACACGATCTCCGATCCGCGCAACAAGGTGATCAAGGAGGTCGCACGGTCACTGTCGAAGCAGGCCGGCGACACGAAGCTGTTCGACATCGCGGCGCGCCTCGAATCGGTGATGCGGGACGCCAAGAGCATGTTCCCCAACCTCGACTGGTTCAGCGCGGTCAGCTACCACCTGATGGGCGTGCCCACCGCAATGTTCACGCCGCTGTTCGTCGTCTCGCGCACATCGGGCTGGTCGGCGCACGTCATCGAGCAGCGCCTCGACGGCAAGATCATCCGCCCGAGCGCGAACTACACCGGACCGGAAGACCGTCGATACGTTTCGCTGGCCGAGCGCGGCTGAGTGCATGGTCGCAGCCGAATCCCCTACTTCGAAGGAAAGCAACCCGACATGAGCAGCCACATCGCGACGACCGGACGGCCGCAGCCGGACAAGGTCCTCGTCGACATCGTCGACTACGTGCTGAATTACGACATCGGCAGCCGCGAGGCGCTCGACACCGCCGCGGCCTGCCTGATCGACACGCTCGGCTGCGGGCTCGAAGCGCTCGACTATCCGGCTTGCACGAAGCTGCTCGGTCCGGTCGTCCCGGGCACCGTCGTTCCGAACGGAGCGAAGGTTCCGGGCACGCAGTTCCAGCTCGACCCGGTGCAGGGCGCGTTCAACATCGGCGCGATGATCCGCTGGCTCGACTTCAACGACACGTGGCTCGCCGCGGAATGGGGGCACCCGTCGGACAACCTGGGCGGCATCCTCGCCACCGCCGACTGGCTGAGCCGCACCGCCGTCGCGCAGGGCAAGGCGCCGCTGACGATGCGCACGGTGCTCGAGTCGATGGTCAAGGCGCACGAGATCCAGGGCGTGATCGCGCTGGAGAACTCGTTCAACCGCGTCGGACTCGACCACGTCGTGCTGGTGAAGGTCGCTTCCACCGCGGTCTGCGGCCGCCTGCTGGGCCTGTCGCGCGACGAGCTGATCAACGCGGTTTCGCTTGCCTGGGTGGACGGCCAGTCGCTGCGCACCTATCGCCACGCGCCGAACACCGGCTCGCGCAAGAGCTGGGCCGCGGGCGACGCCACCAGCCGCGCGGTGCGCCTCGCGCTGATCGCGCGCACCGGCGAGATGGGTTATCCGTCGGTGCTCACCGCGAAGACCTGGGGCTTCTACGACGTGCTGTTCAAGGGCAAGGAATTCACCTTCCAGCGCCCATACGGCAGCTACGTCATGGAGAACGTGCTGTTCAAGATCTCGTTCCCGGCGGAGTTCCACGCGCAGACGGCCGTCGAGTGCGCGATGACGCTGCATCGGCAACTGAAGGAAGCCGGCCGGTCGGTGGACGACATCGCCAGGATCACGATCCGCACGCACGAATCGGCGATCCGCATCATCGACAAGAAGGGCCCGCTGGACAACCCGGCCGACCGCGACCATTGCATCCAGTACATGGTGGCGGTGCCGCTGATCTTCGGCCGGCTCACCGCGGCCGACTACGAAGATTCGGTCGCCGCCGACCCGCGCATCGACGCGCTGCGCGCGAAGATGACCTGCGTGGAAGACGAGCAGTTCACGCGCGATTATCTCGACCCCGACAAGCGTTCGATCGCCAACGGCATCACCGTCGAGTTCACCGACGGACACAAGCTGCCCGAAGTCGTCGTCGAGTATCCGGTCGGGCATCGCCGCCGGCGCGCGGAGGGAATTCCGCTGCTCGTCGAGAAGTTCCGCACCAACCTCGCCCGCCGCTTCCCGGCACGCCAGCAGCAGCGCATCCTCGACGCCTCGCTCGATCGCGCGAAGCTCGAGGCGATGACGGTGCCCGACTACGTCGATCTCTACGTGATCTGACGCGCCGCACACGCAGGAAGCCGTGCTGCCGGCCTGCCCGTCGCGAGCGATGCTGACCTGCGTCGGCTTCGTCGTCGCGGCGTCGAGTTCCGTCGCGTCGAGTTCCGTCGCGTCGCCTCTCGCCCCGTCGCGTGGCGCGTCGGGAGCACCGACGGCTGAACACGTGGCCGCGCGGCCGTCCGGCGAGGCGCCGCCCGATCATCCGAAGCGACGCGTCGGGCTCTGGGAAGTGCGCTCGGTCGGCGTGCAGGCCGCGGGGCTCGAATCGACGAGATTCTGCGTCGGGCCGCACACCGACACCGAGACGAACCACCTCGATCGCAGCGTCGGACAGCGCGGCTCGTGCGAGTTCGGGCCCTTCCGGCGCGCCGGCCAGGCGTGGCTGGCCGAATCGGTCTGCCGCGAAGGACGCACGACGGTCACCAGCCGCTCGATCGCCAGCGGCGATTTCGTTCATCGCTACCGCATCGACACCATCGTGCAGTACGACCCGC
The DNA here is from genome assembly GCA_021166725.1 of Burkholderiaceae bacterium. Lineage (GTDB taxonomy): Bacteria > Pseudomonadota > Gammaproteobacteria > Burkholderiales > Burkholderiaceae_E > Zeimonas. Next base: position 11,056 of record JAJPES010000021.1, on the reverse strand, counting down.
CGCTGGCCGGCGTGCGCCGCGAGGACAAGGACGCCCTCGAGGCGCGCTGGCTCGGGCCCTGCGCCAGCGGCCAGAAGCCGGGCGACGTCGTCGTGCCCGGCATGGGCACGTTGAACATGGTCGACGGCCAGTTCCGCGCCGAGCCCGAAGCGCCGGCCAAGCCGCCGCCGCGGACCCGCACGCGCTCGGGCGCGCAGAAGTCGCATTGACGCGCCGCGCAGGCGCCACATTCCCAACCCCCTCCCGCATTCGCTCTCCGACGAGGCCCACTGCCATGCCCCACAACGCGTTCGATACGCTGAAGGATTTCCGGCTGAAGTCCGGGAAGAAGTCCAGGATGTATTCGCTGCCCGCGCTGGCGCGCAGCTTCCCGAACGTCGCGAAGATGCCCGTCTCGCTGCGCATCGTGCTCGAGTCGGTGCTGCGCAACGTCGACGGGAAGAAGATCACCGAGGCGCACGTCGCGCAACTGGCCAACTGGAAGCCGAACGACAAGCGGGTCGACGAGATCCCCTTCGTCGTCTCGCGCGTCGTGCTGCAGGACTTCACCGGCGTGCCGCTGCTCGCCGACCTGGCCGCGATGCGCAACGTCGCCGCGCGGATGGACAAGGATCCGAAGCGCATCGAACCGCTGGTGCCGGTGGACCTCGTCGTCGACCACTCGGTGATGATCGACCACTATCGCCGCCCCGACGCGCTCGACCTGAACATGAAGCTCGAGTTCGAGCGCAATGCCGAGCGCTACCAGTTCATGAAGTGGGGAATGCAGGCCTTCGACACCTTCAAGGTCGTCCCGCCCGGCATCGGCATCGTCCACCAGGTGAACCTCGAATACCTCGCGCGCGGCGTGCACGAGCGTGACGGAGTCACCTACCCCGACTCGCTGGTCGGCACCGACAGCCACACGACGATGATCAACGGCATCGGCGTCGTGGGTTGGGGCGTCGGCGGTATCGAGGCCGAGGCGGCGATGCTCGGCCAGCCGGTGTATTTCCTGACGCCCGACGTCGTCGGCGTGCACCTGAAGGGCCGCCTGCGCGAGGGCTGCACCGCTACCGACCTGGTGCTGACCATCACCGAGATGCTGCGCAAGGAGAAGGTGGTCGGCAAGTTCGTCGAGTTCTTCGGCGAGGGCACGCGCTCGCTCGCCGTGCCCGACCGCGCCACCATCGCGAACATGGCGCCCGAGTACGGCGCGACGATGGGCTTCTTCCCGGTGGACGAGAAGACGCTCGAGTACTTCGTCGGCACCGGCCGCACCGCCGTGGAGGTCGACGCGCTCGAGAGCTACTTCCGTGAGCAGGGCCTGTTCGGCGTTTCGGACCTCGGCGACCTGCGCTACTCGAAGGTCGTCCAGCTCGACCTCGACACCGTCGCGCCGTCGCTCGCCGGACCGAAGCGCCCGCAGGACCGCATCGAGATCGGCAACGTCAAGAGCACCTTCGCCGACCTGTTCTCCAAGCCGGTCGCGCAGAACGGCTTCGCCAAGGACGCGGCCGACCTCGGACGCAGCTTCCGCGCCGCCGACGGCACCGAACTGAAGAGCGGCGACGTGCTGATCGCCGCGATCACCTCGTGCACGAACACGTCGAACCCGGGCGTGCTGCTCGCCGCCGGCCTGCTCGCGAAAAAGGCGGTGGCCCGCGGACTGAAGGTCGACCCGAAGGTGAAGACATCGCTCGCCCCCGGCTCGCGCGTCGTCACCGACTACCTGCAGCGCGCCGGCCTGCTGGAACCGCTCACCGAGATCGGCTTCGGACTGGCCGCCTACGGTTGCACCACCTGCATCGGCAACGCCGGCGACCTGCCGGCCGGCTTCAACGAAGCGATCGTCGCCAACGACCTCGTCTGCGCGGCGGTGCTGTCGGGCAACCGCAACTTCGAGGCGCGCATCCACCCGAACCTGCGCGCGAACTTCCTTGCGTCGCCGCCGCTGGTCGTCGCCTACGCGATCGCCGGCAACGTCAACATCGACCTGATGACCGAGCCGCTCGGCAAGGACCGCGACGGCAAGGACGTCTGGCTGGGCGACGTCTGGCCGACGACTGCCGAGGTCGCCGAGCTGATGCAGTACGCAATGGACGCGAAGACCTTCCGCCGCCTGTATGCCGACCTCACGCGCGACCATACGCTGTGGAATGCCGTGCCGGCGGCCGAGGGCCAGGTCTACGACTGGCCGCGCTCGACGTACATCGCCGAGCCGCCGTTCTTCGACGGCTTCACGATGACCCCCGGCGGCGCGAGCGCACCGATCCGCGGCGCGCGTGCGCTGGGCCTGTTCGGCGACTCGATCACCACCGACCACATCTCGCCGGCCGGTTCCATCAAGGAATCGTCGCCCGCCGGGCAGTACCTGGTGGCCAATGGCGTCTCGCGCGCCGACTTCAACTCGTACGGCGCGCGGCGTGGCAACCACGAAGTGATGATGCGCGGCACCTTCGCCAACGTGCGGATCAAGAATCTGATGATCCCGCCGCGCGCCGACGGCACGCGCGAGGAAGGCGGCGTCACGCTGCACCAGCCTTCGGGCGAAAAGCTGCCGATCTACGACGCGGCGATGCGCTACGTCGAGGAAGGCACGCCCACCGTGATCTTCGGCGGCGAGGAGTACGGCACCGGATCGTCGCGCGACTGGGCGGCCTAGGGCACGCAGCTGCTCGGCGTGAAGGCCGTGGTCGCGCGCAGCTTCGAGCGCATCCACCGCTCGAACCTGGTCGGCATGGGCGTGCTCCCGCTGCAGTTCCCCGCCGGCCAGAGCTGGGAGACGCTAGGGCTGCGCGGCGACGAGCGCTTCGACGTCGACGTGCCGGCCGTGCTCGAGCCGCAGCAGGAAATCGCGCTGACGATTCGCCGCAAGGACGGAAGCTCGGAAACCGTGCGCCTGCTGTCGCGCATCGACACGCCGATCGAGGTCGACTACTTCCGGCACGGCGGGATTCTCCCGTTCGTGCTGCGGGAGTTGCTGGCCGCCTGACGGCGGCAGAGAAGGGTGAAGGGTGAAGGGTGTAGGGGTAAATCCCCGGGGGTCGCGGCTTTTCCCCTTCACCCTTCACCCTTTACCCTTCACCCTTCACTCGCCTCTATCCCCCGACAGTCGGCGCACGCAACGCGCCGCCCCCCGCCTGGATTACACTTCGCCGTCGAGCGAAGCGTCGTCCCAGTGCCCTTGTCCGAATCGTCAGCGCACCCGCTGCCCGGGGAAGGCGGCCTCGCCCCCTTCCCCCGCCTGCTCCTCGCCATCGGCATCGCGTTCCTCGCGTGCCTGGTTGCGCAACTGGTCTCGTTCACCACGATCGACCTGCTGCTCGTCTGGCCGGGCGCCGCGGTGGCCTTCGCGTTCGCCTGGCGTTACGGCGTCGCCTGGTCGCTGCCGGCCGCGGCGGGCGCCGCGCTGTGGGCGTGGATCGAGTTCGGCAACGTGAGCGTTACGGCGAGCGTATTCGCCGCCAGCGCGGTAGGCCCGATGCTCGCCGCGACGATGCTGCGCCGCCTGAACGACTGGAAGCCGCCGGAATACCGCCTCGACACCGCCGTGCGCTTCATCGCGGTCGTCGTGCTCGTCGCCGCGCCGATCGATGCCGGGTTCGCCGGCACCGGCATGCTCGCCGTCGGCGGCATCGGCGAGGTGCATTGGACGCACCGGTTCCTCGTCTGGTGGTTGATCGACTCGCTCGGCGTGCTGCTGGTCGCCCCGGCGCTGCTCGCCTGGTTCGGCCAGTCGCTGGCGCCCGCTGCCGCGGAAGCCGGCCGCGACGAGCCGCTGCTCGACGCGCCGGCGTTCGTGCTGACGATGCTGGTCGTCGCGGCCAGCCTCGGCCTGTCGCTGCTCGGCTACGGCACCTACGCCTACGCGCTGCTGTTCCTCTATTTCCCGATCGTCGTCTGGATCTCGATCCGGATGAACGAGCGCGCCACCGCGCTCTCGCTCGTCGTGACCACCCTGCCGCTGCTCGTCGTGCGCTCGCACCAGATCGCCGCCGCGGCCGACACCTTCGGCCGCGCGATCGAAGCGTCGATGCTCGTCTTCACGGCGATCGTCGTCGCGCTGATGCTGCAGGCGATCGCCAGTGACCGCCGCTTCGCGCTCGCGCGCGTCGGCGCCCAGGCGCGCGAGGACATGTCGACCGGACTGCTCAACGACCGCGGCCTGATCGCCGAGGTCGGCGAACGGCTGGCGATGGCCACGCGCCCCGACTACGGCCTGATCGGGCTGCACCTGACGAATTTCGACACGCTGAATGACCTGTGCGGAACGATGCCGGCGCTGCAGCTCGAGCAGAACGCGGCCGCGCTGCTGCTGCGCCAGCCGGGCACTTGCGCCGCCGCTCGCCTGTCGGGAGGGCGTTTCGCGCTGCTGATCGAAGCCGACTCGGTGGCGCAGGTGCGTTCGGTGGCGCGCGAGGTGTATTCGCAGCTCAACGGCCAGCTCTTCAAGACGGTGAACGGCAGCGTGCGGCTGCAGACCTGCGTCGGCGGCCTGCTCGTCGACCGGCACGCGCTGATCAACAGCGAGGACTGCCTGATGTCGCTGTCGGACGCGATGGCGATCGCGGCGAGCGTGCGTGAGCCGCAGCTGTTCGTCGAGCCGCTGTCGCAGACGATGATCGACGCGCGGCGCGCGCATCAGGGCAAGATCGAGCACATCCGCGAAGCGATCCGCGAGAAGCGCTTCGAGCTGCACGCCCAGCCGATCGTCGATCCGGAAGCGCCAGCGGGGATGCTCTCCTACGAGGTGCTGATCCGGCTGCTCGACCGCGACGGCGGCCTGATCCGCCCGCCCGAGTTCCTGTCGCTTGCCGTGCAGGCGCAGATGACGCCGGCGATGGATCGCGGCGTGATCCGGCGCATCTTCTCGTGGCTCGCCGCGCGCCCCGACGCGCTGGCGCGCACCTGGAAGTGCTCGATCAACCTGTCGGGCCTCACGATGAGCGACGGCACCATCGCCGGCTACATCCGCGAACAGCGCGCCGAATTCGGCATTCCGCCCGAGAAGATCGTCTTCGAGATCACCGAGAGCGAGGCGATCCGCAATCCGGCCGCCGCCTCGCGGCTGGTCGACGACCTGAAGGCCGAAGGCTTCGGCATCGCGCTGGACGACTTCGGCACCGGACTGGCCACCTTCGAGTACCTGAAGCGCTTTCCGCTCGACTACCTGAAGATCGACGGCTCGTTCATCCGCAACCTGGTGACCAGCGCCATCGACGAGGAGATCGTGCTGTCCACCGTGCGCGTGGCGCGCCGGCTGAACATCCGCACGATCGCCGAGCACGTGCACAACCAGGACATCCTCGATCGCCTGACGGAACTCGGCGTCGACCACATCCAGGGCGAGCTGATCGGCAAGGCGGCGCCGCTGGACGAGCTGTTCGCCGAACCGCTGCTGCGCGAGACGAGCGAGCAGCGCTGACCGCGGCCCGGAGGGCCGATGCCGAGCGCAGGGCGCCGCGAGACTGGCGCCGCCGGCGGATGCAGCGGCCCTCGCCCGCTTCCGCGACCTACTACTGCTTCGCGAATAGCGACGACAGGTCGCGAAACGCCTTGAACTCCAGGGCGTTGCCGGAAGGATCGAGGAAGAACATCGTCGCCTGCTCGCCGGGCAGCCCCTGGAAGCGCACGTGGGGCTCGATGACGAAGCGCGTGCCGGCGGCGCGCAGGCGCTCGGCGAGGCGATGCCAGTCGTCCATCGACAGCACGACGCCGAAATGCGGCACCGGAACGGCGTCGCCGTCGACCTCGTTGTGCGATTTCGCGCGCGGATGATCGGGCGCGAGATGCGCGACGATCTGGTGCCCGTAGAGATCGAAGTCGATCCACTCGTTCGAGCTGCGCCCTTCGGGGCAGCCGAGCAGCTCGCCGTAGAACGCGCGGGCGGCGGCGAGATCGTGCACGGGGAAGGCGAGATGGAAGGGCTGCATCGTCAATGGGCTCGCTGGAATGCGGCGCTCTGGAAGTCGCGCGGCGCCGGCTCGATTTCGTAGGGCGTGTTCATCACGAACGGCCCGAACTGCGCGACCGGCTCCTCGCCGGTGAGCAGGAGCCATTTTCTCAAGTTATCAGGTGGAGGGAAACTGGGCAGGAGCGACCCGCGGTGCGCGCCTTCCGCGTGCCGCTCGCTTCGCGTAGCGCGCGGCACCTACGTCGCACCGGTCTCGAGCCGGTTCGGGACGCGCGCGCCAGCCCCTGAAAAGGTGGTGCAGTCGATGGCCGCCCAAAGTGGTGAGGTGATCACGCCGCACGGCGCGAACGCGGCCAACGCGCTGGGCCTGACACAGCAGGTGCCGATTCGCGGGGTCTATCTGACTTCAGGGCGCAGCCGCAAACTCAAGCTGGGTCGCTACGAGGTGACGGTCAAGCACGCACCCCGCTGGATGCTCGCGCTGGGGGCCAGGCTGGTGCGGCCGTGCGGGCGCTGGTCTGGATGGGGCCGTCGCATGTACGCGAGTCGCTGGCCACCTTGCGGCGAACACTGCCGTCCACGGAATGGGAGGCGCTGACCTCGGGGCGTGCCGGCCTGCCCTCGTGGATGGCTCGCGCGATCGGCGAAGAAGTGATTCGTGGCTGAGTCCTACCTCTCCCTCAGCAACGCTGTTCGGTTCGCCGGTCGGTGCCGATCTGACGTTCAAAGGCGGAACATCGCTCTCCAAGGCGTACAGGATCATTGACAGGTTCTCGGAAGACCTCGATCTGACCTACGACATCCGCAAGCTGATCGCCGACCTGACGGGGGGCGAGGAGTTCCTGCCGACAAGCCGCAGCCAAGCAAGCAAGTGGACAAAAGCCGTCCGCGACCGACTTCCGGAGTGGATCGCTGGAACGGTGCAGCCAGTGATTCAGGAAGCCTGCGCGTGCCCGCCCTGCGCCTCATCATCGAGCGCGCGACCCCCCACCGACCGGTCGTGCCGCCCGTGCCGCCGCCCGTCGGCGCGGCGATCCGTATCTACGCAGATGGGTCGGGAAGGCAATAAGATCTATTACAAATAGATCTTAACGAGCGCCACAGGAGCCAGCACGATGAATATCGATCGTTTCAAGCACGAGCACGAGCAGATCCTCGAGGGCATCGCCGCGCTGCGCGATCTCAGCCACGACGGCATCGCCGAGAATGCCGCCGAGATCGCGCACCGCATCGTGGCGATGAGTTCGGTGATCAAGCTGCACCTGAGCGCCGAGGATCGTGTGCTGTACCCCGAGCTGCAGGCCAGCGGCGACCGCACGCTCGCGCTGCTCGGCTGGCAGTTCCAGCAGGAGATGAGCTCGATCGCGGCGGCGTACGTTGATTTCGCGCGCCGATGGAACACTCCCGAGCGCGTGCAGTGCGATCCGGCGGGCTTTCGCGCCGATGCCAACCGCGTGCTGCGGGCGGTGCACGAGAGGATGCAGCGAGAGAACCGGGATTTCTATCCGCTGATCGAACGCCATGCGGCGCCGGCTCGGCAGCAGGCGGCCTGAGCGCTTCCCGGAGACGGAACCGGGCGGCGGTCGATCTCGCCCGGCAGACCTCGACCTTCCTCAGCCGCCACCCCGCCCGCGCAGGCGGGCGATCCGCTCGGCGGTGCGCGGGTGGCTGTCGAGCCACGTCCCCGCCGCGTCTCCCTGGCCGGCGCCGGCGCGGGCGGCCTGCAGCTTCTCGAGCATGACGGCCAGCGGCTCGCCCGAAAGTCCTTGCGCACGCAGCAGCCGCTGCGCGAAATCGTCGGCCTCGAACTCCATCTCGCGCGAATAGTCGGCCTGCAGCAGTGCCGCGGGCGCCGCCGCCAGCCAGGAGCCCGCGTCGCCCAGATACCAGGCCGTGAACAATGCCAGCACCGAGCCTTGCAGCAGCAGCCGCAGGCCATGCCTTTCATGGACATGGCCAAGCTCGTGCGCCAGCACCGCGAGCACTTCCTCGTCGTCGCCGGCCAGTTCGACCAGTCCGTCGGTGACCACCAGCGTGCCGTCGGGCAGCGCGAAGGCATTGGCGCCGATTCGCGGCGCGATGCGAAACAGCAGCCGGTACGGGATCGGCTGGCCTTCGAAACGAGCCAGCCCGCGCAGCGCGTCGTCGAGCCCGCGCCGGCGGCTCTCGTCGAGCGCGCTGGGCGCGAGCGCGCGCGCTTCGAGCAGACGCAGCGCCTGCGCGGAAAGCACGTCCGTCGTGGCCGACGGGATCGACGCGGCGACGTGGCGCGCCGCCCAGGGAACACCGTCGCGCCAGCCGAACCAGATGATCAGCAGCAGCAGCAGCGCGGCCACCACGACCGCACGCGGCTCGAAGGCCCAGCGCACCAGGGCGCTGTCGCGCTGGCCGCTGGCGGCGAGCAGGGCCGCCAGCCGGACGTGATCGCGCACCTCGACATGCGCGCCGTCGCTGAAAGTAATCAGTCGCGGTGCGTCGCCCATCGGCTCGGACAGATGCAGGCTTTCGAGCGCTTCGACGCGCAGCAGGCCCGCACCGCTCATCGACAACGCGTCGCCCTGCAGGCTCAGCACCACCGGATGCGCCCGGGCGCTGCGTCCGTCGAAGTACAGGCCGGCGACCGAAGGTTCAGAGGGCGATGTCGACATCGAACAGGTCGGCCGCGCCTTCTCCGGCGGCGCCGACCTCGCTCGACTGGCCCGCGACGAACTCGTCGAGCGAGCCCGCCGGCAGCATCGCGACCGATTCCACCCGATAGCGCGCGCTTCGTATCGCAGCGAACGGGATGAACAGGCCCAAGGTGCAGACGATGGCGATCAGATTGGTGACGCCGATCAGGTAGAGCCGGCGGGCGCTGACCCGTGACTCGAAGCGATGCCCGGCGAGCTGCGTGCCGTTCCACACCAGATTCTGCAGCCGGGCGGCGAGGTAAGGCCGAACGCCGAACAGGACGACCAGGACCAGCACCGGCACGAAGCTCACCACGACCGGCTGCGGCGCCCCGGTCAGGACGGCGAGCGCCACGAACAGCGCAATGCCGCCGAGCACCAGAAGCGAAGCGGCAAGGTACACGCGATAGAACGCGCCAACGCCTGCGGTGAAAGCGAAGCCGGTGGCGCCGAAGCGCAGATTCCCATGCTGGTACCGCTTCATGCGCTGGTGCCAGAACGGTGCGAGCAGTCCCAGCGTGAGCACGCTCGATATCGGCCACAGCAGAAACGCTGCGTACGCGCCGCGGCCCTGGCCATCGAAAGCGAAGCGCAGGCCGCGCCAGCTCGTGTTGTGCGCGCGGAAACGCAGCGAGCGCATCAGCAGCAGCGGCAGCACCGCGCCCAGGAGCGGCATGGCGACGAGACCCGCCACCAGCGAAAGCTCCATCGCGACGTTGTACGCCACCAGCAACACCAATGCGATCGCCCGTCCCTTCAGGATCGCGAGCGGCCGGCCGTGATAGTCGAACGCGGTGCCGGCAAGCGTGGTGTGGCGATGAAAGTACTGCATTCGCCGCACCTTCGCCCAGGCCGAATAGACGCCGAGCGTCAGGACCGTGAGCAGCAGGTTGATGATCCAGATCCCGAAGTACTCGCCGCCGCGGCCGGAGAAACTCAGCGGCTCGACGGCGGGCGCGTGCCCGAGGGCCGGTGCAGGCGCAAGGGCGCCGGACGGGTACGACGCCACGGTGGAGGAAGCCGTCACGATGGTTCCGGAAGTCGCGGGAGAGCGGATGGTGGCAGGAGCCCGCGGCCGCGCGACCACGGCGGCGCCGGCCGGTCGCGAAGACCGGACGGGTGTCGAGGATGTGTAGGGAGAGTGCCAGCACCACCCTCGAAAAGAAAACGGGCCGGCCCCTTGTGAGAGCCAACCCGTTGATTCGACTGGTCGGGACGGCGGGATTCGAACTCGCGACCCCTTGCACCCCATGCAAGTGCGCTACCAGGCTGCGCTACGTCCCGAAGGCGCGAAGTATATCAGCCCGCCCTCGTCCGGCCGGAACGCGCGAGCCGCTCAGCGCAGCAGTTCGAGCGCCTTCTCGAGATCGGCGCGGATCGCATCGAGATCGACGGCCGCCGCGACCGCTGCCGACTCTGCCGCACCGGCGGCCGAAGCAGCCGTCTGCGCGGCCTCCTGCGCCGAGCCCGGCTCCCGCCCCTTCGCCGCCTGCTGGGCCTCTCCCAGGCGGTTGCGCGCGCCGCTGATCGTGAAGCCCTGCTCGTAGAGCAGCTCGCGGATGCGCCGCACCAGCAGCACTTCGTGGTGCTGGTAATAGCGGCGGTTACCGCGCCGCTTCATCGGGCGCAGCTGGGTGAACTCCTGCTCCCAGTAGCGCAGCACGTGCGGCTTCACGCCGCACAGCTCGCTCACCTCGCCGATCGTGAAATAGCGCTTCGCAGGAATCGGCGGCAACGCTGCCTTGGTATCGGTCTTCTGCATCGTTTGCCGTGCCGCGGCGCGCGCCGGACACGAGATTCCTAGGCGCCCTCGATCTGCGACTTCAGCTTCTGGCTGGCGTGGAAAGTGACCACGCGACGCGCCGAAATCGGGATTTCCTCGCCGGTTTTGGGGTTGCGCCCCGGGCGCTGGGGCTTGTCGCGCAACTGGAAGTTGCCGAAACCCGAGAGCTTGACGCATCCGCCGCGCTCGAGCGCGCCGCGGATCTCGTCGAAGAAGGTTTCGACCATGTCTTTTGCTTCGCGCTTGTTCAGGCCGACCCGCTCGAAGAGCATCTCCGCCAGCTCGGCCTTGGTCAGCGTGAAGCCCTCGCTCTGCGGCGGCCCCTCGTCGGCGTCGGGCTCGCCGACGAGCGACGACTGCGGCTGCGCCGGCGCCGAGCGGATCGCGAACTCCGGAGCGGCGGCGCCGCGCGCCGCGTCTGCCGGTGCCTCGTTGCGATGGTCCGGGACCGCGTGGCCGAACGGGATCATCGTTTCCGCCATCGTTCTCGAATCTGCCTGGGGATGCTGGTGGATGCGCTACGGCTCTTCGCTTCGGGGCCCCGAGCGAAGCCTCGCACCAACGGATCGGGTGAGCCGGGAGACGATCGCCTCGACCGCTTCGGCCGCCTCGGCTTCGCTCAAGGTACGCCGAGTATCTTGCATCCACAGCCGGAAGGCAAGGCTTTTTTCCTTATTTTCCAATCCCTTACCGCGATATTCGTCGAAC
>JAJPES010000035.1 GCA_021166725.1 Burkholderiaceae bacterium | reverse complement strand
TTCCCTCCGCTGCTCGTCCCGGGGTCGCGCGGCGAAACTCGCTGCGCGCGCCGTGCGCGCTCCGCTCGGACCATCGCCGCGAGTCAGAGGAACGAAGCGCGCTTCGCGCGCCGACCCCGGAACTGCGCTGCTCGGCGCCGCAGAAGTCGCGCTGCCGCGCAACCGCTATGCGGCCGCACCGGCCCGTGCGGCGCCGCGGCACGCGTGGGCTCGCACTCGCGAGGCGTCGGCGCTTGCTTGCGACGCCCCGGCTCGCGCTCGCGACGCGCGGACTCGTGTCCCGAGCGCATCGGCCCGCCCGACCGCGCCGCTGTGGCCGACGGCCCGCGCATCGACACGCGCCGACCTTCCGCACTGACATGCCGCTGCTCCCCGTCGTCGCGCTGGTCGGCCGCCCGAACGTCGGCAAGTCGACGCTGTTCAATCGGCTCACGCGCAGTCGATCGGCGCTGGTGGCCGATGCGCCGGGGTTGACGCGCGATCGGCAGTACGGGCGCGGGCGGGTCGGCGACATTCCGTTCATCGTCATCGACAGCGGCGGTTTCGAGCCGGTGGCGCGCGACGGGATCGCTGCCCTGATGGCACGCCAGACGCGGCAGGCGATCGTCGAGGCCGACGTCGTGATCTTTCTCGTCGATGGTCGCGAGGGTCTCACCGGGCGCGATCGCGAGATCGCCGTCGAGTTGCGGCGCACCGCGCGGCGCGTGCTGCTCGCGGTGAACAAGACCGAGGGGCGGCCGCGGGACCAGGCGGTGGCCGAGTTCCACGAACTGGGTCTGGGCGAACCGTGGGCGGTGTCGGCCGCGCACGGCGACGGGGTTCGGGAGCTGGCAGAGGCCGCGCTCGAGCCGTTCGTGGCGCAGGCGCAGGCGGACGAGGTCGACGAAACGGAGGAGCCATCCGCGCAAGCCGTCGGCGACGACGAGCGGGCACGCGCAGCGGGAAAGGCGGGCGAGGAAGAGCGCGCGCGGGGTTCCGGCGAGGCGGCCGCACGCGACGCTGCACCCGCGCGGATCCGCGTGGCCGTGGTCGGTCGGCCGAACGTAGGCAAGTCCACGTTGATCAACGCGCTGCTCGGCGAGGAGCGGCTGGTCGCCTTCGACCAGCCCGGCACCACCCGCGATGCAGTGGCGGTCGACTTCGAGCAGGGCGGTCGCAAGTACACGCTGATCGACACCGCCGGACTGCGTCGTCGCAGTCGCGTCGGCGAGGCGATCGAGAAGTTTTCCATTGTCAAGACGCTCCAGGCGATCGAGCAGGCGCACGTCTGCGTGCTGCTGCTCGACGCAAGCCAGGACGTCTCGGACCAGGACGCGACGATCGCCGGGTACGTGCTCGAGGCCGGCCGTGCGCTCGTCGTTGCGGTGAACAAATGGGATCTGGCCGATGCCGGGGAGCGCGAGCGCGTGCGCAGCGAGCTCGATCGCAAGCTGCACTTCCTGCGCTTCGCGAAATGGCATTTCGTCTCGGCACTCGAGCGTTTCGGCATTCCGGCGCTGATGCGCTCGGTGCAGGCGGCCCACGCCGCGGCGATGGCGAAACTCTCCACGCCGAAGCTCACGCGCGCGCTGCACGAGGCGGTCGAACGCCAGCCGCCGCCGCGGCGCGGGATGACGCGCCCGAAGCTGCGCTATGCGCACCAGGGCGGGCAGAACCCGCCGGTGGTCATCGTGCACGGTAGTGCGCTGGGCGACGTCCCCGACGCGTATCGTCGCTACCTCGAATCGTGGTTCCGCGAACGCTTCGAACTCACCGGCACGCCGCTGCGCATCGAGTTTCGCAGCGGCTCCAACCCCTATGCGCCGCGCACTTGAAATGGGGATGACGGCCCCGAATTTGCGATAGAGTGGTCGATCCGCGAGCCGTCGGCGCGCGAATCCAATCACAACAAGCCGGAGTTCCCATGAGCAACAAAGGGCAGCTGCTACAAGACCCGTTCCTGAATCTGCTTCGCCGGGAGCACGTTCCGGTGTCGATCTATCTCGTCAACGGCATCAAGCTGCAAGGCCAGATCGATTCCTTCGACCAGTACGTCGTGCTGTTGCGCAATACCGTCACGCAGATGGTCTACAAGCACGCGATCTCCACTGTCGTGCCGGGTCGCGCCGTCCACTTCCAGCAAGAAAGTCCGGAAAGCTGAACAAGCAAGTCACCCCCGCTTCGTGCCTGCTGGTCGGCGTCGTTTTCGGCGCCGCGCCGGCCTGTTCCGAATCTCTCGACGAACTCGACGCGCTCGCGCAGTCGGCCGGGCTGTCTCCGCGCGGGCGCGTCGTCGTGCGCCGCGCCAGGCCCGATGCGGCGCTCTTCCTCGGTTCGGGCAAGGCCGACGAGATCGCCGCCCGGCTCGCGGCCGAGCAAATCCCGCTCGTCGTCTTCGACCAGGAGCTGTCGGCGATCCAGCAGCGCAACCTGCAGCAGCGCTGGGGGGTTTCGGTCGTCGATCGCACCGAGCTGATCCTCGAGATCTTCGCCCAGCGTGCGCGCAGTCACGAGGGCAAGCTGCAGGTCGAGCTGGCCCGGCTCGAACACCTGTCGGCGCGACTCGTGCGCGGCTGGTCGCACCTCGAGCGCCAGCGCGGCGGCATCGGCGTGCGTGGCGGGCCCGGCGAGACGCAGCTCGAGCTCGACCGGCGCATGTTGTCGGTGCGCGTGAAGCGCCTGCGCGCGCAGCTCGAGCAGTTGCGCAGGCAGCGCCGCACGCGCCGGCGCGCGCGCGATCGCAAGCCGGCGTTCACGATCTCGATCGTCGGCTACACGAACGCAGGAAAGTCCACCTTGTTCAACGCGCTGACCGGCGCCGGCACCTATGCCGCCGACCAGCTCTTCGCCACGCTCGACACGCTCACCCGTCGCCTGCGCCTGCCCTCGGGCAGCGAGGTGGTGCTCTCCGACACGGTCGGCTTCGTGCGCGCGTTGCCGCACTCGCTGGTGGAAGCGTTCACCGCCACGCTCGAGGAAACCGCGCAGGCCGACCTGCTGCTGCACGTGGTCGACGCGTCGGCGCCCGATCGCGACGAGCAGATCGCGCAGGTCGATCGCGTGCTCGAGGAGATCGGAGCGGCCGACGTGCCGCGAATCCTCGTGCACAACAAGATCGATCGGGTCGGTCGCGAGCCCGAAGTCGGTCGGGATGCCTGTGGTAGGATCGCCCGCGTCCTGGTCAGCGCCGTCACCGGCGCCGGGCTCGAGGCCCTGCGCGAGGCGATCGACCAGCAGGTCGAATCGTGGCGCCGGGCACGCGCGGCGCCCGCCGAAGCATCGTCCGATGCGATGCCCGCAGGCGGTTTCGCCGACCCCTCCGATTCGCAAGTGCCGGCCGCGTCCAGAGCGGCCTGAACCCGCCCCTGCCCATGTGGAACCCGATCCGCTCGATCTTCTCGCTAAACGATCCCGGCTGGGGACGGGGAGGCGGCGGCGCCGACCAGCGCCCGCCGCAACGCCCGGGCAACGAAGGCCCGCCCGATCTCGATGAACTGTGGCGCGACTTCAACCGCCGGCTGAACTCGCTGTTTCGCCGCGGCGGCGGCGGGCCGCGCGGTCCGTCCGGTGACGGCGGCGAGCCGCCGTCGATGAAGGGCGCCGGCGCGGGCCTCGGCCTGCTGGTGCTGGTTGCGCTGCTGCTGTGGCTGGCGAGCGGCTTCTACATCGTGCAGGAAGGGCAGGCGTCGGTCGTCCTGCGCTTCGGCGAGTACAAGCAGCTGGTCGATCGCGCCGGCTTCACCTGGCGCCTGCCGTACCCGATCGAGACGAACGAGATCGTCAACGTGCAGCAATTGCGCACGGTGGAGGTCGGCTATCGCAACGCGGTGCGCAACAAGACGCTGCGCGAGTCGCTGATGCTCACGCTCGACCAGAGCATCGTCGACATGCAGTTCACGGTCCAGTATCGCGTCGGTGACGTGAAGGCCTACCTGTTCAACAACGACCTCGGCGCCGTGCCCGAGGAGATCGTGCGACAGGCCGCCGAGACGGCGATGCGCGAGACGGTCGGACGCAACGGCGTCGACCAGGTGCTCTACGAGGAGAAGGAGCAGGTCGCGCAGGCTGCACGCAAGCAGATCCAGTCGATCCTCGATCGCTACCGGGCCGGCATCTCGATCGTCGATCTGACGATCCAGCAGGTGCAGCCGCCCGAGCAGGTGCAGGCCGCCTTCGAGGACGCCAACAAGGCGGCGCAGGACCGCGAGCGCCTGATCAACGAGGGTCGCGCCTACGCCAACGACGTCATCCCGAAAGCGCGCGGAACCGCCGCGCGGTTGCTGCAGGAAGCCGAGGGCTACCGCCAGCGCGTGGTCGCAACCGCCGAGGGCGACACCAGCCGGCTGAACCAGGTGGCCGCCGAATACGCGAAGGCGCCGCAGGTCACGCGCGACCGCATGTATCTGGAGACGATGGAACGCATCTTCGCGAATACCAGCAAGGTCTACGTCGACTCGCGCACCAGCGGCAACCTGCTGTACCTGCCGCTCGACAAGCTGCTCGGGCAGGCGGGCGCCGACGCTTCGCGCGCGGCGAGCGCAACGACGCCGTCGGGCGCCGCGCCGGAGACGCCGGCGCCGCCCGCGCCGCGCAGCGACGGGCTGCGCAGCCGTGACCGCGACAGCCGCTGAGCGGGGGGAGCAATCGTGATGCAAAGAATCGTCCCCGCCGTGATCGGCGTGCTGATCGCGCTCTTCGTGCTGATGTCGTGCGTGTTCGTCGTCGACCAGCGCCAGTTCGCCGTCGTCTACGCGCTCGGCGAAATCCGCAAGGTCATCGACGCGCCGGGCCTGTACTTCAAGCTGCCGCCGCCATTCCAGAACGTCGTCTACTACGACAAGCGCATCCTCACCATCGATACTTCGGAGAGCGATCGATTCATCACGTCGGAAAAGCTCAACGTGATGATCGACACTTTCGTGAAGTGGCGCATCATCGATCCGCCGCCCTTCATCCGTTCGGTGTCGGGCAGCGAGCAGATCGCCGTCGATCGCATCAACCGCAGCCTGCGCGACGCGCTGAACAACGAGATCGCGCGGCGCACCGTCTCCGACATGATCTCCAGCGCGCGCGACCAGGTCGTCGAGAACGTGCGCGCGAAGGTCAACGACGATTCGCGGCAGATCGGCGTCGAGATCATCGACGTGCGACTGAAGCGCGTCGACTTCGCTCCCGAGGTCTCCGAGCGCGTGTTCGCGCGCATGGAGTCCGAGCGCAAGCAGGTCGCCAACGAGCGGCGCGCCACCGGCGCTGCCGAATCGGAGAAGATCCGCGCCGAGGCCGACCGCCAGCGCGAGGTGATCGTCGCCGAGGCCTATCGCGAGGCGCAGCAGATGCGCGGCGAGGGCGATGCGCGCGTCGCGCAGTTGTTCGCCGCGGCCTGGGGGAAGAACCCGCAGTTTGCCGAGTTCTATCGCAGCCTCGAGGCATACCGCCAGTCGTTCGGCAGCAAGTCGGACATTCTCGTCCTCGATCCGTCGTCGGACTTCTTCCGCTACTTCAAGGCGCCGGGCGCATCGGCGAAGTGACGATCGAAGACTGGCTGCGTGCGATCGGCCTGGTGCTGATCCTCGAGGGCATGATGCCGCTGTTCGCGCCGTCGAACTGGCGCGAGATGTTCCTGCGCGTCGCGCGCCTGCGCGACGGGCAGATCCGTTTCGTCGGATTCGGCGCGACGCTGGCCGGTCTCGCGCTGCTGTTGATCTAACCTACAATAGCCGGTTCGGCCGGACGCGGCCGAACCCGCGCCGTTTGCGCGTCCGGCTTTCGCACGAGGTATCGCTTCTTCCCATGCTGCGCTGGCTGCTGCCCGAGAGTATCGCCGACGTCCTGCCGGCCGAAGCGCGCGCGATCGAGGAGTTGCGTCGCCGACTGCTCGACCTCTATCGCTCCTACGGCTACGAACTGGTGATGCCGCCGCTCATCGAGCATCTCGATTCGCTGCTCACCGGTTCCGGTCGCGACCTCGGCCTGCGCACCTTCCAGCTCGTAGACCAGCTTTCGGGACGAACGCTCGGCGTGCGTGCCGACATGACGCCGCAGGTGGCGCGCATCGACGCGCACCTGCTCGATCGTGAAGGGGTGGTGCGGCTGTGCTACGCGGGCTCCGTGCTGCACACCCGCGCGCAGGGCGTGCTCGCCACGCGCGAGCCGATCCAGATCGGCGCCGAGCTGTACGGGCACCCGGGCATCGAAGCCGAGGTCGAGTCGATCGACCTGATGGTGCGTTCGCTCGCCACCGCCGGCGTGGCGAAGCTGCGCATCGACCTGTGCCACGTCGGCGTGGTGCAGGGCCTGCTCGATGCGCTGGGCCCGCTCGACCCGCAGCTCGACGTCGACGAGCTG
This sequence comes from Burkholderiaceae bacterium, assembly GCA_021166725.1. Taxonomy (GTDB): domain Bacteria; phylum Pseudomonadota; class Gammaproteobacteria; order Burkholderiales; family Burkholderiaceae_E; genus Zeimonas. Next base: position 55,608 of record JAJPES010000035.1, on the reverse strand, counting down.
TACCGGCTGTTGCAGGGCAAGGACATCCCCGGATTGCACGAGGCTCTGCGCGACTCTCCGGCGGCGTTGCGCGAGACGCTGCCCATGCTCGCGCGGCTGCACGGGCGCGCAGGCGAAGGCTTCGACGGCGAAGGCTCGGTGCTGGCGCGCGCGCGTGCGCAGCTGCCCGATGCGCCGGCAATCCGCGATGCGCTCGAGCGCATCGAACGGCTGTGCGCGTCGCCCGTGCTGCAGCGCTGGCAGCAGCTCGAGCTGTCGATCGACCTGGCCGATCTGCGCGGCTATCGCTACCACAACGGCATCACCTTCGCGGCGTACGTCGAGGCGCTGCCGTACGCGATCGCGCGTGGCGGGCGCTACGACGACGTCGGTCGCGCCTTCGGACGCGCGCGTCCGGCCACCGGCTTCTCGATCGAATTGCGGGCGCTCGCCGGCCTGCTCGAGAACGGTGCGCCCGCCTCGGCGATCCGCGCGCCATGGTCCGACGATGCGGCGCTGGTCGAGGCGATCGACGCGCTGCGCGCCGCCGGCGAGATCGTCGTGCAGGCGCTTCCCGGGCGCGATCCGGGGCCGCAGGAGTTCGTCTGCGATCGCGAACTCGTGCTGCGAGGCAACGAATGGGTCGTCGACCGGGCCGGCGCGCAGCGCTGAGCCGAAGTAATTCGAACGCGAATCGAGGAATCTGCTGCAGATGGCGAAGAACGTCGTGATCGTCGGTACCCAGTGGGGCGACGAAGGCAAGGGCAAGGTCGTCGACTGGCTCACCGATACCGCGCGCGGTGTCGTGCGCTTCCAGGGCGGACACAATGCCGGACACACGCTGGTGATCGGCGGGCGCAAGCAGGTGCTGCGCCTGATTCCGTCGGGCATCCTGCGCGACGACGTGCATTGCTACATCGGCAGCGGCGTGGTCGTGTCGCCAGCGGCACTGCTGCAGGAGATCGACGAGCTCGAAGCGGCCGGAATCCGGGTGCGCGGACGACTGCACCTGAGCGATGCCGCCACGCTCATCCTGCCGTACCACGTCGCGCTCGACCAGGCGCGCGAGGCGCGGCGCGGCGCCGAGGCGATCGGTACCACCGGTCGCGGCATCGGACCGGCCTACGAAGACCGTGCTGCGCGCCGCGCATTGCGTACCGGCGACCTGCTCGATGCCGCGCGCTTTCGCGCGCGACTCGACGAGACGCTCGAGTTGCACAACTTCACGCTGCAGCATTTCCTGAAGGCGCAGCCGCTGGACGCGCAGCGCGTGGCCGACGACACGCTGGCGCTGTCCGAGCGCATCGCGCCGATGCTCGCCGACGTGCCGTCGATGCTCGCCGCGTCGATGGCGCGCGACGAGCCGCTGCTCTTCGAGGGCGCGCAGGGCGCGCTGCTCGACGTCGACCACGGCACCTATCCGTACGTCACGAGCAGCAACTGCGTCGCCGGCGCGGCTGCGGCCGGTGCCGGCGTCGGCCCGCAGGCGCTGCATTCGGTGCTCGGCATCGTGAAGGCGTACACCACGCGCGTCGGTGCAGGCCCGTTCCCCACCGAACTGCACGACGACGTCGGACGGCACCTGGCCACCGTGGGCAAGGAGTTCGGCTCGGTCACCGGGCGCCCGCGCCGCTGCGGCTGGTTCGATGTGCCGGCGCTCGCGCGCTCGATCCAGCTGAACGGCGTCGACGGCCTGGTCGTCACCAAGCTCGACGTGCTCGACGGACTGCCGACGGTGAAGCTGTGCACGGCGTACCGTTGCGGCCCGCGCACGCTCGACCTGCTGCCGTTCGGCGCCGACGCGGTCGCGCAGTGCGAGCCCGTCTACGAGGAAATGCCGGGCTGGTCCGAGAGCACGGTGGGCGTTCGCGACTGGTCGGCGTTGCCGTCGAATGCCCAGCGCTATCTCGAGCGCCTGGCCGAACTCGCGCGTGCGCCGATCTCGCTGGTGTCCACCGGTCCCGATCGCGACGAGACGATCGTGCTGCGCCACCCGTTCGCCTGAGGCGGTTCCTTCACACGTCCTGGATCGACGCTGCGGCATGCGCGACCTGCACATCTCGTGGGACGAATACAACCGGCTCGTCGAGAAGCTCGCGCTGAAGGTCTGGCAGTCGGGCTGGAACTTCGACGCGGTGGTCTGCGTGGCGCGCGGCGGACTGCGCATCGGCGACGTGTTCTCGCGGCTGTTCGACAAGCCGCTGGGCGTCGTCTTCACCAGCTCGTATCGCGAGGACGAAGGCAGGCGGCGCGGCGAACTGCGCATCGGCGAGCAGCTGGCGAGTGCAGGCGCGCTGCCCGGGCCCAACTGGCTGCTGGCCGACGATCTCGCAGACTCGGGCGCGACGCTCGTGCAGCTGGTGCCCGCGCTGCTCGCGCGTCATCCGCAGGCGAGGGAGATCCGCACGGCGGTACTATGGCGAAAGGGCGCCTCGATCGCGCAGCCGGATTACGCGGTCGAGCATCTGCCGAGCAACCCCTGGATTCATCAGCCCTTCGAGGAGTACGACCATATGCGGCCGGGCGACCTCGAGGCACGATGGGGCTAGCGTGGGAAAAACAAGAAAGCCTGCTCGCGCAGGCTTCGTGATGGTGCCCAGAAGAGGACTCGAACCTCCACAGTGTTGCCACCGCCAGGACCTGAACCTGGTGCGTCTACCAATTCCGCCATCTGGGCGATGTGCCGCGGAGGAACTCCGCCGGCTGCAACCGGAAGCAAGGCCGGTCGCGCGTAGAGGCGGGATGTTACACCGCGGCTGCGGCATTGTCGAATCGAGAGAGACGGCTGCGTGACCGACAAGACCTGGTTCGCGCCGACGCGCGAAGCGATCCTCGAATGCCTGCGTGCGGCCGACGTTCCGATGACGCCGCACGAACTCGCCGAGCGCCTGGCCGTCCCGTCGACGCATTTCGACAACCTCGAGCGTCGACTGCTCGCGATGGAGCGCGACGGCCAACTGCTGCCCAACCGCAAGGGCGTGCTGCTGCTGGCGAGCAAGCTCGATCTCGTTGCCGGTCGCGTGCAGGGGCATCGCGACGGCTTCGGCTTCCTCATTCCCGACGAGGGCGGGATCGACGTGTTCCTGTCGCCGCGCGAGATGCAGAAGGTGATGCACGGCGACCGCGTGCTGCTCAAGCGCACCGGCTTCGATTCGCGCGGTCGTCCGGAAGGGCGCATCGTCGAGGTCACCGAGCGCGCGAACCGGCGCATCGTCGGGCGCTTCCTCGAGGAGCGCGGCGTCTCGCTGGTCGTGCCCGAAGACCAGCGCATCAAGCACGACATCGTCATTCCGTCGGGCGATACGCAGCGCGCGCAGCAGGGGCAGGTCGTCACCGTCGAGATCATCGAGCCGCCGGCGGGCGGCTCGCCGCCGATCGGACGCGTCGTCGAAGTGCTCGGCGAGATCGACGACCCGGGCATGGAGATCGAGATCGCGGTGCGCAAGTTCGACGTGCCGCACGAGTTCAGCGACGCGGCGCTCGAGCGCGCGTCGCGCCTGCCCGGCGCAGTGCCGGCGGCCGATCTCGCCGGTCGCGTCGATCTGCGCGACGTGCCGCTGGTGACGATCGACGGCGAGGATGCGCGCGATTTCGACGATGCGGTCTACTGCGAGCCGATGCCGGCGGGCGCGCGCCGCGATGCGGCGTTCCGGCTGATCGTCGCGATCGCCGACGTCGGGCACTACGTGCGCGACGGCGACGCGCTCGATCACGACGCGCTCGAACGCAGCACCTCGGTGTACTTCCCGCGCCGGGTGATTCCGATGCTGCCGGAGAAGCTCTCCAACGGCCTGTGCTCGCTGAATCCGAACGTCGATCGTCTCGTGCTCGTCTGCGACATGGTGATCGAGCGCAGCGGTCGCTTGCGCGGCTACCAGTTCTACGAGGCGGTCATGCATTCGGCGGCCCGCCTGACCTACGACGAGGTGTGGGCAATGCTGTCGGGCGCGGCGGCCTCGCTGTCGGTGCCTGCGGGCCATGCGGCGCTCGCGCCGCAGCTGCGCGACCTGCACGAGCTGTACCGCGTACTCGCTGCCGCGCGCCGGGCGCGCGGCGCGATCGACTTCGAGACCGTCGAGACGAAGATCGTCTGCGACCCTGCGGGCCGCATCGAGCGCATCGTCCCGAGCCAGCGCAACGACGCGCACAAGCTGATCGAGGAATGCATGCTCGCGGCCAACGTCTGCGCGGCCGACTGGATGCGGCGAAGTCGACACCCGGGCCTGTATCGGGTGCACGAAGGACCGGTTCCGGAGAAGCTCGCGAAGCTGCGCGAATTCCTGCGCGGATTCGGGCTCGCCCTGGGCGGCGGCGACGATCCGTCGCCGGCCGATTACGCCGCGCTCGTCGAGACCGTTCGTGCGCGTCCCGACGCGGTGCTGCTGCAGACGATGATGCTGCGCTCGATGCAGCAGGCGGTGTACTCGCCGGACAACGAAGGCCACTTCGGCCTGGCCTACGACGGCTACGCGCATTTCACGTCGCCGATCCGGCGCTATCCCGACCTGCTGACGCATCGCGTGATCAAGGCGCTGCTGCGCGGCGGGCGCTATCGTCCGGCGCCGGACGCCGCACTGCTCAGCGAGGCGATCCGCATCCGGCCGCCGGGCGCCGACGACGACCTGGTCGAACCGGTGATCGACGACGAGGGCGCGGCGAGCGGACTGACCTTCGATGCGCGCCGGCCGCACGAATCTGCTGCGGCGACCCGCGACGATGCGGCCATGCCCTCGACACGCGTGTCGGCCTCCGGCACCGGCGCCGCCGGATCGGCGAGCGAGAAGTCGCAGCGCGTGAAGCGGGCGGCGAGCGCGAAGGCGCGCCCGGCTTCGAGAGCGAGCGCTGCAGCGCCTGCGCGCCGCGAACACGAGGTGTGGCGGCTGCTCGGCGCGATCTGCTCGATGCACGAGCGGCGCGCCGACGAGGCCTCGCGCGACGTCGAGGCGTGGCTGAAGTGCCTGTACGTGCGCGAGCGCGTCGGCGAGGCCTTCGTCGGCCGCGTCACCGGCGTGGCGCCGTTCGGCATCTTCGTCACGCTCGACGAGCTGTACGTCGAGGGACTGGTGCACGTCTCCGAACTGGGCAGCGAGTATTTCCAGTACAACGAGGTCGCGCACGAGCTTCGCGGCGAGCGTACCGGCAAGCGTTTCCGGCTCACCGACGAGGTCGAGGTGCAGGTTTCGCGCGTCGACCTCGAAGCGCGTCGCATCGATTTCCGGCTCGTCGATCGACTGGGTTTTCGCGAACTGCAGCGCCGAGGCGACACGCGCGACGCGGACGCAGCTTCGGCGCCGAAGGCCGCACCGGCGAAGTCGGAGAAGGTGAAGAAGGCACGCGCCGAACGCGCGGCGGCGCGCGCGAAGCCGACCACCGCGGCGGCCAAGAAGCGGCGTACCGGACTGCGCCGGCGCCATTGAGACGTCCGATATGGCTGCGCTTTGCGCCTCATCGGGCGCATCCTGGCGCGCCTTCCGGCCACGGCCGATCGATTCACACGTTCTGAGTCTTGCCTGCGATGCTGATCTACGGATTCCACTCGGTGCTCGCGCGACTGCGCCGCGCGCCGGCCGGCGTACGCGAGTTGTACGTCGATGCGCGACGCGAGGACGCGCGCGTGCGCGACCTTGTGCGCGTGGCGGAGGCGGCGAGCGTGCGCGCGCATTTCGTCGACGCCGACCGGCTCGAGCGCTTGTGCCCCCACAAGCGGCACCAGGGCGTCGTCGCACTCGTCGAGCCGCCGCCGAGAGGGCAACGACTCGACGAACTGCTCGACGAGCACGAGAACGATGCAGGGCCGATCCTGTTGCTGGTGCTCGACGGCGTCACCGATCCGCGCAATCTCGGTGCGTGCCTGCGCGTGGCCGACGGCGCGGGAGCCGCGGCGGTGATCGCGCCGAAGGATCGCGCCTGCGCGCTCACCGAGATCGCGATGCAGACGGCGAGCGGCGCCGCAGAAAGCGTTCCCTATCTGATGGTGACGAATCTCGCGCGTGCGCTCGACGAGATCCGCGACCGCAACATCTTCGTCGTCGGCACCGACGAGCGCGCGCCGACCGATCTGTACGAGCAGAACCTCGCCGGACCGATCGCCTGGGTTCTCGGCGCCGAAGGCAGCGGCATGCGCAGGCTCACGCGCGAGCGCTGCGACGCGCTGGCGCGCATTCCGATGCGCGGGGCAGTGGGAAGCCTGAACGTGTCGGTGGCGGCCGGCGTGGTGTTGTACGAGACGCTGCGGCAGCGCGCGGTGGCCGTCCGGTGAAGGGGCGTTGGCAGCGGTCTGCGCCGGTGCACAGCGCCCGGTTTGCGCGTGGGCGGCGCCTACGGGCGGCCGGGCGCTTCGCGCGGCAACGCGACTTCTGCGGCGCCGAGCAGCGCAGCCTCGGGGTCGGCGCGCGAAGCGCGCTTCGTACCTCTGACTCGCGGCCGCATGTTCGAGCGAAGCGGGCGAAGCCCGCGCAGCGAGTTCGGCCGCGCGAGCCCGAGGCGAGCAGCGAGGGAAGTCGGCGCGCAGCGCCGACCGCCGCAGCAGGAGCGTCGCCGCGCGAAGCGCCCGGCCGCCCGTAGGCGCCGCCCGCGCGCATACCGGGCGCTGTTCACCTCGAGCGCGAGGCTCCACTGGCTGCCGATCATGGCGTCGCGATGCGCCGCGGCTGCTGCTCGAGCGGCTCGCCGTGCCACACTGGCTGCAAGCTCCTGGCCCCTCGGTTCGTCGCATCGTCGCCTTTCGCACGGGACGTTGAATGACGAGGAATACGTGATTTCCGCGCGTTTCGGCCCGTCCTCCGCGCTGCGCGGGGCAGTCATGTTCGTTTCTCGCGCATCGTGCCCGACGATGACTTCCGCTCGATCGAGAACGCGCGGATCTCGCGCGTTTCGGCTCGCCAGCGGAAAGGTGGCAGAGTAGGGCGAGTTCTGGTGCACAGCGAGCATGACGGCATGAATCCGACAGCTTCTGCGTCCGAGAGCGCGATCGCCTCCACGTCCGCGTTCGCTTGCGCCATTCCCGATGGCGAGCGTAACCAGGCGCAGCGGCAGGGCGCCTCGTCGGCAAGCGATGCGAGCGACGCGGGGATCGCTGCCGCGCACGCCTGGCTGCGCGACGCCCGACACGTCGTCGTCTTCACCGGCGCCGGCGTGTCCGCCGAGAGCGGCATTCCGACCTTTCGCGACGCGCTCACCGGCTTGTGGGCGCGCTTCGATCCGCAGGCGCTGGCAACCGAGGAGGGATTTCGTGCCGACCCGACGCTCGTCTGGCGCTGGTACGCCGAGCGCCGGGCTGCGGTGGCGAATGCGCGCCCGAACGCCGCGCACGAAGCGATCGCGCGCTACGAGGCGCGCGGCGGGCGACGCGTCGACGTGGTCACGCAGAACGTCGACGGCCTGCATCGCCGTGCCGGCAGCCATCGCGTGCTCGAATTGCACGGCGACATCACGCGCGTGAAGTGCCTGGACGGGTGCGGTGCGCCCGAGCCCATCGATCCGGCCTTCGATTGGCGCGGCGATGCTCGCGAGCCGCCGCCGTGTCCGCGTTGCGGCGCGCCGCTGCGACCCGACGTGGTCTGGTTCGGCGAGTTCCTGTCGGAAGCGGCGCTCGCCGAAGCGCAGCGCGCCGCGTCAAGCTGCGATGCGATGCTCGTCGTCGGCACTTCGGCGCTGGTGTATCCGGCCGCCGAACTCCCCGTGCTCGCGCGGCGCAGCGGTGCGCGGCTGGTCGTCGTCGATCCGGAGCGGACCGCGATCGACGACATCGCCGACGCGGTCGTTCGTGCCCCGGCGGCCGTCGCTCTACCGTCGCTGCTCGCGGAATAGCCAGGGCGCCCGAGGGTCGTTCTGTTGCCACAGCCCGGCGCGCCGGGTCTGCGCCTGCCGCTGCGCGTTTGCGTAGCGCTCGCGCTCGGCGGGAGAGAGATCCGCGTCGTAGCGCACGAAATGCCACGCGAGCCCGCGGTCGAGCTGTTCGAGCCCGATGTCTTTACCGGCGACGAACACGCGCCCGACGACGCGACCGTAGGGATCGACCTTGATCGCCGCGATGCGCACTTCGCGATCGTCGATCGCCTCGCGCAGCGCCTGGCGCGAGACGTTGGCGAAGGGCTGCGTGCGCTCGGGAGCGTCGATGCCGGCGATGCGCACGCCGAACTCGCGTCCGTCGCTCGTGTGCAGGCGAAAGGAGTCGCCGTCGTAGACGTGTTCGACGACGCCGTCGATCCAGGCGATCGACTTTGCCGAGCGCAGCTCGGCGGCGGCCGCGGGCGCCGCCTCGGGGGTGCCGCGCGCCTCGGCCGCCGGCGCGAGCGCGACGAGCCCCAGCAGCAGCGCGACGGCAAGCGGCAGCCCGCGCGCCGACGGCGGAGCCGCTCGCCTGCGAGCCGCGGGCTGCGGAATGGCCTTGTCCCTCAGCGCCGCGTCAGCAGCACGCCGAGCAGCACGCCGACGGCGGCGGCGATGCCGACCGCGTTCCACGGGTGTTCGTGCACGTATTCGTCGGTTTCGGCGGCCGTCCGACGCGCGGTTTCGAGCGCCGCTTCCTGGAACGAATTCAACTCGCTGCGCGCCGCGTTCACGCCGCGCTCGAGACGCTCGCGAACCAGATTCAGCTGTTCGTTTCCGCCGCGCGACGCCGCCTTCAGCATCTCCTCGGCGTCGGACACCAGCGAGCGCAGCTCGTCGGCGAGTCGATCGCGTGCCGCCGCCGCCTTGTCCGCAGCCTGTTCCATTGCATCCATCGATCTTTCTCCTGGTTGTTTCGTGCGCGATCGCCCGCTGCTTCAGCGGAACACCAGCACCGGAATGCTCGAATGCGTGAGCACCTTGTTGGTTTCGCTGCCGAGCACGAGGGCGCTCAATCCGCGCCGTCCGTGCGAGGCCATGAAGATGAGATCGCAACCCCGCTCGCGCGCCGTGTCGATGATCGCGCGGTACGGCTGCGTGTGCCGCACCGAGACGGTGTCGCAATCGACCCCTGCCGCCGAAGCCGATTGCGCTACCGCGTCGAGCACGACGCGGGCGTTCTCCTCGGTGGCCTTGGTGAACTCGGCGAACGAGGCCTGGCCGGCGGCGGGGAATTCGGCGAAGGCCGGCGGAATGTACTCCGGCATCACGTGCAGCGCGGTGATGCGCGCGCCGCTTTCGCGGGCGAATCCGATCGCCCGTTCGACCGCGTTGTTCGACAGTTCGGATCCGTCGGTGGGGACCAGCAGGTGCTTGTACATGCGTCTTCTCCGCGAGCGTCGATGTGCGCATGCTAGTCGAAGCGCCGCACGCGCGCGAGCGGCGCCGGGCGCGCCGATCGGGTTCGCCGGGGGGCCGGCGAACGTCGTTACAAACTGTTACCCGCTGTTGCCGCACTGCCATCGAACGGCGGTCCGGCCTCGGTAGATTGGCATCGAACCGGGCGGTCCCGGTGTGCAGGAGTTTGCTCATGTCGATGCCGCACCTCGCCGAATCCCGTTTTGCGCCGCTGGGTCTTGCGCTCGTCGAAGGGTCCCAGGCCGCGAACGCGCAGCCCGCCCGTCCTCGGAGCACGCCCGCTCGCCGCGCGGACGGGCTGGAGATGCTGATGGGTGCTGCATCGGCCACGCGCCGGCGGGTGCGTCGCGGCGAATACCTGTATCGCTACGGCGACTCCTTTCATGCGCTGTTCGGCATCCGTGCCGGTTCGTTCAAGTCGGTGCTGCTCACCGAGGACGGCCGCGAGCAGGTCACCGGTTTTCACCTCGGCGGCGAAGTGCTGGGCGTCGACGGAATCGGCCTGGACGTGCACGCCGGCGATGCGGTCGCGCTGGAAGACAGCGAAGTCGTCGAGATTCCGTTCGCCGAACTCGACGCGCTGGCCGCGCGAGACGCGGCGCTGCAGCGCGAGCTGTTTCGGATGCTGTCGGCCGAGATCCAGCGCGAGCGAGCGCTGATGCTGTTGCTCGGCTCGATGCGGGCCGAAGAGCGCCTCGCGGCGTTCCTCATCGACCTGTCGCAGCGCATGGCCGCGCGCGGCTTTTCCGCGAGCTGCTTCGTGCTGCGCATGACGCGCGAGGAGATCGGCAGCATGCTCGGGCTGAAGCTCGAGACGGTGAGCCGGATCCTGTCGCGCTTCCAGGCCGAAGGCCTCATCCACGTGCGCAATCGCGAGATCGCGATCGTCTCGCTGCCGTCGCTGCGCGCCGTGATCGGGCGCAACGATACGCGGCGCGAGGCGCGCTGAAACTACGCGTCAGCCGGCCGTCGGCGGTGTTTCGGGCCGGTGCGACGACGAATCGGCGGCGGCGGACTTGCTCGGCGTGGTGTCGAGCGCACGCCGCATGATTCGCGCCAGCTGATCGATCCGGTACGGCTTGGGTAGCAACTCCGCGCCCACCCGGCGCTCCAGCAACGTGATCGACTCGGGCGCGTGTCCCGAAGTGAAGACCACGCGCAGGCCGGGGCGTCGGCGCAGCGCTTCGCGGGCGAGCGCGGGTCCGTCAAGTTCGCCGCGCATCACCACGTCGGTGAACAGCAGGTCGATGGGCTCGTCGGAGTCGATGCGCGCGAGCGCCTGCGCGGCGTCGGCCGCCTGCAGCACGCGGTAGCCCAGCTTGCCCAGGAAGGCGAGCGCCACCGAGCGCACCTCGTCGTCGTCCTCGACCACGAGGATCGTCTCGGCTCCGCCCGCGTAGTCCACGCCGGTCGGGCGGCGCGCGCGCGGCGCCGCGCTGCCGTCGTCGACCGGCAGGTACAGCGCGATCGAAGTGCCGGCGCCCGGGCTGCTTTGCACGTCGATGTGCCCGCCCGACTGCTTGGCGAAGCCGTAGACGAGGCTCAGCCCGAGACCGCTTCCCTTGCCGCTCTCCTTCGTCGTGAAGAACGGTTCGAACGCATGTGCGAGCACTTCCGGGGCCATGCCCGAACCGGTGTCGGTGACGGCGATGCACACGTAGTCGCCGGCAACCAGCTGTTCGCCGCGCGTGGCCGGATGCGAGGGCGCATTCACGCGACTTGCCGACAGCGTGAGCCTGCCGCCGTCTGGCATCGCATCGCGCGCATTGACCGCGAGGTTCAGCAGCGCCGTGTCGAGCATGCCGGGGTCGGCCTTCGCCGCCGGCAGCGCGTCTTCGAGCTCCAGGCGTACGTCGATCTTCGCGCCCAGCGTGCGGCGAAGGATGTCGACGATCGACTCGAGCAGTTGCGCGACGTCGATCGCGCGCGGCTGCAGCGTCTGGCGGCGCGAGAACGCGAGCAGCTTGCGCGTGAGATCGGCGCCGCGAGCCGTCGCCCGCAGCGCCGCTTTGGCCAGGCGCGCGCCGAGCGCGTCATCGGCGATGCGCTCCTCGAGCATCTGCAGGTTGCCCGAGACCACCGTGAGCAGGTTGTTGAAGTCGTGCGCGACGCCGCCGGTGAGTTGTCCGAGCGCCTCCAGGCGCTGCGACTGGAACAGTTGCGCCTCCGCCCCCTCGCGCTGCAGGGCTGCGCCCACCGTGTTGGCCAGCGCCTGCACGAAGCTGCCGTCGTCGCGCGAGAAGCTGCGCGAGGCGCGCGAGCCGGCCAGCAGCACGCCCAGGCACTGGCCTTCCTCGCCGGGGATCGCGCATACGATCGCGGTGGATGGATCGTCCGTATCGCCAGGTTCCGCGGCCATCGGCCGCTCGAGCAGGATCGGCCGATCGAGCAGCCGCGCGGCGTCGTCGGCGACGAGCTGCCCGAGTTGCGCGCGCAATGCATCGAGGTGCTCGTCGGCGTCGAGTCCGAGCCGCGCGGCGATGTCGAGTCGGCCTGCGGCGAACGCGACGCGCCCGCATAGCGCGAAGTCGACGCCGAGGTGTTCGGTGAGCAGCGCGCATGCCTGCTGCTGGATCGCGGCGAAGTCGCGTGTGGCCAGTGCCAGGCGCCCGAAGTCGGCGACCGCGTTGGCCTGACGCGCGCGAACGATCAGGTCCTGCGCATGGCGCAGCGCGTCGACGTTACGCACGTTCACGCAGGTCCACACCGCGCCGTCTACGCGCAGCGGATTCAGGCTGATCTCGACGGCGAATTCGTGCCCGTCGCGGTGCCGGGCGGTGAGCGCGATGTTCGTGCCCATCGGGCGCGCACGAGGCGCGCTGCGATAGCGGGCGCGATGCTGCGCATGCGATTCGCGAAAACGCTGCGGAATCAGTTCCTCGATCGAGCGGTCGACCAGGCCGTCCGTCTCGTAGCCGAAGAGCGCGTCGCTGCGTGCATTGGCCAGGCGGATTTGGCCGGCGTCGTCGACGATCAGCATTGCGTCGGATGCCGCGTGGAACACCTGGCGGTACAACGCCGGTTCGTCGATCGTGTCGGCGAGCGGCGCTTCGCCGGCTTTCGGGTCAGCGGGGAGCATCGCTTGCGCGGGCATCGGGCGCCACGCGTGCCGCGAACAGGTAGCCGACGCCGCGCACCGACTTCACCAGCTGCGGCCCGGTCGGATCCCGCTCGATCTTGCGCCGCAGGCGGCCGACCAGCACGTCGATGGCGCGATCGAAGGGGCCGGCCTCGCGCCGGTACAGCGCGTCCATGAGTTCGTCCCGCGTGAGTGCGCGGTTCGGTTGGCGCACGAAGGTCGCCAGCAGGTCGAACTCGCCGGTGGTGAGGGCCACGGGCGTGCCGTCGGGACGCACGACAGAGCGCGCGGCCAGGTCGATGTGCCAGCCATCGAACTCGAAGCGCTGCTGCTGCTCCGGGGCGGGCGGCGCGGAAGCCGCGCTTTCCGGTCGCACGCGGCGCAGCACGCTGCGAACGCGAGCGACGAGCTCGCGCAGGTCGAAGGGCTTGGGAATGTAGTCGTCGGCGCCGAGCTCGAGACCGAGGATGCGATCGACCGGCTCGCCGCGGCCGGTGACGATGATGATGCCCGGAACGTCGTCGCGGGTACGCAGTTCGCGCGCCAGCACGAGTCCGTCCTCCTGCGGCAGGCCGAGGTCGAGCAGCACCAGATCGACCGGATGCTCGGCCAGATGGCGGCGCATCTCGCCGCCATCGGCCACTGCGGCGACGTCGAAGCCGAAGCCGCTCAGGTACGCGAACAGCAGCTCGCGGATTCCCTCTTCGTCGTCGACGACGAGAATGCGCTCGGCCATCTCCTTCGTACGTGCCTAGGCGCTCGTCGGCATCGCCCGCCTCATCCGCATTCGCCCTGGTGGCCGCAGGCGGTGCAGAACATGCAGCCGTCGCGCCGGATGTACGCGTGCGCGCCGCACGACGGACAGGCCTGGCCGGCGATCAGTGGCGCCTCGGTGCTCGCCTCGGGCTTCTCGTGGTCGGGCAGCGCGAGCGCGCCGGCGCCGCCGATGGCGCGACCTTCGGAGTCGAGCAGCCCCAGCACTTTGAAGCGATGCAGCAGCAGCGCAGCGATGTAGGCCACCGTGCTCGGCCAAACCTGCTGGCGCGACTCGCCCGGCACCTGGGCCCAGAACGACCCGTTCAACTCGCCGAAGTTCAGCAGCTTGCGCAGCTTCAGGCCGATCCAGTTGACGTCGATCAGGTGCATGTCGACCGACAGCAGCTTGGCCAGGCCGTCGAGTGCGCGCGGGTAGTCGCCCGACAGCCAGATCGAGTAGGGCCGCCGCGTGCCGTCGGGCAGCTGCAGCTCCTTGACGCCGATGACGAAGTCGTCGTTGGTGGCGGCGTTGGCGACGTCGGCGGTCCAGGACAGCGTGCCGAGCGGACCCGACTTCGGCTCCTTGCGGAACATCATCGCGTCGACCATCGGCGAGGGCTGCGCATCGAGCGCCTCGAACATGCCGAGTTCCTCGCAGCGATGCCGCACGATCTCGGCGAAGCCGGCGACCAGCCCCGGCGTCCAGCGCACCTCGCCGTTGGGCGGGAAGGGCATCTGCAGCGGCTGCTCGTCGCGCGTGCGCGCGAGCGCATCGAGCTTCATCTTCAGCCACGCGCGATCGTTCGAGCGCATGTCCATCGACAGCGCCTTGGCGATCGCGCCCAGGCCGCGCGGCTGCTCGTTGCCGTTGACCCACGTCTCGAACGGGACGCTGCGCAGCCCGGTGCTGCCGTCGGCGCGCAGATAGGACTCCTCGGTCTGGCCGATGAAGATGCAGAACGATGCGCGTTCGTCGAGCGGCTCGACCATGTACGAGTACGCGAGGTTGCCGCCGGGCAGCTTCGGCCGGCTCGGCCAGCGCAGCGACGACAGCGCCGGCTGCGGCACGCGCTCGATGCGCAGGCGCCGGTCGGACTCCTCGGGCGCAACCTGCAGATCCTGCGGCTGCTGCGCGCTGGACGACGGCGCTACGCTCAGCACCGAGCCGATCACGCTGTTCGGCCGGTAGGTCGTGATGCCTTTCAGGCCCGCGCGCCACGCTTCGAAATACAACGTCTTGAATTGCTCGTACGGATAATCCTCGTCGACGTTGACCGTCTTGCTGATCGCCGAGTCGATGTACGGCTGCACGGCCGCGCTCATGCGCATGTGATCGAGCGCCGAGATCTGCATCGCCGAGACGAAGTAGTCGGGCAGCGCGTTGGTGTCGTGCCCGAGATGGCGCCACATCCGGTAGGCGAAGTCCTCGACCTGGTATTCGAGCCTGCTGCCGTCGGGCATGCGCTTGCGGCGCGTGTAGGTCCACGAGAACGCCGGCTCGATGCCGCCGGAGGCATTGCCGGCGAAGGCGATCGAGATCGTTCCGGTGGGCGCGATCGACAGCAGGTGCGAGTTGCGGATGCCGTGCTCGCGCACGCGTTTCTTCAAGGCGTCGGGCAGGCGCGAGGCGGCGTGCGGCTCGGCGAGCCACTGGTCGGCGTCGAACAGCGGGAACGCTCCGCGTTCGATGGCCAGTTCCACCGACGCCTCGTAGGCGACGTCGCGCATCGACTGCGCGATGCGCGCGGCGAATGCGCGCGCCTCGTCGGTGTCGTAGCGCAGCTTCAGCATGGTGAGCGCGTTGCCCAGCCCGGTGAAGCCCAGGCCGATGCGGCGCTTGGCCTGCGCCTCGCGCTCCTGTGCCTCGAGCGGCCACAGCGTGAGGTCGAGCACGTTGTCGAGCGCGCGCACCGAGATGGCCACCGTGCGGCGGAAACGTTCGAAGTCGAAGGCCGGCTTGTCGCCGAACGGATCGACGATGAAGCGCGTGAGGTTCAGGCTGCCGAGATCGCAGCACCCGTACGGCGGCAGGAACTGCTCGCCGCACGGGTTGCTCGCCTCGATGCGCTCGCAGTACGCGAGATTGTTGTCACGGTTGACGCGGTCGATGAAGATCACGCCCGGCTCGGCATGATCGTAGGTGGACGCCATGATCTGATCCCACAGCTCGCGCGCGTCGATCCGGCGATAGATCCACTTGCCTTCGGCGTTGCGGCCCAGTCCGTTCTCGTCGAAGGGCTGCACCTCGTGCACCAGCTCGAACTCGCCGTCGGCCTCGACCGCGCGCATGAACGCGTCGGTGACCGCCACCGACATGTTGAAGTTCGACAACGAACCGTCGTTCTTCGCGCCGATGAATTCCTCGACGTCGGGGTGATCGACTCGCATCACGCCCATTTGTGCGCCGCGCCGCGAGCCGGCCGACTCGAGCGTCTCGCAGGACTTGTCGAACACCCGCATGTACGACACCGGGCCCGACGCGCGCGACAGCGTTCCCTTGACCAGCGCACCGCGCGGGCGGATCGACGAGAAGTCGTAGCCGACGCCGCCGCCGCGGCGCATCGTCTCGGCAGCTTCCTGCAGCGCCGCGTAGATGCCCGGCGTTCCGTTCTCGCTGTAGCCCCAGACCGCGTCGCCGATCGGTTGCACGAAGCAGTTGATCAGCGTGGCGCGGATGTCGGTGCCGGCCGCCGAATTGATGCGCCCGGCGGGAACGAAGCCGTGCTCCATCGCCCACAGGAACTCGGACTCCCAGTGCTCGCGCAACGCCTGCGGCTCGACCGTGGCGAGGGCGCGGGCCACTCGCTGGCGCACCTCGCGCGCGGTCGATTCGTCTCCCTTGGCGTACTTCTCGCGCAGGACGTCGATCGTCACTTCCTGCTCGGGCAGGGCGGCGAGGATGTCTTCGATTTTCATGCGTGGGTTCCGTGGTTTCGCATTTCGCAGGTGAAGGGAAGGTGCAAAGAGCGAGGAACGCCGCGGCGACGCGGGCGGGGCGATCGGCATGCGATCGGGCGTGCGACCCCGGCTTCGGTCGCGCGTTCGCCGGCCGTCATTCTAGCTGCCGCGCGCGCATCGCGGTGAGGTCGCGCGTACCGGAAAGACCAGCGGCGGGTCGTCAGCCATCGAGCCGGTCGCGCGCCGGGCGGTCGTGATCCTGCCGGTCCCGATCGTAGCGATCGGCCAGCTCGGCGAGCGTAGCCGCGAGCGCGTTGCCCTGCAATTCGACACTCGCCTTCACTTGCGACTCGAGCGCATCGAGCCGCGCCCGCACCGCCCGCTCGATCTCGTCGCGCCGGTCGTCGCTGCGCGAGAAGCGCGACTCCAGATACGAGCGCAGCTCCGTGAAGCGCGACGACTCGGCCTGGTCGGCCAGTTCGCGCTGCACCTGCAGCTCCTTGCCGTGGCGACGCGTCTCGAGCAGCCCGGACATCTGCAGGTAGACGATGTAGGCGAGCAGCAACACGGTGACGAGCACGATGAACGCGAGCATCACCAGGCCGAGCGGCGCCTGCACCTCGGTGAACGCGAGCGACAGCGTGGTCGGCGCGTTCAGCACCTGCCAGTTGACCAGGACGAACGCGACGAGCGCGCCGAAGACGACCAGGAAGAGCAGGGAACGCAGCGTCACGGTTCGACTCCCGGGGGCAGCGGATCCGTCGGATTCAACGCGATGCGCCCGATGTTGTCAAAGTGGAGTCGCAGCGCTCGACGCCGACGGTTGCGAAAGGCGTGGAGATGCCCGCCGCATCGGCCAGCGTGCGGCAATGGCCGTCGATGCAGAAGCGGTACGGCTGCGTGTACGGCGAGACGGCGAGCGACAGCGACGCGTGCAGGCGGGCGTCCGGGGCGGGCGCGTAGTGCCAGACGCCGTTGCGCAGCACGGCACCTTCGGGCGGCTCCATGCCGGCGCCGCTGCCCTCGATGCGCGCCTCGACGAGCGCGAGGCCGCCATCGACGACCTGCCAGTCTTCCTCCCAGCTCGTCTTCTCGATCGAGTGCGTCCAGCCGAGCGTGAAGGCGAGCACCGGCACGAACGCGCGAACGGCCTGATCGACGATCAGGCATACGCCGATCGTCACGCGGCGCGCGCCATGCCGGGCCGCGCGCGGCGCCAGCGCATCGTGTGCACGGCGACGAACACCGCGCACAGCAGGAAGCCGAGGTCGTCGGTGATCGGGACCGCGGCGACCAGCAGGAAGGCGCCGGCGGCGGCCAGCACGCGCTCCCACCAGGGCAGCTTCGTGGCCAGGAAGCCGATGCTCGCCGCGCCCCACAGGCCGATCGCCAGCAGCGCCTTGAAGACGACGTAAGCCGTGTCGAGCAGCGTGCCGGACTGCAGCATCAGCGCCGGATCGTAGACCGCCATGAACGGCACGACGAAGCCGGCGATCGCGACCCGCATCGCCTGCACGCCGATCGCCAGGCCGGAGGCGCGCGCGATCGGCGATGCAGCATAGGCGGCGAGCGCCACCGGCGGGGTCAGATCGGCCATGATCCCGAAATAGAAGACGAACATGTGCGAGACGATCAGCGGCACGCCCATCGCCAGCAGCGCCGGCGCGGCGAGGGAGCTGGTGATGATGTAGTTCGGAATGGTGGGGATGCCCATGCCGAGCACCAGGCAGGTGATCATCGTCAGCACGAGCGACAGGAAGAGGCTGTGCTCGCCCAGCCGGATCACGAAGCCGCCGAAGGTCGTCGCCGCGCCGGTGAGCGTCATCACGCCGATGATCACGCCGACCAGCGCGCAGGCCACTCCCACCGACAGCGCGTTCTTCGCGCCTTCGGCCATGCCCTCGACCGCCTGGCGCAGCACGGCGCGCCCGCCGTTGACGATCAGGTTGATCGCGACGAGCAGCGCGATGACGACGAAGACCGCGGTGATGCCGTACTTCAGGAAACTCGACGACAGCAACCCGAGCCCGACCCAGAAGACGATGCGCAGCACCGTGTACGGCACGCGCAGCGCCACCGACATGCCGAAGATCAGGATCACCGTCGCGGCCAGCCCGACCGTGCCTGAGAACAGCGGCGTATATCCGGCGAACAGCAGCCAGACGAGCGCAGCCAACGGCAGGATCAGGTACCAGTTCTCGCGTATTGCAGCCCACGCGTCGGGGCAGTCCTCCTTCGGCAGCCCGAGCAGCTTCAGCCGCCCGGCTTCCAGGTGAACCATCCAGAATGCCGTGCCGAAATACAGCAGCGCCGGAATGATCGCCGCTTTCACGATCTCGACGTAGGGCACGCCGATCGTCTCGGCCATGATGAAGGCGACCGCGCCCATCACCGGAGGCATGATCTGCCCGCCCATGCTCGACGTCGCCTCGACGCCGCCGGCGAAGGCCGCCTTGTAGCCGAAGCGCTTCATCAGCGGAATCGTGAACTGGCCGGTGGTGACGACGTTGGCCACGCCCGAGCCGTTGATCGTGCCCATCAGCCCGGAGGCGACGACCGCGACCTTCGCCGGTCCGCCGCGCGTGTGGCCCACCGTTCCCATCGAGAAGTCGGTGAACAGGCGGATCATCCCGGCCTGTTCGAGGAAGGTGCCGAACAGGATGAACAGGAAGATGTACGTCGACGAGACGTAGGTCGGAATGCCGTAGATGCCTTCGGTGCCGAAGGACATCTGGTTGATGACCTGGTCGAGCCCGAAGCCGCGGTGCGCGAACGCGCCGGGCAGGTAGTTGCCCCACAGTGCGTAGGCGAGGAACACCGCGCAGATCAGCGGTAGCGCCGCGCCCATCATCCGGCGCGTCGCTTCGAACACGAGCGCGAGCGTGACGATGCCCACTGCGATGTCGAGTTGCGTGAGATCGCCCGAGCGGACGATCAGTTCCTCCTCGAAGATCCAGTGGTAGAAGCTGATCGCGAAGCCGACGACGCCGAGCAGCGTGCCGAACAACACGCCCCTGTCGTGCCGGCGCCCGAACCCCGGCAGCATCACGAAGGTGAGCAGCAGCAGGAAACCCACGTGCAGCGAGCGCATGACGATGCTCGACAGCGGCGCGTAGGCGGCGGTGTAGACCTGGTAGGCCGAGAACGCGACGCCGATCCAGAAGATCGCCCGGCGCCGCGCAGCGGACGTGTTCTCCGGCACGTGGATGTCGCCGGGGACGTCGATCTGCTCGGTGGTGTCGGTTTCGGACTGCGATGCCATGTTTCGCAAGCAAAGAGGGACGCTCGGCGGCGTCCCTCGTGCGGGCGGAAGGGGGCGATGCTACTGGAGAACGCCCTTTTCGCGATAGTACTTCTCGGCGCCCGGATGCAGCGGCAGCGGCATGCCTTTCGTCGCGTTCTGCAGCGAGATCTGCTTGGCGGCCGCGTGCGCGGAGACCATCTGGTCGAGGTTCTCGAACAGCGCCTTCGTCATCTTGTAGGCGAGTTCCTCGGAAACTCCCGTGTGCGAGACGAGGAAGTTGTTGATCGCCGCGGTCTGCACGTCGGCGCCCTGGCCGTCGTAGGTGTTGGCCGGAACGGTCACGCTCTGGTAGGCGGGGTCGCCGACCTTCTGCACGACGTCGGCGGGAATCGGCACGAGCACGATCTTCACCGAGCTCGCCAGGTCGCGGATCGATGCGACACCGAGGCCTGCCGACTGCAGCGTCGCGTCGAGCTGGCGGTTCTTCATCAACTCGACCGACTCGCCGAAAGGCAGGTACTCGGTCTTGGCGAAGTCGTCGTACGACAGGCCGGCCGCCTTGAAGATCGCGCGCGCGTTCAGCTCGGTGCCCGACTTCGGCGCGCCGACCGACACGCGCTTGCCTTTCAGGTCGGCCAGCGTCCTGATGTTCGAGTCGGCGAGCGCGACGATCTGCACGTAGTTCGGGTAGATGGCCGCGATGCCACGCAGCTTCTTCAGCGGCTGCTTGAAGCCGACTTCCTCGACGCCTTTCCATGCGTCGGACAGCGCATCGCCGAGCGTGAACGCGATCTCTCCGCGGCCCGCCTGCAGCAGGTTCAGGTTCTCCACCGATGCCTTCGTCGATTGCACCGACGATTTAGCGTCGGGGATCGCCTTGGCGTAGATCTGCGACAGCGCCACGCCGAGCGGGTAGTAGACGCCGCTGGTGCCGCCGGTGAGCACGGTGATGAACTGCTGCTGCGCCAGGGCGCTGCCGACGCCGGCCAGCGACAGCGCGCAGGCGGCGACGAAGGTACCGAGGAGACGTCGCATGCTTCGTTCCTTTGGGTGGTGGATCGTGAAGTGGCGCAAATGGTAACGGCGGCGAAGCCCTCGGCACGAGCGCGAGGGTTGTTGTCGGGGATATCCCTAGGTTTCACAGGCGGACGGGATGCAGCGGCCCCTCAGAGCGTCGAACACGACTTGCCCACCGTGGCCGTCTGCGTGGCATGCGCCACGCGGAAATGCGCGAGAAGCGAACGACGCCTGTCACGCCAATCGCAGGGTCGTTCGAAATGCGTGGAAGGCGCGCGCTTCGATCACTCGCACGTTCGCCCGAGCGGCAGGCGACAGCGGAGCACAGGGTAGTCGGCGCGTAGCGCCGACCGCCGCAGCGGGAGCGTCACCGCGCAATGCGCCCGGCTACCGTGGCGCCGCATGCGCCGCTCGCCGCACGCTGCCGGTGCGCCGCCCTCGGCCCGGCCCGCCGTCGCCTGCCGCGACGCGCCGAACGTCGCACGACGAACCCGCTCAGAAATTCAACGCCCGCGGCAGCCACAGCGACAGCTCCGGCACCGCGATCAACGCCACGAGCACGATCAGCATCGCGAACACGAACCAGATCACCCACGGCACCGTCTGCTCGATGCGCACGCCCGCCAGCCGTGACGACACCATCAGGTTCACCGCCAGCGGCGGCGTGAACTGCCCGATCGCCACCATGTACGTCAGCAGGACGCCGAACCAGACGACGTCCCAGCCGAAGCCGCGCACCAGCGGCGTGAGCAGCGGCACGAAGATCAGGAAGATCGAGATGCCGTCGAGCACCATGCCGGTGATCAGCAGCACCACGACGATCGCCGCCAGCGCCCACCACGGCCCCATGCCGCTGTCGAGGATCGCGCGCGTGAGCGGATCGGCGATGCCCAGCGTGCTGACCGCATAGGCGAAGATGCTGGCCAGCGCGACGACGACCATGATCACGCCGGAGACTTCGGCCGATTCGACGAGCGACTCGACGATCTCGCGTACGCGCATCGTGCGATAGACGAACACGCCGACGAACAGGCCGTAGAAGACGGCGACGACGGCCGCCTCGGTAGGCGTGAACCAGCCCATGCGCATGCCGCCGAGGATCAGCACCGGAGCGAACAGGCCCCAGGTTGCCTCGCGTAATGCGCGCAGGAACGGCGGGCGCTCGATGTTCGCTTCGCCCGCACCGAAACGGTGTCGACGGGCGAGCCAGATCGCCGGGACGATCAGCGCGCAGCCGGCGAGCACGCCGGGAACGAGTCCGGCGGCGAACAGCGCCGGCACCGACGCGCCGGGGACCATCACCGAGTAGACGATGAAGGCGATCGACGGCGGAATCAGGATGTCGGTGGCGGCTGCCGCGCCGATCACGCTCGCCGAATAGGCGGGCGGGTAGCCGGCACGCGCCATCGACGCGAGCATCACCCCGCCGACGGCGGCCGCGCTCGCCGGTCCCGAGCCCGAGATGCCGCCCATGAACATCGCCACGCCGATCGCGACCGCCGGCAGCATGCCCGGGCCGCGACCGACGATCGCCAGTGCGAACTGCACGAGTCGCTGCGCGACGCCCGAGCGGTCGAAGACCGAACCGACCAGGACGAACATCGGCAGCGCGAGCAGCGGGTACTTGGCGATGCCGGCGTAGAAGTTGTTCGGGATCGACAACCAGCCGAGATCTGCGGCGCCGATGGCGAGCGATCCTCCGAGCATCAGCGCGACGCCGATCGGCACGCCGGCGAGCGTGAGCGCGATGAACAGGGCGAAGATCGCTACGTCGATCATGCGAAGCGCGTGCAGCGAAGGTCATGCATCGGTCGAAGCTTCGCGACGTTCAGCGCGCTTCGCGCATTCGTGCCAGCCGCACCAGGCGCTGCACCGAGCGCGCGGCGACCAGCAGCGCGAGCACCGGCAGCCACACCGTGTACCACCATTGCGGAACGCCGATGCCGGGTGACGTGACTTCGTAGCGGTAGTCGTCCCACAGAAGGCGCAGCGACAGGCCGAAAAGCATCAGGAACGCGACGACCGACGCGAGCTCGGAGAACATCGCCAGCAGGCGGCGGCGGCGCGGGGAGCCGGCGTCGTACAGGAACTCGATGCGGATGTGGCGGTTGCGCGCCGCTGCTGCCGCGCTGGCAACCAGCGTCAGCACCACCATCAGCGAGATCGAGATCTCCTCGGTCCACGCGAAGGACTCGTCGGTGAAATAGCGAGCGATGACGTTGGCGAAGGTGATCGTCGCGAGCACCGCCATCGCGGCCGCGCCGATCCAGTCTTCGGGCAGGCGCCGTGCGAACGGCGCGATGCGCGGATCTACGCCGGCGGCCGGTTCGTTCGGGGCGGTCATGACGGAGCCGGAGAACGGGCCGGCCGGAAGCGGGACTCGCCGCTTCGGCCGGCCCGAGCGGACGTGCCGCTCAGACGGACTTGCTGCGGGCGGCCACTGCCGCTTCGGCGCGCTTGACGAGCTCGGGGCCGATCTGCTTCGTCCACTTCTCGTAGACCGGGTGCACCGCGTTCTCGAAGGCCTTCTTCTCGGCGTCCGACAGTTGCGTGACCTTCACGCCGAGCGCTTCGACTTCCTTGACCAGCGACTGGTCGTTCTTCGTCAGGCCCTTGCGCGCGATCGCGATTTCCTGCTTGCCCGCTTCCAGTGCAGCGGCGCGCACGATGTCGCGGTCGGCCGGCGTCCACGAGTTCCAGACGTCGCGGTTGACAACGTAGATCAGCGGATCGGCGACGTAGTCCCACATCGTCACGAACTTCTGGCCGAGCGTATGCAGCTTGGCCGCCGTGAAGATGTGCAGCGGGTTCTCCTGGCCCTCGACGGCGCCCGACGCGAGCGCCGGCTGCGCATCGGCCCAGCTCATCTGCGTGGGGTTGGCGCCGAGTGCGGTGAAGGTGTCGTTGAAGATCGGCGAACCGACGACGCGGAACTTCAGTCCCTTCATGTCGGCTGGCGTGCGGATCTCGTGCTTCGAGTTGGTGAGCTCGCGGAAACCGTTCTCGCCCCAGGCGAGCGGCACGACGCCGGCCTTCTCGACGATCTGCAGGATCTGCTTGCCGACATCGCCCTGCGTCATTGCGTCGATGCCCGCATGGTCGCGTGCGAGGAACGGCAGCGAGAACAGGTTCAGCTGCTTGACCTGCGGCGACCAGTTGATCGTCGAGCCGACGGCCACGTCGATGACGCCCTGGCGGATCGCCGAGAACTCGCGCGTCTGGTCGCCATTGATCAGCGAGACGTTGGGATACAGCTTCATGTTGATGCGGCCCTGCGTGCGCTCGCGCACGAGGTCGATCCAGATCTGCGCGCCCTTGCCCCATGGAAACGCAGTGCCCACTACCGTCGACAGCCGGTACTCGGGGCGGTAGTTCTGCGCGTGCGCCGCGCGCGTGACGACGAACGGAGCGGCCAGCGCGGTAGAGGCGGCTGCGCCGGCTTTGAGCAGGGAACGGCGGTCCATGAAGGGTCTCCTTGGCTTCGAACGATCGGATTCTTGCGGAACCGTGCGCGCCCGGCGCGCCAGGCGCGCCGGCGGGAAAGACGCGGGGCGCCATTCTAAACCCGCGCGCAAGAGCGCGTTTCAGTCGGCCGCGGGCAGGTAATGCACCGAGAGCACGCCGGCGATACCTTCGATCGACGCGATCGCATCGCGCGATACCGGGCTGTCGACGTCGACGATCGTGTACGCCATGTCGCCGCGCGACTTGTTCAACATGTTGTTGATGTTCAAATCGGCCTGCGCCATCGCCGTGGAGATCTGCCCGAGCATGTTCGGCACGTTGGCGTTGGCGATGACAACGCGGAATGCCGATTCGCGCGGTGCCCAGGTATCGGGGAAGTTCACCGCGTTGCGTACGTTGCCGTTCTCGAGGTAGTCGCGCAATTGGTCGGCGACCATCCGCGCGCAGTTCTCCTCGGCTTCGCGCGTCGATGCACCCAGGTGCGGCAGCGCGATCGCCCGCGCGTGCGCGTCGACCGCCGCGCTCGGAAAGTCGCAGACGTAGCGCAGCAGCCGCCCCTCGTCCAGCGCGGCGAGCACCGCGGGCTCGTCGACCACGCCTTCGCGCGAGAAGTTCAGCAGCACCGTGCCCGGCTGCACGTTGCGCAGACTGTCGGTGCCGATCAAGCCGCGTGTCGCGGCGAACAGCGGCACGTGCAGCGTGACGAAACGCGCCGCGCGCAGCGCCTCGCCGACCGAATGCGCCTTGCGCACCTGCGAGGGCAGGCTCCAGGCGGCGTCCACGGTGATCTCGGGGTCGTAGCCGATGACGTCCATGCCGAGCCGGATCGCCGCATCGGCCACCAGGCAGCCGATGCGACCGAGTCCGATCACCGCGAGCGTCTGGCCGGCCAGCTCGAAACCGGAGAACGCCTTCTTGCGTTGCTCGACGAGCGTCTCGATGTCGACGCAGTCGGCCCCGATCGTGTCGACGAAGCGCAGCGCCTCGGGCAGGTTGCGCGCGGCGAGCAGCATGCCGGCGAGCACCAGTTCCTTGACCGCGTTCGCGTTCGCGCCCGGGGCGTTGAATACCGGCGCGCCGCGCGCGCTCATCTGCGCCACCGGAATGTTGTTGGTGCCGGCGCCGGCGCGCGCGATCGCGCGCACCGATCTGGGGATCGTCGTCGAATGCAGGTCGGCCGAGCGCAGCAGGATCGCGTCGGGCGATTCGATGTCGGCGCCGACGACGTAGGCGGGGGCGGGCAGTCGCGCCAGCCCGCTCTCGGAGATCTGGTTCAGCACCAGCACGCGGATCGGGTCGCGCATTGCGCTCCTCCTGGGCTCAGCCGTGGCTCTTCTCGAACTCGCGCATGTATTGCACCAGTGCGCGCACGCCTTCGATCGGCATCGCGTTGTAGATCGATGCGCGCATTCCGCCCACCGAACGATGCCCTTTCAATTGCAGCAGCGAACGCTCCTTCGCGCCCTTCAGGAACGGCTCGTCGAGTGCCGCATCGGGCAGCCGGAACGGAATGTTCATCCGCGAGCGGTAAGGGCGATCGACCGGATTCGTGTAGAAGGCGGTGGAGTCGAGATAGTCGTAGAGCAGGGCGGCCTTCTCGATGTTGCGCTGCTCGATGGCCGGCACGCCGCCCTGGCGCTTCAGCCACTGGAAGACGAGCCCGGCGATGTAGACCGCCCAGGTGGGCGGCGTGTTCAGCATCGAGTCGGCGTCGGCGTGCACCTTGTAGTCGAGCATCGTCGGGATGCCGGCGCGCGCACGACCGAGCAAATCCTTGCGCACGATCACGATGGTCAGCCCGGCTGGACCGATGTTCTTCTGCGCACCGCCGTACATCAGCGCGTGCCTTTCGACTTTCACGGGGCGCGACAGGAAGTTCGACGAGATGTCGGTCACCAGCGGCACATCGCCCGCGTCGGGAGTGAACGGAAACTCGACGCCGCCGATCGTCTCGTTCGCGCAGTAGTGCAGATACGCCGCGCCGGGCGTCCGCTGCCACGTCGACTCCGGCGGAACGTAGGTGAACTTCCGGTCTTCCGAGGATGCGACGACGTTCACCTCGCCGAATCGGCGCGCTTCCTTGATCGCCTTCGTCGACCACTCGCCGGTGTTCACGTAATCGGCGCGGCCGCGCTCACCGAGCAGGTTCAGCGGCACCATCGCGAACTGCAGCGTCGCACCGCCCTGCAGGAACAGCACGGCGTGCGACTCCGGGATGCCCATCAGCTCGCGCAGGTCGCGTTCGGCATGCTCGTGAATACTCATGTACTCCTTGCCGCGATGGCTCATCTCCATCACGGACTGGCCGCTGCCGTGCCAGTCGAGCATCTCGGCGGCGGCCTGCGCGAGCACTTCTTCCGGCAGCACGGCAGGGCCGGCGCTGAAGTTGAACACCTGTCGCATCGTCTTCCCCGGTGGCGAAAGGCGGATTCTAGCGCGCCGTTTTCGGGGTATCTTGGCGCGATGAATGCCGAATCCGATCGTCGCGGAACCGTCGAAGGGGGCGTGCGCATCGACGCGCTGCGAGCGCACCTCGCGGCGGCGGTCGGACGTCCGGTGGCGCTCGTCGAGACGCACGTGTCCTGGGTGCTGCTCGACGGCGAGCACGCATGGAAGATCAAGAAGCCCGTGACGCTCGGTTTCCTCGACTTCTCACACCTCGACGTGCGGCGCGAATGCTGCGAGGCGGAGTTGCGGCTGAACCGCCGGCTGGCGCCCGAACTGTACCTGGACGTCGCGCCGATCCGCGGCGAGCCGCATGCGCCGCGCTTCGACGGGCAGGGCGCGGCCATCGAGTACGCCGTTCGCATGCGCCAGTTCGCATCGGGGGCGCTTTTCTCCGAGCGGCTCGCTGCCGGAACGCTCGATGCGGAAGCGGTCGAGCGTTTCGCGCTGCGACTCGCCGCGTTCCAGCTCGAAGCGCCATCGGCAGATGCGCTTTCGCCATGGGGCAGCGCCGAACGCGTGCGCGCCGATACGGCGCTTGCGCTCGACGGCATCGCGGCAGCGGCCAGCTCGTCCTCCGCGTGGGTGGCCGCGATGCGCGAGCGTTTCGAGGCGAAGGCATCGCGGCTCGCGCGCGTCTTCGAAGCGCGCAAGCGGCAGGGATGGATTCGCGAAGGACACGGCGACCTGCATCTGGCCAATGTCGTCGTGCTCGACGCACAGGTCACCGCCTTCGACTGCATCGAGTTCGATCCCGGACTGCGCTGGATCGACGTGCAGAACGACGCTGCGTTCCTCGCGATGGACCTGCTCGCGCACGAGCGCGCCGATCTCGCGTTCCGCTTCCTCGATGCATGGCTCGGCGCCCTCGGCGACTACGAAGGCCTGGTGGTGCTGCGCTACTACCTCGCCTACCGCGCCGTCGTGCGCGAACTCGTTGCATCGATCCGCGGCCGACAGCGCGGCGATGTGTCGAGCGGCCCGCGCTACGCGGGGCTCGCATCGCAACTGCTCGAGTCGCGCCAGCCGCGGCTGCTGATCACGAACGGCGTGTCGGGTTCCGGCAAGAGCTACGCGGCAGCCCGCCTGCTCGAGCGATGCGGCGCGATCCGCATCCGCTCCGATCTCGAGCGCAAGCGTCTGCACGGCGTCGGCGCGCTCGCGCGCTCGAATTCGTCGCTCGATGCGGGCATTTATGCGGCCGACGCATCCACGCGGACCTACGACCGCCTGCACGATCTCGCCGAGATCTCGCTGCAGGCCGGCTGGCCGACGATCGTCGACGCGACCTTCCTGCGCGCGGCCGATCGCGAGCGCTTTCGTGAGCTCGCCGAGCGACTCGACGTGCCGTTCTCGATCCTCGCCTGCGAGGCCGTGGAGAGCGTGCTGCGCGAGCGCATCGAGGCGCGGCTTGCGCGCGGTGCCGATCCATCCGAGGCAGATCTACGCGTGCTCGAGCGCCAACTCGCCGGTCGTGAGCCGTTGCTCGGCAACGAACAAGCGAATGCGATCGTCGTCGATACGTCGCGCGGACCGCTCGACGTCGCGTCCATTGCGCGTGCCTGGCGTGGCGCCACGGCATGAACGATCCGGCGCAGGCAACAGACGTGCGCTTTTTCGACGTGTGCAACGGCGACGCTGACGGCTTGTGTGCGCTCGTGCAGTGGCGCCTGCACGAGCCCGCGCCCTCGACGCTCGTGACGGGGCTCAAGCGCGAGATCGCATTGCTCGACCGGGTCGATGCAGGCGGCGGCGACGAAGTGCTCGTGCTCGACCTGTCGATGCAGCGCAACCACGACGCGCTGTTGCGCCTGCTGGAGCGCGGCGCGCGCGTGCGCTATTTCGATCATCACGCGGTGTCCGAAATCCCGCGGCACCCTCGGCTCGATGCGCACATCGAGCAGTCCGCGGGCGTGTGCACCAGCGCAATCGTCGATCGCTATCTCGGCGGCGCGTTTCGGGCCTGGGCGGCGGTGGGCGCCTACGGCGACAACCTGCAGGCGCTCGGCGATCGACTGGCCGGCGAGGCAGGCATCGGTGCCACGGGTCGCGAGCGGCTGCAGCAACTGGGCGAAGCGATCAACTACAACGCCTACGGCGAGCGCGAGTCGGACGTGCGTATTGCTCCGGCTCAACTGTATCGGCGACTCGTTCGCTATCCGGACCCGCTGCGCTTCGCCGATGACGAACCGATCGCCGCCGAACTGGTGGCATTGCGTGCCGCCGACCTCGCGCTCGCGCTGCGCGTCCCTGCGTACTGGAGCGGCCCGACGGGCAGTGTCCACGTGCTGCCCGACGCCTCATGGAGCCGGCGGGTGATCGGCAGCGCCGCGAATGCCTGGGCAATCGCCGCGCCGGCGCGCGCGAATGCCGTGCTTCGCCGCCGTGAAGACGGTTCGCTCGTCGCAAGCGTGCGTGCGCCGCTCGATGCGCCCTCGGGCGCAGGCGAATTGTGTGCGCGCTTCGGCGGCAGCGGGCGCAGGGCGGCGGGAGGCATCGATCGCCTTTCGGTGGACGATCTCGACCGCTTCGTGCAGGCCTTTGCACGGATGGAGTGGGGAAAGGCAGGCGCCTGATGCGCCCTGCGGTTCCTGCTCAGGGCGCGACCTCTGCCCCCGCGCACGTGCTTTGCTGAGGACTGCCCGATGACAATGAAGCTCCACACCATCATCTGCAGCACCCGTCCCGGACGCATCGGCCCCGCCGTCGCGCAATGGTTTCACGAGCGTGCGCAGCGCCATGCCCGTTTCGACGCGCAACTCGTCGACCTCGCCGACTTCGCGCTTCCCGTCTACGACGAGCCGCACCATCCGACGCAGCAGCGCTACGAGCACGAACATACGAAGCGCTGGGCGGCCAGCGTGGCGAGCGCCGATGCGTACGTCTTCGTGCTGCCCGAGTACAACTACTCGCCGCCGCCGTCGTTCGTCAATGCGCTCGACTTCGTCTATCGCGAGTGGAACTACAAGCCTTGCGGATTCGTCAGTTACGGCGGCATCTCCGGCGGGCTGCGCGCCGCGCAGCAGGCGAAGCTGCAGGCGACGACGCTGAAGATGATGCCGATGGTGGAAGGCGTGATGATTCCCTACGTGGCGCGCCACGTGGACAATGGCCGGCTGCAGCCGGCGCAGGCCATCGACCAGGCCGCCGTTGCGCTGCTCGAGGAGCTGTTCAAGTGGGCGCAGGCGCTCGCCCCGATGCGGGGCGAGCGCAGTTGAAGCGCTCGAGCGCGAGCGCGCGCACCTCGTCCACGCTCACCCGGTCCACGTAGCTCGTTTCGTGCGCGCATCGCACGCGCACGTTGGGCAGGCCGCAGACGGGGCAGTCGGTCTGCATCGAGAATGCGAAGCGATGCGCGTCTGCGACGAGCGGCTGCGCGGCGAGCAGGTTCGGCAGCCAGTAGATGCCCACGCTGGGCGTTCCCAGCGCATCGGCCAGGTGCAGTGGCCCAGTATCGTTCGACACGAGCACGCGAGCGCATTCGAGCAGTGCGACTAGCGCGCCCAATGGCAGATCGCAAAGGTTCGTCGCCGGCGCGCGCATCGCGTCGGTCACTTGCGCGACCAGCGCTCGCTCGTCGGCACTGCCGTTGACGGCAACGCTCGCGCCGGCGTCGGCCAGCGCGTCGCCGATTGCTGCGAAGCGCTCGGCCGGCCAGCGTCGGCGCGGGTCGGTGGCCCCGGGCTGCAGCACGGCGATCGGCGCGCCGGGCGGCTGCCAGTGCCGTCGCAACTGCTCGCGGTCGCGCGCGGTCACCGTCAGGCGGGACGCGAGTTCGGTCGGCGCCGCGCCGACCAGCAGCGCCGCCTCGAGCAATCGCAATCGCTCGTTGCGCCATTGCTCGTAGGCCAGCCAGCGGTCCAGCGGTGCCGCGCCCTCGGCGCGCAGCCCCGCGGTGCACCGCGCGCCGAGTCGCTGCAGGAAGGGGTTCGCGTATCCGCCTCCGCCGTACCACTGCAGGGCGAGATCGAAGCGCCGCTCGCGCAGGGTCTCGACGAAGGCATCTATGAGCGTCGCGTTGCCGACCAAGTCGAGCGGGGCTCCGACGCCGGGGATCGGCGGCACCTCGAGCGTTTCGTCGACCGGACCCGGTCGGTCTTCCAGGAACTCACGGTGCCAGCGACGGCCGAGGTAGACGATGTGCGCCTGCGGGTAGGCGGCACGCAACGCGGCAAGCGCCGGCAGCGCGAAGACGAAGTCGCCGATCGCACTCGGGCGCAGGACGGCGATTCGCTCGACGCGCTCCACGCGCTTGTGCGACGGATCGGCTGGCGGCGGCAAGGGCTCCTCGTCGGAGGGCGTTGTCGAACGATCATAGGGGCAACCCGACTCGGCGCTCGCCCACAGGGGGAACTGCGGCGCGAACGGGCGACGGCCGACGCCCGGCTCGGCAGCGAGGGCACGCGGGTTGCGGGAGACATCGATGGCGCAGGAGTCGAAAACTGCCGTCGTCGCGGCGATCATCGGGAACCTGGCGATCGCCGTGGCCAAGTTCGTCGCCGCCGGATTCTCCGGCAGCGCGGCGATGCTCTCCGAGGCGATCCACTCGCTGGTCGATACCGGTAACGGCGGGCTGATGCTCTACGGAATCAAGCGTAGCCACCGTCCGCCCGATGCCGAGCACCCGTTCGGCTATGGGCACGAACTGTATTTCTGGGCGCTGATCGTCGGCGTGCTCGTTTTTGCGCTTGGCGGCGGAATGTCGATCGTCTCCGGCATTGCGCACATCCGCGGCGGCGAGCCGCCGGGTGATCTCGCATGGAGCTACGGCGTGCTTGCCGTCGCTGCGGTGTTCGAGAGCGTGTCCTGGTATTACGGGCTGAAGGCGTTTCGCGTCGAGCAGCGCGGACGCGGCTTCGTCGAGACGATCCGCAAGACGAAGGACCCGACCAGCTTCACCGTGCTGCTCGAGGATTCGGCGGCGCTGCTCGGCCTGGTTTTCGCCTTCATCGGCATCACGCTCGCTGTCCGGCTGGACCGACCGTGGATCGACGGCGCCGCGTCGGTGGCGATCGGCGTGCTTTTGTGCCTCGTCGCGCTGCTGATGGTCTACGAGAGCAAGGGCTTGCTGGTCGGCGAGGGTGCCGATCGCAAGACGCTCGACGAGATCCGGCGCATCGTGGGCGCCGAGCCGCAGGTCGAGCGGGTGTGCCGGCTGCTGACGATGTACCTCGGTCCCGAGGAAGTCATGCTCGTGCTCGAGCTCGAACTGCGCCACGGACGACCCGGCGAGTTCGACACGCACGAAACCTTCGAGCGAATCTCGCGGACGATACGCGCACGCTTCCCGCGCATGCGACACGTGTTCGTCGACATCACCCCGGACGATGCGCAAACGCCGGAAGAGGCGACGGAATCCGCCGATGCGCAGAGCGCGATCGAGCTTTCGCCGATGCAAGCGATGGGACGGCAGCGATGACTCCGACTCTCGAACGACGACGTGCCGAAAGGGCGCGCGAGAACCGGCTTCGCGAAGCGCTGCGCGCGCATTCGCGCGAAATCGGCGAGCAAGCCGCCGACGACGAGGAACTCCTGGCGCTGCTCGCGTCGCGACGCCTTGCGCTGCTCGGCGAGGCTTCGCACGGCACCCGCGAGTTCTACGAACAGCGCGCCGAGCTCACGAAGCGCCTGATCGTCGATCACGGGCTGGACGCCGTCGCGGTCGAGGCCGACTGGCCCGACGCGCAGCGCGTGAACGGTTACGTGCGCGGCGATTCGGGCGACGCCAGCCCCGAAGAGGCACTGCGCGGCTTCCGGCGGTTTCCGCACTGGATGTGGCGCAACACGGTCGTGCGCGATTTCATCGGCTGGCTGCGGCAATGGAACGATGCGCAATCGCCGGAGCGTCGTGTCGGCTTCTACGGCCTCGACCTGTACAGCCTGTCGGCGTCGATCGACGCGGTGCTCGCATACCTCGACGAAGCCGACCCCGAGGCGGCGAAGCGGGCGCGCGGTCGCTATGCCTGCTTCGACCACTTCCGCGAGGACGCACAGGCCTACGGCTATTCGGTCGCCTTCGAACTCGGGCCCGACTGCGCACAGGCGGTCGTCCGACAACTGGTCGAACTGCGCGAACGATCGATCGAAGCGATCGAGCGCGACGGGCACGAGAGCGATGCCTTGTTCGACGCCGAGCAGAACGCGCGCCTCGTGCGCAACGCCGAGGAGTACTACCGCGCGATGTTCGGTCGGCGCGTGTCGTCGTGGAACCTGCGCGACCGGCACATGGTCGACACGCTGCAGGCGCTCGACGCGCACCTGGCGCAGCGGCTCGGGCACGAGCCGCGAATCGCGGTGTGGGCGCACAACTCCCATCTGGGCGACGCGAGCGCGACCGAGATGGGCGCCGAAGGACAATGGAACGTCGGGCAACTCGCGCGCGAGCGCTACGGCGCGCATCGCTGTGCGCTCGTCGGCTTCACGACCTTCCAGGGAACCGTCACCGCCGCCTCCGACTGGGGTGGACCCGAGCAGCGCCGGAGCGTTCGTCCCGGGCTCGCCGGAAGCTTCGAGGCGCTCTTCCACGAGACGGGGCCCGAGCGTTTCGCCCTGCATCCGAACGATCCGCGCTTGGCGAAGGCCTTCACCGAGCCGATGCTCGAGCGGGCGATCGGCGTTATCTACCTGCCGGAGTCGGAGCGGATGAGCCACTATTTTCACGCGCGCTTGCCGGCGCAGTTCGACGCCGTGCTGCACTTCGATGTCACGCACGCGCTCGAGCCGCTCGATCCGGGTGCGCGCTGGCGCATCGACGAGGTGCCGGAAACCTTTCCCAGCGGCGTTTGACGGCGGCTGCCTCGGCGCTGCGGATACGAAGAGGGGCGCGCAGTGGAATCGGATCGGCAGGGTCGTTGTTCGACGCGCCTTCGCCGCTTCCTGCGCATCTGCCCGAAGGTCTGCGCTACGAGCGCGATTTCATCGATCTCGACGAGGAGCGCGCGTTGATCGCACTCGTTCGAGGACTGCCGTTCGAGGCGGCCCGATACAAGGAATACACGGCCCGGCGGCGCGTCGTCAGCTACGGCGGCAGCTTCGACTACGACGCGAACCGCCTTCGACCGTCGGCCGAGCTCGTCGAGGAACTGTATCCGCTACGCACGCGCGTCGCGCGCTGGTTCGGGGTCGAACCTGCGAATCTCGTGCACGTGCTGGTCGCCGAGTACGCCCCGGAAACGCCGCTCGGCTGGCACCGTGACGTGCCAGATTTCGAGGAGGTCGTGGGCGTCTCGCTCGGCAGCGAGGCGACGATGCGCTTTCGCCCTTATCCGCCGTTCCAACCGAAGCGCGCCGGCGTGATCCGGCTCGCGCTCGCGCCGCGTTCGATCTACCTGCTGCGCGGCGTCGCCCGCTGGCAATGGCAGCACAGCGTGGCGCCGACGAAGTCGTCGCGCTGGTCGATCACTTTCGGCACGGCGCGCAGATCGACTGAGGCGCGAGTGACGGCAGAAGGATCGCGTTCGCTGTAACGGCGCGATACAGCGCCGGTGTCGGCGCACTTAACGTCTGATTCGTTGCAGGCAGCGAAAAGGGCAGGGAGCGCATTGATTCTCCGGTCCTTTTTGATCAATAGCACGAACCTTGCTTCGCCTTGGTGCCTTGCTCCGTCGCTCTGTGCCGTTCCACGAACGGTGCTCCGTTTCAAGGAGGCGTCCCCCATGACACGCGCCGCTTTTGTTGCTGCTTTCTTTTCGGCTGTCGCGATTCCCACAGCGCATTCCGCCGTTACGCTCGTTCAAACCAGCGACCCGGGTTGGTACAACGACAGCATCGGCACCTCGCTCAACGGCACCAACGGTGGCGAGACGGGTCCTTTCCCCGTCTCGGACGACGCGTCGCGCACTTTTGCCAGCGCTCCCGATTTGTCCGCCGCGGGTTCGGCATTGGGTAATTGGCTGACCGATCCTGGAACCTTGAACGCCAACTGGAGTTTCGAGTCGTCGATCCCGAATTCGTGGGCGGTAGGAACGGAAGTGGGCGTGATCTATCGCTTCGACACGCTCGGCGCGACGAACGTGGTGGCGAGTTTCGGCGTCGACAACGGGATCTTCGTCTGGCTCGACAGCGCGTATCAGTTCGGCGCGCGCGGGCCCGGGACATACGTCGCAGGGGAGTACAAGATCCCACTCGGCGACCTTGCAGCCGGAACGCACTATCTGCAGCTGTTGCTCGAGGATCACGGCTCGACCAACGGCTATGTGGTCTCGATCACGGCCGACACTTTCGTGCCGGTTCCACCGGACGGCACCGCCCCGGCACCCGCTACGCTCGCATTGCTCGGTTTGGGGCTCGTGGGGCTCCGTGCCATGCGCAAGAAAGCGTGAGTGCACCTGGCTGGACCGGTCAGGCGCAACGCGTCCGGTAGCGTGTCGCCTGCTGCCAGAGTCGAGGCTCTCGAGGGAACGCTCAGTCGCGGCAAGAAAGCACGAAGCCCGCTTCAAGCGGGCTTCGTCACCAAGGATGGCTCCCCGACCTGGGCTCGAACCAGGGACCTGCGG
This sequence comes from Burkholderiaceae bacterium, assembly GCA_021166725.1. Lineage (GTDB taxonomy): Bacteria > Pseudomonadota > Gammaproteobacteria > Burkholderiales > Burkholderiaceae_E > Zeimonas. The sequence goes on along the minus strand of JAJPES010000035.1, from coordinate 20,981 downwards.
ATTACAAGTGCCCGAACGTTTCCGCTCGGCTTGGACTTTCTCTTCGCCGTAGCGATCGGTTCCGATCGCCTTAGGCGCACCCCGTAAAGTCTCTACACATGCCCGGAAGCGATCGCTCGCCGCCTGCTTGCTCGGGATTGCCGTAGCGCTCGATACGAATACCGAAGCGCCTTAGGGTTCCCCGAATTAGGGGTGTTTTCACCGCACGGTTTCCCGTGCGGGCTGCCCGTCGTTAACAGTCCGTCGCTCGACCGACTGAGCTATCGGGGCCTAGCCGCGCATCATAGCATGGCGTCAGCCGCGAATCACCCCCGCCATCGCCTTCGCCACCGCATCGATGTTCCGGCTGTTCAGCGCCGCCAGGCAGATGCGCCCGGTGCCCACCGCGTAGATTCCGAACTCCTCGCGCAGTCGCTCGACCTGCTTCGGATTCAGCCCGGAGTACGAGAACATCCCCCGCTGGCGCTCGACGAAGGAGAAGTCCTGATCGATGCCGTTCTCGCGCAGGCGCTGCACGAGCCCGGTGCGCATGGCGCGGATTCGATCGCGCATTCCGGCCAGCTCGCGCTCCCACAGTTCGCGCAGCTCGGGCGTGGACAGCACCGAGGCGACGATCGCCGCGCCGTGCGTCGGCGGGTTCGAGTAGTTGGTGCGGATCACGCGCTTGACCTGGCTGGTGACGCGCGCCGCCTCGTCGCGGTCGGCGGCGACGATCGACAGCGCGCCGACGCGCTCGCCGTACAGCGAGAACGACTTCGAGAACGAGCTCGACACGAAGAACGACAGGCCCGAATCGGCGAACTTTCGCACCGCCATCGCGTCGGCGTCGATGCCCTCGGCGAAGCCCTGGTAGGCCATGTCGAGGAACGCGACGAGGCCACGCTCGCGCACGGCCGACACGACCGCGTCCCACTGCGCGGCGCTCAGGTCGACGCCGGTGGGGTTGTGGCAGCAGGCGTGCAAGACGACGATCGAGTGGGCGGGAAGACCGCGCAGCGCTTCGAGCATCGCGTCGAAACGCAGGCCGTGCGTGGCGGGATCGTAATAGGGGTAGGCGTGGACGGCAAAACCCGCCGCCTCGAACAGTGCACGGTGGTTCTCCCAGCTCGGATCGCTGATCCAGACGCCTGCCTGCGGGTAGAGCCGGCGCAGGAAGTCGGCGCCCACGCGCAGCGCTCCGGTGCCACCGAGCGCCTCGAAGGTCGCCACGCGGCCTGCCGCAAGCAGCGGGGAATCGGCGCCGAACAGCAGTTTCTGGACGGCCTGGTTGTAGGCGCCGAAGCCTTCGATCGGCAGATAGCCGCGTGCCGGCGCGGCGTCGATGCGCGCGCGCTCGGCCCGGCGCACCGCCTCGAGCAGCGGGATGCGGCCGCTGTCGTCGTAGTAGATGCCGACGCCCAGGTTCACCTTGCTGGCGCGCGGGTCGGCATTGAAGGCTTCGGTCAGCCCGAGGATAGGATCCCTGGGCGCCATTTCCACGGCAGAAAACATCGACGAAGTCATCGCGGTCGGAACTCTTCGAGTGGGACGATCGAGGGCGCGCGCGTCTCGGTGCGCTGCAACATCGGGCGCGCGCAATGCTGGATTTTTGGGGAGGCGAAGGCGATAATGACGGTTTTGCCGCCGACACCTCGCACGCTGATGCAGGTGGAATTTCGTGGTGATCGCACCCGCTTCGTAGCGCCGGAGAAGCCGGCCGGCGGCGGTTTGTGCGATGCAGCGAAAAACCGCCTTGCCGGCTCCGCGCGGCACTGCGGGACAACCCTGAAAAACAGTTTAGCACGCTGCCGAGACGCATCGATCCGGACTTCTTCCGCATGACCGAACCCGCGCCCGCACCGGCGCTCCTCCGCTTTCCCGGCAGCCCGTTCCAGCTGCACCAGCCGTTTCCGCCCGCCGGTGACCAGCCCGAGGCGATCGAGCGGCTGCTGGAGGGCGTGCGCGACGGGCTGAGCTTCCAGACGCTGCTCGGCGTCACCGGGTCGGGCAAGACGTACACGATGGCCAACGTCATCGCCCGCCTGGGCCGTCCGGCGCTCGTGCTTGCGCCGAACAAGACGCTGGCGGCGCAGTTGTACGCGGAGATGCGCGAGTTCTTCCCGAACAACGCCGTCGAGTATTTCGTTTCCTATTACGACTACTACCAGCCCGAGGCGTACGTTCCGCAGCGCGACCTGTACATCGAGAAGGACTCGTCGATCAACGAGCACATCGAACAGATGCGGTTGAGCACGACGAAGTCGCTGCTCGAGCGGCGAGACACCGTGATCGTCGCCACCGTCTCGTGCATCTACGGGATCGGCAACCCGCGCGACTACCACGAGATGATCCTCGTCCTGCGCGTCAAGGACCGCATCTCGCAGCGCGACGTGCTGCAGCGGCTGGTCGCGATGCAGTACAAGAGGAGCGAAACCGATTTCGCGCGCGGCACGTTCCGCGTGCGCGGCGACACGATCGACATCTTCCCGGCCGAGCACGCCGAACTCGCGGTGCGCGTCGAGATGTTCGACGACGAGATCGAGAGCATCCAGCTGTTCGACCCGCTCACCGGGCGGGTGCGCCAGAAGATCCCGCGCTTCACCGTCTATCCGTCGTCGCACTACGTGACGCCACGGGCCACCGTGCTGCGCGCGCTCGAGACGATCCGCGAGGAGCTCGCCGATCGCCTGAAGTTCTTCTACGAGCAGGGCAAGCTCGTCGAGGCGCAGCGCCTCGAGCAGCGCACCCGCTTCGACATGGAGATGCTGCAGGAGCTGGGCTTCTGCAAGGGCATCGAGAACTACACGCGCCACCTGTCGGGCGCGCGTCCCGGCGATCCGCCGCCGACGCTGGTCGACTACCTGCCGTCCGACGCGCTGATGTTCATCGACGAAAGCCACGTGACCATCGGCCAGCTGGGCGGGATGTTCCGCGGTGATCGTTCGCGCAAGGAGACGCTGGTCGAATACGGTTTCCGCCTGCCGTCGGCGCTGGACAACCGGCCGCTGCAGTTCGAGGAATTCGAGCGCAAGATCGGCCAGTGCGTGTTCGTGTCGGCCACCCCCGCCGACTACGAGAACACGCACGCCGGGCAGGTCGTCGAGCAGGTCGTTCGTCCCACCGGGCTTGTCGACCCGCAGGTCATCGTTCGTCCCGCGGCAACGCAGGTGGACGACCTGCTTTCGGAGATCCACGATCGCGTCGCCGCCAACGAGCGCGTGCTCGTCACGACGCTCACCAAGCGGATGGCCGAGGAGCTCACCGATTACCTCGCCGAGAACGGTGTGCGCGTGCGCTATCTGCATTCGGACATCGACACGGTGGAGCGCGTCGAGATCATCCGCGACCTGCGCCTGGGCGCCTTCGACGTGCTGGTCGGCATCAACCTGCTGCGCGAGGGGCTCGACATTCCCGAGGTGTCGCTGGTGGCGATCCTCGACGCCGACAAGGAAGGCTTCCTGCGCAGCGAGCGCAGCCTGATCCAGACGATCGGGCGCGCGGCGCGCAACCTCAACGGCGGCGCGATCCTGTACGCCGATCGCACCACCGATTCGATGCGTCGCGCGATCGACGAGACCGAGCGCCGGCGCACGAAGCAGGTGGCTTTCAACGCGAGCCGCGGCATCGTGCCGCGCGGCGTGCGCAAGCAGGTGCGCGAGATGATCGACGGCGTCTACGATGCGACGCAGTCGCGCATCGAGCTGCGCGCCGCCCAGGAACAATCGAAATACGAAGCGCTCGGCGAGAAGGGTCTCGCACGAGAGATCCGTCGACTCGAGAAGGCGATGCTCGAGCAGGCGCAGAACCTCGAATTCGAGAAGGCCGCGCAGACGCGCGACCAGCTCGCCGCGCTCAAGCAGCGGTTCTTCGGTTCGGACGGAGGCGGCAATGTGGTTCCGTTCGTTGCAGACCCGGCTCCGGACGGCGCTCGGGCTGCGGCGCGGCGCAGAAGCGCCTGAACAGATTTCTTCGACTCACGCGGTTACGGATACGAAAATGGCAAAGAGAGAACCGGTATCGCTCGCGATGAACACGCGCGTGCTGTTCGTCTGCATGGGCAACATCTGCCGCTCGCCGATGGCCGAGGGCGTGTTCCGCCACCTGGTACGCCAGGCCGGACTCGACGAGGTCGTGCGCGTCTCGTCGGCCGGAACGCACGCCTTCCATCTCGGCGAGGCGCCCGACCGGCGCGCGCAGGCGGCAGCGTCCCGGCGCGGCTACGACATCGCCGACCTGCGCGCCACGCGCGTGCGCGAGAAGGACTTCGACGAGTTCGATCTCGTGCTGGCAATGGACTGGGACAACCTCTCGGCGTTGCAGCAGTTGGCGCCGAAGAGCTCGCACCACAAGCTGCAGCTGCTGATGCGCTTCGCCACCGAGCACGAAACGGCGACGATTCCCGATCCGTACTACGGCAACGTGCAGGGCTTCGACCAGACGCTCGACTACATCGAGGACGCCTGCAACGGACTGCTCGAACTGGCCAAGCGGCGCGCCACGCAGGTCGCGGCGGCCTGAGGAAGGGAGCGCAGCGAAAGAAGGGGCCGCGGCGCGGCCCCTTTTCCTTGAAGGGACGACCGTTACGCGCTGCGCGCGCGCGGTCTGTCTTGCTTCACTCGAGCGTGCCGTCGGCCTCCACGTGGATGGATACCGCGGTCGGGCTCGCGTCGAAGACCATCGCCGCCGGCCAGGTCGGCCAGGTCGGGACCGCGGCGTTGTTGGGATCGCCGGTCCGTGCGAAGGCGGCAATGCTCTGCATCATCGCCGCCGACAACGCCAGTCGCCCGGGCTCGTTGGCCTTGCTGTTCGCCGCGTTCGAGAAGAGCGAAGGTCCGAAATTGCCGAAGACGAACGGCAGGTCGAACGCGTGGGCTGCGCCGTACACGTCGTTCCACGGCGCGGGCTCCTCGTCCCAGTCGAAGCGGTAGAACCAGACGTTCGCCTGGCGCGACTTCACCGCGTCGAGCACGTCGATGCGGTTGACCGTCATGAAGACGTCGTCGAGCAGTTCGGTGAGCGCCGTCCATCCGCCGGGCTTGTCGACCGGCAGGTACGCGGGATTGACGATGTCGGCGATCAGGTCGGGCTGGGGCGCGTTCGGGTCGAAGTTCGCCATCAGACGGAAACGCGTCGCGTCGTCCATGATGAAGCCGGGAGGTCCGCCGAAAAGCGCAAGGAACGGCGCGAACAGCTTTCCCTCGTCGCGCGTATTGCCGGCCAGCACCGGCACCGCCCGATACTGCCCCGCCTCGATCGCGGCGATCGGATCGACCGGCAGCACGCTGCCGTCCGGAATCGGCCCCGAGCCCGACAGCCCCTTCGCCGCAAGCTTCGTGAGCACCGTGGTGAGGATCGTCGCTGCGCTCTTCGAGCGCATGTAATCGGCGACCTGCGCGTCGGTCATGCCGGCGACGACCGCCTGTGCGCCGGCCGCATCGGTGGCGCGTTCGTCGGCGATCAGCAGTTCATACAGGAGTTGGTTTGCCTGCGCCCTGTAGGTTGCCGCCGGACTGATGATCGGAATCGAACCGGTAGGCAGCGTCGCCGCCGTGGAGATTCCTCCGCTGAGCGGCACCACCTTGTGGAAGAGCGAATCCGCCAGCGGCGAAGTCATCAGCGCCCACACGTTGATGGCGCCGGCCGATTGACCCATCAGCGTCACGTTGGAGGGGTCGCCACCGAACTGCGCGATGTCCCGCTGGACGAACTTCAACGCTTGCACGATGTCGAGCAGCGCGAAATTGCCGGAGTCGCCGGGCGAGCCGTCGCCGGCCTTCAGTTGATCCAGCGAGAAGAAGCCGAGCACGCCGACCCGGTAGTTCATCGTGACGACCACGGCGTTGGCCGCCTTCGCCAGCGTGGCTCCGTCGTAGGTCGGGTCGGCCGTGTAGCCGGAGATGTTGCTGCCGCCGTAGACGAAGGCGATGACCGGAAGGTCGCGCTCGCGACTGGCCGGGCGCCAGATGTTCAGCGTCAGGCAATCTTCGCTGCCCACCGGCGTATTCAGCGTGCTCGCGATGGTGTCGTCGTAGCGATTGTTGGCTCCAGGCCCGTAGATGCGCCCGTTCTGGATGCACGCGCTCCCGAAGGCCGTGGCGTCGCGCTGCCCTTTCCATGCCTGCGGATCCGTCGGTGCCTTCCAGCGCAGATCTCCCACCGGCGGTTTCGCAAAGGGAATTCCCTTCCACGACAGCGTTCCGCTTCCATCGTCGCCGACGCCCGCAAGAAGGCCGAACGACGTGTGGACCGGGCGCCTGGCGAAGGGGACTCCTGTTCCGTCTGCGCCTTTCAACATGAGCGTCGCATCTTCGCCTGCGCCTCCGCCGCCGCAGGCGGCGAGCGAGAAAGCGGCCGCGACCGACAGCAACAGACCTCTCGCCTTCGTGAATCCGGGCATGTCTCCTCCGTACGTTCTCGTCGCGTGTCGCGTCTCGTCTGGACACCTGGCGCTGATCGTAGCAAGGGCGGCGCGGGCGGTCATCGGCCGCCGGCCGCGGCAAAGGCCCTTTCGACGTGATGCCTTTGCGCTGGGGATTTCCCTACCCGGGACCCTGAAATGCTACTGGTTCGGGCACTCCATCGCTCCAGGGGTTGCGATCCGGGCTGCGGACGAGGACAGTACCCGCAACACCGTGTCGTGAATTCGCTGCGAGGGGTAAGCCGGCGACAGGAAGGAAAGGAAAAGCGGAAATCGTTTCCGACTTTCCGGAAAGATTTCCCACTGCCGAAGTAGACAATCGCCAATATCAGACTAAACTAGTCCACTACTCGGAGCTCTCCATGCGACTCACCACGAAAGGACGCTTTGCGGTCACCGCGATGATCGACCTTGCGATGCGGCAGCATCACGGTCCGGTCACGCTCGCCGGCATCAGCCAGCGACAGAAGATTTCGCTGTCGTACCTCGAGCAGTTGTTCGGCAAGCTGCGGCGTCACGAGTTGGTCGAGAGTACGCGCGGGCCCGGGGGCGGCTACACGCTGGCGCGTCCGATGAAGGACGTCACGGTCGCAGACATGATCTTCGCCGTGGACGAGCCGCTCGATGCCACGCAATGCGGCGGCCAGGAGAATTGCCAGAACGACGACGGTCCGTGCATGACGCACGAGCTATGGACGAATCTGAACAAACGGATGATCGAGTACCTTGACTCGGTTTCGCTCGCCGACCTCGTCGAGCAGCAGAAGGGTCGTGAAACGAAGTCGCATCCGAGGGAGATCTCGGTGCTGAAGGAGCATCGCGCTGCGCTCGAGTTCCCGACCTCGACGCTGCAGCCGATCAAGCTGGAGAAGGGTCGCATCACTACGCTCTGAGTGCCGGCCGCCCGGCGCCGACCCTCGTCGAGCGCCGCGGGCGGCTCTGTCGCATTTCCGGCAGGTCCGGCGCCCGGGCATCTGGGGAGTCGAATGGTAGAACCGGCGAAGGGAATCCGTCTTACGCAAGCCGCGGCGCGCCACGTCGCGCGTTCGCTCGAGCGGCGCGGCAGCGGCCTGGGCCTGCGCGTGGGCGTGAAGGCGTCCGGCTGCTCGGGCCTGTCGTATCAGCTCGAGTTCGCCGATGAGCGGCGGGCCGACGACGTCGAATACGAATCGAACGGCGTTCGAGTGCTCATCGATCCGAAAAGCCTGCCGTATCTCGACGGCATCGAGCTCGATTTCGTGCGCGAAGGGCTGAACGAAGGCTTCAAGTTCCACAACCCGAACGTGAAGGCCACCTGCGGTTGCGGCGAGTCGTTCGCCGCCTGAACCGGCAGGCTCAGGCGGGCCGCAGGCTGCGGCGCGTCATTCCGGTGAGCGCGACGATGGCGCTGAGCGCGCCGAGCGCGAGTACGCCCAGCAGCGCGAGACCGGCGTCCGAGCCCATCGACTCGAGTAGCGCCGAGAACAGCACGGGCGCCGCCGCGGCGGCGACGAAGCCGGGGGCGGCAATCCGACCGAGCCGTTCTGCGTAGCCGGCGCTGCCGAACACCGCCAGCGGGAGGGCGCCGCGCACGATCGTCATCAGCCCGTTCGCGCAGCCGTAGGTGAGCACGAACAGCGCCGCGCTCGCGGTGCTGGCCGGCAGAGCCAGCGCGATCGCGAACGACGCCGGCAACAGCGCGACCGAAGGCACCGCGACGGCGACCGCGCTCATTCGGCGTTGCAGCATCATCTCGGCGATCCGCGCCAGCACCTGCGCAACACCCATCAGCGAAGCTGCCGAGACCGTAACCGCCGCGCCGAAGCCGAAGCCGCCGAGCAGGCCGACCAGATGCGCGGCCATCGCCGATTGCACGAAGGCATGCAGCGTGAACGCGAGGGCGGCCAGGCGCAGCGCGTGACGCGTATGCCGCTCCTGCACGACCGGTGCGGCTGCTTCCGTTTCGTGCGCGACGCTGGCCGGCCGCCGCGCTCCGGCGAAGCGGGCGTGCAGCAGCGCACAGGGCACGAGGTTGAGCAGCGCGTAGACCTGCAGCGTCGCGCGCCAGCCGAAGTGCGCGTCGAGCCAACCGCCGAGCGGCCAGAACACGGTCGACGCGAGTCCCCCGAAGAGGGTGAGCAGCGAGATCGCGCGTCGCGCCTGCGGCCCGGCGAGCGCGGCCATGGCGGCGAAGGCGCCGTCGTAGAGAACCGAGCGCATCGCCAGGCCGATCAGCGTCCAACCGACGAAGAGCAGCAGCGCGCCGTGCGCGAACGACATCGCGAACAGGCCGAGCGCGACGAGCACCGAGGCGATCGTCATCACCGCCCGTGCGCCGTAGCGGTCCATCAGGCGTCCGCTGGCGCGAGCGCTGACGCCGGCGATCAGCAGCCCCCAGGAAAAGGAGCCGAGCACCAGCGTCGGGCCGGTGCCGATTCCGGCGGCGATCGAATCGGCGAGTATCGCCGGCAGGTAGTGCGTCGTGCCCCAGCCGACGATCTGCGTTACGCCGAGGGCGGCAACGGCGGCGCCGACCGGGGACAGCGACACGGCGGCGGGAAGCGGCGGCGAAAGGTCAGTCTTCGCGCTTCAGCGCGGGGAACAGCACGACATCGCGGATGCTCGCGCTGTCGGTGAGCAGCATCATCAGGCGGTCGATGCCGACGCCGCAACCGCCGGTGGGCGGCATCGCGTATTCCAGTGCACGAACGTAGTCCGCATCGAAGTACATCGCCTCGTCGTCGCCCGCGTCTTTCGCCTGTACCTGCGCGAGGAAACGCTGCGCCTGGTCCTCGGGGTCGTTCAGCTCCGAGAAGCCGTTGGCGATCTCGCGACCCGTGATGAACAGCTCGAAGCGCTCGGCGACGCCGGCGCGGGTGTCGGAGCCGCGCGCCAGTGGCGAGACTTCGACCGGGTAGTCGACGATGAAGGTGGGTTCCCACAGCTTGTGCTCGGCAACCTCGTCGAACAGCGCGAGCTGCAGCGCCCCCACGCCGGCCGAGCGCAGCGCCGGCGCCTGCACGTCCTCGCCGAGCCGTGCGAGTTCCGCGCGCAGGAAGTCTTCGTCCTCGAGCTGCGCTGCGGTGTACTGCGGTGCGTGCGTCAGGATGGCCTCGCCGATCGTCATCCGCGCGAAGGGCCGCGCCAGATCGACGCTGCGCCCCTGGTAGGAGACGGTGGTGGTGCCGGCGGCCGCGCGCGCCGCTTCGCGCAGCAGCTCCTCGGTGAACGGCATCAGCCACCGGTAATCGGTGTAGGCTGCGTAGAACTCGAGCATCGTGAACTCGGGGTTGTGGCGCGGGCTGATGCCTTCGTTGCGGAAGTTGCGGTTGATCTCGTAGACGCGCTCGAAGCCGCCGACGATCAGCCGCTTCAGGTAGAGCTCGGGCGCCACGCGCAGGAACATCTGCTGGTCGAGCGCGTTGTGGTGCGTGACGAAGGGCCGTGCCGACGCGCCGCCCGGAATCGGGTGCAGCATCGGCGTCTCGACCTCGAGGAAGTCGTTGCCGTCCATGAAGCGGCGGATCGCCGCGATCGTGCGGCTGCGCGCAACGAAGGTGTCGCGCGTCTCGCCGGTGACGATGAGATCGACGTAGCGTTGCCGGTAGCGCAGTTCCTGGTCGGCGATGCCGTGGAACTTGTCGGGCAGCGGACGCAGCGATTTCGAGAGCAGGCGGATCTCGCTGCAGTTCACCGTCAGCTCGCCCTTCATCGTGCGAAAAAGCACGCCGCGGCAGCCGACGATGTCGCCGAGATCCCAGTGCTTGAACGAGGCGTGCACGTCGGCACCGACGCCCTGGTCGTTCAGGTAGAGCTGGATGCGTCCGGTGGCGTCCTGGATCGTCGCGAAGCTCGCCTTGCCCTGCACGCGCTTGAGCACGATGCGGCCGGCCAGCGTGACCTCGACGCCCTCGCGCTCGAGCTGCTCGCGTGTCTTGAAGCCGTAGTGTTCGGCCAGTGCGCCGGCGCGATGCGCCGGTACGAAATCGTTCGGGAAGGCGACGCCTTCGTCACGCAGCCGCGCGAGCTTGGCGCGGCGCTCGGCGACGATCGCGTTCTCGTCGCGCGCGCGGATCTCGTCGATCGACGCAGGTGTCTCGTTCTCGCTGGCGCGTTCGCTCACCGGTCAGACTCCCTGTTTGAGGCTCGCCGAGATGAATTCGTCGAGATCGCCGTCCAGCACCGAGCGCGTGTCGCTGATCTCGACGCCGGTGCGAAGGTCCTTGATGCGCGAGTTGTCGAGCACGTACGAGCGGATCTGGTGACCCCAGCCGATGTCGGTCTTGCCGGCCTCGACCTTGTCCTGCTCGGCCTGCCGCTTGCGCAGTTCGAGCTCGTAGAGTCGTGCACGCAGCATGTCCATCGCCTCGTCGCGATTCCGATGCTGCGAGCGATCGTTCTGGCACTGCACGACGATGCCGGTGGGATTGTGCGTGATGCGCACGGCCGACTCGGTCTTGTTCACGTGCTGCCCGCCCGCGCCCGATGCACGATAGACGTCGATGCGCAGGTCGGCCGGGTTGATGTCGATGGCGATGGAGTCGTCGACCTTCGGATAGACGAACACCGACGCGAACGACGTGTGCCGCCCGCCGCTCGAGTCGAACGGCGACTTGCGCACGAGTCGGTGGATGCCGGTTTCGGTGCGCAGGAACCCGTAGGCGTATTCGCCGTCCACGCGGATCGTCGCGCCCTTGACGCCGGCTACGTCGCCGGGCGATTCCTCGAGCACTTCGGTCTGGAAGCCCTTGCGTTCGCAGTAGCGCAGGTATTGGCGCAACAGCATCGCTGCCCAGTCCTGCGCCTCGGTGCCGCCGGCGCCGGCCTGGATCTCCATGAAGCACGGGTTGGGGTCGGCCGGGTTGGAGAACATCCGGCGGAATTCGAGGTCTTCCACCTCGGATTCGACGCCGCGCACGTCGGACTCGACGGCGACGAGCGTGTCGTCGTCGTCCTCGCCGGCGGCGATCTCGAACAACTCGGCCGCGTCGGCGGTGCGTGCATCGATCGACGAAAGCCGCTCGACGACCGCTTCCAGCGACTTCTTCTCGCGTCCCAGCGCCTGCGCGTGCGCCGCGTCGTTCCAGACGCCGGGGTCTTCGAGCTCGCGCTGGACTACTTCGAGACGCGTTTTCTTCGCGTCGTAGTCAAAGATACCTCCGCAACTCGCCCACGCGCGTGCGCAGGTCGTCGATCAGAGATTCGAGTTGGTTCTGGCGCTCGGCTTCCATGGAGTGCGACGCATTGCAGTGAACCGCGCATTATAGAGGCAGCGAACGATCGTTTGCGCGGGCCGCTTCGGCGTCGATCGCTATTCGTCGTCGATCGCCTCGGCCGCCTCGATCACCAGTCGGGCGGTGGCGACGCCGCGGTAGTCGTCGCGCACCAGCCGATAGGCGACCTGCGAACGCGAGGCGAGCGGCTCGGTGCGTCCGAATGCGATCGCGTCGAGGCGCCGGCCGCAGCGCGTGCGCAACTCGACGCGCAGGTGCCGCTCGCCGACCACCGCCTGTCGCGCAACGACGAACTCGTCGTGAAAGAGCGGCGGCGGAAAGGCCTGGCCCCACACCTCGGCGTCCAGGCACGCGACGAGCGACAGGTCGATGCTCGCCGGTTCGAGCGGCCCGTCGGTGAGCAGCGACCGCGCGAAGCACGCCGGATCGGCGAAGGCCTGCACGGCGCGCTCGAACAGCGCGGTGAAGTCTTCGACGTGCTGCGCGCGGATCGTCAATCCCGCCGCCATTGCGTGTCCGCCGAAGCGCAGCAGCAGGCCGGCTGCCTTCTTGTCGATCCAGTCGAGCGCATCGCGCAGGTGCACGCCCGGAATCGAGCGTCCCGAGCCGCGCAGCAGGGCAGCGTCGCCCGCCGAAGGCGCGAGCGCGACCACCGGGCGATGAACGCGATCCTTGATGCGCGAGGCGACGAGACCGACGAGTCCTTCGTGCCATTGAGGCTGGTACAGGACGAAGGCGTCGCGCGACGCAGGCAATGCCTCTAGACCATCGAGTGCGGCCAGCGCCTGTTCGCGCATCGTCCGTTCGATGCCGCGCCGCTCCCGATTGATCGCGTCGAGCGCCACCGCGAGTTCGTGCGCGCGGGACTCGTCGTCGCTGAGCAGGCACTCGATGCCGAGCGAGATGTCGGCCAGGCGCCCGGCGGCGTTGATGCGAGGGCCGAGCGCGAAGCCGAGGTCGGCGCTCGTCGTGCGCTGCTCGTCACGGCCGGCCACGTGCAGCAGCGAGCGCAGGCCGGCATGCGCTCGCCCCGCGCGGATCCGCTGCAGGCCGGCGGCGACCAGGCGCCGGTTGTTCTCGTCGAGCGGGACGAGGTCGGCGATCGTGCCGACCGCCACGAGGTCTAGCAGCGACTGCAGCGGCGCGCGCGCCGCCGCCGAAGCGGGGTCGCGCGCACGCAGTTCGGCACGCACCGCCAGCAGCAGGTAGAACGCCACGCCCACGCCGGCGAGATGGCGGCTCGCGAAGGGGCAACCCGGCTGGTTCGGGTTCACGATCGCGTCGGCGTCGGGCAGACGCTCGCCGGCAAGGTGGTGATCGGTGACGATCACGCGCATGCCCAGCGCGCGCGCAGCGTTCACGCCGTCGACGCTGGCGATTCCGCTGTCGACCGTGATCAGCCAGTCGGGACGACCGAGCCGCGGGTGTTCCGCGGCCAGTTCGACGATCGGCACCGAAAGCCCGTAGCCGTGCTCGAAGCGGTTCGGCACGAGGTAGTCGATCCGGTCGGCGCGTGCGCCGAGCAGCCGCAGACCGCGCAGCGCCACCGCACAGGCAGTGGCGCCGTCGCAGTCGTAGTCGGCGATCACGCACAGGCGGGCGCCGGATTCGATGGCATCGGCGAGCAACCGGGCGGCGTCGGCGATGCCTTTCATCGGTTGCGGCGGCAGCAGCCGCGCGAGGTCGCGCGACAGTGCGCCCGCGTCGTCGATGCCTCGCCCCGCGTACAGGCGCGCCAGCACCGGTGCGACGCCCGCGTCGATCAGCCTGTGCTGCGCTTCGGTCGATGCGACGCGCGCGACGATGCGCGGGGTCGGGTTCGGGTTCACCGCGGTCTGCGCAGCTTCATCGCGCGCGCTCGAGCAGCGTTTCACGAGTGACCGAACGCCATGGCTTGAAGCGATCCGCATTGGCGAAGGCAAGCTCGACCCATTCGCGCTCGCCGGTGAGCACGAGACGGATCGGCGAAGCGTCCGTTGCCTCGCGTTCGAACCATCGGTCGAAAGCGAGCCACGCGTCGTTCCAACCCTCGGCGTCGCCTTCGGCCAGCGTCTCCTTCCAGAAGCCTGCATCGACCAGCGTGTGCTGCGCAGGCAGGGCGCCGGCATCGAAGGCTTCGACGCGCGACCCGGCGCGCTGCGCGAGCCCGGCCACGGCGAGGTCGTCGGTGCGCACCGATTCGAAAGGCCGCGCCCGTGCAACGCCTGCACGGCCTTCGAGCCACACGCCGCTGACCGGCAACCGGCCGGCGCGAACGCGGTCTTCGTTCAGCGGATGCTCGAACCAGGCCATCTGCACGAGATTCTCGAAAGCCCGCCAGCGCGACGCCGCTTCGCCCTGCGGCAGCCATGCCGAGACGTTGCGCCCGCTTGCGACGCGCGTGCTCGGCGCGCGCAGCGCGGCGAAGTCGGCCAGCGTCGTACGCGCCCGATCGTCGTGCGCGTCGATGCGCCACGCGTCGGCGCGCGCCGCAACCAGCTCGAGCCCATCCTCTTCGAGCCAGCGGTTCGCTGCGGCCGCGAGCGTGCGCGCCTCTTCGTCATCGGGAGTCGCGCGCGCGGGCGGCGCGAGCACCAGGTGATCGAGGCCCAGATGCAGGTGAACCGGGCGGATGACGAGCGGTGCCCGGTCGCTGCCGGCGTCGCAGGGAAGCACGCACGCGGCAACCGCGCCGTCGAGCGCGAAACGCTCGCGCAGCCATCGTTCGTCGGGCAGTTCGGCGGGCGCCGCATCGTCGTTGCGCTCTCGCGCGACGACGCGTGCACGGCGCAGGCGCTGCACGAAGGTGGAGGCGCGCGGAAGTGGAGCAAGGCGTGCGGCGGACGCGTCGCGCATGCGGTCGCGCAGTTGCGTGGCGGCCAGCGCAGACGGGGCCGCGGCAGCGGGATCGGCTTCGAGCGCGGCTCGCTGCGCACCGGGAGGCGCCAACGCGCCGGCGCACAGGATCGTGAGAGTCACTGCCGGATTCTAGGGCACTTCTGTGGCAAACTGCGGCCTCCGCCGAATCGAATCGCGGTCCCGCCGCTTCACGACGGCGCACCCGCCGATGTCCCTTCCATACGAACTCTTCATCGGCCTGCGTTACACCCGGGCAAGCCGCCGGGCGGGTCGACGCAACGGCTTCATCTCGTTCATCTCCATGCTGTCGATCGCCGGCATCGCGCTCGGTGTCGCCGCGCTGATCATCGTTCTGTCGGTGATGAACGGCTTCCAGAAGGAAGTGCGCGATCGCATGCTGTCGGTGCTCGCGCACGTGGAAATCTTCGCGGCCGGCGCGCCGATGCTCGACTGGCGCTCGGTGCTCGAGAAGGCCGAACGCAACCCGCGCGTCGTTGCCGGCGCCCCCTACGTTTCGGGGCAGGCGATGCTCACGCACGACGACAGCGTGCGCGGCGTGCTCGTGCGTGGCATCGATCCGGCAATCGAGCCCCGCGTCGCCGACTTCGCGAAGCACATGCTGCAGGGCAACCTCGACGACCTGAAGCCGGGTTCCTTCGGCGTGGCCGTCGGCCGCGAACTGGCGAACCAGCTGCTGCTCGAGCCCGGCTCGAAGATCACGCTGATCGCTCCGCAGGGCACGGCGACGCCGGCAGGACTCGTGCCGCGACTGCGCCAGCTCACCGTCGTCGCCGTCTTCGTTTCAGGGCACTACGAATACGACACCAGCCTGCTGCTGATGAACCTGGAGGACGCAGCGAAGCTCTTTCGCGTGCAGGGCGTCACCGGCGTGCGGCTGAAGACGACCGACATGCTCGAGGCGCCGCAGATCGCCGCCGAACTCGCCGCCTCTCTCGGGCCCGACGTCTATGTGCGCGACTGGTCCTCGGAGAATCGCAACTGGTTCGCCGCCGTGCAGATCGAGAAGCGGATGATGTTCATCATCCTCACGCTGATCATGGCGGTGGCCGCGTTCAACCTGGTATCGATGCTGGTGATGACGGTTACCGACAAGCAGTCGGACATCGCGATCCTGCGCACGCTCGGCGCGACGCCGCGCAGCATCATGCGCATCTTCGTCGTGCAGGGCGCCTCGGTCGGCCTGCTCGGCACGCTGATCGGAATCGTGGTCGGCGTCGTCGTCGCGCTGAACATCGGCGGCGTCGTCGGCTTCCTCGAGAACCTGTTCGGCTTCCAGGTGCTGCCCAAGGGAATCTATTTCATCGACCATCTGCCCAGCGACCTGCGTTGGCACGACGTCACCACGATCGGCCTGACCGCCTGCGTGCTGGCCTTCGCTTCCACGCTGTATCCGAGCTGGCGAGCTTCGCGCGTGCGACCCGCCGAGGCGTTGCGCTACGAATGAACGCCTGCGCCGATCCGGTCGTGCTCGCGCGCGAGGTGCACAAGGTCTACGGCCACGGCAACCTCGTCGTCCCGGTGCTGCACGGCGTCGATCTCGCGGTGCATTCCGGCGAGCGCGTCGCGATCATCGGCGCCTCGGGTTCGGGCAAGAGCACGCTGCTGCACCTGCTCGGAGGGCTCGATTCCTGCACCACCGGCGAGGTGCTGTGGGAGGGCGAACCGATCGGCGCGCTGTCGCAGGCGGAGCTGGGCGAGCGGCGCAACCGGCTGCTCGGCTTCGTCTACCAGTTCCATCACCTGCTGCCCGAGTTCACGGCGCTGGAGAACGTGGCGATGCCGTTGCGCATCCGGCGCAGCGATCCGACGAACGCCAACGCGCAGGCGGCGGCGATGCTGGCCCGGGTGGGGCTGGCGGCGCGCGTCGAGCACAAGCCCGGCGAGCTGTCGGGCGGCGAGCGTCAGCGGGTCGCGCTCGCGCGCGCGCTGGTCACCCAGCCGCGCTGCGTGCTGGCCGACGAGCCCACCGGCAACCTCGACAGCCAGACGGCGCGACAGGTGTATGCGCTGATCGAGACGTTGTCGAAGGAGCTGGGCATCGCCTTCGTGGTCGTCACGCACGACCTCGATCTGGCGTCGCGCGCCGACCGGACGCTGCAGTTGCGCGACGGACGTTTCGTACCGGAGGAAACCCGCGCGCGTGCGGACTCGTTCATCGTGCGGGGCGCGGGCGCCGCGCGCTGAAGCAGCGCGCTCATGTTGATCGACACGCACTGCCATCTGGATGCGGCCGAGTTCGACGCTGACCGCGAAGCCGTGCTCGCGCGCGCTTTCGCCGCCGGCGTCGACGCGATCGTCGTTCCCGCCGTCGCGCCTTCGAACCACGATACGGTGCGCGCGCTGGCCGGCGTGGATCGGCGCCTGGCGTATGCGCTCGGCATCCACCCGCTGTTCGTCGAGCGGGCGAGTGCCGACGACCTCGTACTGCTGCGCGAGCGCGTTGCCGATTCGATGGCCGATGCCGCCTTCGTCGCCATCGGCGAGATCGGGCTCGACTTCTTCATGGAGGGCCAGGATCGCGAGCGCCAGCAGCATTTTCTTGCCGAGCAGTTGCGTATCGCGCGCGAGTTCGAGCTTCCGGTGCTCCTGCACGTGCGGCGTGCGCACGACCTCGTACTCGCGCAATTGCGCCGCGTGCGACCGTTGACCGGCATCGCGCATGCGTTCAACGCGAGCGTGCAGCAGGCGACGCAGTATCTCGAGCTCGGCTTCGCGCTCGGCTTCGGCGGCGCGATGACCTTCGACCGCGCGCTGCGCATCCGCCGGTTGGCGAGCGAACTGCCCTCGCACGCGCACGTGCTCGAGACCGACGCGCCGGACATCGCGCCCGAATGGATCGCGCGCGAGCGCAACGAACCGGCGCAGGTCGCGCGCATCGCCGATGTGTTCGCCGGCCTGCGCTCGATTTCGCGCGAGCAGGCGATCGCGCAGACCGCTGAAAACGCGTTGCGCGCGTTGCCGCGGCTGGCGCGTGCACTGGACTCGCCCGCCGGCGTAGCGGCGCAGCGCGCGCACCGACTGCGACGCTCTTCCTAGGCGATCGAGCCGATGCCGCGCGCGCGAGCGCGCGCCTAGCATCGGACGATGCGCCTGCCGTTTTCGCTCCTCGCCGCCGCACCGCTGCCGGCGGCGGTCGTCGTCGCCGCGCTCGCCGTACACCGCTTGCCTGCGCTGCCGCCGAGCGCGCTCGCATGGGCGCTGCTCGGCGCGGGGGTGGTCGTCGCGCTCGTCGCGGCGATCGACCGGCCGGCGCTGCGCTGGGTGGCGATGCTCGCGGCTGCCGCCGGCGCAACGGTGATTGCCGCCGATGCTGCGTTGTCGAAGCGCATCGACCCCGCACAGGAAGGGCGCGATTTCGTCGTCGTCGGGCGGGTCGCGTCGATGCCGCTGGTGGATGCGCGTTCCACGCGTTTCGTCTTCGACATCGACGACTGCCTGGACCACGCCGTCGACTGCCCGCGCGGCGCGCGCATCCGCCTGGGCTGGCACTCCTTCGACCTTCGTTCGAGGCCGATGCGCGTCGAGCCCGGCGAGCGCTGGCGTTTCACCGTGCGCCTGAAGCGCGTGCATGCGCTGCACAACCCGAACGCCTTCGACGCCGAACTGCGTTCGCTCGAAGAGGGAATCGCGGCGAACGGCAGCGTGCGCGGCGCGCGCAAGGGCGCAGTGCCCAACGAGCGGCTCGACGGACTCGCCTGGAGCGTCGCGGTCGGCTTCGAGCGCGCGCGCCTGCAGTTGCGCGACGCGATGCGCGCGGCGCTGGCCGGCGCACGCCCCGAGGCCGCCGACGTGCTCGTTGCACTCGTCGTCGGCGACCAGGCGGCGATCGGCACACGCTGGTGGGACGCCTTCAACCGCACCGGCATCGGGCATCTGATGTCGATCTCCGGCCTGCACATCACGATGCTCGCCGGAATCGCCGTCGCCGTCGCGCGCCGCCTGTTGCACACGCGCGCAGCGGCCGCCAGCGGCCTGCTGTTGCGCTGGCCGGCGCGCCGGCTCGCGTGGCTGTTCGGCGTGCTCGTCGCGTTCGCCTATGCCGGCATTGCCGGCTGGGGGATTCCGGCGCAGCGCACCTGCTGGATGCTGGCGGTGGCCGGCGTCTCGCTCTTCACCGGACGCACGCGATCGATCTCGCGCGTGTTGGCGCTGGCCGCCGGCGTCGTCACCTTGTTCGATCCGTGGGCACCGCTGGCGGCCGGCTTCTGGCTCTCGTTCGCGTCGGTGGCGGCGATCGCCTGGTGCGCCGCCGGCGGGCGCGCGCGCGAGCCGCGCCACGCGCTCGGACGCGGACGTCGCATTCTCGACCTGCTCGCGGAGGCGCTTCGCACGCAATGGGCGGCCTCGCTTGCGCTCGTGCCGTTGGGGGCGCTGTTCTTCGCAAGCGTCTCGCTGGTTGGTCCGCTCGCCAACGCATTCGCCATTCCGCTCGTCTCGGCGCTGATCACGCCGCTGGCGATCGCCGGTGCGGGGCTGCTGCCGTGGCTGCCCGGCGTCGGCGATCCGATGCTCGTCGTCGCTGCGATGGCCACGGCGTGGCTGCTTGATGCGATCGCGCTGCTGTCCGACTCGACGTGGGCGATCGCCGTCGTCGCCTCGCCGTCGGCGACGGCGCTCGTCGCCTGCGTCGTGGCGGTGACGGTGCTGCTCGCGCCGGTGCGCATCGCGGCGCGCGAGCTCGCACTCGCCGGCTTGCTGCCGATGCTCGGCGCGTCGACGCAACCGCCTGCGGCGGGCGCGCTGCGCATCGTCGCGCTCGACGTGGGGCAGGGCAGTGCCGTGCTGGTCGAGGCCGCCGGGCGCCGACTGCTCTACGACGCGGGTCCGGCCTGGGGCGGGGACTCGGACGCCGGAACGCGCGTGATCATTCCGTATCTGCGCGCGCGCGGCATCGATCGAGTCGATGCCATCGTCGTCTCGCACCTCGATTCCGACCACTCGGGCGGTCTGCCCAGCCTGTTGCGCGGGCTGCGCTTCGACTGGATCGGCGGAACGCTGCCGGCCGAGCACGCGGCGCGCAAGGCCGGCCGGCCCTTCGTCGATTGCATCCGCGGACAGGCATGGCGCTGGGGCGACGTCGAGTTCGACGTGCTGCATCCCGGGCCGGAGAAGCCGCGCGGCGTGCGTTCGCCGACCAATGCGTCGAGTTGCGTGCTGCGCATCTCGTCGCCGTCGGCCACCGTGCTGCTCGCCGGAGACCTCGAAGCGGGGCAGGAGCGCGCGCTCGTCGAGCGCTTCGGCATCGAAGGCCTGCGCGCCGACCTGCTGCTGGTGCCGCACCACGGTAGCAATTCGTCGTCGAGCGCGGAGTTCCTCGCCGCCGTCGCGCCGCACCACGCGATCGTGCAGAACGGCTATCGCAACCGTTTCCGCCACCCAGCCGCTCGCGTCGTCGATCGCTATCGCAGTGCCGGCATCGAGATCCTGCGCAGCGATCGCGACGGGGCGATCACGATCGAATACGCGCCCGCGAGCGCACCCCGCATCGCGCGCTCTCGCGTCGACGACCTCCGCTACTGGCGCGTGCGCGTCGCCGATGCCGAACTTATTGCGCCGTCCAGCCCCCGTCGATCGACCACGCCGCGCCGCGCACCTGTTCGGCGGCCGGCGAGCAGAGGAATGCGGTCAACTCGCCGATCTGCTCGGGCGTGACGAACTCGCCCGACGGTTGCTTCTCGAGCAGCAGGCTGCGCCTCTCCTCTTCCACCGGGCGTCCGCTCGCTTCGGCGCGCGCGTCGATCTGTTTGGCGACCAGCGGCGTGAGGACCCAGCCGGGGCAGATCGCGTTGCAGGTGATGCCGGTGCCAGCGGTTTCGAGCGCGACGACCTTGGTCAGCCCGACCAGGCCGTGCTTGGCTGCAACGTACGCCGCCTTCTCGACCGACGCGACGAGCCCGTGCGCCGAGGCGATGTTGACGATGCGTCCCCAGTTGCGCTGCTTCATTGCCGGCAGCGCGATGCGCATCGTGTGGAAGGCGGCCGAAAGGTTCAGCGCCAGCACGGCGTCCCAACGGTCCACCGGAAAGCGCTCGACCGGCGCGACGAACTGGATGCCCGCGTTGTTCACGAGGATGTCGACGCCGCCGTGACGCGAATCGACATGCGAGATCATCGCCTCGATCTCCTCGGGTTTCGACAGGTCGGCTCCTTCGTAATCGACGTCGACGCCGGCGTCGGCGGCCAGTGTGGAGCGCAACCGTTCGATGTCCGCCGGATCGCCGAAGCCGTTGAGCACGATGCGCGCTCCCTTCGACGCCAGCGAGCGTGCGATGCCCAGTCCGATTCCGCTGGTCGATCCGGTGACGAGTGCGAGCTTGCCTTCGAGCATGATGAGGTCCCTGTACAATCGTTCGCTTAGGAGGCTGTCGGACTATGGGCAGGGGGGGGGGGGGGGGGGGGGGGGGGGGGGGGGGGGGGGGGCGGCGGCCCGGCGGGCGCCGGCGGGGGGGCGGGGCGCGCCCGCCCCCGCCCCGCCGCGCGGCCCGCCGCCGCCCGGCCCCCCCGCCCGCCGG